>NZ_CP120416.1:3915000-4515000 GCF_032773895.1 Teredinibacter sp. KSP-S5-2 | reverse complement strand
GGGGGGAGAAGTATTTACCCGTGCAGGGGGTACCGCAGTAAATATTCCTGGGGGTGAGTTATATACTTCATTGCAATCTGGTGTGATTGATGCCACTGAATGGGTTGGCCCATACAATGACCTGGCGTTTGGTTTTCACCAGATTGCCCAATACTACTATTACCCTGGCTGGCATGAACCGGGCCCGACCTTGGAAATTATCGTCAATAAGGATGCCTATAATTCTCTACCGGAGGATTTACAGGTAATGATTGAGGTTGCGGCAAGAATGGTTAACCAGGATATGCTGGACGAGTACACTGCGCGCAATAACTCGGCTCTGGTCGAACTTGTGGAAAAACATGGGGTGGATGTTCGACCATTTCCCGATGATGTTTTAACAGCATTCAAGCAGGCCAGTGTCGAGGTATACGAGGAATTGGCGGATAAAGATCCACACTTTGCCAAAGTATATCGCTCTTATATGGGCTTCCTGAAAGGAGCAAATGAGTACCTCGAAATTAGCGAAAAAGCGTATTTGAATAAGCGTTAACTTCCCCTAATGATAACGTCATCATAATTGGTGGCGTTATTCGCTTCTTTATTGATCCATTTTGTTACAAGGTTGCATAATTTGCTTTTTGATGACTGGCAGAATGCGCATCGTAAAATAATGCTGATTTAAGCACGGTGGTTACAAATTAAAATAAAGGAGAGTTTGGGGTGAAGAAGGTTCTTTTGGTTTTGATGTTGGCGGGCAGCCTTTGTTCATGTGGCACAACATTTTTTAGTTTTGATGATTCGGCTAAGCACAAAACTGTTTTAGCAAAGAAAACTCAAGACCAAAACCTGCCCGAACCAGATGAGACACAAGCTCAGATCGTATTTCTTCGCCCTTCGGATAAAGTCGGATCCGCCAAATACCCCTACTCCGTCATTTATAACGTTAGCAGTGCTCAGGATGAGGCGATTGCGGTAGCCGAACCCAACTCGAAAACATATGCCTTTTTTGAGCCTGGCCGACATTTATTGCTCAGTACCGATGGAGTTTCCAGTCATATTCTGGAAGCATTTTTGCTCGCGGGTGAACGGTATTACGTAGTGGTACGGCCAATGTATCAACAAGGTTATCAACTTCGACCTGTCTCACATGCCTCATACGGTGAGTTTACGCAGACTAACCCGAAGTTCTCTTCCTGGCTGAATAAAACTTCATTGGTTGAACCCGCTTCAGGTTTAGTGCCCTGGCAAAAAAAATATCGTAGAGCCCTAGAGCGTCAAAAGCAGCGTGCGACAGAGGTTTGGCAAGCGCACACCGCAAACACCCGAGCGCAATTAACGCTGTTAGAGGAGTATGCTGAGAAATAACCGTAGGTAATTATCGTTCGTGTGGCACCGGTCGGGTTCGGCCGTTATTGTCGATGGCGACGTAGATAAATTCCCCTTCGGTGACTTTTTGCTGGATGTATTCATCCGGGTGTTTGGTCCAGACTTCGATCATGACTTTTATGGATGACCGCCCTACTTCCAATATTTCACAGTAACAGCTGACCGTGCAGCCAACAGGTACGGGGCGTAAAAATGCCATATTCCCCACCGCCACCGTGGTCACCCGGCCTTTGGCCACTTCCCGCGCGCTGATCGCGCCAGCCAAATCCATCTGGGACATTAGCCATCCACCAAAGATATCGCCGTTAGCGTTGGTATCTTTAGGCATGGTCAGGGTTTGTAGAGCTAAGTCTCCTACAGGTTGTGGTTCCTCATCGATATCGATGTCTGACATAGGTTTTTATATTCCATCACTGATTGATAACAGAAGGTAACCAGGTTGCCATTTCCGGCCAAACAGCCAGGGCAACCAACATACATAGTTGTAAAATAATAAAGGGAATCACGCCGCGATAAATCGCACTGGTGGGAACGCTTTCCGGGGCGACACCACGCAAATAAAACAGTGCGAAGCCGAACGGCGGGGTTAAAAATGATGTCTGCAAATTCAGCGCAATCATAATTCCTAACCATACGGGGTCGACCCCTGAAGCCAAGAGTACCGGGCCAATCATGGGCACGACAACAAATGTGATTTCTATAAAATCCAGTATGAACCCTAATAGGAAAATCACCACCATTACCACCAGAACAGCGGTAAATGTGCCGCCGGGTAATGAATTAAAAAATTCACTAATCAGGTGTTCGCCACCAAAGCCCCTGAAAACCAGCGAGAAAAGTGAGGCACCCAATAAAATCGCAAATACCATTGCGGTAACTTTGGTGGTGGATTGCACCACATCTTTGAGCATGGACAGGTTCAACTGCCCTTTGATCAAGGCAAGTAACGCTGCCGCGAGGGCACCTACCCCAGCCGCCTCTGTTGGTGTAGCCATGCCGGTGATAATGGAGCCGAGCACAAGCAAAATTAACGCAATGGGCGGCAGTATACTGAGTAATAATTTGAATTTAGTGACGGTTTGGCCGTTGTTCACATTGGCCGGCGCTTTCTCTGGAGAAATTTTTCCGATCACCAGAAGATAGACAAAGTACAGCAGGACAAGACCTATGCCGGGAATGATGGCCCCCATAAATAGATCGCCAACAGATACGGGCGCTGCGTCGTAAATACCGAGGCTCAATTGGGCTTCCTGATAAGCGCTGGACAGGATATCGCCGAGTAAAACCAGGGCGATGGAGGGGGGAATAATCTGACCCAGAGTGCCTGTCGCGCATATGGTGCCGGTTGCCAGCGGTGTGTCATAACCGCGCTTTAACATGGTTGGCAACGACATGAGCCCCATGGTGACCACCGTGGCACCAACAATACCGGTACTGGCGGCCATCAACATGCCGACTAGTACCACGGCCAGACCTAGTCCGGCAGGAAATCGGCTTAGTGCCTGCCCCATGTTTTCCAATAGTTCTTCGGCTATTTTGGAGCGCTCAAGTATGACGCCCATTAAGACAAAAAGCGGTACCGCGATCAACGTGGTATTGGTCATCGTGCCAAACACACGGTCGGGGTAAGCCATAAGTAGTTTGGCATTAAAGATGTCGAACACAATGCCAATACCGGCGAATAAAAGCGAACTTCCGGCCAGGGTGAAGGCCACGGGAAAGCCCAGCATTAATGCCAGGCACACGAATAAGAACATCCAAAGAGGCATAAGCTCAATCATGCTTTGCCTCCGGTTTCGTCGGCTTGGGTGTATGTCAGCATCAGGGTCTTATGAATCAAATCGCTGATTGAGTGGAGGGCTATTAAGGCTCCGGCAATGGGGATCAGAGTTTTCAGCAAATACACTGCAGGAATACCGCCGGGATCTGCCGAGACTTCCCCGTCAGCCCAGGATCTCATCACCATGTCCCAACTGATGACGCTGATAAATACTGCGAATGGCAATTGAAACAGGATGGTACCGAATACATCGATCCAGGTTTGCTTTATCCGTGAAGCTTTTCTATACCAGATGTCGACCCGGACATGCCCGTTTTCTTTGGCGGTATAGGCTAGGCAAAGCAAAAACAGGGTGGCATGCATATAGGTGACGGACTCCTGTAATGCAATCGAGCCAATACCGTAAGCGCGTAAACACACTACGATACCTACGGTAATTGCCATAAGTACGCAAAGCCAGGATAGCGTTTGGCCAATTTTGGTGTTTACTGAATCTATAAGCCGGGCCAGTTTGAGTAACCAGGCTGCGATAACCGGGGTGCTGCTGGAAGTATCCGGGGTATTGAAGTGGATGGTCATAGTCTTTTTTTATTATTCGATTTGGCGAGAGCCTTAGCTCAGTACGGGGAGTATAACCATATGCTTACTCCCTGCCTAACAAAGCCGGGTTTTTCCCAAATTTTGTCTGTATGGTTAATCACAGGCGAATAATGGCGCCTTTTGGTTAAAAAACGCCAAAATGGATAAAAATTATCTACTGAAATAAAACTGTTACAAAAAATTCATATTATGGCGGGCCGAGTAAAAGTCAGTCAGCGGTATCGGCTTAGCTTGAGGTTTACTTTAAGGAGTTGCCTGTGATTAAAACACTTCAAAGCGCGCTATTGTTGGCAATATTGTTTATGTCACAAGCGGCCTATTCAGGCCGGGAACAGATTTTGATAGTCGGGTCATCGACGGTCTACCCCTTTTCCAAAGTGGTGGCAGAGCGTTTTGGCCGGACGACGTCCTTTAAAACGCCCACAGTCGAGCAGCTCGGAACGGGCGGTGGTTTGGACGCATTTTGTAAGGGGATTGGTGTTGGTTACCCGGATATCGCTAATGCCTCGCGACGAATAAAACAGGTTGAAGTGGATAAGTGCCGACGTCATGGGGTAACGGAAATCCTCGAAGTAAAGGTTGGTTACGATGGCATAGTCATCGCTAACTCTATTGTGGCTCCAGAGTTTGAAATTACGCGGCAAGAGATTTTTCTGGCGTTGGCGAAACAGATTCCTCAAGGAGAGCTCGCAGATGCGTTGATCGATAACCCCTATAAAACCTGGAATGAGATTAACCCAAAGCTTCCCAAGCAGGAAATTAGGGTATACGGGCCACCTCCTTCCTCGGGAACCCGTGATGCTTTTTCGGAGTTGGTGATGGAGGCCGGGTGTCAGAAATACCCGTGGGTCAAAGCATTAAAGGCGAGTAATAAATCTCGCTACAAGGCCATCTGCCATGCCATTCGTGAGGACGGCGTATACATCGATTCCGGCGAACAGGACAACGTTGTGGTTAATAAACTGGTTCGTTCGCCAGAGTCCCTGGGTATTTTTGGTTACAGCTATCTGGAACAAAACCTGGATAAGGTGCAGCCAGCAAAGATTGAGCAGACTTTGCCATCAATGGATGCGATTATCAGCGGCCGATATTCGGTGTCTCGCCCGTTATATATGTATGTAAAAAAGGCGCACGTGAATGTGATTCCGGGTATCGAAGAATACTTGCGGGAATTTACCAGTGAGCGAGCCTGGGGAGAGCAGGGTTATCTTGTGGATAAGGGAATGATTCCTCTGCCCAAGGCGATTCGCCAAAATGTAAAGAAAACGGTGAAAAATCTGGTGCCTCTGAGCTTGTAAAAGGCGCCGCCAATTTTTAATTGTCAGCCCGGTGGATGTTCAGCATATGCCGGGTTTTATCATTGTGTCAGGGTGAATGAACGAAATTAGTGTGACGGAATGAATACGTTATTATTTGTTGTCATCATTCTATGTATGACCAGCTTTGCTTACGTTATGGGGCAAAACCGGTCATTACATGGCGCTTTATCTTTGGGGGGAGTGCATCACCTGAACTCCTTACCCTTCTACCATGGTGTATTGACCGCACTCTGGTGTGCCTTGCCTTCCTTAACGGTTTTGGTTTTGTGGAAATTCTTTGATGGCGACATAGTGCGAGCCATCATTTTGCGAGAATTGCCAGCGGAAATCTCCAGCCTGCCCAAGGACGAACTCGGTTTGGTGATGAACCAAATTGAAAATATTGCTCATGGTGGCTTCCCGGGGAAAACCCCCTGGTATTTATTGGATGCTGCTGACCGCTTCAGCCAGCTTCAGGCGATCAGCTGGTGGGCCATGGTGGCGTTTATTTCCAGTTTGATGGCCATCATTATGGTGATCAGTTGGGCGCGGATTCACCACGAATTTGAGGCGCGCAGAAAGGTCGAGAATTCATTTAAGCTGGCGTTGCTCGCGTGTTCCCTAGTGGCGATATTTACTACCGTGGGTATCGTGCTGTCGGTATTGTTTGAGTCACTGCGGTTTTTTCACGAAGTGCCGTTGTTTGATTTTCTGTTTGGTTTGCAGTGGAGCCCTCAAATTGCCATACGCGAGGGACAAGTTGCAGCATCCGGCAGCTTTGGTGCGGTTCCCTTGTTTACCGGCACTTTGTTGGTTGCAGGTATCGCCATGTTTGTTGCGGTCCCGGCTGGGCTTATGTCTGCATTTTATTTGTCGGAATACGCCAGTCGTAAAACGCGCAATATTGTTAAACCTGCATTGGAAATTCTCGCGGGTATTCCCACCGTCGTTTACGGCTTTTTTGCCGCCTTAACGGTCGCTCCCTTTATTAAAAATCTCGGTGAAAGCCTGGGGTTAACCGTTGCTTCCGAAAGTGCGCTGGCCGCAGGCCTGGTGATGGGCATTATGATTATCCCGTTTATTTCTTCTCTGGCGGATGATGTGATTAACGCGGTGCCTATTTCCCTGAAAGAAGGTGCACTTGGTTTGGGCGCGACGCCTTCGGAAACGATTAAAACCGTTATCATTCCTGCAGCGTTGCCCGGTATTGTTGGCGGCGTTTTGTTAGCAGTGAGCCGGGCTATCGGTGAAACCATGATTGTGGTGATGGCGGCGGGATTATCGGCCAACCTTACGGCAAACCCCTTGGAAGCAGTCACAACCATCACGGTTCAGATAGTCACACTATTGGTTGGCGATCAGGAATTTGATAGCCCGAAAACGCTGGCTGCGTTTGCACTTGGGTTGATGCTGTTTATTTCCACGTTAATTCTGAATATCTATGCGCTTCGAGTCGTTAAAAAACATAGGGAGCGTTATGAATAGTCATCAGAAAAATATTAAACCGCAAAGCGTGGATAATATTTCGGAGCAAATTCAAAAAAATTTAAAGCGGCGTTATCGCTCGGAAAAGATTTTTAAATCCATCGGTTTGCTCTCTGTGCTCTTTAGTATGTTGGCTCTGGGGGTGCTTTTCAGTGAAATATTTGGTCGTGGTTTTAGTTCTTTTCGTCAAACATACATTGAACTTGATATTCAGTTTGACCGCGAAGCCATGTACCTCTACGACATGGAAGACCTGGACCAATTGAACTCAGCTGATTACGGTATTGTGGTCAAGCAGGCGTTATTGAGCAATTTCCCTGCCGTGCAGCAGGATGAAGACCAGCGAGAACTTGCTCGTTTGCTCAGTATTGGAGTGGCCTATCAGGTTAAATCGGAGTTGGAGAAAAATCCTCAACTACTAGGTGGCAACGAGACACTTTGGGTTCTGGCCGACGACGATGTGGATACCTATATAAAATCCTTTGGTGCAACAGGGAGCAAAGGGTTTTCAACCCGTTTGTCCGAGCAGCAAAAACAATGGATTGCACAACTGCAAGACAACAATCAAATTAAACAGCGCTTTAACACCAGTTTTTTCAGCAACGGCGATTCCAGCGAACCGGAAATTGCGGGTATCTACGGTGCAATAGTCGGCAGTATGCTGACTCTTCTAGTCACCTTCTGTTTGTCATTTCCTATTGGTGTTGCGGCGGCAGTTTATCTGGAAGAGTACGCGCCGCAAAACAAGTGGACTGAGTTTATCGAGGTGAATATCAATAATCTCGCTGCCGTACCCTCCATTATTTTTGGGCTATTGGGGCTGGCGATTTTTATTGGCATATTAGGTGTTCCTCGCTCGGTGCCGCTAGTGGGTGGGCTGGTTCTGACCTTAATGACCTTACCCACCATTATTATTTCCAGTCGGGCGTCCATCAAAGCGGTTCCGCCATCGATTAAAGAGGCGGCTTACGGTGTGGGTGCTTCGAAAATGCAGGTTATTTTGAATCATGTCTTACCTGCTGCCATGCCGGGAATGTTAACCGGGGCCATTATTGGTATGGCCCAGGCGTTGGGTGAAACCGCGCCGCTACTGATGATTGGTATGGTGGCGTTTATAGTCGATATTCCCTCAGGTATTACTGATCCGGCTACAGTACTGCCTGTGCAAATTTATTTATGGGCAGATAGCCCGGAAAAAGCATTTGTTGAATTAACGTCGGCTGCCATCATGGTGCTTCTGGCATTTTTGGTGTTTATGAATGCGCTGGCGGTATGGTTACGAAAACGGCTGGAAAAACGTTGGTAAACGATTGTCGTTTTAATGAGATAAGTTATGACAGTAGAAACTCCTGAGCAAACTACCCATAGACCTGGCAGTGGAGAAAATTCCACCCTTCCTGATGCTGATCAGGCGGTAGGTAAAGCGTTGCTCAACGACGATATTAAATTCAAAGTACGTAAGTTGAGCGTTACCTACGATGGTAAGGCGGCAATTAATAACGCCAGCATTGATATCGGCAACAAAGAAATTATTTCGATGATTGGCCCTTCCGGTTGCGGTAAAACCACATTCTTACGTTGTTTGAATCGAATGAACGACATTATCGAAGGCTGCGAAGTATCCGGTCAGGTTCAATTGGACGGTGAAGAAATTTATCACCCGAAAATGGATGTGGTGACCTTGCGTGCTCGGGTGGGCATGGTTTTTCAAAAACCCAATCCGTTTCCAAAATCCATCTACGAAAACGTTGCCTATGGGCCACGTATTCACGGTTTGGCTATCCGCCGTTCGGAAATGGACGAAATTGTTGAAACATCACTGCGTCGGGCAGGATTATGGGAAGAAGTGCAAAATATATTACACAAACCCGGTACCAGTTTGTCTGGTGGGCAACAGCAACGTTTGTGTATTGCCCGAGCCATTGCCATTCAGCCGGAAGTGATTTTGATGGATGAACCCTGCTCGGCACTGGACCCGATTGCCACGGCCAAAATCGAAGAACTCATGTTTGAGTTGGGGAAAAACTACACTATCGTAATTGTCACCCACTCGATGCAACAGGCTGCTAGAGTATCTGATAGGACAGCGTACTTTCACATGGGAAGAATTATTGAAGTGAACGACACGCAAAAAGTATTTACCAACCCCGAACATATGCTGACAGAAGCCTATATTACTGGTCGTTTGGGGTAAGGTATTTTTAGAGTATGAAAACAATGAACGCGACTCATCTGAATCAACATATATCGCAGCAATTTAATGCCGACCTCGAAACTCTTCGCTCAGATTTTCTGGAGATGGGCGGCATGGTGGAAAATCAGGTCGTTAATGCGGTAAAGGCGATTGAAACGGTGGATGTGGATCTGGCCGATGAAGTGTGTGGATTGGAGCAGGAAATTGATCAGTGGGAAATTAATCTGGATCATGAGTGCACGTTGATCCTGGCTCGACGGCAACCGGCAGCATCTGATTTACGTCTGGTCATGATGGTTTCCAAAGCCACTCGGGATTTAGAACGTATTGGTGACGAGGCCAATAAAATTGCCAAAATGGCGCTGGCACTCAGCGAAGAAGGTGAAGCCCCGCGCGGTTATGTTGAGCTTCGTCATATCGGCGCGAATGTTGCGCAGATGATTAATCTGGCTCTGGATGCGTTTGCCCGTTTTGATGTGAAGGCAGCAATACGGGTGGTCCGGGAAGATAAAGATGTGGATCGGGAATACAAATCGGCAATGCGTGAACTGATCACCTTTATGATGGAAGACCCCCGCTCAATCAGTCGGGTGATGAATGTTACTTGGGCGCTACGCTCTTTGGAGCGCATTGGTGATCACGCCCGGAATATTGCTGAACAGGTGATTTATCTTGTTTATGGCACAGATGTTCGTCACCTGCCCATCAAAGAAATTGAAAAACAAATCGAAGAACGTGAGCAGAGCATGCGAGCCCCTCTACCCAGGTAGCGTGTTTTTTATACGTTTTTGGTGTTTTTCCAAGAAACGAAACGATCTTTTAAGAATAAGCTAAACTCATACATAGCCATTTAAAATAATTAAACACACCATTGAGGCGCTATGAGTTTATCCACTCGATTCACTTATTTATGTTTACTCTTGTCTAGCCTGATACTTCTTGGCTGTGAAGGTGGTATTCGGGGAATGAGTAATCAGGAATTGGCTGCAAAAAGAGAGGCTTGTATTCAAGGCAATCCCACCTCTCCCGGTAAAGTAACCGCGTGCGAAAACATAAGAAAAGAGTGCGAACGTCGACGAAAAGAAGGCAATTTTGCTTGTTAATTGAAGTAATACTGGCGTGATGAGAAAAAGAGAGTGACGCGGATCGCGCCACTCAATATGTCCTGCAAAAATTCCGAATAGCTATTGTGCTGTTGTAGCTGGTTGTAGTTGAGCAAGCTGTTGCTTGGCTGCCTGGCCGATTTGTCCCTGATCTTGAGCGGCAAACTGAAAATAACCGATAGCCTTGTCTCGATTCCCTGCAGCTAATTCCAGTTCACCCAAATGAAACGCCGCTATTGGGGTGGGTAGCAATTGAGTACTTTTTTCCAAATTGCTTTTGGCGTTAGTACTGCTCTTTTGTTCAAGTTGAGATAATCCCAAACCTAGGTAGCCCAGGAAATACTCCGGGTTAAGCGCCACAGCTTTGGAAAAGTTTTTGGCTGAGTTATCAAACTGCTTCTGCGCCATATAGACCTGGCCGCGGGTAATGTGGAACAAGGCTTCGTTACCCTGCATTTTTATCGCTTGATGAGTCAGGGCCAACGCGCTGTTGATATTGTTGTCTGCCAGTGCTTTGCGGGCTTTTTGGTTGAGGTCGTACGCGGCGCGGTCCTTTCTGATTTGTTTTATGGCCGCTTGGTAAAGCTCTTTGTTGCGCACACCTTTACCGAGTGATTGGGCTTTTTGTCGGTTTTTGTCTACCCGTTCCTGTGATGGTGGGTGGCTGGCGAATAGATCTGACATCCAGTTACTTTGCTGGCCTTTAGAGAGTTCAACAAATTTTTCCTGCAACTCCACTGCGGCTTGAGGGTCATAGCCTGCCTTAACCATGTAGTTAATGCCGTAAAAATCCGAGTCGAGTTCTTGTTGGCGTCCATAACGAGCTTGATATAAGCCTGCGCCCAAACCTGCACCCATTGAAATTAATTGCCCATACTCAGAGTTTTGTGAGGCCATTCCTGCGGCACTGACACCGATCCCGAGTAATGTTGCCTGGGTCATTTGCGTTGCACCGTGCTTGGCGGCGGCGTGAACAATCTCGTGACTGAGTACGGCTGCCAGCTGGGCTTCGTCTTCCAGCATCCACAGGAGTCCTCGGTTAACGGCAATTTTTCCGCCAGGTAACGCCCATGCGTTGGGAACATCGTTATTTAACACAACGAACTCATAGGGTAAGTTGGGTCTATCGCTGACTTTAGCCAGTTTTTGCCCTATTTGATTCACGTACAGGGTTAAATCCGGATCGACGATATACCGACCGCCTTGTTGTTGTTGATAGGGGCCGTAATTTTTCTTGCCGATCTCCACTTCCTGCGCGGGAGAAATCAACGAAAACTGCGATTCTCCAGTTACCGGGTTTTCGGCACAGCCTGCGAGAAATACGATAGAGAGAAAGGTGAGTAAACCAAAAGTGCGGATCATGAATGTCTCCTTTAATGAAGCCGACTATGAACTATAATGCGGAGCTTAGCTGGAAGGGGCCCCTTTTTATATGAGTAATTATCAGTTTATTGAATTATACGCTGGCTTACGGCCAGATGGTCAGCCCGTGGTTGAGCGGCTACAGGTAGAAATATTAGATGATGATAGCTGCAAGTTAATTAAATCGCCCAGTTTTGTCCAGGGTGTGGCTAAAGGTGACAACGTAAAGCTCAACCAGGACGAGCGTACATTTGAACTCATTAAACGTTCTGGCAATCTGAGTATCCGTGTATTTGCCAAGCAGGATATTGGTGCGATTGAAGCCGATGTTACACCCCGCCTGGAAAAACTGGGGGGAAGTCTGGATTTCGAAAACGAGCGGTTACTTGTCTACAGTATTCATGTGAGTTGCGGTTTTAAAGAGATTGAAGCGATACTGAATGATCATATCGGTGAAGAGACGGAAAGTGCCTGGTTTTACGGTAATGTCTACGATCCTGCCGACGGTGTAACGCCATTAAACTGGTGGCAAGAGATTCTTAAACCCCAGTAACTGCTATATGGAATGCCGACCAAATTGCGGCGCATGCTGTATTGTGCCGTCGATTAACAACCCGATTCCGGGTATGCCCAATGGAAAGCCTGCGGGTACCGTTTGTGTCAATTTAAATTTGGAGACAATGAACTGCCGGATATGGGGTCAAAGCCAATATCCGAAAGTTTGCCAGCAGTTTCGACCAGAAAAGTTTTTTTGTGGCGACACACGTGAAGAAGCCATTGAGCTGCTTACCTGGTATGAAGAGCAAACCCGGAATTAACATTGTAAAAAAGTAACGGTATAAACAATGTGGGTTTTGACTACAGCAATCTGTGTATATAGGTGTCAAAGTGTCTGAAAAGTGTTGCGGTAATCAAACCGATATCAAGAAAGAGGCAGCCTCTTCCTGTTGCGACTCGAAACCAACGGAAACTGTTCAACAGAAAAACTCTTGTTGTGGGTCTGCTGCATCAGAGAGCAAGATGGAAGTGTCGTGTTGCGATACTGACTCAAAAAAGTTTGACTATTTATTGTGGTGTTCAGCAGGCTTCGTTATCTTTTTTTACGCAGTACACCTTATTAATCCAAGTTTACCTCTGGCCTACGCCGATAAAATACACGGACTGGGCCACGCTTCATTTGACTTGGTCAATACTATGGCCTGGGGTGCGTTGTTCGGTATCTTGATGGTTGCGTTACTGTCGCGATTACCTCGAGAGATTGTTATTTCCGCTTTAGGCACCAATCGGGGTTGGCAAGGTTTGTTGAGAGCAACTGGCGCTGGAGTGCTGTTGGATTTGTGCAGCCACGGTATTTTGATGGTAGGGGCAAAATTATATGAACGCGGGGTTTCCACCGGCCAGGTGATGGCATTCCTTATTGCCAGCCCGTGGAATTCATTTTCCCTGACACTTATATTAATTGCCTTGATCGGTTTAACCTGGACGTTGTTGTTCATTGTGCTCTCGATTGCGATCGCACTAGTAACCGGGTTTATATTCGACGTGCTGGTTGAGAAAAATGTGCTGCCTCGAAACCCTAATAGGTGTGACCTTCCAGAAGATTATCAGCTTGTTCCTGCGATAAAAAATGAGTTGGCGTCCATCAGAATCACCCCGAAATCCATCCTTGTATTCATTACTGACGGCATTAAAGAATCCCGCACGGTTCTACGTTGGTTATTTTTCGGTATTGTTTTGGCGTCCCTTATTCGTGTCTTTGTGCCTGAGGATATTTTTGGCACCTATTTTGGCCCGAGTATTCTCGGCTTAGGTGTGACGTTAGTCGCGGCCACCATATTAGAAGTGTGTTCTGAAGGGTCGACGCCAATTGCCGCGGATATTTTTAACCGTGCCGGTGCCCCCGGAAACAGTTTCGCGTTTTTGATGACCGGAGTATCTACGGATTACACGGAGATCATGGTATTAAAAGAGACAACGCGATCCTGGAAACTGGCGTTATTTCTTCCTCTGGTTACGCTGCCTCAGGTCATTATGATTGCGTTAATCATTAATGCATTGTAATCATGAATAAATACGTTTTGTAAGGTGTATATGGCTAGTTCATACAGCAGTAAAACTCGTGTTTTAATCATATGTATTGCTATCTATGTGGGGATTCTGCACGCAATACTGGCATTGTTAATAGTGCGCCCCTATTATGCAGACCTATTTGCCGGAAAGCTTGGTTTGGCTGTGTATGATCAGAACAGGTTCTACCAAAATATGGTCACCTTTCATCAGCGGGTAAGTGGCAACATCCCAAAGGGTGCGGTGCTTTTCATCGGTGATTCAATTATTCAGGGATTGGCTGTTAATGCTGTTGCTGGTAACGCGGTTAACCTGGGTATTGGTGGTGATACCAGCGCAGGTGTTATTCGCAGAATTGAAGACTATCGCTATTTGGAAAGTGCATCTGTCATTGTTATTGCGATTGGTGTAAACGACCTTGCGGGGGCCAGCAGTAACCAGGCGATCGTGGCAAATATCGAAACAATATTGCAACGGTTACCGTCCAAGGTGAAAGTGGTGTTAAGCGCTATCCTCCCCGTGGATGAACAGGCTTCATCAGGGCTTTTAGGCTACAACCAACGTATTGGCGAAATTAACAATGCTCTGAATATGTTAGCCAAAAAGCATGGTGCGGTATTTATCGATGCAGGGGCTGATATGAAGGATGCTAATGGCAACCTAAAACGTATCTTGCATATCGGTGATGGTTTGCATTTAAACCCCACGGGTTATCAACCTTTTATTCACGCGTTACAAATAGCGATTAAGTAGCGGTTTGGGAGAGTACAGTGTCAAATAGAATTGACTTTTTGGATGGTATGCGTGGCTTGGCCATTTTGATGGTGATTGGCTACCATGCCTTTTCGCGCTGGCCAGCGTTGGTTCCATATGGTGATAGCTACCAGCATGTGGCCATCTTTAAAATGGGATGGTTGGGTGTTGAGTTATTCTTCCTAATTTCCGGTTTTGTGATTTTAATGACACTGGAAAAATGTGATGGCATAAAGACCTTTGTCTACCGCAGGTGGTTAAGATTATTTCCTGGTATGCTTATTTGCTCGCTGCTGGTGTTTGCTTCGCAAGGGTTCTTTCTGGAGCGCCCTGCTGGTCAGGTTGATGCGATCCATCTCATTCCTGGCTTAACGTTCATGGAACCGGATATTCTCGGTAAGATATTTGGCCATTCCTTTGAGTCCCTTGAGGGTGCTTATTGGTCACTGTATGTTGAGTTTAAATTTTATATTTTTGCCGCTATTGTCTATTTCGTTGCTGGCAGAAATATTCTTGTTCTAAGCTTGCTTGCGGTCTACGTCATGAGTGTGGTTTCCGAGCAGCTTGTTGGTTACTCACAGTTCCTCCCTCTTGTTTTAGCCCATAAAATTTCTGTTGTAATGACATTTGAATATTTTGGCTGGTTTGCAGCTGGGGCGTGTTTCTACATTTATTTCAAAGAAAGGCAAAACAGCTGGTTTATATATGGCTGTGTAATTTCGGCGGTTTCTTCTATTTTTGTTCGACACTTTACGGCATACGATATTGTTGGTGCATGGATTATTTCAGCGATCTTTGCTCTTTCTTTGGTAAGCCGTTTGGCGCAAAGGGTGTTAGTCGCTCGGGTGTTCCTGTTTTTTGGTTTTATCAGTTACCCGCTTTACCTAATCCACGAAAACGCGATGATAGCGATGATTATCAAGTTGGGTAAGTTGGATGCTGGCTACAACGGGCTACTCTATCCAATCTTGCCGGTTCTGGTTTTGTGCGCTGTGGCTTACGTTATTGCGAAATACGGAGAGCGTAATATTAAGCTTTTGCTTGTTAGTTCGATTGCAAAATGTAAGTTAGTCGTCCTGAAACAAGATAAAGCAGTATAGCCAAATGCAATAAATGAGAGCTTGGTGGTTAGGTATCGGTTATAGATGCGCTAACTGCCCTGCTCGAGCAAGCCTCCTATCTCTAGCTTAGATGGCATAGCCGCATACTCCCCTACCCACGATTTCAATTTTTACGCTTAAAAACGCAAATAACGGTCGCATTATAATTTATTGTGTCGTCTAATATTGCTTTTAGGTGTGTCATTTTGGAGAAATGCCAGAGGGAATTATGAATCGATCATGTCCGAATTGTCTCCTGCCTTTGCATCGAGCAGGCCTGAAATGGGGAGGCGTTTATTACGATAAGCCACAGGTCTGTCCTCACTGCGGGGTGGTGCTTATTGTTAACCGACATAGGAATGAGAATTATATCTTTCCTCCATTGCTGGGTTTGAGTGTCGTTTTTAATCTTACTTTTTTGCTAAACCTGCATGAAAATCAATACGTTATGTGCTTTCTGGGCATCGTTTTGCCTGTTTTGTTTGGTCTGGCGGTCTTCAAATATCTTTCTATCCCCGGTGATTGGTTACGCTATCAAATGATCAAGAGTGTTCCAACGGAAGTGGATGTACCGATTTTTGACGGACTCCTGGCAACCCAATTTGATGATCTGGATCTTGGCAACCGCCATCTGGAAAGTGATAAATTCTGGGGCTTCTGGAAAAACAAAGATCAACAAAACAACCAAATCTCCATGCTGATCGCATCAGGTACTAACCTTAAAGAGCAGGAATCAGAGTGGGGTTTCTGGAAAATGAATTAATTGGGAGGCGGTCATGGCCGAAAGCAAAGATTATCTAGAAATGACGTTTAAATCCATCAATTGCTTTGCAGATGATGGCAAGCTTGATGCGGAAGAATTAGGCAAGATTTTTGATATCGCCATGCGTGACGGTGAACTGGATGCAAATGAACGGCGGGTGTTGAACAACATAATTAACCGGGTCAGACCGGAAGAGTTAGATGGCCCGCTGTTGGAAAAAATGGACGAGATAAAAAACCAGTTCTGGGAATAATTTGCATTAAATTTTAATTTATCGACGCCAAATCCGTTACTAATTCAGTAACGATGTGTTTGCCGATAGAGGTTTTATCCACCCAGTAGCCTGGGTGGTCTACTCCCATAAATAATGGGCTTCCATGTTGTAGTTTGGTAATCATATCTTTTGTAAGATCGAACTGAAGATAACGAAGGGTCGCTGGCTTGTCATCGAGTCGTGCTTGTACTTTGCTCAGACGGATTTCTGCTCTCAAAGGTGCGCAGCCATCCACGGTTAACCAAATTTTGCCTTCAATATCATCCAAAAAACTGTGACTGATTTGGGTGCGAGAAAAAGTTGTGCTGACCGTGCACTTCCAATTATTTCCGTTGGGAATTAGCGGGTTATATAAATCCAGCTCATGCTGTAGCTGCTGCTTGTCAATAATCCTTTCAGACCGGATAAGTTCCTGAATTCTATAGCGAACCGTTACCTCATCTTCAAAAGTAACGGTTACACAGTCGCCTAATACAATTTGCCTGTTTTTTTTGTGAGCACCAACCTGCTGTTGAAATTGATGTCGCTTTGCAGAGTAAATTTCAATGCTCCACAAATCTGAAGGATACAACTTATGCATACAATCGCTCCTTGGTATGACAACCAGCTTCTACCTATCTGCCATAAACATAAAGGACGATCTGTCTTGATTTATATTTCAGTGCTTAAGAGTATTAAAAAACTGGTAAATACAGGTACTTCACTCTTCTAGTATTTTTATTTTTTGTAAGTATTACGAAAAAAGCATCTCTTGTAGATTAATATAGTGACAAAAAAAAGATTTTGAAGAACAAAGTACTATTTAATGTTTATCTCTTTAGACTATAAAGATATATTCATCAAAGCAAGCAATATATTGGTGCATATTTTTAGTTTGAGACAAAAAAATAATAATATATCCAGTCGTTTTAATATTGCGCAAACATACGTCAGTTATATTTCAGTTTCTCTTAATTAAATGCTTGCCCGTTTTCTATACCCGGATTGATGCTTTTCGAGCCTCTTAATCTGTAATAAAACTGTCATATTGATTGTGTTTAACGTTTAAACCAGCCAGGAAAACAATAAGACTTATTCACAATATGTATGGGGTTAAAGCTGATCGAAATAGCGCCACAATTGAAAGCCTGATTGTGTAGCGGCGATTCGTGTTGACATGTCCGGGGTTCGAGTTTGAGTCCTTAGTTAAGATAGACCTAAGGGTCAATCAATTGGTCATCTAATGATCGCATTCCTGTTGAGTCTACGTCTCCCATTAATGAAAAGCATCGGTGTTTTGACATAAAGGAAAAGCTTGTAGCGAATATGCGCTGATTTCGGAGAAAGTTGCGTGCTGAATGATAACAACGTATCTTTTGCGGGTTTTTTAGTGCCTGGGGGAAAAGTGTGCAGCGTGTGCCCTGAGGTAGGTAATGATCCAGCATAGGTAACTTGATGTGATGAAATACGATGTGGTGATTCTGGGTGGTGGTGCAGCTGGGTTAATGTGCGCCGCAACAGCGGGACACCGGGGGCGAAAAGTTGCTGTATTGGACCATGCAAATAAAGTGGGGAAGAAAATTCTCATGTCCGGTGGCGGGCGCTGTAATTTTACCAACTACTATATTGAGCCGGAAAATTTTATTTCTCAAAATCCCCATTTTTGTAAATCTGCCTTAAGCCGTTACACGCAATATGACTTTATCAGTTTGGTTGATAAGTATCACCTGGCGTACTACGAAAAAACCAAAGGCCAGCTCTTCTGTGAGAACAAAGCGCAGGATATATTAAATATTCTCCTGGCGGAATGTGACAAAGCGGGTGTGGATATTGTCACTCAGTGTTCGATTGAAAAAATTAAAAAGAATAAAAATTTCAAATGTGTAACCTCAATCGGCGATATTAAATCTGAATCTCTGGTTGTCGCCACAGGTGGTCTATCTATTCCCACTATGGGGGCAACGGCGTTTGGTTTTGATATCGCCAAACAATTTGGTTTAAATATTATTCCTTACCAGGCATCCCTGGTTCCTTTTACGCTTACCGGGAATAGTTTGGAAATCGCAAAACAACTTTCGGGTTTGTCTTTAGATGTCACTATTCAATGTAAACATCAGTCTTTTAAAGATGCTCTGTTATTTACTCATCGAGGGCTGAGTGGTCCCGCAGTATTGCAAATTACTAACTACTGGGATCTCGGTGAACAAGTCACGATAGATTTTCTACCTGACATTGATTTGAATGAATATTTCAATTCCTGGCGGGAGCAACAAAGTAAAAGTGAGCTGCGAAATCTTTTGGGTGAGTTTGTGCCTAAACGATTCAGTCAAATATGGTTGGAACAAATAGGATTAAATAAACCGTTTCACCAATTGACTCAGGAGGAGATGTCAAACATCGTTACGCACTTTAAGTCTTGGCAATTCAAACCTTCTGGCACGGAAGGGTATCGAACAGCGGAAGTGACTCGCGGAGGTGTCGATACAAATGATATATCCTCAAAAACATTTGCAGCTAACACCGTTGACGGTTTGTACTTTATTGGTGAAGTGTTGGACGTGACTGGTTGGTTAGGTGGATATAATTTCCAATGGGCTTGGTCAAGTGGTTATTGTGCCGGCCAGTATGTCTAACCGCCCAACCGCTTTCTATGGGTGACCTGGTATAGTTTTGCTATTACAGAAAGGATTTTTGCTGTTAACCAGGGAGCTTTACCGCTGGCTGTAACCAATGTCTGGTAGAAAAAGCGCGATCGGATTTCTGGGTGGTGTTTATATAGTAAGTGGTGTTTCCTCAGCAAAGCAAAATTGCCTTTTAGTATTGGCTTCCATTGGGATGATATATTTCCCTGGTTCATGCGTCTGACTTTTACCAAAGCCTGTGCAATAAAACCAATTTGATAACCCGCGTTGACAACACGAAGAATCAGATCGTGATCTTCCGTACAACCGAATTGCTCATCATATAAACCAACTTCACAGATCACCTCTTTTTTTATGAGTGTTGCTGGTGGGCAAACGTGACTGCTTGCCAGCATATCTTGTAGCGTAATCCGGTGGGGTTTATCGATAAATGTTTTAAGGTCTTTTTCCCCGTCAAACGTTATTATCCCGGTGTGACAGGCAATTACGTTTGGGTTTTCGCTAAGAAACTGCATCTGTTTTTCCAGTTTCTCCGGTAACCATAAATCGTCGGCATCCAAAAATGCAATCCACTCGCAGTTGGCGTGGGCTATGCCGGTATTTCTGGCGGCGGCTACGCCTTTATTATGTGAATGTGTAATAACGGATATTTGTGAAAATGAGGATAAAAACTTTGTGGATTTCTCGGAGCATTCGTCATCGATGACGAGAATTTCCTGAGCGGGATAGGTTTGGTCGACGACAGATTTTAACGCCTCTTCAAAAAACGAGTAGGCTTGGTAGAAAGGGATAATAACGCTAATACGCATAGGCTAGCCTGTATATTTAGCGGGAGTGATCAACTAATTTGCTCCCGTACAGATTGCTCAGACATGGTTAATATTTTTCCAATTTTTCTGAAGTCAAACAGCTCCACTCCGGTTGTATCAGGCTCAATTAAATGTGTAACCGGATAAGCCTCTAATTGCAGACGTGTAGACTGCCTCAACATAATATTTACCGAACCTGACAGCGACTGTATCGGGTTTGGATCGCGTTTTTGATGAAGGGATATGACGTCTGAGGCAAATGTTACATCCGCTTTATTAAAAATCTGTTTTACCGGTAGATTGTTTACTACCCCTCCGTCGACCAAAAGGCGATCATTGACTTCGACCGGTGCAAACACGCCGGGAACCGCCATACTGGCTTTAACGGCGGTTAAGAGTTCGCCTTGGCTAAGCTCCACCTCGTGGCCAGTGTAAAAGTCCGTTGCCACCGCAACAAACGGGGTAGCCAGGTCGGAAAAATGGCAGTCTTTTAGTTCATAGAACAGATGCTCAAATAAACCGTCAGCAGTAAAAAAACCACCACGTGATTTTTCAAAAGTGAAGACTTTGGCCCACTTCAGCAGGTGTTTGCGCCTTTTGAATACACTTTTAACTTTTTCACCCTTCTGCAGAATATGGCTTCTTACCTTATCTTCAATTTCCTGGCCAGATAAGCCCCGGGCATAGAGCGCCCCGATAATGGCACCCATGCTGGTACCGGATATCAAACTGGGGCGGAGTCCGTGTCGATCAAACTCTTTTAACAGGGCAATGTGGGCCAGTCCTTTTACACCGCCGCCGCTCAGTGCGAGGGCGAAGTTTTTTTTTGATTGCGCGAGTTCAGTCAGAATCATGATGGTTCTTGCGTGTTCTCCTGGCATTCACCGGGTGTATAGCCAATGACTTTCTCATCTGCACATGCGGTACAAGCGTTACCTGCGGTGAAATATTCGTAAGAATTGCAGGGCGTAGTGACACAGCGAATACCGGTATCCTTCTGCGCGCATACTGGTCGGTAGTCACGTGTGCAGAATTGCGGCCTTTCTTCCGGGCAGGGGGTTATCTGTGGTTGGGCCTCAACAACAGGGGGTGGGGAATCTTTGCTGGCTGAACAACTCATCATCAGCAGTGAACTGAATACAACACATATGATGGAGTGTGTTTTCATGAATCACCTTATTTCTGGTTAGTGTGGCAAGTAACGATGATAAACTGCGCCTGAGTGAGTGTATAGCGGTATTGTCATGGCAAAAGTGGGTTTGATATTTGAGGCGGTTATTCGCGATATTGCGAGTGATGGACGGGGTATTGCGCCGCATGAATCGGGTGCAGTGGTGTTTGTTCCCGGTGTCTGGACGGGAGAAACCTGTCGGATAAAGATTGTTGGCAAAAAAGGAAGGGCATTTATTGGCCAACTGGTGGAAGTGATTATGCCGAGCCTTGCACGGTGTGAACCGCCTTGCGCTCATCATGGTTTTACTAAACATGAGTGTGGCGGTTGCCCTTGGATGTTTGTTGACTATCAACAACAACTCGTGGCCAAGCAAAAACGAGTCACAGATTACTTTGAACGCCTGGGTGCGGAAGATAAAGTACAACCCATATGGGCGGCAGAGCCACTGGGGTACCGTAACCGGGCGCAGTTTAAAACTGATGGTGTGGAGTTGGGCTTTGTTGCCGAAGGAACAAACCAGATCGCTGCAATTCAGGATTGCCTGATTCTGTCGCCTGCCAATCGAAAAACCCTGGAGCAATTAATTCGTAAATTGCCGAACCCTAATTGGGTGCCGGCCAAAAGGGAAAAATGGCTAACACTGGATATTGATGAAAACACCGATTTTGAAAATGTCAGTGTCAACAAACGGCTACCCTTCCAACAGGGTAACTCCAGGCAGAATATTCGAATGCGTGAATGGTTGACCGAAAAAGCCGATACCAGTGGTTGTAATACCATATTGGAGTTATTCTGCGGTTCAGGTAATTTTACCGAGGTGATTGCAAACGCCGATCGGCATATACTCGCGGTGGAAGGCGATCAACAGGCAATTCAAACATTGAGTGAAAAAAAACTACCCAATGTAAAAAGCCTGGTTGCCAATCTGTTTGACGAAAAGGTCTTTGAAAAAATATACAACCTGCGTAATGATTTTGACACCCTGATACTTGATCCCCCAAGAGATGGATTGAAAAGTAAAAATAAATTGTTGCGTAAGAAGAATAAGATGGAGAATATTTTTTATATATCCTGTGATCTCGCAACTCTGGTGCGAGATATTCAATTTTTCCAAGATAACAAATATAAAATTATCGAGGTTCAACCTTTGGATCAGTTTCCCCACACTCCACATATAGAAACGTTGGTGCATTTACGGCTTAAATAGAATGTGTGATGCTTGATCATAATATCGTTGTCTAGGGCTGGTGTTGATAATGCATTTTTATAAGACAACCATTATCTTAACAACCAATTTTTTCACTAAAACAATAACCTGAGCTCCAGGTGTCAATTTACTAACAATAAAAGGTTCATAATGAAGTACTTGATTTGTCTAACCCTAATCTTTATATCCTCGACTACATTCGCTGCAGATAGTGCTGAGATGGAATCCACATCCGATGGAATGTCTGTTGGGCAATGGGTTGTTTTGGGGGCTACTGCCGCTGTTATTGCAGGTACTTACGCCGCAGAACATCAGACCTATGCCGAAGATGTGCGTGCTGCGGCTGCGGTGGTGGGTTTAGCATCGTTTATTACGGTGACCTTGATTGACGAACATCGCAAGAGTAAACGAAAAACATTGAAGCTGGGCTTGCAGAACGCCCAGCCGGCATTGTTGTTTAGTGCTACCTTTTAGCCGTGTTCTGGTAAAGCTTTAGAAGTGATAAGCCACCTGGAACTCAATGGTTCTGGGTGGTTCAATAAATTGATAGTAGGTTTTGCTAAACCCAATTGACGCAAGAGGAACATCATTGCCCCAGTTTGAGGTTTTTTCGTTGCTCAGGTTTTTGCCAATAAGTGAGAATGCCCAAGCCGCAAAGGTGAGTCGGGAATACGCATTATATTTGGTGTAGCTCTCTTGTTTTAAAAACGCATCCTGATCATTGGCAATATTGAAGTCATCGGTATAGACCGCCTCGATACCAAGCCTGAAATCCGAATTGTTGGCTACAAATGTCTGGTAATCCAATCGCATATTTGCCGCCCAGTGGGGAGCATATTGCAATGGTTTACCGGAAAGATCCTGTTTACACCCTGCCCTAGAGCCGGACGGATTGTTTACGCTGTCTGCTTGCCAAGCCAAAACCTGATCTTCATTACAGGCCGCATTTGGAAACATCTTATATTCTGCTTCAAGATACGCGATGGCTGAACTTAAGGTAAACGCCTGAGTTAAGGCAATTTCGATATCAAGCTCTACACCCTGTGTTTCAGACTTTGCTGCATTACCAACAATAAAGCAGCAGTTGCCGTCAAAAGTGGATGCCTGAATATCTTTATATTCGCTATAAAACCAGGCTACATTAAATCTGACTCGGTTATCTGCCAATACAGACTTGGAACCAAGCTCGACGGCGTGTACCGTTTCATCTTCGAATTCTGCAGACTCCTCCAGGCCGAGCGCATTGTCCTCGTCGAAGCCGCCGGCTTTAAATCCGTTGGATAGTTTCAGATACATCATATGCTGATTGGATGGAATAAACTGCAGGTTCAGATGTCCGGTCCAGTGTTCCTCAGTACGCTCTTTTTGGTAGCTGTATTCATTTGCAAGTGCGAGGCTGAATGGTGGAGTACGGAGTGGTGATATCGGATTGAAACTGCTTAGTGCAAAAGCGCGTTCAGGGTCGGTCACTGTTTCGCCTGGTGCCGCAACAATAGATGATTTGCTGATTTCTTTGTGTTCTTTCGAGTAGCGCACACCTAATTCTGTTTGGATTTTATCTGCTGGTCGCCAGGTAAGTGAGGCAAATGCAGAATAGGAGTGGGAGTCCTGATCAAAATGGGTAACGTTATCTGCGTCCATCACGCCGGGGGCCAGCCCGGTTAGCGCAACGAGCCGGCTTTCGACGAGCGGAATCGACGACAACATAAATTTCGTGGTTTGATGGCTATCAAGCTTACCTTGCTGAAAATAAGCGCCTGCGAAGTAATCCACTGATCGGCTAAGGCTGCCATTTAATAAAAACTCCTGGCTTAACTGCCGGTGGTCTTCATGGCGTTCACGGTCGAGAAATGGGATGGGGCCGTAGTCCGCATCCATTATGTGTTCGGCATCATAGCCTTGATAGGCGGTAATAGATCGAAGTGTGCCGTTTGGTAGATTAATAACTGACGTAAGCTGCAAATTCTGAGTTTGGGTTAGATCCTCTTGGGGACGGTTTGGTAAATCCCGTGAGGCCTTCTTGTAATCGAAATCAGCTGTAAAATTCGGATCGCCGTAGAGTTGATAGATCGCTGTGGCTTCCGGGTTAGCGAGGCTAATCATATCGTTACGCCCGATGACCTTATATCGTCCCACTTCCCCCTTCAAGGTAAACTCGATATCTTCAGTTGCGCTCCAGGCCAGACTGAGCCGCCCAATACCCTCTTCCTGTTGTGGTCCGTCCTCGCCATTTGGAGCGGTATTTTCTACATAGCCTTGATCTTCATAGAACAGCGCCGCGGCTCGTACTCGAAGGCTTGATGATATGGGGGTGTTTACCACCGTGGTAATTTGTTTGCCGTTAATTTCGCTGGTGTACGAACTATTTACATAGCCTTCGGTAATAGCAGTAGGTTGTGCTGTACTGATGTTGATCGCGCCGGCAATCGTATTTTTACCAAACAGAGTGGATTGAGGCCCTTTTAGAATCTCCACCCGTTCAATATCCAAAAAGGCGCTACGTGTGCTACGCCCTCTGCCGTAGTAAACATTATCGATAAAGGTCCCAACTGACTGCTCAAATCCGAAATTAATACCTGAGCCAATACCTCGAATAAACAACTGAGTTCCGCCGGCATCATTCAACATTTGAATATTGGGAATACTTGCCGCGGCCTCTTCCAGATTATGCAGGTTAAGCTGGGAAATATAATCGTTTGATAATATGGAAACGGAAATAGGAATGCTTTGTAGTGCTTCTTCCTGGCGAGTCGACGTGACGACGACTTCTTCCAGTACGGGCTTGAGCGGTGCTTGGGCCAGAACGCAGGTGGAGCCAAGTGCGAAGTATGTGGTTAGGGTGAGTCTACTCAAGCGCATAGGGCGTTTCCCGAATTCTAGGTACCTCAACTGGGTCACGAAACAGTTTGCATGGATTATTGTAGATAACCTGATGATGGTAAGAGAGGTTTAATTGCTTATTAGAAACCACTTTGTGGGCCATTATAACCTTAATCTGTTAAATTCCTAGGGCAAGGTAATAAACTTCTTCGATCGATAAATTAAAACCGGAAATTGCCATGATGTGAGAACGCTAATTACCCTGGCGACAAGTTAAGTATATGTTGCATCGGCTGAATTTTCGAAGAATTGGGCTGTCGGAAAATATCATTTCTATATGAGTGAGAGTTAATGAAGCAGGTTTTCTTGATTATGTTGGGCGTTATGGTTGGATGGCTAGCCAATGAATTCACTTCTCAATCAACAGAAGATGTGAATCCCACCAGCTTGGAGCAACAATGGCCTCAGAAACAGGAAAGCCGATCTATTGAGCAGAGTGCCCAGAATAGTGTTTGCTCTTGCCCCAAAGAATCCGATATTGTCAATACACCCAACGAAGCTAATAAGCCACATTCTGCAGAATCCCTCAACGAGCTGCTACTGGCCCGACGTTTCAACGATGCGGTTCGTATGTATGCAACCAGCGTAAATACCGGAGCCGGGGATTCAACTCAGAAAAAGACAGTGATTTTGAATTACCTCGATAATTTGTTTGAGAAAGCGGACTACGAACCTTTTATTGAGTTGACCGACGTATTTCTGGCCGACTTTTATAGTGATATTGATGTTTTGCTTAAACTGGCGAGATTTAATCAAAAACTAGAGTATTACACAGAAGCGGTTGACCAGTTTCAACTGGCCTTATCTTATGCATATCGAACTAACGATATAACAAAAATAAATAATAATTATGAATCGTTTTTCCAGGAAGTGGATGAACACCTCACCTCGGGAGGTCGTTGGAGCGAATTAATTAATTTATATTTATATGCGGCCGTTGCCGGGAGGCAAAATACTGCGGACAAATTTCGTTTGGCGGAAGTGTATTTGATGGCGGGTGAGTATATTCATGGCCGTGCATTACTCATGGAGTTGAGTTCGGATATTGATTTGGGGGACAAAGCCAAGGATTTGATTAGCAAATTGGATGGTCAGAACGGTGTCGATCAGCCTGCAAATAATCGAAGCGTTAATCGTCAGTCTGAGCGGGTTGCTTTAACGAGACGAGGTAGTCATTATCTTGTACCACTTGGGTTGGAATCCCAAACATTGAATCTGGTGTTGGATACCGGCGCATCATTAACAACAATCACCCGCCAAAAGTTTGATCAAATTTCCCATGGATTGAATGTGCGATTGGTGGACACACGTCTCTTTAACACCGCCAATGGCATTACCCGTGGCAATGTATATTTAGTTGATCAACTGCAACTTGGTCCTTTTTATTTGAGTAATATTGAAATTGCGATTATGGACTTTGATATGGGCGGACAGGCAGATGGACTTCTCGGTATGAATACTCTGCGTAATTTCCAGTTTGAAATTGATCAGGACAGTAATGAATTAGTCCTGCAACTGAGAAACTAGCCTAATAAATGACTCGGTTATTTTCTGTATCAGCTCTGGGTATTGTACGTAAAAATAGGTGGCAAAAACCGAAGTGGCTATAAGCGATAACCAGAGTATATATCGAGGGTGATTTTTGGATGTGGGTTGTCGTTCGTCTATTTCCTCAGGAGTGTTAAGAGAATCAAAAGCTATCGCATTTTTATCCAAAACCAGTGTTTGTTCGTCATCCAAAAAGGGTTCGAGTTCTTCATTTATATCGTGAAATGAGCGAAATCGTTTTTGTGGGTCAAGAGAGAGCATTTTTTTAATAACACTTTGAATGCCCTCGGGCAAGTTAGTAAAGGTTTCATCAGGAGTAAACCGCAGGTGTTTTCGTTGCGGCAATTTTGCAGTTAGTAATTGGTGAAAAATAACCCCGGCCGAGTATATGTCCGCACTTACTGATGCGTCCTCATTGTCAATCGAATACCAATTTTGTTCTTGTGAGCATTGTTCATAATGGCGAATAAAACCAAAATCACTGACTTTGATTACGCCATTGTCTTGAAAAAGAATATTTGATGGGCGGAGATTGCCATGTACCAATCCATTGTCATGTGTATAAGCCAGCGCAGAGCATACATCCGTTGCAATAGATAAAAATTTATTTAGTGCAAATGGTCGAGTTAACCGTTCTGCCAAAGTGCCGCCGGTGCAGTATTCCATAACGAGAATAAAAACACGGTCATTTTTGGATGTACCATAGATATCGATTATATTTCGGTGTCGTATCTGACTAAGTTTTTTTGCCTGTTCATAGCCTTTTTCTGCCAGCGGGGCTTTTTTTATAACGATGGCTTTTTTCGTTGTTTTTTCTGAAAATAGATAAACGCTACTATGCAGGTCTTCCTTAATAATATCTAGAAGTTGAAATTGTTTTTTAACTCCGGAATGAGCGCGCTTGCGTTGTTCTTCATTTAAGTGTTTTCCTTTCAGTTCGGTGAGTAAACAATGCTTGATTTCATCAACATTGTCAGGCCTGTCTTTTGGTGCTTTGGCAAGGCAACGAAGTATCAACTCAGTTAATGTCGGGCTTAATGAAGAATTAAGGTACCTAGGATTGACAGGGTTCTGACCGGGTAACTGGCCAGTGTAAAATTGGTACATCACAACACCAAGCGAGTAGATATCACTTTTATGTGTTGCGTTTGCTGCTGATTCCAGCATTTCGGGAGCAAGATATGAGTTAGTGCCCATGATCATATTATCTTCGTTGGGAATACCCTGACCAAAATCGCGATAGAGTTGTGCAATACCAAAATCGAGAATGCGAACTGTGCCTTCACCGTCAAGTAAAATGTTGGAAGGTTTGATATCCCGGTGGACAATCCCATTCTTATGGGCATAAGAAAGCGCTTTGGCCACTTGAGCGAATAAATCCAGCGAGGCGTTCATTTGAACATTGCCTTTACGCATCACAACATCAAGGTCAACACCTTTGACATAATTCATTACAAAATAGGGTTGACCGTTTTTGGTGATACCCTGGTCAATGACGTTAATAATATTTGGATGATCAAGCTTGGCGATAATGAACGATTCGCGTTCAAACAGCGTTCGAATTTCCTGATGCTTTACCAGTTTCTTCTGTAAAACTTTAATTGCAACAGGGCGTTGTAAAGAGAGTTGTTGGCCTTTATAGATAGTGGCCATACCTCCGTGCCCGATTTGTTCGTCGACTTGGTATCCGGTGAAGTTCATGAATACGCTCTGCTGGTATGGATGATGCCGTGAAGTTGTTTATTTTTTTACTACCAAGTAAGTAAAGCTTAGCCTAGAAAGCTGATATTAGTGCTAAGCTTGAGCAATGGTTCCGCCTGAGAGGTGACAAGGCCGGGAAACTTAGTCCAACCTCGACGGAGTGAACGATGAAATATCTTCATTTAATTCGGCATGCAAAATCCAGCTGGCGAGATCCTGGTGTCCCTGATGTTAATCGGCCTCTAAATAAACGGGGTCGAGCGTCGTGTGCACTAATGGCGGAAAAAATCGCGCAAAGTGGTTGTGCTTTTAACCATGTGTACTGTAGTCCCGCGGTAAGGGCACAATCCACTATTGAGCGGATTCTTACAGAGCTTGCGATCGGCAGTGATGTTTTCCGAATTGACGACCAGCTCTATACCTTTGATCATATGGATTTAGTGTATTGGCTTCGCGAGCTGGAAGATGAAGCATCAAGTATTGTTATCGTTGGTCACAACCCCGCGTTTACAGAGTTACATAACTACCTCGCAGAAGCAGAGATAGAAAACATACCGACATGTGGATATGTGCAGTTAATATTGGATATTGAGAATTGGCGCGATATCCGCGCCAATTCCGGAAAGCAAAGTGTGTTTATCTATCCCAAGATGTTCACTGAGTAAACCCTGTTACTCTGGGGGATGTTCACTGGTTTTTCTGATTAAACGGACATTGTTTAACCCGTGTTAGCTGAGCATTGAGTTCTTCAGATGAGTTTATGGATATATCCCAGCCTGAGAGATGTTTTCCGACGAGGTTTTTTAACATCTCGATATGGTCGTGGTCGTCGTTTAAAGCCGGGATATAGTGGAAGGTTTCGCCTCCAGCCTGCATAAAATAAGCTTTGTTCTCTTCTCCAATTTCTTCCAGTGTCTCCAGGCAGTCAGATGAAAAACCGGGGCAAACGACTTGTACATGTTTTGTACCGTCTTTTGCCAGTTGTTTCAGGGTTTCATCGGTATAGGGTTGAACCCAAGGCTCTTTACCAAAACGGGATTGGAAGCTAATAAGGTAATCGTCTTGCTGCAGATTGAGTGCTTCGGCTACCAGACGCGCAGTTTTCATGCATTGGCAAGGGTAAGGGTCGCCATTATGAAAATACCGCAATGGTATGCCGTGGTAGGAAAAGACCAGTTTGTCGGGTTTGCCGTGAAGCTGCCAGAAACTTGCAATCTTTGCGCTTAGCGCCTGAATATAGGGCGGAAAGTCATGATAGTTTTGCACAAAGCGCAGTTCGGGAAGCCAGCGACGAGTTTTAAAATCCTCCGCTATCGCATCGAATGTTGAGGCTGTCGCGCTTGCGGCATATTGTGGATAAAGTGGCAGAACGACAATTCTGTCGCAATTGTCATGTTGTAGTTTTTCTAATGCGGAGCCGATAGATGGATTGCCGTAACGCATTGCCCACTCAACGCAGATGTTCTCACCGTATTCCTTATGCAGTGATTCTGCCAAGAGGTGCGCTTGTTTTTGGGTGTAGATCGCAAGTGGTGAGCCCTGCTCTGTCCAGACCTGTCGGTAGGCCTCGGCGGATTTAGCCGGTCGGGTGTTTAGGATGATACCGTTTAAGATAAACCACCAAATGGCTTTGGGAACCTCAATCACGCGCGGGTCGGAAAGGAACTGTTTTAAATAGGTTCTTAAGGCTTGCTTGGTCGGCGCGTCTGGAGAGCCAAGGTTGGTAATCAGTACGCCAATGCGTTTGGGCGTGTCGTGCCTGTAGGTTGTAATACCCCGATATTTCACTTGAATGGTTACCTGCTTAGTTGAGTCATGCCCAATACTACGAGTGGGGGGCTCAGATGGATTCTGTGATACGGGTGATAGAGTACAAAATTCGGGGAAATAAAAAAGCCTAAAGTTTTCCGCTTTAGGCTTTTTTTGAGATTATTCTTCGGAAGCGGCTTCTTCTTGAGAATCTTCTACCGGTGCTGGCTCAGCAGGTTTAGGCTCTGGCTTTTTCAAAAGACCTTCTTTTTGAAGGATTTCAACTTTAGCTTCACCGTTTATCCATTTTGCGTTTGAACCGCGAACAGCATGGCGTTTGTCTTTACGCTCAAAGATGCTGTACTCGGCAGTTTTTTTAACAAGTTTCATATGCCTTTCCTATTTCTATTAAAGGGTTTGTAGATGGCCGCGGATTCTATGAGGATTCAGGTGAAATTACCAGAGCCGATTCACGCTCATTGAACGATTACCTAAGGCAGTTCTTTATTCTGCTCGCCCATTCGAGAAATGCATTTTAGTCGAACATGACGAGGGCGGATGAAAACGTGTCGTTTGTTGGGTTACGCGGACAGACTCTTTTGTAGTCAAATCTTCCCCATTTTCTACCGAAGCAGCACAGTTACACCAGTGTGAATAGTCCTGGAAAAATTAAAGCGACAATTTGTGCAAAAGGCGCAAACTGGTTCACGAGTTTACAAAGTGTCACTGAATGAAGGTTGCCCTTTTGGGCCCGGAACCAAAGAATAGCTTCTTGAATAATTATTTTTAGTCATATCAATATGTTGTCAAGAGAACTTAAAGCATTGCGCCGAGTTATGACGTGTAGCCCTATTGCTGCCGTGCTGACGTCCTGCGGAGGTGATGGAAGCGGGTTGATTGCCGCTAAACCTGAGGCAGATTACGAAGTAAATGTTTCATGGGAGGCTCCGACAACTCGAGAGAATGGCGACAACCTGCCTTACAACGAGATTCAGAGTTACGAATTACAGTATTGGCAGAAAGATTCTGACACGGCAACATCCATTACTATCCATGACCGCACGATACTCGATTTTGATGTCGCAGGCCTCTATCCAAGTGCTTACTACTTCCGTGTAGCAGCAATTGATAACAACAATCAAAAAAGTGAGTATTCACAAACTTGGTATATTGACCTTTCGCAACATTAGTTGGGCCAATATTTCCAGAAAGTCTCCCATCTAATGACCCAGTCGATTAAGATATCTGCCTTTGATTTAAAGGTGGGTCTGATCCCTCTTGTTGACGGAAAAATCTACATATAGGATTATCTGCGCCAACAGAAGAATTATTCTTTGAGTGAACAGCTAAACACCAAAACTACCAGGGAATGCGGTTTCACCTGCGTAATCCACAAAGTCGTTATACATTCAGTCTAAGCTTTGGGCTCACAGCTGTGCTTAAGGTGTACTGAATAACCAACTAGGAGTGAAAACGATAATCGTGTCGATCTCAAAACCCGCCCACTTGGGGAGTGGCATCTTAATTCTTTCTTCCTTGGTTATCTCGACTGGGGCTCATGCGCAAGTGCCTGTCGGTCAGGGCAATCCCACCGAAACAGATGCATCTATAGGGTTTTCCCTGGAATGGCTGGATAATGCAAATGTTAATCAGCCCGAATCAGTTGATGAGCTGCAACGAACAGTAAATTTCGGCTTTATTCATTCATATGACAGTAATTGGCTGGCGTTTTCCACCGATGCCCTTTTCAACTATGTGGATTACGAAAATGACACATTAGAGGATAACTCTGATGTGACGGGTAATTTGAATCTTGACTTGTTTTTGATGCCAAAGCGTCTCACGTGGTTAACGTCGTATAACCGGGAAGAAGCCATTACCACGCCTTTACTTGCTGAGAATGACGATACGAACATAAGTCGGGGAATCTTTGAGACGGGACCTGAGCTGTTTTTGGGGCTTGGGGAAACGAATGTCGTATTAAGTGCTTCCTATGTGCAGGTGGATTCAGATCAAAACGAGCCCAGGCAACTTGTTGATGGTGAGGACGAGCCTTTAACACCCCAGACTGATGGAACCAGTAAACGTTACAACTATTCTGCTTTTTTCCGACGCAGCATATCCCCCCTGACCCAGGTTTTTCTTGGGGGAACCTATTCCGATGTGTATGAAGTTGGGACGTTTGATACAGGTGTGGATCGGGATTTGACATTCGATAGCGAAAACTTCCAGATTGGTGTAACCCGAATTCTTAAATACGGTGAAGCCTCCTTTTCCTATGGGATCAATAGTATTGAGCGTGCAAGTGGCTCCAAAACCGAAGGTACTTTCCTGGGGGCTAATGCTTTTATTATTACCCCTGAGGGTAACTTTACCTTTGCTGCCACTAAGGCGCTGACCGACTCTTCGTTGGGGTTAAGTATCAGCACGGGTTTTACTGGTAACCTGAGCAACGGTGACACCAACTTCACTTCTTCCGATGTGGTGGAGCGCGAGCGTCTGGAAGTTCAGTTTGACCGCGATATTTTTGATGGCAATGGTAGTTTTAATATGGGCATCTCCTTCGACCGTGAAGATTTTGAAACAGATCTACGCGATAGTGATCGAACGGGAGCGGATATAGGGATTGAGTATGCCTTATCGGAAGTCTGGTCCACGGATCTCGACTTAAGTTATCAGAAGACAGAATTTATTGATCAAGTGGAGTTCGGTATTGATCATACCTACGAAGTCACGCTTGGCACGAGTTATGAATTTTCCTCCAACCTGGTCGGAGATATTGCTGTTTCTTACGCAAAACGTAAAAACGATGATGAAATTGCTGTGGGCGATGCTCCTGTCCAGCAGCGGGATTATGATCAAACGACGATTTCCTTGTCGGTTAGATACCGGCTCTTTTAAGTGTTTAGGGTGAAACTCGGTTTACTGTAAGCTAGAAACCAGAGAGCGGTATACGATGGATAGCGAAAAATATAGGCTAACAGTACTTTCTAATAAAGCCGAGTTTCTGGAAATCGCTGGTCAATGGCAGGACTTGGTTCAGCGTTGTAGTTCGGCCTCCCTATTTACTTCGTGGGCTTGGTTATGCCACTGGCTGCAATATTATCATCAGGAAAGTCATCGACTACATGTTCTGCTTTGCTATCAAGATAATAAACTGATCGCTGCTTTTCCCGCTTATTATCAGCGCCTTGGTTTGTTTTCCGTCCTACAACCAATAGGGTATGGTGAGGATGAAGAGGCCGAGGTTGCCAGCGAGTACCCCGATATTCTTATTGACGATTCGGTGTCTTTTGAAGAAATGAAGCCACTGTTTTATGCCGAACTAAAGCAGTGGATGTCAGGAATGCGCTATATTTATCTAAAGAATATGGTGAAAGGTAGCGCTTTGTTCCAGATTGTTGATCAGGCACAGGAACACAATTGTATCGACAGCCGCTTACTTGGATATCGCTACTGCATAAAACTACCGACGGATGTTGATAGTTTTTTTGATCAGCTCATCTCAAAAAACTTTCGCTATCAGCTTCGACGGGCTTTCAAAAAAGTCAAAAGTAGCGAAGAGATTACGATTCAAATTGCGGGTTCGGCCGAGGACTTCCAGCATTTTTACCAGGATCTAAAACAACTGCACGAGGATAGGTGGCAAAAGGATGGTAAAGAGGGAGCATTTACGCAAGATATTTTTAATCGGTTTCACATGGCACTCATTACGAGTAGCCATAATGAGAAAGAAGCTCAGCCGTTTATACTGAAAATCACGGAAAACGATACTCCACGGGCAGCAATATACGGGTATGTATTTAAAGATACCTTCTATTTTTATCAATCTGGGGTGTATATGGAGTCAAAAGGATTGCCTTATGGTGTTGCTGCCCATGCTTTAGCCATTGAGTATTGTATTCAGCAGGGTTTGCAATATTATGATTTTATGAAAGGTGGATTGACTTCTTACAAAGAAAAATACGATGCCCATAAGACGGAAATGTTCGATGTATTTTGTTTTGCTAATCAGTTGCAAAAAAACGCAAGCAAAGTAGAAAGGAAAATCATCGACCGAATAAAAAGGATAATATAGGGCGATGTCTAAAAGAGAATTATTGTGCAAAGTTATTTCGCTCTTCGGCCTTGATAAGCTAGGTGCCTTTGCCAACCAGTTTAATCCATCTCTGAAGATACTGGCGTATCACCGTATTTTGGATGTTGATCTAAAAACCTACCCTTATGATACTGAATTAATCAGCGCAAATTCTGCGCAATTTGAACGGCAGGTCGCATACCTGACAAAGCATTTCAACGTAAAAACCTTACGTGACGCGGTTCTAAACCCTATATCAGACAATGGTAAAGAAACTATTGTCATTACATTTGACGACGGATTTGATGACCTCTACTTTAAGGCTTTTCCAATTCTCAAAAAATACAATGTCAGCGCCACTATGTTTATTTCCAGCGGATACATTAATACCGAGGATTATTTGTGGACCGATAAGTTGGCTTTTCATTTAAAGTCGAATCTGGATAGGCGTCTAACTCTCATACCTTACTTCGAAAATGTTCCCATCGGCGATGAAACTGGTTCTTGCACCAAATTGCTCGGACGGATTCTGCGTATTCTGAAGCAGGTTCCGAACAATGAACGGGAAATCCTATATCACCGTGTATGCGATCAATTACCTATCAATACCCATTCTGATACAAAAAATAAGATGTTGACCTGGGAGATGGTGAAAGAAATGTCCGATTACGGTATTGAGTTCGGCTCTCATACGGTTACGCATCCGATACTGACACGATTGGAAGGTGATCAGTTAAAACATGAGCTGGAAGAATCGAAAAGAACTATTGAAGCCCATACTCATGTAGAATGCTGTTCAATTGCCTACCCTGTGGGTGGTATCGAGTCATTCGACACTCGCGTTAAAAAAATGTCGGAGTTAATGGGTTACACAATCGGTTGTTCTTATGTGTCTGGTGTGAACCCAATTGCCAACATGGAGCGTTTGGGTCTAAAACGGCTTCATGTTGAGCACTACACCAGCTTTGATCAATTTAAGGCTCAAATAGCGTTTGCCGAATTGTGCGCCTATCAAACCCCCCACTAATCACTGACGTTTTGGGATAAACTCGTGGCATTTGTAAGCTTACTGTTTTACTTACTTTTCGTATTAGTTCGTCCACAAGAATTCTGGCCGCCATTGCAGGGGTTGCCTGTTGTGATGGTGGCTTTGCTGGTTGCCGCCATATCGATGATGGCGCAAAAAGACCGAAGATTTGATGCGCCCCAGATTAAGATATTGTTTGGTCTGGTGTTGGTCATTTTCCTTTCTGCAGTGTGGAACAGGTGGCTAGGTGGTGGTATCACCAATGCACAAAAGTTTCTGACCACGGCTGTGTTACCGATGATTATTGTATCCAACGGTATTAACTCCACCACAAAGCAGCGAATTGCCATGATTTTTATGGTGATAGCGGCCTGCATCATGGTGCATCAGGGCATGAGCCAGAAAGCGTCCGAAAACGGATTTGGTTGGGCGGGGGTTCAATTGTCGCAGGGCACGCGTATCACCTATCTAGGAATTATTAACGATCCTAACGATTTGGGTATGTATCTGGTGATGACACTGCCCATTGCCATGTATTTATATAAATCGACGAAAAATATTTTCAAGTATGCATTCCTCGGCGCGGCGATGATGATTACCTGGGGGGTGTATCTAACCAACTCGCGGGGTGCATTACTGGGGACAATGAGCCTGTTGGCGTTTTGGGGTGTGCTGAAGTTTGGTGTAAAAAAATCCATGATTGCGGCTGTTCCTGCTCTGCCTGCGGCATTAATAGTTATGTCGATGTTCAGAGCGATTGATGCCGATGAAGAATCCGCAGAGGGTCGGTTGGAGGCTTGGTATGATGGTTTCCAAATGTTAAAGGGCAGCCCCCTATTTGGCGTTGGTTACGGCCAATTTACGGATCACCATTATTTAACGGCGCACAACTCATTTGTACTGGTGTTTTCTGAGTTGGGCCTTCTTGGCTACTTTTTGTGGTTTGCTTTCTTATTTATAACAGTGCTGCTTTTGTTAACAATTTGGCACGATAAAGTAGGTCGTCATGTAAAATGTGATCGTAGTGAAACCAATGTCATGATTGCGAAATGTTTTACTTTTTCAATGCTTGGCTATGTTGTGACCGCTTTCTTCCTTAGTCGCTCTTACACCCCGATTTTGTATCTGTTTGCCGGTTTGGCAATCGGAACATATTACAGAGCCACAGAGGCGCCAAAAAAGGAATTTGGTCGTTTAATAAAAACAGAAGCACATACGTTGTTTGGGCACTATAAAATGTACATAGCAACCAGCTGCATGGGTAGCTTAGTGTTGATCTATTTGGCTACAAGGATACTTCTATAAACATGGCTCACTCCACCATACGGAATACATTCTATTCCTCGATAAATATATACCTTGAGTATTTTTTGGGGCTGATTATCTCGATCTTGATTGCGAGAACCTTGGGGCCGGAGCTTTATGGTGTATACAGCTATCTAATCTGGTTGGCAGCTCTGCTGGTAGTTCTTGCTAATGCTGGAATTAATACGGGTGCGATCAAATTTTTCTCCGAGATACGCGCGACAAAACAGGCGAATTTATTTACAGCCCTATACGGGTATTTCCGGCGGGTGCAGCTGACAAAAGTTATTATTGTCATTTCTGTTACATGTTTGATTCTACTTGTTCATCCTGAGTGGATCGTGGATAAGGAGCATGCCCAGCTGGCTTTTGTGGTTGCCTTTGCGGTGGTACTAAAAAGCTACCATATGTTCCGCGTGGGAGTTTACAAAGGCTTTGAGCGTTTTGATTATCTTGCCTACACGGTAATGGTGGTCTCCCCCGCTAATTTGGCGTTGGTACTCGTCGCGTATTTTGTTGGATCAAGCCTGGCAACTTTTATTTACATCTATTTTATTGTCTGTGTGTTGTATTGGTTAATATCCTATATCTATGCCTATCGTATTCACCAGGATGAGTTCACCCAGGTAAAGCAGGGTAAATATAATGACCTCCCGCTAAAACGAATTAATCACCATTTAAAGGTGGTCAGTATTAACTCGGTACTGGGGTTTATTGTGGTGGGCCAGTCCGAACTGTTTTTTCTTAAGCACTTTGCTGACAACGAATCCATTGCATTTTTTAACATCGGATACGTCCTGGCAGGTGCTGCAATGATGTTGGTTCCGGGTGTATACAGCTCAGTTTTGTTACCGATTATTGCTCGTTCGGTGGCTGACCCCAAGGGAACCCCTGGGATAGCGGTGAAACAGTCAACGCGTTATATCTATATCCTTTCCATATTGGTGTCGTTTCCTTTGGCAGTGTTTGCGGAAGATGTCGTTGCCCTTCTCTATGGTGAGGGCTACGCTCATGCAGCGTGGGTGTTTAGAGTTTTTATTCTGGTTGCTATATTTAAGAACTTCCGTGAATCCATCAATGCCTACTTAATGAGTTCCGATCGCCAATCTTTTTTGTTGAAGATTACACTGTGGGGCCTGGGTGCAAGCTTGTTAATGGACTTCTTCCTGATTAAATTCTTCGGATTGCTTGGTGCGATAGTGGCCAATTGTATTGTGAACGTGGGGATTACCTTGTTCCTGATGTTTTATACCTACAATAAATTGAATGCATGGCCGAGCTGGAGCAAAATTACCAAGGTAACTGTGATTGGTGGGTTCAGTGCAGCAGCATCCTACATACTTGCCAACACGATTGATTTGCCGTTTATGTTTGTTTTAGGCGGCTTTGTTTACGTTGCGCTCTTTGTGCCGTTAATTATTGTTACTAACTGCTTTGAAGCGAATGATTATGCTGTTATGAGGAATCTGACACGTAAAGTAGGGTTTCTCTCTGATTATTTTGATCGTAAATATAAGGCGTGTGCGTAAAAGTTCAAACTGCTAAAGCTTTCTGAGGAATGCCCTGGAGATAAAGCCGTACAAGTTAGCGAAATGGAGAAATAGGGTTCCCTTAAAGGAACCCTGAAAGATAAATAGATTAAACCGTCTGCTTGTATTCTGGTTTGGTTAATATGTAATCTCTGTAAGCGTTGGGGTTGCCCTTTTCTCCTGCTTCAGCTGCTTTGATAATGTTATACATCTCGCGAGCGCTAACATAGTGCAGAGCGTATTTTTCCCCATCGTTATATTTCTCTTCCAGATAGCTATACATATCGTCTACCGGTTTACCCAGCAACGTATCCATATCCCCGTCTTGCGTTCCATGCGTGTGAATTTTAATAAATATCCACTCAGGTTTACCTTTAACATGAATGTGTTGATCTACCCACAGGTCAACCCGGTCTTTCGTCGGTGGGAAACTGGCGCGAATATCGGAATTTTCAATAGTTGGCATCACGCCCAGTTTTCTCTTTTTCCAGTTTAATGCCAGAGGCCCCTGGATAATCATCAAATCCCCTGACGCTTCTTTACCTACTTCCACGTCAACTCCGGTATTGTGACTCTTGGGTTTAGTTGGATTGTCGGTAGCGTAATATATGGAATTTACTTTCTTAGTTTGTGTATCGCTGGGTGCCGATGGAAGTGTTAAGTCTGCGTAACATCCGGTTTCTTTTAAAATGACTATTTCATCATTCACACCGCACCATCGGCCATCGGCGCGTGAGTTGTCCAGACACCAGTTGCCATGAATAAACGAATACTCGTGTTTTTGTGTGTGCTTGTTTACTGGTACCGCATCATGCTTGGTTTTTAAGGTGTCGATAAAACGCAAAAGCGTTTTTCGCAGATTGTCACTGGTATCGTTATCGTGGTGAAGATGTATTTCGATTTCCCCATACCCATCCGCACACAGGTTGGTGATCTTTTTAAGGTGTTCTTCTCGATATTCTTCTTCGGGATAAAAGAAACCATGTGTTGGTGGTAGGCCATCACTGTCTTTATGTTTGTCTGCGAGAATGGGATAGTCTTTCATCCAGCGGTCAACACGCTGACGTTCAATTTCAACACTGTTTGGTTTGCCCCACTGCGGTTCGTAGTGATCGACAAATGCAAACATGATGTGAACGGTATCATTAACTTTCGGTTTAACGATATATCGGCGATAGATATAGCTGGAAATCCAGGTGTGCATGTTTTTTTTGCGTAAAATTACGTAAAAAACTATCAGCCCAGCAATAAGAATAAAAAGTAAAAATAGTGCCATGATTATCAATCCAAAATCGTTTTTATCTTGCGGTGCGTGTCCAGGCACCACCACTTGAACCAGAAAAATATTGTACGAAGCCCACCCAGAGAGCGTAATTCATATCGAGCCAAAAAATCATCAAGCGCAATAACTTGCTGTTTGATACGTCCAGCGAGCCTTTTTTCCAACCGAGAAATAAGGCGTACACAAATACCTGACACATAAAGGTGAATACGTAAAATGGTATTTGTAATAAAAAAGCGTTGCTAATAAACGCAAGAATTAAGCAGTGCGGAACCAGCCAACGAAATACTTTATGGGATAAATAACTGAAGCCCAATAGAATATTACTGTTGAATAGAAAGTTTGGATAACGAAACAAAGTTTGGTAATTGCCGCGACCGATCCGTGTGCGTCGCTTAAATTCGTCCGCAATGGTGTCAGGTATATATTCTTTGGCAACGGCTTCAGCGTCGTAATCAACAATTTTTCCCTGTGCGGCTAAACGATTGACGATAACGAAATCGTCGATAATCGAATCACTGGATATTGGAATGTAGTCTTCTCGGCGTATGGCATAGATCGCGCCGTTGGCACCGAGAAGGCAGCCTATTTTGGCTTCGTTCACTTTTAACCAGTTTTCGTACTTCCAGTACAGATTATCTTCGTTTTCCACGCCGTCGGGTTTTAACAGTTTCAATTGGCCGCAAACCGCATCTGCCTGTTGTGTGCCGGTAAAGTGTCGGGCAAGTTTTTTGAGAGCATCCGCTTCAAAATAGGTATTGGCGTCACTGAAAACGAGTATGCTTTCTTCGGAAGCTTCTACGAGGTCGTTAAGTACTGAAGGTTTACCACGGTTTTCTTCAAATAAATGAGCCTTTAAGCGAGGGTCTTCAATATTACGTAAAATATTATTGGTATTATCGGAACTGCCATCGGATCCAACATACAAATGGATCTTGTCTTGAGGGTAATCACAGGCAAAAATATTTTCCACCCGAGCTTGAATATCCTTTTCTTCATTAAAGGCAGCGATAATTATCCCGACGGAGGGTAATTCATCTTCGTCAATCGTTGTTTCATTCTGTGGTATACGGTTTTTATTAAACACTTTAACCAGAATATACAAAACCATCGGATAGATGGCATAGGTGTAAACCACCAAAAAAAGCGATAACCAAAAAATACAATGAATAATGCTATTCACTTTTTCCTCCAATAAGTCCGGCAACCGTGTGAAATACGTAACCTTGTTGTTGCCACTGTGGCAATAAATACTCTAATAAATCCACGGCAAGTTGGTTGTCGTCGTGAAACAATAGTATTTCCCCATTGCTGACAGGGCGTGTATCAAATATTTTCTTTTGCTCTTCAAAAGGCTTGTGCTGATAATCTTTTGAATCGTATGACCAGTGAACCAAGCGCCATTTATCTGCCAACAGTTTGGTTAGGAGGGGAAAACTGAGTAACCCTTGAGGTGCGCGAAAGGCTTTAATGTTATCGGGGTCGATATTCTCAATCTCCCGCTGGCAGGCATTTGCTTCGTTTAACTGTGAGGCCAGGGATTGTTTAACAAAAGCGCTGTGCGTATTTGAGTGATTAGCAATTAAATGTCCTTTCTCAACTAAGGATTGGGCTATCTGAGGATGTTTGGCAATATTTCGGCCAATACAAAAAAAAGAACCTTGTGCTGAATAGCGTTGTAAAAGGTCTGCGATCTTCAATGTAAAGTCCGGATTGGGGCCGTCATCAAAAGTAAGATACAGTACCCTTTCTTTTGACTTACCCTTGGTGGTAATTACGCGGTTTGGCAAAAAACGCGCAATCTTATAGCTGCCAAAATTCAGCATATAGTTTAATCCTTAGTTGATTGCCTTATCGATTGCGGCATTGACGTTAGCGATATTTTCTTCCCAAGTGAAGCGTTGTGCTCCTTCCGCGACTGCTTTGCGATTCCAGTTAGATTCCAGGCCTGTTCTGATCGCGGATATTAACGCTTGAGTGTCGTGAAGAGGAACAAGTAAACCTTCTCCTTCACATAATATTTCAGGAATTCCACCAACAGCTGTTGCAATGGATGGAAGGCCACAGGCTTTTGCTTCAAGCACCACATTAGGCACACCTTCATTAAAGCTGGGTAGCAATAATAGATGGGCTTTATTCATCCAGCTTCGAATCTCTTCCTGTGGCATTGGAGGTAGAAAGTGAGTTAATTCTTTTGCTTTGGGATTCTCGGCTAATATTTTTTCGATGTGTACCTTATCGGTTCCTTGACCGATAAAACAGAGTTCGGCGTCTATACCTTGATTAATTATTTCACCGAATGCTTCGGCGCAGGCAAGTACACCTTTTGTTCGTTTTAGGTTGCCGACATACAGTAACAGCGGCTTTGTATTGGTGTTAACAGATTCGTCGTTAAAAAATAAATTTTTGTTTACGCCATTGTAGTTAACAACGATTTTTTCTTTTGCGACACCTGCCTCTACCATCTTGTCGCATAAGGCTTGGCTGACGGAAAGAATGGTTGACGCTTGATTGCAGGCTTTGACAATTTGCTTTCCCCGTCCCGGCAAGTCTATAAAGTCATTAATGTCTGTGCCATGGACTTTTAGAATAAACGGTAGCTTGAATATCCTGGCCAGCTTTGCAACAGCAACGCCCTCGGGAAAAGCCCAGCTCACGAATATCAGGTCTGGATCAAAGCGTTTTATTACTTTTTTAACCGGAAACAAAAGAGAGAGAAGCATCCAGTACGAATAGAATGCTCTACCTATTTTGGGAGTAAAAAAATAGGGGACATAGTGTTTGTTGCTTTCCTTGTTACTTTTTACTTCGCTTTTGTGTTTAAACCACTCCGTGAAGGCAACGGGAATAATGTACTCAACCTGGTGTTCCTGTTCCAGGCGCTCAAATTGTTGCCGATTAAATGAACCCCTATGCGGTTCCCAGGGAAGTGGAAATAAATTCCCTATCGCTAATATTTTTTTTGTTTTCATTACTGTGTTAGCTCGCTGATAGTTACTCGGAACTTACCCAGCTTTGTAAGTGGGATATCATCAACGGCGTTGAACTTTACGTGTAGTTCTCCCCCGGTAACCCGATTCACCTCGGCGAGGACATACTCAAGATCATGTTGACTGAAGAGTTCGTTAGGAATATAGGAAATCTCAATTTCCTGAAGAACCTTTTGTTTGACTTGGAACTTTGCAATACCCGCAACATCTTTAAGCATATGCGGGAAAAATTCTCCCGGAATGATTTTTCCAGACTCGGTGCGAATCAAATCCAGCTTTCGTCCCTCGACTTTATCCAGAACTCTAAAAGGTAAGCCACAGCTACAGGACTGATCAGAGATTTGTCCCTGGTCACCATTCTTATATCGAATAAACGGAAAATCGTAGTTATGTAAATCTGTAATGACAATATCGCCCAAAACATTCTTGACGTTTTTGCCTGTGTCGTCAGTGATCTCAACTACTAGGTGGTCGTCGTTAATATGCAGATGCTTTTCTGCTGAGCACTCTGCTGCAATAAGCATGAATTCTCTACAGCCATAAGTATTGTATACATCACAGCCGAAAGCCCGTTCTATGCTTTCTCTTTGGAACTCATGGAGAGGTTCAGCCCCTGTCAGAATTTTGTTTGGCTTATGTAAGGCAATACTATGTTTGTTCGCGTGTTCTGCCAATATGTGTAGGGGTGACACATAAGAAACAATGGTTTCAGGTTTATATTGGTTTATTTGGGCGATGTAATCCCCAATATTTTCTTCGGAAAGATAAAAACTATTTAGCATCTTGCGACGAAATAGCCCGTTGTAAATAGTATCTTTTATTCGCGTTAGCTTGCTGATTTCGCCAAGATGGTCACCCCAAAGATACAGCGAACGCGTTCCAAGAGTCTGGCCGGAAAAACCATAGCCTCGCCACATGTTGGCTTGACGGCGATCATAACTTTCCAGGCTGTGTTGAAATTTAAATGGTGACCCGGTTGATCCCCCCGTGGTTTTGGTAATCGGGTTTTTCTGGTTTAAGGCTTTAAAACGGTCAAAGTTATCTTTAATATCCTGCTTGCCTAAAGTGGGTAACTTTTCCAGGTCACTGATTTCACGCAAGTCTTCGGGCTTAAAACCCAACTGGTTCCATGTGTCCCGATAATAGGGCACATTGTGATAAGCATGATGAACTAAGGATTGTAACTTCTGCAGTTGGATTTTCTGTATTTCATCGGCGCGCTTTTGTAGGTTGCGGTTGTATTCCTTTAAGTACGCATGAATGGGTCTGCGTTTATATAAACCCTCATAGAGGGTAAGTGCTACAAAAGCGGATATCTGGGTTAGCATTCAGTCTCCCGTTTGAATTGCTACACACACTCATCAAGCCCAGGCTTCAGCGGATGAAAATTCGCATAAATCCACATAGCTAAATCGCATATCTGATAGGTCTAGTTGGTCTTGAGTGGTATCGATGTAAAGGCGTTAATGTAAGCTAGAATTATTAACGGAATTGTATCTCATTAATGTCATCTATTGTTGGTTGTTGCTGGAGTCTATTCATAAATTTGCAACATTGGTGTGGGATTTATTTCTTGGCTTCAGAAAAAAGTACTAGTTAACTGGTGCGCTGAGACAGCCATCAAAGAATTCTTAATCGGCGGTACTATACCATGTATTGGCACTATATTTAGAGTGCAGGCAACGGCTTTGGCTCGTGCCAAAAAGGTCGCAGATTGGCTGGAAGCCAAGCGCTTTTGTTGCCAATTTTCGAAGTAAACATAGTTCTCAAGTGGCAGTGTGTTTTTCTGGGAACTTATCCAATCAGTTTTAACGGTGGTGAGGCGGTAATGGATCTTTCAATTAAGCGGTTTGTATGTCAGTTTGCCGCGATTTCAGGCCTATTCGGTGCAGCAAATGTCTTCTCTTTAGATACCACGATTACGCTCCAGGCAGATTCTGCAATTACGCCCAAGGTATCCGAAGTTGTGACTTTTGGCCTTCCTTTGGCGGAAGGTGAAGTGGTTGATCTGAGCGAAATTAAAGTCACTCAGGGAGCAACGGAGTTACCGATTTCTGTGCAGGCGGGTATGCGCTGGCACTGGAGCGATAACTCTTATCGTTCAGTAACGATTCAACTGCAAAATGTTGATATGACGGGCGGTAACATTGTCCTACGAATAACAGATGAAGGGCGAAGTACAACGGATCTGACACCTGTTCCTCACACCAATGGCTGGATTGCAGCGGGTGCCGATAAGGCGAATATGCTTTACCCCCGAATTCTTGCGTTACATGATCCTTTCTATCTGGATGATACCGGCATTATCGCGCCCTATAACGCGGCACCGGAAACACCGGATTCATTTGAATTATTCCAGCAAGCTCAGGTAAATAACTGGTCAGGGGGCTTGGATTACAATGCTTCCAGTGGTGCTAACTGGCTGTTCGACCGCTCTACCGCCTATTTCAAGTTGTATATGACAACGGGTGAGGCCAAATACTTAAAAGAAGCGATATTAAGTAAGCAGTTTTATTTCACTCACGTTCGTGACGATGGTTCAACTCCTGCGCCAGCAGGCGGAGAAGGTTGTTGGACCTACGGTGTGGCCTGTGCGGACGGAAAATATATTGCGCCTCAACAAGCAAAATTAGCTTGGGCTTTAGCCGGAGACAACAGCCAATGGGATGAGCAACTGATTATTAATATGGCGTTGCAGAGTGACCTTGGCTGGAACCAATATGCGACACGTGACCCTTTTGATTCCCAGAATGAAGGCTTCACCGAACGTGGTGCAGGTATGGCTGGTTTGGCGGAAATTGTTGCTTATGAGATGACGGGCAATCAGACCATGCTCGATCATCTCAATGAGCGAATTGCATCATTAAAGGATATGCAGCAAACGGAAAAGCCTTGGGATCTGACTAACGGCTGGGTGCCCAAAAGTGGAGGTTTTACCCACAACATTGATGTGCATGAAGGTAACTGTAATGAATCCAGCTGCCCATTAAATGATTCTACCTCACGTGGTTTTTCCGCCTGGATGAGTGAAAACATCGTGGATTTTCTTTGGCAGTCTTACTGGGTAACTAAAAACGAAGATATTCCGGAAATGCTGCGTCTAATTGCTCACGCGGTGGATGATTATGGGTTTACCTCGGCCTACTCCGGCGGTGATCATGTAACCAAACCTGAGTTTTCGGGGCAAAACCCCAGGACTCAGGGTTGTAATACAATGAAAGAGGACACCGATCTGCTTTATATGGCCAGTGCTTTTGCGCCGGTTGCATCTCGAACCAGTGGTGATTGGTGGCCCTGGTATTCCGATAACCACAATATCGAAACCGTCCTTGTATTGGGAACTGGGTATTACTTCGAAACCGACGAAGTGAAAAAAATGAAACTTCGTGCCCGTATCGAGAAGCTGATTCAAGGTTGGGGACATACAGGTTGTGCAGGCGTTTTTAGTGGAGTTTACCGTCTTTTTAACTGGCAGCATCGATCTAATTCAGTGAGAACATGGCAGTGGATCGACGAAACTATTCCTGCACCTGTTGGTGGCACATCCAGTTCATCTTCCAGCAGCAGTAGTTCTACATCAAGCAGTACATCTTCTGGTGCTGGCGGTACAGGCGGTGACACCAGTTCGTCATCCTCCTCAAGTAGTGGTGGCACAACGGTTGATAACCCACCTTCTGCTCCGGGCATAATGGCTGTTGTTGTGAAGTCTTCTCCAACTTCCAGCTCGTCAAGCAGTACTTCATCAAGCTCTTCCGGGACAACGTCAAGCAGTTCTTCAACGTCCAGTTCAAGTTCCTCCAGTTCGACCAGTTCATCCTCGTCCGGTGGGGTAACAGGTGTAACCGGTGTGAGTTTTGCTGCGGTAACGAAAACGGCTTTCGATAACTCACCTGAAATGACTCGTGCATTCTGGGCGGGTATGCCAGATGTAAATGGGGATGGCTGTTTGGATATTTATATCGGTTCCCATTCTGATGACGACGATTCCAACATGTTGATTCAAAATAATGTTGGCGGTAAGTGCCAAGGTACATTTACCTATTTCGCGGACAATGATAATTACTCACAGGCGAGCCCGGTAACGCCAAGAATTACTTCTCGCTACACCTGGGGTAACTGGTATGGCCATCCGCAGGGCTTCTGGTCGTTCTACGGTAATGATGTAGATGGTTCTGCCAGCGGACGTTATGTCATTGATCCCAGTTTCACTACTGTAGGTGGTCAGCCTCAATATCAACGAAAATCAACGGCGTGTTTTGGTGAACGACCAAAATGTATTATTGCGGATATTGATGGTGATAACGCATTCGAAATGGTCAGTCGTCTATTCTCTGCGCCATACAATACCGGTTATGTGGTTGATTTGATTACAGGGGAAACCAAATATCCTTCTCCAGTCAAAAATAATACTTTCACTGATGGTTTACTGGTATTTGATGTCGACAATGACGGAGCGCCAGAAATTGTTCATGTATTAGAAGGTGGCTACTGGAAGTTTAATAAAACCAGTAAGGCATTGGAGTGGATGGCGGACACTATTCCTACTGGTCAGACGAAAACAACAGACACCAGCAGTATGGTGTTCGATTATGACGCCGATGGTGATGCGGACTTCCTGTTTATTGTTGGTATGTATGACGTAAACGGCACAGCAACACCTTGGATGTACCGAAACAACGGTGATGGAACCTTTACCGATGTTACCTCAACGGCCTTTAAAGATATTACCTTGTCCAATACGGCTTACTTCACTACTTATTCGAATTCCGTCGTTGCTGATATTAACCTGGATGGCTATCCCGATGTGGTGTTTGGTGGTCAGGGCTTTAATGAAGCCGTGACGTTACTGATGAATAATGGTGATGGTTCCTTTACGGAGGATGTTTCTATCGATTTCACACCCAAGAACTTCGGTTGGGATGCACGTAAGCCCTGGCTAGGTGTTGGCGACTATGACAATGATGGCAGAATTGACATTGTGCACAACGGTAATGGTCCGGACTTCCAGGAAACTGCATCCACATTGATGGAGGGGCAGTTATTCCACAATGTCACTGACAACGGCAATCACTGGTTAAGAGTGCGTGTGAGAGGTAACGGTGCCAACACCGATGGATTACATAGTCGTGTTACTTTGTTTGTACCCGGTACTTCGAACGTGATCACTTCTTATCAAGTCGGCGTGTTCACTGGTGGCTATCAGAATCTGATTACTCATGCTGGCCTAGGGGATAATACCCGTGTGGATTTACAGGTTGACCTTCCTCATGGAGGCAGCAGCTGTCGTCATCCCAATATTGCTGTCGACAGAGACGTTGTTGTGCTGTCAACTTGTCAATTGGTTGACTACCAACCGGGTTCTGCTATCCCCCTATCTCAGTAAGCCTCATCGATCGGACAGAGCGCAAGTCGCGTTCTGTCCGATATCTCCTTCCCCGTTGTTTACTTCCATTTAATGAAAAATATGGATGGTTTAAACAGGAAAAATCGTCTATTTGTTCCTGAGTGATTAAAAAAAACAGTATCTGTGCGTATACTGCGTGGATCAGGATTGCATCACGCATGTGTCTATACCAACATAAACATGGACTTGGCTATGTCTGACTATCAAATAAGTGTCGTTATTCCCTTCTTTAATGCGTATGACTTTTTCGCCGAAACACTTACTTCGGTACAGGCACAAACCTACCCACCAAAAGAAATTATTGTTGTGAATGACGGCTGCGGTCAAAAAGCAAAAGACTTTTTAGATCAATTTGATGGTATTACTGCGATACATCTGGAAGAGAATTCTGGTCCAGCAAAGGCAAGAAATACGGGTATTCAAGCCGCCAATGGTGATTGGATTGCCTTTCTTGATGCAGACGATATATGGAATGAAAATAAACTGGCGCAACAAGTGTATTTCCTAACTGAGCACCCGGAGTTTTGCGCTTGCCACACGGGCATTCACACCTTTAATCAGGATGGCATTATTGCCACTTTTCTTAATAAACCGTTTGATATCCAGATCTCCGATTTGTTGGCTTCAAGCCATGTCACACCGCCTTCGCTCATGATTAAAAAGAGTGCGTTATTGGATGTAGGCTTATTCGATGAACATATAAAATGCTCAGAAGATTACGAACTCTCCATTCGTTTGGTCAGTCGCGGTTATAAAATTGGCTTTCTTGGGGAGGCGTTGGTTAAGGTGAGGAGAATGAATCATGGAAACATCTCCTCAAATGCAAAGAGAATTCTTATCGGGCGTTTAGAATTGTTGAAAAAACACCGAAAAACTTTCAGGAAGAATAAAGGTTATACCGCTTACTACTTATATAAAACCTTTAGTATCATCAGCGGTAAAACTTCAGGCATTAAATCGCGGATATTGCACGGTATCGCGCTGTTCATAAAGAAACTTTTTGTTAGAAGTTTCGCTCCAGAATAGTGTCTAACCGTTAGCCTTTTTCCTTAAACTTTTAGCCGGAACGCCGCCTACGGAATCATTTTGCGCAACATCTTTAACTACCACCGCATTTGCCCCAATTTTGCTGTTGTCGCCAACGGTAACGCCGCCTATGACTTTGGCCCCAGCCCCGATAAAGATGTTGTTGCCAAGTTTGGGTGATTTTCCTTTCTCATCGCCAATCACCACGCCACTTTCAACCACAATATTACTTCCGCCCCGCACTTTTGAATTAATAACGACTCCTGTCGGATGCATTAAAACAAAGCCTGGCTCAAAGTCTGCTTTAATACCAATCACGCAGTGATTCAACAATTTATTTAAGTACTGAATGATCATCGCCAATGGAATGAGTATTTTGTACCCGGCAAAAAAACGCATAAGGCGATATAAAAAGTTTGCGCCTGTGCCATCAGAAAGCATAATTTTAATGGTGTTTGGTGATGCGCCGTCAGCGACAAATATGGCCTTTTTATAGGCCATATCTGCCATAAAGGGTTTAATCATTTGTGGCTCCCGGTACTAAACTAAGTACGTCCTGCGCGTTATGTGTCCATTGGCGATTTTCGATAATGTATTTCCGTGCTTGCTTGCCTACTCGCTCTGTTTCTTCTGGCTGATTGGATAAATCCAAAACCAGTTGAACGGCGGCTTGCTTGTCTTTGGGCTCAAACAACCAGCCTGTTTGGTTGTGTTCGACAACCTCTCGGACCGGGCCAAAACCGGGTGAAACCAGTGCGACCTCCATTGCCATCATCTCAAGCAGCTTCATCGGTGAACCATAGTGGTTTGAGTCTGGCAATATGCCGTAATCCATTGCGGAAATAAGATCGCCAACTTCTTTGTGTGGAACCCGGCCAGTTAGAATAACCTGATCCTGTAAATTATTTTCCGTGACAATATTTTGTATTTCAGGGAAAACTGCACCATCGCCAACAAGTAACAATACAAGGTTTGGGTACTGTTTAAGTTTTGGTGCAACCTCTTCCATAAACCATTGAATACCATGCCAGTAAACGAATGCACCAACGTAACCGCAAACGACTTTATCCTGCACGTTGTATTGCTTTCTTACTCTTTCCCGTGCCTCTGCATCTGGCGTGAATTGGCTAATATCTGCCGAGTTCGGACAGATTTTTGCCGGCGCAATATTGCCATAATTTTCTTTAGCAATATCGTGGAAATAGTTGGATATAAATACCAAGCCAGTGGCGTTGCGGAAAATCCAGGCTTCGACCTTCTTTGCAAAAGAGACAAAAGTCAGTGGTCGAACACGCTCAACCAGTGCGGAATCATTCACTTCAAGAACAATTGGAATGCCGCGTTTTTTAGCAAACCAAACCCCGATAAACATAAAAAGAGAATATCGTTCATAAATTAAATCGGGTTGAACTGCATTGGTTAGCTTTTTTAAGCGATGTCCGCCAACCATGTTGTACGCCAGTTCGAAGAACTCAAAAACAAACTCTGGCATGTGTTTGGTTTGTGATGCCAGCCACCCTAACAGGCTTTTTTTCTGTTTAGGTTGAGGTGTTGATGGTGTGACTGGTTTTTCGGGATCTGCGCCGGGAAATGATAATAAGTGCACTTCGTGTCCCATGCTTCTCAGCGCATTGACAATGCCCATGATGTGGACGCCTTCAGCGCCAGCTCCCCGAGTTCTGTGGTGGTACAGAATTTTCATATGTGTATCTACTCAAAACAGCGATTAAACACGGTGAAAACATTGAAGTATGCGAACAAACAGCGAAAACTGAATGAAGCAAAGATGCTTTAACCGTGAGGCGGTTGCTTCACGCTCTATACGTTTAAGATGTGATCAGGCGGTTAAAAATAGTGCAGTACTTCTCAACCATCTGGTCTATTGTAAAGTGTTCAGTGATGCGTCGGTAGGCATTTGCCCCCATTTGTTCTGCGATATTTTTATCCGACAGTAAATTGGAAAGTGCCTCGGCGATTGCCTGTTCATCAGCGGGCGGCACTAACAGCCCTGTCTCTCCAGATATAATAATATCCTTTATTCCACCGACTTTTGTTGCGACTGTTGGAACACGACATGCGCCGGCTTCAACAAAAACCAAACCAAAGCCTTCTTCGATAGAGGGTTGAAGAAATGCGTTCGAAGCTGCGATCCAATCCAAAGGTGATTTAACCTCTCCCAACAAGGTCACATAAGACTGCATTCCCAGAGATTCAATCAGTTGTGTTAAGCGTTCGATATCTCTTTGGGGTCCATCACCACCAATGTATAAATGCGTATTTGGATATTTTTCAATTAATAACGACAAGGCTCTGATGGAATAATCATGGCCTTTAATTTTCCCTAGGTGCCCCATAGAAACGAGAATGTTGTCTTCTTCATTCAGGTTGAGAGACTTCCTGGCTTCGCTACGGGTTAGGCAGTGTGGTTTGCCATTGAGTTTAATGCCACCGTGAATCAGTGTGATTTTGTCTGACGGGATTCCCAGGTTTTTGTGCATTAATTGTAATCGATCATTAGAAATGGCAACGCAATGGGAGAGTAGCTTGGCTATGAGTTTAAGCTTTAGGTTGGGTTTAAAATAATCCAGGTTTGATCGATGATATGTACCGACGATGGGGATTGGTGTGCCCAGGCGTGCCATGCCGCAATGAACAAACGAAGCTTCACAATGGGCATGAATCAGCTGAATGTCGTTTTCCTGTAAGAGGTGTTTGATCGCATTGCGTGTTTGCCAAAATGGCCCAGAGCGCGAAATTACTTTGGTTGACTTGAGAATCGGAAACTTGTTTTTTGTCCAGTCGGGAACGTCAGTAAAGGACATCAGGGAAACCTGATGGCCTCGTTCAACCAAGCCTTCTGCCAGGTCGCTGACTCTTTTGGTTCTACCCCCGCGATTAAAAGACTGGGCAGCCAACAATATTTTCATTCAGTTTATACTCGGCTTATATAAATTCCGCTTTACTAATCTGATCTGGAAATTTGTTCCCCAAGCGGTTGTAGAGCGATTCCGATTTCTGCTCAGCGTCAGGCATGGGATCCCAAATCGGGAACAGCCTCCGTCTAACAGCGCCGATTAATCGATCAATTTTATTTGCTACAGGTATTGGGATGTACATCCATCTTAGTATAAGAAAGATCCGGCGTCTTAATGCCCAATTGTAAATTGCGGGTTCTGAGTAAAAGGCGTAGCCCCAGCGCTTCTTGAAAAGATCACTCGATTGTTTGGTGATCCGGCCGTTCCAGCGGCGATTAAAGAACTCCAGATCAGACAGGGAGGCCCGAGTGCCTAAGTTGTCGAAAATAATAATCGACTTTGGCTGGGTAATGATCGGACGCCCTTTATTAATCAACTGCATGCCGATATCAAGGTGCTCCCGAATGGTCATTTGGGGAATCTCGATGTCTTTTAGATCCTTGGTGTTGAACAGTACCCCATGTAACTCAAAGGCTTCCGATGGCGTGATTTCTTTGGGCAGCTTTGCGGGGTCAGCCCGTCGAAAAGTCTTATGCTCAATCAAATAGGGTGTATTATCCACACTTACTACATGGATTTTTGTGGTAAATAGATGATTACGTAGGTTTGAGCCTTCGTCTACGCCGGATGTTTCGAGTGTGACTGGGGAAACAATGGCCGCATCATGTTCTTTTGCGGCTTCTAACAAAGGTTCCAGCCAGTTTTCTGTTACATGGGAGTCGTTATCAATAAGTGCTGTGTAGGGGGTGTTAATTTCGCCGCGAATGGTGCGCAGGGCTTCAGTAGGGATGACTTTGCCGAGTTTTACTATTTGCGCATTGGGCTGGCTTGATAGATATTGCCCAATTTCCAGTATTTGCTTTCGAGGATAACCAAGATCAAGCACAATCAGGTCAAATTTATTGGGGTCGGTGTGTTGGTAAAGGCGTTTTATGTTGGTAAGTGCACCGGTGTAACGATCACGTGGTGTAACAACAACAGTTACCTCCTTGGCATTGTAATTATTCATGCTCACCTCTCTGTTATACTTGGCTTTCCTTGTGGCGGTGATTATAGACAGGATATACCTGATGCAGAACCACCATACGTAAAAATTAGAAAGAATCTTAACTAATTCACTAAATTCTAGGTAGATATGGAGAAGAACTACGAATGACCCCGGTTTCTGTCGTACATATGGTTTCCAGTCTTGAAGTTGGCGGGGCCGAGCGTTTTGCAATTGATTTATCTGTTCTGCAACTTAGTCAAAAGAGCGATGCAAAAATATTAAGCTTTGGTCACGATGAGGAGCCTCTGGTTCAGGCTGCACGAGCAGAGGGAGTAACGGTTGATACCGCTGCTGATACATTGCCAGCACTTTTTCATCAGCTTAAGAAATACAAGAAACCCGGTGTAGTGACCGTTTTCCACATACATAGCCCTGCTATTGTTCGAAGATTGGTGACACTTATTCCCCTCCTGTCTTTATTTGGTATCCGCTTTATCTATACGCGTCATGGTTGTCGTTCATTAGATGATCGCGTGTGGAAATTAATCCATGTGTTTGTTCGGCCATTCATTGATGCGGTAACGTTTGTTTCCATTGAAGGTCTGGAAATATTTCATAAAGTGCAAGGTTGGAATCGACGTAAGCTTCACTGGATCCAGAATGGTGTTGTCATCACCCAAAGCAAAGAGCAAGACGATGAATCACGACCAGTATGTCTTGCCATGGTTGGCCGAATGGTGGAATTAAAAGCTCAGATCCACCTGTTACAGGCGGCAAAAATACTACTTCGAGATGGTGTGCAAAACTTTGAACTCCATTTTTTTGGAGATGGGCCAGAGCGGGCAAACCTGGAAGCATTTACACAAGACAATGATCTGGCTGACATAGTGACGTTTCATGGCATGGTGATGGATCGCTCATTGATGAAAGAGCATATGAACGTGTTGGTGATGTGTTCTGAAACCGAAGGTCTTTCTCTGGCAATTATGGAGGCCATGGCCAGTGGTGTGCCTGTGATCTCCACCGATGTGGGAGACAGTGGCAAATTGGTGTTAGCGGGTAAAACCGGTGATCTGTATGATTTCGGTGATATCGAACGTCTGGTTGTGTTGTTGAAACTTTATCTGACTAATCGTGAACTGATTGCTGTTCGAGGAGATTCCGCCAAACAGCATATGCAGGATAATTACTCTCTGGATAAAACAAATCAACAATATATGGCGTTGTATCTGGGTTAGCTACCCAGATAAGCCCGATCGAGCTGATCGATATAGCGCTCAAGTTCCTCATCTGTTATTTGGCATTCTTCCTGGCCTGAAGAGCTAATAATAAATATCCTGGATAATTCATTTTTGGCAATTCGGTTGATGAGTTGTAACAGCTTGCCGTTCAGTGTGGTTGTTGCGACGTGATTACCGACCTGATACCAATAATAAATCGTCGTTGTTGGTTGTGCCGAGCTTTGCAGTTGGGCTTTAATGACCGGGTGAGATTGATGTTGGGTTTGATGTTGCTCAATCGATTTCACTTCCCAAAAATCTTTGTCCCAAATTGAATTGACGCTACTGATCATCTCCTTATTTTGAGATTGTGAGTAAAAACTGAATACGCCGATTTTACGGGAATCACATGCGCCCAAATCCGTAATTATTTGCACATCATCGTGATCCTGGACAACAAATATTCCCGTTGTTTTAGGATTAAGTTTCCCCCAACCGGGGAAAAAATCTTTTAAATCCTTTCCTGCAACGTAGGGTTTTTGTTGGCTGAACCTGGGGCTATAGACAGCACCAATGCTTGCGTAGATCGCGATGGGAATGCAGGACCAAAAAATTACCTTGCCCCAGTTGGAAATGGCGAAAGGCTTTAATATTTCGTGTTGGAAATGATGGTGGGTTGGTATCAGTCTATCAAAGAAAAGCCAGGGCGCAAGAACGATGGCAAAGACTACCCAGCCCATGCCATCGTGATCAGCCATTAATGGATGGTCAATTCCTTCGTAATAACCGTAAAGAACCAGAATAAGAACGCGAATCCAATTGGCCAAAATTGAAAGTGATGCAGCGATGGCAATGCTGATTAATGTCGAGCGTAAGTTTCGGTGATTGATGGCAGAAGCAATCAAAGCAATCGATATTGCGCTGGTAAAGTATTTAATACCAGAGCAGCCACCTGCAACGTGAATGGTTCCTGACGGAACTTCGATGTAATTTTTGTAAATGTATGTTGTCAGGTCTAACCAGGAAACAACATTTGAGACAAAAAAGACCGTAAAGCCCTGTAATATCGGTTGGATAATAAACCAGGCCGGCATCGCCATAAGCATGACAAAGGCGGCGATACGCAGTTTTTTTGCAACCTTATTACCAAATACTGCACCACACAGGCAAAACCAGATAATTACAATGGAGGGAAGAGAAAGCAGCTTAATGAATGCCAGCTTGCCAATGGTAAATGTCAGTATGGACAACAGAGCAGCAAGTAAATACCAATGATTTCTGGTTGAGGAATAATCTGAACGTTGCAAATTAATAATGACCAGCAGAATGGCTGCTGCCATCAATAAATACCCTTGCGAAATATTTCCCGCTGTCAGCCAATGTTTATGTAGTTCATTTGCCTCTTCCGGGTGGAAGAGTATGGTGATAAACAGGACAACAAAAAACAGGGCAATAACCGGTAATGCGGTTATCAATTTATTTTTATAGTACTTGGTGACCGCTGGGATATTACTCATAAGGTTATAGACTCAAGGGGATTAACCCTTGAGTGTTTACATCTCCTGACTACGCATTACCGGCAAGCTTGGAGATTGCTATGCCTATATAAAACGCAGTAAATCCTCCAACTAAAAGAAAGAGCAGCAAAATATCTCTGTTTTGCCACCAGTGATTAATCGGCCTGTGTAAGTGGGGCACTTCAGCTAAAACCGAAATGCCGCCCATACCATCGAACATCGAAGACATTCGTACACGTGGGTCGACCATGATATAGACAAACAACGCACCGATAACAAAAGAGAAACCAACAAGTGGTGCGGCAATATAGAAATATAAAAATCGTAAGCCCGATGGTGATAGCGGGTAATCAGCAGGTTCCTGAATACGGAAAGTAATGCCTTGCCCTTCTGCACTTAACGTCATAGATAAGCGGGCTTTTTCTTTACTGGCCAGCATATCTTCATAGATGTCGCGAGTCACATTATAGTCACGGGTAAGTTCAGCTAGTTCTGCCTGGCGTTCGGCGATGCGCTTTCGACGTTCGAATTCTTGTTTTAACAGTTTTTCGGTCGCTTTTAAGCGTTTTTGTTTGGTTTGCAGGCCAACTTCCGCGTCAGCAAGTTTTAGCTTTTGCTCAGCAAAAAAAGGATTTACTGCCATGCCAGAATTGTCTGAGCCCTTACTTTCGTGATTTTCTTTTTCTGACTCTGCGGCCATCATGGCATCAGTCATATCCTGTAGCTGAAGCTTAAGATCCACCACATCCGGGTGATCTTCTTTAAGCGTTAGCATGCGCATATCGAGTTCTGCCTGAAGATCACTGATTAACTCTTTATATAGATCGGCTTTACGTGCCTTGGCCGAAAACTCGGATTCTTCGCTGAGCTGTCGCTTGATGACTTCGATCCTGGACTTGTCTTCATCAATACTCAATTTAAGCGTTTCGATGTCCTGGCGTAAGTCAGAAATACGGCCATCTACGTCCTGATCGCGACCATCAAAGTTGCTGGTGTTAAATTCTTTGAGCTTGTTTTCTGCATCAATCAATTGCTGTTTATACTGCGAAACCTGCGCATCGATAAAAGTGTAGGCTTCCTGACTTTTTTGCTGCTGCGAAGACGACGAATCACGGATGAATATCTCGGTCAGTTTGCTGAGCAGCTGATAAGTATCATGGGCGGACATGTCTGAGTAAGTGATTTTGATGTAGCTCGAGCCCAAGCCTTTTACTATGAGGTTAGAGCGTACTCGTTCGACGATACGCTCTACTTCAGCAGGCGACAAATTTTCCGTTTTCGGCCAGGTTGCCCGAATTGCCTGTTGAAGAATACGTGGAGAGTAAATTACATCACGTACAACGCGAGTTTGATCTTCCACTTTGGAAACCGCGGCAGACTTATCCAAAAGCGGGCGGATAATATTCTGGTGGTCGGCATAGATGGTGGTTGAACTGGAGAACTTGGTTGGCCAGGAATAACCGATAAGCACCACCAGTGAAGTGATGACTATAAAACCGAGCACAGCGGCGAACCTAAGGCGCAACAACTCGCGCCAAAGGATCTTTAAATAGTTGAGAAGATCTTGTAATTCCATAAATTAAAAAGCTCTTTCTGGAATAGTAATAATATCTTGTGGGTACAAAGCATAGTTGGTTGAAAGATCACCTTTTTGCAGGATGTCTTTCACTCGAACATTGAACACCTTAATACCATCTTTGGTTTGACGGAACAGTTTGCCACTGTTTGCTGAAGCAAATGGGGTCAAACCACCTGCATCAAGTACAACATCCAGTACTGTCACACCTTTACGATATGGAATTGACTGAGGATGAGCAACGGCACCAGTAATGCGAACACGGTGCAAATAGTCGGCACTGGTTGGGTTAGAGACAATAACGGTAACTTGTGGGTTACGAATGAACTTCTTCAACTCTGCAGTTACGCTGTCAGCAAGCTGGGTGGCACTGTAGCCAGACGCTTGCATATCACCGATCAACGGAATAGAGATCTTGCCGTCGGGACGTACGATAGCATTGGTGGAAAGCTCTGGGTTTTTCCAAACATTTACCTGCAGGCCATCACTCACGCCAATTTTGTACTCGGAAATAATGCCAATACTGGTTTCAGGTGGCATATCTTTGGCGACTTTAACGTTGCTTCCGCAGCTTGTGATAAACAGCAGGCCAGCCAGTAGCGTGGTGATTTTGAACAAAAGTGGTTTCATAGGTGGTTCCCCCGGCAGAAGAAGTGTAAACAATAATCCTTTATGTACATGCTGTTTAGTGTACGCCTTTACCCAGCAATACAACCTCTACAGTTTGAATAAGAATGAGTAAGTCCATAAAGAAACTGTGATTTTTGGTGTAATACAAATCGTAGCGCAGCTTGTTTTCTGTGTCTTCAACAGACGCGCCATACGGATACTTTAACTGAGCCCACCCCATAAGCCCAGGCTTAACGCGGTGTCGAACATCATAATAGGGGATCTGATCTTTTAGTTCGTTGACAAACTGGGGACGCTCCGGGCGTGGGCCGACAAAGCTCATGTCGCCGCGCAAAACATTCAATAACTGGGGAAGTTCGTCCAGGCGAGTGTTACGGATAAAGGCACCAACCTTGGTTACGCGTGCATCGTTCTTTTGCGCCCAGACAGCTTTACCGCCTTTTTCCGCGTTCTGGGTCATAGAGCGAAGCTTATATATAGTGAACTCTTTACCGTTCAACCCAACACGTACCTGCTTGTAGAACATCGGGCGACCGGTTTCCAGCACTACAGCTAAGCCAGCGAGAATCATAAAAGGTGATGCAATAAGCACCAACAGCAGGCTGACCGCGAGGTCAAATAGTCGCTTGGACCAATCGCGTAGATGTGAGTATTGGAATCCATCAGAGAACAGCATCCAGCCTGGTTGCACCAGTTCGATTTCAATCATAGACAGCTCCCGCTCAAAGAAGGTTGGAGCATCGATAACCTGGACGCCTTCCATCTTACAATCGAGAAACTCTTCGACGGGCATATGTCCGCCCATACTGCGTCGACGTTCATCTGGTGCGACAATAATTTCGCTAATGTGCTGCTGATGACAGAAAGTGACCCAGTCCTCAGGTTCTTCCAGAGCAAGGTCTTTCAGGTCTTCGTGTGGTTCAGCATCAGTTTGACTGGGTACGCAACCGACCACAGTTAGCGCCAAAGAGTCCGCCAGTTTAGTGGATTGCTTAACGATTCGATTTGCCAGTTTGCCACTGCCATAGACCAGAACCCGACGATTGAATCGATCTAGGTCGACAATGGAGGTAAATATGGTGCGTAACACCAGTACGCCTGCGATAGACCCCATAACCGCCCAGAAAAGCACCGAGCCACCCAAGTGGGTTTTGGGCAATACAAAGAAAAGGATGTGCATTGCGGTAATGCCAAGTAAACAATAACCCACAACTGCTCGTAAGGCTCTGTTGACTATGCCTTCATTGCGCATCGCCCCGTATGATCCCATTGCCAGGGTACAACATGCCATACAGCATGCGAATATGAGAGCCCGGGATGACGCGGAATAGGGAACGTAAAGCAAATCGTTGTAGCCAGAATCCCCGGTTTGAACCGCCAGATTCACACCCAGAGCGTAAAACAGGGCAAATTCGGCAATGCCTAAAAAGAGGAACGGAAGGTTGACGTAATGCTTTAGGAGGCGGATGTGAGACACGTTTTAACTAAGCCCTCTTCTTAATGCGAATATAGTCAGTCTAACTGGCGAATATTGCATATAGATAATGTGTGTGGTTCGAATTCCTTGAGGTCAGTAAAGCCCTGCGATGGTGGCTATGCGCACTCTTTAGAGGCGGGCTTTTCTCGAAAGGCGAATTTTGATGGAAAACGCTTCGCTATGCAAAGCCTGATTTGATTTAAGATCCTGAAAAATAACGTTTTTTGCCGATAATTACGTTTGATCGTGTAGTTTAGGTTTTGCTTATGTAAAAATTTGTGAAATGTGTTGATTTTTGCGCCATGCGCTGACCAAGGAATGTTAAGCGCTGGGAGTTGGCTGCGCGTCGCCTTTAGGCGATGGAGAGCAGTTCTCAATGGTTCATGTTTACTAACGTATGCCTTATTCGTCGATAAGCAGATCGAGGTATTGTGAGAACTGTTTATTGGCTTTGCGAACGGAATATCCCTTGTGAAACACACATTTGGTTGCTGCATACTCCATGAACGATATGATGGATAAGGCGGCGACGTCTGGGGGAACAGACAAACGAATACGTTTTTCTCCCTCGGCATCTTTCAGGTACCCCGCTAATACCTCTTCTGTCTCATGCAGGGCAATTAACTCCATTACCTGATTGTTGAGCAAGGCCTCCGAAAGTATATCGGTATAGATAAGCAGTTCGGCCCGGTTGGACAGTTGCTTGATCACTTCCTTGGCAATACCGGCCAAGACCTTTTTTATCTGTTTAGCGCCTTTCAGTAATTCAAGGGCTTGCTGATATTCGTCGTTGTCTCGCCGGATAAATGCTTGAACCAGCACCTCACGATTTTTGAAATAACGATAAATATTGCCCAGGCTCATATCAGCTTCTGCGGCAATATCACGCATTGTTGTTGCTCGCAGCCCCTGTCTCAAAAAACACTTCTTGGCAGACGCCAATATCCTTTCCGCCTGTTCGGTTGCGTATTCCTGACTTTTATTTTTCATGACTGTCCTTTGACTGTTACGACGATGTGATTATTTGTTATCAAAAGCGTAAAAGTCAACAATAAATGAACAAATGTTCACTTAAATCATGTTGACTCATCTGGAGTCAGGGCGAAAAATAATGAACAACTGTTCACTATGTTGTGATTGGTAAATGTATCACGCAAGCCTTGTATTCATATTGCTCTCAGAAGGTGACTACTTGAATAAAAAAATTAGCATTCTCTTTTTAACCGTTAGTATCGTCGGATGTGCGAACTCGAATCACATCAGTGATGTGAATAATGAGATTATGGAAAAAAGTGAACAGCGAATAAATCAGACGGTGCTATTCGGCGGTGCCTCTTTGGATACATATTTGCCAGAGGATTTAGGTTTATATATTACTGAAGTGCTCGAGAATAACGCGAGCATAAATGCTCTTGTTGCTTCGGTAGAAAGTGCCGAAATGTTACACCGTGTGCAACGAGCTCAGCTTGTTCCTCAGGCAAATTTAAACCTGGATTACATACGAGAAAAGTCACCCGTAGATAATGAAGTCGCTAACCAGGCGCAGCTAGGCGTAAATACTCGTTGGGCTCTAGACCTATGGGGAAAAATACGTAATGAAAAGAGAGCAGCGAAATTATCTGTAGAGCAAAAACAGAACGAACTAAACTGGGCAAAACGTCTGCTCATTGCAAAAGCTATTAGCTACTGGAGCGATTATATATCCGCATCCAGACGCCATGTTGTTGCAGAAGAGCAGCTGAAAATATATCAAGATTTAGCAGTAAGTGCCAAAGAGGAATATGTTCATGGTCTGATTGGTTACCAGGAGTTTATAGAGCAACAAAATACTGAGCGTTATGCGCAAAATACCTGGGACCAAATTGGTGTTGAAAAACAGCGTACCCTGTTTGCGTTGAATACTCTTAGAGGCAAGCATCCCAAAACACCGATTGATATTGAACTTGATATCAACGAATTTCCTTTTGTTCCCTTACCTGAATCTATTCAAGCCTTTCAGCTTGCCGACCGACCTGATATTCGTTCCGCCTACATACAAATTGCAGTACTCGATGAGCAAACCAAAGCGGCTAACAAAGCTTTGCTGCCGGATTTGTCGATCACAGGGTCAGCAGACCGTTCGGCAAACAGCTTCAGCAAAATATTTGATGAATCCATGATGTGGCGACTAATCGGGAGTGCCGTTCAACCGGTTTTCCGTGGTGGTGAATTGCGCGCGGAAGCAAACAGAATTTCGAAAGATGCCGAATCGGCGTTTTGGGAGTATCAGAATGTAGTAGCGAACGCGATTGAGGAAGTGGAAGTCAACCTGATTCAAGAATCAGAAATACGCCGTTATATCGAAAGACAAGAAAAAATAATTATTAAAATTCAGGAAATCCAAGCACAACAAGTTGAAGCCTATCGTAACGGTGATGGTTCCATCAAAGAATTCCTGCTGTCGCGGACATCCACTCTCGACGCCAAGAGCCAATTGATTCAACGGCACTCAGAATATGTAAATAACCGCGTTGCCCTGGCATTGGCTATTGGGCAACCTCTGGAATTATTAGGTGTAACCAATGACAAAAAATAAAAAATGGATCTGGATTTCCATTGCGGGCTTTGTCGCAACACTTGCGCTGTTGTCTGTTTTAGAAGACTCGCCCGATGTTGAAACCAAAAATTCGGAAAAACCAAAACCTACAGTGTCCTTCGTTACTGTGTCGCCCAGAGTTAATACTGGCAGTATTGACAGTTATGCTGAAATCCAGCCCCGTTGGCAAACATCGGTACTGGCTTATGTCAATGGCGAAGTATTAACGGTTGAAAGCGATATTACGATTGGCAGCTTTGTTCAAAAAGGCCAACAGCTTGCGAGCATTGACCCGCAAGCTTACAAAACCCAGCTGGTCGAAGCTGAATATTTACTCGCCGATTCGCGTATTCAATATTTGCAAGAAAAAAACCGGACTGAGCAGGCCATAAAAAGCTGGAAAAGATCGGGAATCAACACCACTCCTTCCGATTTGGTGTTAAACAAACCGCAGCTACACCGTGCGGAAAAAGCGCTCAAGTCTGCTGAAGAAAAGCTGGCTTTGGCAAAAAGAGAGCTGGAATACACGCACATTAGCGCCCCCTTTTCCGGTTACATTACGCAGCGTCATGTCAGTCTCGGTCAAATGGTTGAAGCGAGCTCGCCATTATTTGACCTGATTAGTGAGGGCAAGAACGAAATACACCTGTCGCTTACAGAGCAACAATGGAAGCGTTTAAATAAAGACTGGAAAACTCAAAAAGCAAAACTGCACTCAGAAAATGGAGAGCTAATCGGCACGGCAACGATACGTGAAGGCGGCGCGTTCCTAAACCCCGAAACCCGATTGTATTCGCTTGCTCTTCAAGTGAACGACGATTCCGATACTCCTGTGCGCTCCGGTTCCTTCGTAAAAGTAAAATTACCGGCGACTGCCGTTGAACAAAGCTTACGTATTCCAGAAGGCAGTATCGGACGGGATGGCTATGCCTGGTTTATTAACCGGCAGAACATATTGCAACGTTACGCCGTGGATATTTTATTTTACGACGATGCCTGGGCTGTTATCTCAACGCCGCATATAGCCAAACCACTTCAAGAAAACGATGAATGGCGGGTGGTCGTAACACCACTGGCTTATTTTTTACCCGGTCTCCAAGTCAATCCGACAGAGGTGTCACTAGAAAGTATCACCGGTGAAAAACATAATTCAGTACTAGCGGGCGGGCAATAATTATGGAATACCTTACTCGTTGGTTTATTCACAATCCTGTTGCCGCCAATTTAACAATGGCGTTAATTATTATCGCAGGGATTTTTACCGCTTACTCAATCCGAATAGAAGGTTTCCCAAAACTTCCAGCCGACACTATCGTTATTGACACGTCTTTTCCTGAGGCTTATGCCGTACAGGTAGACGAACATATTACGCAAAAAATCGAAAACGCCCTCGAAGGGCTTCAAGGGGTTAAGGAAATCCGTTCTATCTCAATGGATGGGTTGTCATCAGTATCCGTCCGCAAAGATGACGGATACGACTTACAAAGATTGTTGGACGATTTGCGGGTACGAATGGACAGTATTGGCACGCTACCGAGAGAAGCAGAAAAGCCCGTTATTTATCGTAATGAATTTGATTTTCCTGCGTTATACATTCAATTGTGGGGGGAAACAGATGCAACCACGTTACAGCGATTATCCAGAAGTCTAAGGGAAAAACTGTTAGCACTCCCCGAGGTATCAAGGCTCAATCTTTGGGGGTTGTACAACCCTGAAATAAGAATTGAAATCACGCCCGAAACGCTACAGAAATACAATATATCAATCCAGGACCTTGTAGAAAAAATTCAAGCCTCTTCCCTGTTGTTTCAAGCGGGCACCTTAAAAACACGGGACGGAAATATTTTGCTACGTGCCGACAGTCAGGCGTACTTTTTAAGAGATTTCGAAAACATTGCCATTTTAACTGACAAAGATGGAGCAAAAATTCGTTTAAAGGATATTGCAACGGTAGTGGATGACTATGAGGAAGATGACATCATTGTTCGCTTTAATGGCGAGTCATCCGTCGGAATGGAAGTATTGATTGGCCGAAAAGAAAATCTTTTGGAAATTGCAAGCGCGGTAAAAGCATCGACGGCGGAATTTGAGCAACAGCTTCCTGAAGGTGTGCAATTAAGCGTCTGGGGGGATTCCAGCGATTATATCTCCGAACGACTTGGTTTATTGCAAAGTAATGCTATTCAAGGCTTGTTTCTGGTACTGATTATTCTTGCGTTATTTCTCAAGGTGAGGTTGGCATTTTGGGTTGCTATGGGTATCCCAATCTCCATTGCCGGTGCGTTTACTGTCATGGGCACAAGTTGGGTAGATTACTCGCTAAATGATGTGACAACCTTCGGCCTTATTATTGCACTGGGCATTTTAGTGGACGATGCTGTGGTTGTTGGCGAAAGCATCTATCAGCAAAGAAAGATTCATACGGATGGTTTAATCGCCGCAGAAAAAGGGGTTCACCGTGTGGCGGCAGCAACTGTTTTCGGTGTCCTTACCACAGTTGCCGCCTTCTTACCGATGATGTTCATTGATAACGCCTTGGGTAAAGTCATGGCGAACTTTGCCGGCGTGGTTATTTTTACCCTGCTGTTTTCTCTATTCGAAAGTAAATTTATTCTTCCCGCGCACCTTGCTTATATGGAAGAGCGTGAGGATAACGCCAAGAATGTGTTATTAAAGTATTGGCGAATGCTACAGGCATCTACGCAGAATTTTCTGGATAAATTCATCCATCGTATTTATCAACCGCTATTAACCGTTTGCCTAAAGCATAAATACGCAGTGTGTATTCTGTTCATTTCCATTGCCACTTTGGGTATGGGGTTAATGGTTAAAGGGAAAATCAAAACAGTATTTTTTCCCGACATTCCCGGGCAGATTATTGTGGTCAATCTGGAAATGGACAGTCGTGCGCCCTATCGGTTGATACTCGATCATGCTGAAAAACTGGAGAGTATGGCCGAAGAGGTAAACCAGTATTTTCAGTCGAATGCAGTACATAAGCCGATTAAGCATCTTCTTATGGTAGTAAACGGACCACAAAGTATTCAGGCATATGCTGAGCTAACCCCTTCTATTGAACGGAAAAAACTGAGCATTACCACTCTGGATGTATTGAATAATTGGAAGGAACGTGTCGGAGACCTGGAAGGCGCGACAGAGTTATCTTTTAGTGGTACCGAAGAGACGGCTGGCGGATTCGAACTTCGATTATTAACCAAGCACCCGGAAATACTGGATCAAGCCAGCAAAAAAATTGTGCAATCACTGGAAGAAATGAGCGGTATTAGCAGCATTCGAGACTCGTTAAAGGCAGGTCGACCGGAAGTTCGTTTGCAGCTTAAACCTGAAGCTAAACACCTGGGTTTTACTGAAGAAAGCCTGGCGATGCAAATTGGCTATCGATACGGGGGAGCAGAAGCCCAGCGTATACAGCGGGAAACCAATGAGATTCGAGTGATTGTAAAAAATGCGAAAGAAGCACGAAACACACTTGAAGATATTCTAAATGCAAAAGTCAAAAATGATCGACAGCAATGGATTCCCTTGAGCAGTGTTGCCAGCTTCGAATCTTACTATTCCACGGATCACGTCGGTCGCCACAATGGCAAACAAGTCAGTCGAATCCAGGCTTATGTTGATAAATCAATCGTGGCGCCCGTGGATATCAAGCAAAGCCTGGAGCAAACGGTAATTCCAGAGTTGAAGCAACTCTATCCAGACCTGGAAATAAAATTCGGTGGAGAGCTGGAACAAGAAGGTGAGCTCCAGTCGGGGTTGGTACGGGCGTTTGTTTTCACTTGCATTTTGATCTACGCACTGCTTGCTATTCCCCTGAAATCCTATTGGCAACCGATCATTATTGTTTCAGTTGTGCCATTTGGTTTTGTGGGGGCGGCAATTGGTCATTTAATTATGGGCTTGCCGTTTAGCCTGCTTTCTTTCTTTGGCATGTTGGCGCTTATGGGAATTGTGGTGAATGATTCGCTGGTGTTGATCACACGATTTAATCAGGAAAAAGCGGAAGGCCATGAGCTGCATGCGGCAATTATCAACACTGGTGTAGGGCGGTTTAAAGCCATTTTCCTGACTACGATCACAACCATTGCGGGTCTTATTCCATTGATGAGCGAAACCTCAGAGCAAGCGCAGTACCTAATACCCGCGGCAGTGTCTTTGGCATTTGGTGAATTATTTGCCACGGGTATAACGCTTATCCTGATTCCTCTACTCATTGCCATAAGTGAGGAGTTGGGTGCGGTTGTACTTGGTCAGTTCAATAAGAATCGTGGTATCACCTCCAACAATTAATATCAAAATATATAACGTTATTTCTGTCGGTCAAATTACCAATCGAAAAAGGAAACTTATTCATGAAAAAACAAATTTTCGCGTTATTTGGCCTGCTGAATGTTGTGTGTGTTGCATTTGCCGAAGAGGGTAATCGTCACAAATTTAGTTACGACGTGTTCTCCAACGGAAAGGATATTGGAGACGTTCGAGTGTATATGGAAGATATACAAAATGGAGGTTTTCATATAATTGAACAAACTGAAATACAAACGGATGGGCTGTGGAAAAAAAGCTCAATTAGCTCAATGAAAACTGAACAGTTTTCTAGAGATGGAGATTTTATCCATTCCGACAGCAAAGTGTTTGATGGTCGTTCAGCTCATTGGTTGTGGGTCGACGCCAAAAACCAAAATACCGATGTGTTTTACGCTGAAGTAAACAAACTATCAGAGGATGAACTCACTGGTTTGGGTAATGTTTTTTCTTCGGTGTCACTGTCTGCCAGTCAACTGATGTTGCAATCTCAGTCCTTATTTAAAAAACGCATTATCAACTTTCAGGGGACGCGTTACCCGCAAAAAAGCTTTGACACGACACTGGCAAATTTCCCTCGCTATTCCTCCGGACAGCAAGGTGATACGTTGCGTGTCATACGAATTTTGGATACAGAAAATTTAGCAATTAATACTTATAACATTGAAATGGTCGGTTTAAAAAAGCTCGTCGTTCACTCTAAAAAAATTGACTGTGAAGTTTATGTTTTACAGTCAGATGAAAAAGAGGTGCTGGAATTATGGATAGCCAGGAACGAAAAGGATATGCCTCACTTTGTGCAAATAAAGGGGCAGGAAAAAGGCGATGCTTATCAAATAATTCTTAAACCTTAAGTTGGAGTCCGATCATGAAGTTACCCTTTTATCCCACTATGGCCTCGGCTGTTATATGCGTGGGCTTGTGTTCGTCAAATGTATACTCAGAAAAACTGAAAAATGATCATTTACGGATCGCTACGGTGAGTAAAAATGCAGAGGAAATTGAATTCGCCAGTTTTCAGTTGGGTCTGCAGATACTGTCCGCACCGGAATACAGCGGTGCAGATGAAAATGAAACTGTCGTCATACCGAGTATACAGGCCTTTCTGGCTTTGAGCGAAAACGTCGCCGTATTTATGGAGGATGCAGTATTTGGAATTAATCTTGCGCTAGGTGAAAAATTTAATATCGGCACACTAGCTAGTTACCGTTTCGGTCGGGATTCTTCGGATAGTGATGTGCTGAAAGGTATGGCCGATATTGATGGCGCTACTGAATTGGGAGCGTATATATCCTACCAGTTGGTTGATGGTTTGAGTGTGGACTTGGCGAGTTTGTATGATGTATCCGATGTGCACAAAGGTTCAACGTCGGATATCACAATTAACTTGATCTACCCCTTTCAGGATTCTGGCCTAACGCTGGGTGGTTCCGTGGGCGCAAGTTATGGCAGTAAAGAATTTAATACGACGTACTATGGTGTTAAAGCAAATGAAGTTACATCAAACCGTGCTGAAACAAGTATCGATAAAGGCATATATGCATATAACGGTACATTGACATTAACTTATCAATTCACACCTCATCTCCAGCTTGAAGGAGCAGTGTATGTCATTGAGCTTGTTGATGATGTCGCGGATAGCCCAATTGTTGAAGAAACAACACAAGTTATCCCCGCTATGCGATTAAGTTACAAATTTTAGGTGTTGGCTAACATGCTCAAATTATAAATAAAGTGAGCATGTTAGTTATTTGCCAATTGCTTGTTAACCCCTAAGCTGCAATAAAGCTTCGCAACATTACTTGAGGGTATAAAACGTTTGCCCTGCAAGATGTTGATAAAAGGTAAACTGCCCACCTGGTTCGCTCGAACCCTTGGTCCGCCAACCGTATAACCCTTTTGGTGATGGGTCGACAAACCCTTTAAGTGCATCTTTTGCCGCTGCGGCTTTGGCATTGGCAATAAATGTAGCGTAACTCTCCCTATTGGGGTGACTGTAATTATTGGCAATAGTGGTGAAGCCATTCAGATTAATATTGATAGATGGATCAAGGGTTGGGTACTTTTCGAACCCATGAAATTGATTCTTGGCGATCACAATATCTTTTAGCACAAAACCGGATTTGCTTGGTTGCTTCCTTGCACCAAATATATTGGGTGTCGCGTGGGCGAGTCGATTCTCTATTACTTTTCTCATCCACAGCATGGATTTTTTTGAATCGGCTTCTTTGTAATTAACGCTATCGCCGGGGTTAACGCTTTCAGCGAGAAACAATCGAGTTAACATGCCTTCATCGGTATTGATATCCGGTAAGGCCACCAATGTTTTTTGGAAGACTTTTATTTCAACTGATGCAACGACCTTATTGTCATGCTTGGCTTCAAGCTTAACCGTACCAGCAGAAACACCGTTTAATTCGACAACCCAAATACCCTTGGGGCCATCAAACGGTGAAGACTTAAGTGAGGCCGTAGCGCCATTAGCGCTGGTGGTTAAGGTGATGTCATTTGCGACACGAGCTTTTACGCCTACCAGATGCAAACGTTGGCTATCGCCAACGGGCAGGTCTAATTTGGCGAGCGGTTGTGAGTGTTGATTTACGCGAGTAAAACTTGCCATTGCTTTTCTGCTTTCCTTATTACGGTGTATTAATTTTTATCAGATCTCCTAGAACAACAGTGTCATAAATTCGTTGTTGCATCCAGGGTTGAGTGACTAAGTAGCTGCTGCCACCAACTTCTTTTTCAGTCGCGACCACATCCTTATCCACATCTAATAACTGGCCCCCACTCGGGTAGCGCATACCAAGCCAGCTTTCTTCTGTTGTGCCGCCGGGCGTTAAGATCCAAAGTTTGCGACCTTCAAGCCAGTACATATAAGTGAGCTGTTCAGCGGCGACATACTTCGCGACAAAGAAGTGGTGCGTGCCTTTTTGCTCCGGGGCGCGTTCTTGGGCAATGGCGATAAGGGTGGATTTGAAATGAGAAAAACCAGGGTGGTCTTTTATTGAGCTGAGTTGTGGGGTTGGTGTCGCAGGCTGTGTTGCGCAGGCCGCTTGAGTAAGTGTCCAGAAAATAATCAACACAAAAAGACGTAACCCGCTTCGTGCTTTTACATTATGAGTGCTCACTGGCTACTCCTCTCCTTGAATATGGAATAAAGCTACGGCTATCTTAACCGAATATCAATAAAAAAGAGTGGTGTTGTGCAAAGTTTGCGTGGAGGAATGGGATGTTGCGTAAGCGAAGGCCGGGTTATTGCTGGTATGTCGGAGGTAGGTATAAGCACATCCATGTGCTTGTTTTGGTTCAGATAATCTTGACGAATTAATTCGCCAAGTCAGTCACCGACTTAATGCAGTATTCATCCCAATTTAATGCTGGGAGTTCTTGTGCCGGTAATGTTTCGCGGAAGTATTCAAGAAGTGGTACAACATACGCAACATCGGATTCTTCATAAGCCTCCGGCCTTTCTTCACGTACAACGCCAAAGGTTAAGTAACCGTCTTTACCCAAACCAGTAAAGGAATTAGTGGCAACGGTATAGGTTGCTTGTAAATCGATCGCTTGCCATTCGCCTGTGGTTTTGTCTTTCACTTCCACATTGCTGATACCCGTTCCCTCTGGGGCATTAAGTGCTACGTCATAACGTAAATGTGATGAATAAGGGAAAGCGCCGGTTGAGCCGGAAATACCTTGTGCATAATCCAGGGCTTCATTAAGCACTTGAACGATTTCTGCACCGGTTAAGTCCAGTGTAATGACCGTATTGGAAAACGGCAGAATCACATAGGCGTCTGCAACCGTAAATGGCCCCTGTGGAAATTCCGCTCGAACACCGCCAGCGTTTTGAATAGCGACATCTGCTTTGGGTAAGTACTGTAAAAATGCATCGGCTACCACTTGCGCTGCGTAGCTACCGCTGGGTTCAGCTCCGTTGACAAACGGTGTGGGAATGCGTGTAAACGGCATAGTGCTGGAAACCGTTCCCAGCTCGGAAAGTTTAAACGCCTCCATCTGTTGCTTGTAAGGCGCGATAATATTTTCCACCTGTGCATCTGTTTCAATGGTGCGAATGGTTTTTAATGTTTCAATCGTATTATCGATTGCCTGGGTTTGTGAGGTGGATGCATCAATCCATTTACTTTCGGCATCCAACACTTGGTAATTATTACCAACCAGCAATTCAAGGTTACCTTTCACCTGCGTTGCGTAACCTTCCGCATCAAATTCGATATTTAAGCGACCTAAACCTTTGGCGTATTCCCAGGCTTGGGCGATATACACAGTGCGTCCTTCCGGGTTGGCGACCAATGTTGGGTAAGCACCATCGACGTGCACGCCCATATCGCTGATTTCGCCCGTGGAATCCAACACATTGTGTGTGTCACCACCGATAATCGCATCGATATCGTTTACCTTGCTGGCAAGTTGTTGGTCGAAATCATAACCAAGGTGACTCAATACAATTATTTTATTAATACCTTGTTGTTTAACGTCCGCAATATGTTCCTTCACTGATTCGATCTCATCGGAGAAATTCACATCATCGGATACCAGAGAGGATTCGCGAGTTTTTTCGACTTTGAGCACACCAATGACTGCAACTTTTTCGCCATCAATTTCTTTAATAATATACGGCTTAATGTCCTTACCATATAACGGGCTGGCTTCAGTTGGATGAATATTGCCGGCAATAATCGGAAATTCGGCCATATCAATTAATTCCGCCAGACGTGCGTCACCTTCATCAAATTCATGATTGCCGATTTCGTACGCGTCTAACCCTAAGTAATTAAACACTTTGAAATCCGGTTCGCCCTTAAACAAACTGAAATATAAGGTGCCGTTAAGTTCGCCACTATTCAATACCAATGTATTGTCGTTGCGATACTCTTGAATTGCGCTGGCAATACGAGAGAATCCACCCAGATCAACGCGAACGGATTCCGCTCCGGCAACTTGTGCATCGTAATCCAATTTTAATTGGTAGCTTTGACCTTCCAGATAAGAATGGTGGTCGTTTGTATGCAAAATTGTCAGGCTGATGGGCTTGGCCGTCGGCTCTTCAGTGTGTGTTGTATTGTTGTTATCGTCTCCGCCGCAGCTGCAGAGCAATACAGTCATAAGAGGCAAAACCAGATAGGGTGAGGTAAATCGCATTGATTGGCTCCAATCTCAAATAAAAAATACTGGGAATATCTGTGGTGGAGAATAAGGTTCGTCTGTGACCGGATTATTTAATTAATGCAGGTATTTATCGCTTCGCCATGTGTTTGTGGAAATGTTGCGCGAAGTGTCTATTCATGAAAATGACATAATTGCACTTAATAAAGTGGCTTGAGAATGGAAAATGTTTTGATTGTATATGACTGATATGTATGTACTATTTCATCTATTCAATGTTTTGAAGATTAGACAAATTTTTGTTATGAATAAATCAGCGTTTTACCTGCTTATTATTTTTATTTTCGCTGGGTGTGCCAAATCGCCTTATCCAAAATATGATTACTTCTACGATTGGTTTAAAGACAACTATGAAGTATTGAATGCGCTTTACCCTTATATTGTAGAAGATAGGGAGGGGTTTAAAATATGGACGCTTGAGCCCCTTCGCTATAAAGCAAAAGAGGGTGATGATTATATAAAAGTAATTCCCAAACACATTGCGATATACGAAAAATTGATTCAGCCCGGCCCCAACGTCTTTATCAAAAAGAACGGAAGCCGAGTTGTGGTTTCCTTGGGAGTTGGGGTGGAAGGCCTTGGGAATCATTTTTTTATGTCTGCGGTAAGGGGAGACAAAAACAACGCTCAAAAGTGTACTTTGGAATTACTAAGGACTTTAAATGGCCGTTGTTACATGGAGTTCTATAAAGAATGGCATTTGGAATACTATGGCATGAAACATATTTATGAATAGGCTCCCAAGTAGGCGCGTATTTAAGCCGAGAAAGCAAGCCTAAATAAGTTTTACTCTTGAGGTTCTTTCTCTGCTGATCGTCCATAGGGGTATCTGTGAACCCAGAACCCCTCTAGCCCGGTATTTCTTCGGGTGTAACAAGAATAAAAATGGAGATTAGCGTGAAGAAAATAATCCTACCTATCATGATGCTTGCATGTGTCGGTTCGGCACATGGGAGCAGTGTAGCCTCATCAGTAAATACCGAATCTCAGGTACTCGCCAGGCAAGCAACAGTATCCGCAGAGTGGCAGGCGACACAACAGGTGTTGTCCCTGGAAAATCCGGTGGTGGAAATTGTTGAACCGGGCTCTGCTTATATCAAAGTCCACTTCGCATCATTACAACTGCCTGATGGTATGGCGGTAGAGCTAACCGGTGCTTCCAATACCGGCATGGTGGCAGGTAGCCACGAAACCTATCACTATGGGCCGGGCTTAAACACCGGCAAAACAATGGATAGTAACCGGGATGATAACGGTGTAACGCGTTTTTCCGCGCTCTCTATGAGCAGTGATACATTGCGCCTTCGCCTAATCGGTAAGCCCAAGCTGCCTGGTATGGAGCCGTTAGTTGTTATTGATGGGTTTATGCGAGGCTACAGCGAAGAGGAAGTGGAGTTTCTGAATCAGGACCGTGCTATATGCGGGCAAAAGGATTATTCCTTTGTTGGCTGTTATAAAACTTCCCATCCAACCGAGTATGCCCATGCGCAACCTATTGCGCGGTTTAATACGCATAACGGCGAAAACTGTACCGCCTGGAAAGTGGGGCCGGGAAACACCTTTATGACCAATAACCACTGCGTACGTAATCAAACCCAAGCAGATGCGTCTGAAGTGGTGTTTGATTATGAATATGAAGACTGTGCCGGTACGCAGAAAAAAACGCCGATTAAGCTGGCGGTGGGCAACATTCTCAAAACTGACGACTGGTTAGATTACACCTTATTTGAAGTGAATAATTACCAGCAAATGGCGCATTTGGGATACTTGGGTTTGGATGTGCGTCAACCCGTTAAAGGCGAACGAATTTACTTCCCCCACCACCCTCTTGGCCAATACAAAATGTTTTCCATTTATTCGGACAGTGATGCTTCTGGCTACTGTGAAATTTTGTTGCCGACGGTCGATGGCACCGGACCTGATAGCGATACCGGATATTATTGCGATACCGAAGGCGGAACATCCGGCTCGCCGGTCTTTGCGGCGTCAAGCCATAAAGTTGTGGCCTTGCATCACTGGGGCGGTTGTTACTTTGATCAAAATCAGGGGGCAAAAATAGAACGCATATGGCCTGGCATTCAGGGGTTCTTTAATGGCATTCCAGATGATGGTGTCAGTGGCGGTGGATCGAATAAATCTCCGATTGCAGAGTTTTCTGCGCAGTGCACAAACTTAAGCTGTCGGTTTGACGCCTCAGCTTCCTATGATCCCGATGGAAGCATCTCAGCATACAACTGGAACTTTGGTAATGGTGCAAGTGCATCGGGTAAAACCGTGGACTATAGCTACCTTGCGGCAGGTTCGTACACCATTAGCTTAAATGTCATTGATAACCAGGGCGCAGCGGGAAGAAAAAATCTCACACTCGAAGTGACCGATGGTTCAAGTTCTTCGTCCAGTTCTTCCAGTAGCTCGTCTTCCAGTTCCAGTTCGAGCAGCAGTTCATCCAGCTCTTCAAGTAGTTCGTCGAGTTCATCCGGTGGACAAGGGAACTGCACTGGGGTTGCATCATGGCAATCTGGAAAAACCTATACCTCCGGGCAGCAAGCCGTGCAGGCCAACACCTTGTACGAAGCTAACTGGTGGACCACATCGGAACCGGCAAATAACTCTGGTCCCTGGCAGGCGTGGAATAATTTAGGTGCGTGTGGCAGCAGTTCGTCCAGCTCCTCTAGCTCCAGCAGTTCTTCGTCATCCAGTTCAAGTAGCAGCTCAAGCTCGTCCAGTAGCAGCTCGACGTCATCCAGTTCTTCAAGCAGTTCGTCCAGTAGTTCTTCTTCAAGCTCATCAAGTTCGGGCGGTGGATGCAGCTCTCCGCAGTATCAGGACGGTGCGAATTATGGTTCGGGTGATGTGGTGCAGAATAACGGGAGTGAATACCGCTGCAGTGTAGGCGGTTGGTGTTCTACTGGTGGCCCTTATGCGCCCGGTACCGGTTGGGCATGGCAGCAGGCATGGCAACTTGTGGGCGCGTGTAACTAATTAAAATGATGTTTGCCTAAACCTCAAATAATAATGCAGCTCAGTTTTACTGGGCTGCTTTACTCTTCCGGCATAAACTCAGCAAATACTTATCCGATCCATATTGTGCAAAACTAAACGGCGTTTTATGGTGACTGGCGTAAAAAATATGGGCTAACCTAAAAAGATACCCAGTTTTAAATAAAGTAATACTTAAATGACTAGTAGACTATACAAAACGGCATGTTTAATTCTGATTGCAAGCCTTTTTGCATTTCCGGCTATTGCAAACGACCTTCCTGTTAAAAAAAGCAAAAGTGGAATATGTCATCCGCCAGGTGGCACCTACTATGCGCGGACTAAAAATTACACCCCATTATTCGACAATGGAAGCCTGTATAAAAAGTGGGGGACGTTACCCGAAGCGGTAAGTCGTTTTGCTAATAGTGAACCTCCTTTTATTAAACATGAGAATTTGAATTAAATAAGCGGAAATTGCACTCGAACGCAAAGCCCGCCTTCTTTTCTATTGTGAAAGCTGATCATTCCTTCATCTAACCTAACTTTTTCACCGCATAGATTCGAACCAATTTTATTGTTCTCGGGTTTAGTGGTATTGTCTGTTTTGTCCTTATATCGGCCGTTCTAATCGTCAAGAGATTCAGTATGAAAGTGGATATACCTGTGCAGTCAGAAATCAACCTGCGGAAATCTATTGTTTGCTTGGTTCAAACTCTATTATTTTGTTCGGTTGCTGTCGGATTTTCTTTGCCTGTTTTTGCTGAAAAATGTGAGTATAAAAAAACTAAGTCGATGATGATTGCTGATGGTCTTTATCCAACAGCTGTAATTGGTTCAGTGTTTGGGGATTGTGCTGACCCTACAATGAGCTTGATCGTAAAATACAATAGCCATATGTCTAAAGAAGAGATTTATAAAGTCAGTGCTCATCCAAAAACGTTTTTTGGATTCTCTCTCCGACGAGCTACACCTAAACAGCTATATGGAATGATTGACAATTTGTTGAAAGTATTTGTCAGGCCCAAAAAAGTTACTGATTTAAAAGGGAAAAGTAATTGCAAGCTGAAAGTATCTGATAGTTATATTGACACCCTTATAAAAAAGGATCAGTGGGCTCATCCAATAAGTTATGACAATTCTTCGTACAATTATATTGCATATGTTTCAGAGTTGGATCGGTACGTAGAAATTGCAACTTGTGAAGTAGAGAGAACTATAGATGATGACAAAAAAGGAGTTGCTGCTGATCCTGCTGGAAAACAACACTTTCTTTCGGAAAGTATGAAAAAATGGGAAAATCATGAAGATTGTGATAAAGAAGTTGCCAAATATGACTTCGAGAGCATAAGTAAGAAATTTGAAAATGCTTCATTTGAAAAATATTCCGAACAGTATAGAAATCAAAAGTGCAACATATTACCTGGTGTGTTGTTTACAACAAGTATGAGTAAGTCTGATGTGTGCATATTGCAAAGCTACCTTTGCGACAAAATTAAGGGGTATGAAGCGCCAATACTATATTGTGTTGCGGAGAGTAAAAAGGAGTGTTTTGAAAAAGAAAAATGGCAATTGACAAATCCTGCTTTCGATTCTTTCCGGGGAATACGATTCCGAGCAGCCTTTACTAAGGAAGTAAAAGAAAACGATAAGTTTAAAACTAAAACATGTATCTACTGGAATTAGAGCAAATAATTTTGGTTAGAAGGTATTCAAGAGCGGAGAGATATACGTCCGAATAGTTTATATTTTTATTCCGGCTCAGTAGAGACTGTTAGGTTTGGAAAACAGCTTTTCGTTATGTTTTGTATATTAGAAGGAGTTGTAAGTGCTTACTTGGATAATACTGCTGGTTTTTGGCGTGCCGCTAGTGGCATTCATCATGCAGTCAATGAGAATCAACCGTAATTGCCAAGATCGCTTGCAAGAGATAAGTGAGCGTCTTGCACAAAAAAGACAAGACGCTATTGACGCTAAGGTGGCTGAAATTAAGTCTAAACGGGATAAGAGTATTCGAAGAGATTAACTCGACACTTCCGATTGTTTCTCTCTTTGGGTTGCTTGGCAAATTGATTGAACTCCCGATCAGATGGTTCGACGCTATTATTTTTAAAATATTTCTACATCAGAAAATTAGCTGGACGCCCATTGCCCGTTTAGCCCAGGAAAATCCAACCGATATTTCTGATTTAGATTTTCTGTTTGTCCTTCTTAAGCTTAGCCTTAGCTTCCAGCGTTGCTTGTTCAGCGATCGTCATCGCGTTTAGGTACTCTATGTATCTGAATTTTATTAGGACTGATTAGTCTGCCGCTGGGGTCATCATCCACATTCTCTTTTGATGCTTTCTTGAGGTGCTTAAGCTCCTCTCTCATGTTCTCTAACTCCTTGTGGATTCCCTCCTGACCTTCTCTGGTTTTCATAGTTTCTGATAGATGTTGTTCAAAACCCTGGGGGTAGCCGGGGGAAGGGTTTAGGGGTGGGCACTGAACCCTTTGTCGGTGACTCTATTTGGCCTCCAAGTGGCCATGTTTTTCCTGATATTTGTGTCAAATCACACACTTTTTGTATACCAATAAAAAAAGCAGTAATATATAAGAGATTTCGAATATACAGACGAAAAGCAGTAGTATATAAGGGATTTCAAATATACCAATAATAAAATCAATAATTCAGGAACTTCAATCATGTCAAAAATACAATTGATGTACACGTTATTACTTGGGTTAGTAACTGTACAAAGTGTTCAGGCAGAGAACACGACTTTCACCAGTTCTCACTTCTCCGGCTCGGGCAATTGTGCTTCGTGTCACGACAATCTCACGGATACCAGTGGTGAGGATGTCTCCATCGTGCGAGATTGGGGCGCATCGATGATGGCGAATTCTGCTAAAGACCCGTTCTGGCGGGCGAAGGTTGCTACTGAGCTTGAGCGCAACGCAAATCTTGCCCCGGTGATCAACGACAAATGCTCCAAGTGTCACGCTCCTATGGCTAATTACGAGATTACCAAGATTCAGGGCGGTGAGATAACTCTGCTTGGGGCCAACGGTGTTCTGGATAAAAACCATTCGATGCACGATGCAGCTATGAATGGGGTAAGCTGCACCCTCTGTCACCAAGTGACCGACAATGCCTCTCTGGGTACCTTGGAAGGTTTCTCTGGCAACTACACCATCAACGATACTAAGACCATCTACGGCCAGTTCGCCGATATTGTTCCCCAGCCGATGATCAATAATACGGGTTACACCCCGACTTACAGCGCGCATACATCCAGTTCCGAGCTTTGCGCAACTTGTCACAATCTCAAAACCCCCTATGTGGACGCTGATGGTAACCTGATGACCACCACTGCCGATAGCGAGTTCCCTGAGCAGATGCCCTATACCGAATGGGAGAACTCAAACTTCGCTGATACGGGCAGCACACCAGCCAGTTGTCAGAGCTGTCATATGCCTAAGACGACGTCAAAGGTCTCTAACCGCCCTGGCTGGCTGGCAGCCAAAGAGGGATTCGCCAAACACCATTTGGTCGGTGCCAACACCGTAATGCTCACCATGTTGCGTGACAACGCCACGAGTCTGGATGTGATCAGTCAAGGGATGGATACCAGCATTACTCGTGCACGGGCTATGTTGCAAAGTGCGGTGAGTACCGAAATCGTATCCGCTAGTGTGACGGGTGGGGTATTGGAAGCTCAGGTCAAACTGACAAACCTCTCAGGCCACAAAGCGCCTACATCCTACCCTTCTCGCCGCATGTGGTTGCACTTCACCGTGACCGATAGCAATGGCAGCATAGTGTTTGAGTCTGGCGCGATGAACTCCGATGGTTCAATCGTAGGCGCAGACAATGATGCTGACCAGTCGGCGATAGAGCCCCACTACGATCTGATCAGCGCTGCCAATCAAGTGCAGATCTATGAGACCATCATGGGTGATTCGGATGGTAGGCCCACCTACACTCTGTTGCGTGCAGCTCAATACCTGAAGGACAACCGATTGACGCCACAGGGTTTCGATAAAGCCCAGGTACCAAAGGATGTCGCCGTGTTTGGTGCCGCCAATAGTGACGGAAACTTCAATCTAGGGGTTGACGAAGTCACCTATCGCATCCCGGTCACAGCTCCTGGAAACTTGACCGTAAGTGTCGAACTCAACTATCAGCCTCTGGCTCATGGCTTCATCAAAGACCTCTATCGCAATGAGCGTCTGCCAGAAGTCTCGAACTTCAAGAGCATGTACGATGCCCAGGCGCTCAAGCACGAGTTGATCAGCAGGGCTGAAACCACCGTGACGAACAATGGTGGGGGGGCAAGCAGTTCGTCCAGCAGCTCCAGTTCATCATCCAGCTCAAGCAGTTCTTCCAGCTCTAGTAGCAGCTCAAGCACTTCCAGCAGTTCTTCTTCTGGCGGCATCAGCTGTCCAATATATGTTGATGGTGCAACCTACAACAACGGTGACGTTGTCACTAATGGTGGCCAAAACTACGTATGTAAGCAAGCAGGCTGGTGTTCTTCTGGTGGCGCATACGCACCAGGAACAGGTTGGGCGTGGACTTACGCATGGGATCTTGCCGCGGCAGATGCTTGTGCAACATCTTCCTCCAGCTCATCATCAAGCTCTTCTTCCAGCAGCTCTAGCTCAAGCAGCAGTTCTTCATCGTCAAGTTCTTCATCCAGCAGCAGTTCCAGTTCGAGCAGCAGCTCTTCTTCTGGTGGAACGGGTGACTGTGCCGCGCAAGGTATTGATACAACAACTGTAAATGCCTACCCGAATTGGACTCAAAGTGACTGGGCAGGTAATCCAAGCCACGCAACTGGTGGCGACCTGATGTCTGATAATGGCGCGGTTTACCGAGCTAACTGGTGGACACAATCTGTTCCAGGTAGCGATGGTTCATGGACGTTTGTTTGTACTATCTAAGTGGTGAATTCACTATTTTAAAAAGGGGCCTCTGGCCCCTTCTTAAGTTTGGGCTCCGTTGAAAGGAGCTTAAAAATTATAAACACAAACAGTCTGCACAGAACTCAATTGAGAAAGAATGATGGGTTCGATTTTCGACCACCCCCGCCTGCTAAGCCACATCCTATTCTTGGTATATGTACACTCGCTTTTTGTTTAGCCGCATGATTCTACTTTTAATTCCTGCTCTGAACAGAATCAAGATGGAGAGGACAATAAGTGTTGTGGTGAAAAAGCAGTAAGCACCTTGCGAGTGATAGAGCGTAGACTTAGGTTTAAAAAAGCTCAAGGAAGTGGAGCGAGTGGAGAGCGCTTACACCACCTCGGACGTATAACATAAAAAGTCGCGGATTGGACGGTATTAAACTCTGCTAAAAGACGTGCTTGTCGAGACCGCCCCTTTATATTAATTTCTGTTTTTCATTTTTTCGCGTACCCATAACCCGGCTTCTTTCAGGTTATCGGTAGTCCATGGGCCATCCTTTACGCAGGTATTTTCTTTCCAAACGGCTCCTGTTCGGTGGTTGTCCGAGAAGTTCCAATTCGTCCAACTTATCTTTTTCTCGTCGAGTATATCGAGATAAGCTTGGGTGCTAACAAAATTGTTGTCGCCGTCGCCCGTATAAGCTTGTGAGCCCCACTCGGTAACAAAAATAGGGAGTCTATCTGCTGCCCAGATTAGATTGTCTCTATACGCCTGACCGTGAGAGGCTGCGTAAAAGTGGAATGTGTACATGATGTTATCGTAGGGTAGCGGGTCATCAACTATATCTTGGGCGGTTCTGCCATCAGAAACTCCTAACGATGCCCAGCCATGTGTGCCAATCAATATTATTGCGTCGTTATCAATCGCTTGGATAACAGGAATAATTTCTACGCCGTAGCTACGTATATCGGCCCAGGAAACATTGTTGGGTTCGTTTGCTACGTCATAAATAATATTAGTGTGGTCTTTATATGTATTTGCAATTTCAGTAAAAAAAGTAACTGCGTTATTTAAATTCGCGTTAGGATCTCCCGGGGAGAGCTGATGCCAATCTACAAGTGCGTAGAGCCCACGGTCGGTCGCTTCGTCAATTAAGGTTTTAACTTGAGTGGTAAAGCCTATTGGGTCGGATTCATACCCGCCTTCTTGAACATACAGGGAAATACGTAATATATCTGCTTCCCAGTCGTAAGCAAGTGCGTCCAACGAGGCTTCAGTTAAACAGTTATTCCATCCGTACCATTGTAAACCGTGGGTACTCATGCCTCTTAGTTGGATAGGGTTGTTTGCGCTGTCACAAATTACCCTGTTACAAACAGAAAGCTTTCCATAACGTTCAACTGGTGTGGTGGCCATACCTGACGAACTGTTTGAAGAGGAAGAACTGCTACTTGAGGAGCTGGAACTGCTTGAAGTTGATGACGAGCTAGAACCAGGATTTTCGTTTGAAGTTTTCGTAGAGCCTCCGCCGCAACTACTTAGAAGTGCTGCGGTAAAAATGGCAAATAAAATATGCAGTTTCATAGCGTTCTTTCTGCTTTTTACTGTGAAAATTAGAGCTTAGTGGATTGCTGTTGATTGGTGTGGTGCCATGCAACTGAGAAGCTATATTATTCGTGCAAAAAATAACCCCGGAGAGGTAGGAACCTAGTCGGGGCTTGAGAAGGATTGCCTTACTAATGAAACTCGACGAGTTTTACTTGGGCACACCAACCACGATATTACTACGCATTATTCGGCTGTTGAAATTCAAGAGTTGATTGACGCAAGTAATAAAATTCTGGATGTAAACGGAAATACGCCTACCCTGACGTTACTGAAATTAAAGGCGTCATAAAGGGTGGACACAAATTGGACACAAGGGGTGAATTTCTTTTGATGAGTGTGTGCAAAAATCGGGAAGGTAAAGTTGGTATGCGTTGGCTTATTGGGTTTATTTGGTTAGCGCTTTCAAGCTGAATAAACGGGTTAATCCCACTGTTTATCAGGCTTGCAGGCCATTTCCATTTTCTGATTTTTAGATACAAAAAAACCCCGTTTTCGCAAACGAGGTTTTCTTATATGGCGCACCCGGAGAGATTCGAACTCCCGACCAAGTGGTTCGAAGCCACCTACTCTATCCAGCTGAGCTACGGGTGCATGTTAAAGCGGTGTATCTAAATTCTGTTTGTTTGTCAGGTTAGCAGTGCTTTGCACTGCACCTACTCCCTTCGCTGTGCGAAGGTCCGTCCAATAATCGTAGATTATTGTCGTTCGGTTGCGCACGAAGCAATGCTTCGTTTCCGCTTACCTCACCCAGCTGAGCTACGGGTGTATGTTAAAGCTGTATATCTAAATTCTATTTGTTTGTCAGGTTAGCAGTGCTTTGCACTGCACCTACTCCCTTCGCTGTGCGAAGGTCCGTCCAATAATCCTAGATTATTGTCGTTCGGTTGCGCACGAAGCGGTGCTTCGTTTCCGCTTACCTCACCCAGCTGAGCTGCGGCTGATTTCGCTGTTTGTTTTGTGAGCGATTAGGCTTTGCAGCGGTTTACGCTCGACAGCGAGGGCGGGAATAATACCGCTGATTTTGTTATACGTCTATGTCCCACGGACATTTGTTCCAGCTTCGGCTATAATCCGGCCGGTTTAAAATAATGACTATCGACTTGTATTAGGGTGAATTGCTATGAAATATATTTTATCAGGGGTGGCAAGCCTGTTACTTGCAGCTTCGGTATTGGTAACAGCTGAAACTGTTGAAGATCGTGTTAAGCCTGTGGGCGACCTTTGTATGGAAGGTGAAGATTGTGCGGCGGCGCCAGCGGGCGATGCGGCGGGTGCAGGTGGTGCACGTTCTGGCGAAGATATTTACAAATCAAAGTGTACAACGTGTCATGCAACAGGTGCGGCGAATGCGCCTAAATTAGGTGATGTTGCTGCCTGGGCACCACGTATTGCTAAAGGCGTAGATGTTTTGTATGTATCTGCTATCAGCGGCTTCAACGGCATGCCAGCAAAAGGTTTGTGTTTCGACTGTTCCGATGATGACCTAAAGGCAACGGTTGACTATATGATCAACAATTCCAAGTAAGAGGAATTGCCTGAAAAAAAACCGCCGTTATGGCGGTTTTTTTATGTCTGCTGTTTATGTTCGTGCTGTTCAGGCCTCAGCTGTTGCTTTGTGTGATTCAACCTTTTCCTGGCTTGTTTGAAATCGATTAATGCCATTTACAAGTGCTTTTATGGCGGAATGAATAATATTGGCGTCCTTGCCTACACCAAAGGTTGCTGAGCTGCCATTAATTTTTACATCCACATAGGTTACCGCGGTTGCGTCCGAGCCTTCTCCGATGCCGTGTTCGTGATAGTCCACAAGCTCTACGTTATAAGAGGTAAACGCGTTGATGGCGTTGACGGTAGCGTCGATTGGCCCGTTGCCTGTGCCGTGGAGGCTAATGATTTCTTGCTTCTGGTTATCGTATATTTCAATGCTGACTTCCATCTGTTCACTGTGTTTTTGCAGGTAGCTGCAACTGGTGAATTCAAAGGGGGTGACTGCATCGAAGTATTCTTGTCCAAACAGTTTCGCCACTTCGTGGCCAGTGACTTCCTTACCCGTGGCATCGCTTACGGCTTGTACGATTCGGCTGAACTCGATTTGCAGGCGGCGCGGCAGTTCCAGTCCGGTTTCGGCTTGTAGCAGGTAGCTCACCCCCCCTTTACCCGATTGCGCATTGACTCTCACTACTGCATCGTAACTGCGGTTCAGGTCTGCCGGGTCGATGGGGAGGTAAGGTACTTCCCAGATTGCGCCCGCTTGTTGTTGGGCGAAGCCTTTTTTGATGGCGTCCTGGTGGGAGCCGGAAAAGGCGGTGTACACCAGTTCGCCCACATAGGGGTGGCGCGGGTGAACTGGAATCTGGTTGCACTCTTCTACCAGTCTTCGTACTTGGTCAATATTGGAAAAATCGAGGTTTGGGTGGACGCCCTGTGAGTAAAGGTTCAGGGCCAGGGTTACCAGGTCCACATTACCGGTGCGTTCACCGTTACCGAACAGGCAACCTTCTACCCGGTCAGCGCCGGCCATTACTGCCAGTTCCGCCGCCGCTACGGCGGTGCCTCGGTCGTTGTGAGGGTGGACGCTGATGATCACCGAATCCCGCTTATTGATGTTTCTGTGCATCCACTCCACCTGGTCGGCAAAGGTGTTCGGTGTGCTCATTTCCACGGTGGCGGGCAGGTTGATAATCATTTTGTGTTCGGGGGTGGGTTGCCATACATCAATCACCGCGTCACACACTTCCTTGGCAAACTCCACTTCGGTACTGGAGAAGGTTTCCGGTGAATACTGGTAGACCCACTCGGTTTCGGGGTGTTGAGCGGTCAGTTCTTTGCTCCATTGGGTGGCTTGCACGGCAATGGCTTTTGCGCCGGCCTTATCGGTGTTGTAGACAATTCGGCGAAACTCGGGAGCCAGCGGGTTGTATACATGCAGAATGGCCCGTTTGGCACCCTGCAGGCTATCAATGGTTTTTTCAATTAGCTCTTTGCGTGCCTGGGTTAGTACTTCGATGGTGACATCTTCCGGGATATGGCCATGCTCGATGAGCTGGCGAACAAACTGGAAATCGATGTCGGAGGCAGAAGGGAAGCCTACTTCGATTTCCTTGAAGCCCATCGCCACCAGTGCTTTAAAGAAGCGCATTTTGGTTTCGATGGACATCGGATTGATCAGTGCCTGGTTGCCGTCACGCAGGTCCGTACTCATCCATATGGGAGGTTGGGTAATGGTTCTACTCGGCCATTGGCGATCCGTAAGTTGGATGCCTTGAAAAGGGCGGTATTTTTCTGCGGGGTTGGCAAGCATGTTCGGCTCCAGTATTCCTGTTGTGCCCGAACGTTACCTGTTTAGCGACGAGGGGCATGGTGTGCTTCAATTGCTGACCAGTATAAAGAGAAGTAGCCGCTATAAAATTGCGAAAATACTTCAAAATAAATTAAATGAGCAATATTATTGCTGAAAGCTTAATTTTTATGGCATAAATCTATTTATATGGAGTAGCGGATATGGATTTGGATAAATACGACAAGCAGATCCTTCAGGTTTTACAGGAAAACGGGCGGGTCAGTAATCAGGAATTGGCGGACAGTATCAGTCTTTCTCCTTCCCCGTGTTTGCGCCGGGTGCGGGCGCTGGAGGAAGCCGGGTTGATTGATGGTTATGTCGCCTTGCTTAATGCCAAAAAGCTGGGGCTGACGTTGATGTCCTTTATTCATATCAGCATGGACAAACACTCACCAGACAGGTTTGAAACCTTTGAGAAAAAAGTCAGCCAGTTTGCCGAGGTATTGGAATGCCATCTGATTACCGGTCAGGCGGCGGATTATCTACTGAAGGTGATTGTGAAAGATATGGATGCCTATCAGCAGTTCCTGCTGAACAAGCTGACCACCATTGAAGGGGTGAGCGGTGTGCATTCTTCGTTTGTACTGAAGTCGCCCATGAGCAGAACTGCTTTGCCTGTCGGTTAGTTTGTTGTGTGTAAGTATGTACTCACTGCGAGGGAGATTTAGTCAAACAGGTTCATCAGGGTTGCCATGGTTTCCTGCCCTTTTTTCTCATTTTCTATTGGGCAGGCTTTAGCAAAGCCTTCGGCTTCGATGTCTTCTTCTGGAAGTTCATCCAAAAACCGGCTGGGGGTGGTTTCGGACTTCTCGCCAAACTGCTTGCGTGTACCCGCCAGGGTCATGGTCAGTGTTTTCTTGGCTCGGGTGATGCCAACGTATGTGAGCCGTCGTTCCTCTTCGATATTGTTTTCTTCAATACTGTTGCGGTGCGGGAGCAGTTCTTCTTCCATGCCCATTAAATATACATGTGGAAACTCCAGTCCTTTGGAGGCGTGCAAGGTCATGAGCTGTACCCTGTCCGTCAGGTCTTCTTCTTCCTGACGTTCAAGTAAGTCCATCAACACCAGTTTGGCGATGGCCTTGTTGAGTTTCTCCTCGTTTTCCATGTTTTCATCTTCGTCCTTGTCGATGGTGGATTTAATCGATTCGACCAGAAACCACACATTCTCCATACGTTTTTCGGCGACTTTGGCGGAACTGGTATTTTGGTAGAGCCAGCTTTCGTAGTCGATGTCGCCAATCATTTCGCGAATGGCTTCGACCGGGTTGTTGTTGTGGCAGTTATTTCTGACACGACTGATCCATCCGGCGAATTCGCGAATTTTCTCTAACCCTTTTTTGGGGATGACAGCCTGCAACCCTACCTCTTCACAGGCGTGTAATAAGCCGATTTCCCGTTCCGTCGAATAGCGACCCAGTGCTTCCAGGGTGCCGGTACCGATTTGCCGCCGGGGGGTGTTGACCACGCGAAGGAAGGCGTTGTCGTCGTCCGGGTTTACCAGCAAGCGCAGGTAACCCATGATGTCTTTAATTTCCGCACGGGAGAAAAAGCTGGTGCCGCCGCTGATGTTGTAGGGGATCTGGTGATGCTGAAGTTTCAGCTCGATTAAGCGGGCTTGATGATTACCGCGGTAAAGCACGGCAAAATCGCGGAATTTGGCTTGTCGACGCAGCTTTTGCGTCAATATTTCAGTGGCGACCCGTTCGGCTTCACTTTCTTCATTGCTGCAGCGAATCAATCGAAGTGGCTCGCCCATACCCAGGTCACTCCACAGGGTTTTGTCGAACTCATGGGGGTTGTTGGCGATCAGGGTATTGGCCACTTTTAATATGCGAGCGGTTGAGCGGTAGTTTTGCTCAAGCTTAATCACATGCAGGTTGGGGAAATCCTGTTTGAGTAAAGCCAGGTTTTCTGGCCGCGCGCCGCGCCAGGCATAGATAGATTGGTCATCGTCTCCGACGACAGTTAAGGCGCTTTTTTCACCGACCAGCATTCGCACCAGTTGGTATTGAGAGGAGTTGGTGTCTTGGTATTCGTCCACCAGCAAATAGCGCACTCTCTGCTGCCAACGGTTAAGTACTTCTTCGTTGTTTGCGAGCAGCATCGCGGGCAGGCGAATCAGGTCATCGAAGTCGACGGCATTGTATGCCTGGAGGGCTTTGTTATAACGCTCAAAGATGAGGGCCATGGTTTGCTCACCCTGGCTCTGGGCAGATTCCAATGCTTGCGTGGGCTCGATCAGCCCGCTTTTCCAGTTGGAGATCTGGTTCTGTACGCTGTCTAGTAAGTCGCCGTCCAGATCGGCGTCCTTGAGCATGATTTCTTTAATCAGAGTGCGGGCGTCTTCGGAGTCAAACAGAGTGAAGTTGGATTTGTAGCCCAGCTGCCTGTGTTCCCGGCGCAAGATGTTCAGCCCGAGGTTATGAAAGGTCGAGACAATCAAGCCGTGAGAAGCTTTGCCTTTAACCAGTTTGCCAACCCGCTCTTTCATTTCTCGTGCGGCTTTATTGGTGAAGGTTACGGCTGCGATGTGTCTGGCCGAATAGCCACACTCCTCGATCAGGTAGGCGATTTTGCGGGTGATTACACTGGTTTTGCCACTGCCAGCGCCGGCCAGAACCAGACAGGGGCCGTCAATGTATTTCACAGCTTCTTGTTGGCGGGCATTTAGGGTAGTCACAAATATCTCTTGGCCTTGCGAACGGCTGGGCATTTTAACAGAGCGAATTGATTTTCGATGCCTTAAAAAAAAAACTTTTTTTATTGTGCGACCTATTCGGCAGGAGTGCCGCCTACTGGCTTATGCTTGCAAGTTATAGATAGCGGTTTAATTTTCGATTATGCAATTTACCCAGAGGTGAGACGGTTTGTGCTTCTCCGGTCGAGGTTACGATAACCAAACGCTTCGGCAATGTGTTGGTGATGAATATTATCGCTCAGGTTAAGGTCTGCAATTGTTCGGGCCACTTTTAATATTCGGTCGTAAGCTCTTGCCGATAGCCCGAGAGAGTCGATCGCTTGAATTAAAAAGTTTTTATCGGATGAAGTTAATTGGCAAAAATCATTCAGTTCTTTGCCGGTGAGATTTTTATTGGTTTTCCCCTGGCGAGAAATTTGTCGTTCTCTTGCTGTTATTACTCGCTTTTGTATCGATTCACTTGCTTCCCCTTGCTCGGCATTTTGCAGTTCTTCAACCGATAAACTATTAACTTGAATATGCATGTCGATGCGGTCCAGTAATGGCCCGGAAATTTTATCTTTATATCGATGGGTTTGTGCCGGAGTACAACGGCATTTATCGGAGCCATCGCCGAAAAAACCACAAGGACACGGATTCATGGCGGCGACAAGTTGAAAATTACTGGGATATTCTATTTGTGCATTGGCTCGTGATATATGTATTTTCCCGTACTCTAAAGGCTCGCGTAAAACCTCAAGCACTTTGCGAGAAAATTCAGGTAGCTCATCCAAAAATAAAACACCGTGATGGGCAAGTGATATTTCTCCTGGTTTGGGATGGCTGCCGCCGCCAACCAGCGCTGCAGCGGAAGCTGTATGATGAGGCCGACGGAATGGACGAGTTAGCCAATTGTCATTATTTCTTTTAATCGTTACAACGGATTGAATTGCGGCAACTTCAATTGCTTCGTCTTCATTTAACGGCGGCAAAATACTCGGTAACCGACTGGCTAACATGGATTTCCCTGTGCCGGGTGGACCAAAAAAAAGAATGTTATGTTCACCCGCTGCGGCTATTTCGAGTGCACGCTTTGCTTGTTGTTGACCTTTAATATCAGAAATATTTAGCATTGCAGGTTCAGAATAATTCTGTGTCTGTTTTTCAGGTTTCGATAATTCGATTCTCTGATGTAAAAACGCGCTGACTTGTAATAGGTTTTTTGCAGTCAGTATTTTTCCCTGTCGATACAAGGCCGCCTCTGTACTATTCGCGGTCGGTAAAATCAACGTGCGATTTTCTTTTGTGCTTTGAATTGCTGCCGAAATACACGCATTAACGGGGCGCAAATCGCCGGAAAGTGCAAGCTCACCAATAAATTCAAATTGATCCAGTTGTGTATCGGGAATTTGTTCCGAAGCGGCAAGTATGCCCAGAGCAATAGCTAAATCGTAGCGCCCTCCTTCTTTCGGTAAATCCGCGGGGGCCAAGTTAACGGTTATTTTTCGTTGTGGAAATTCCAGGTGACTATTCAGAATGGCACTGCGAACCCGGTCTTTGCTTTCCTTTACTGCAGCTTCCGGTAAACCAACAATGGTAAAACCCGGCAAGCCATTAGATAAATGGACTTCGACAATGACCTGAGGGGCAGATATACCCAATTGGGCGCGAGTATGAATAACAGCCAGAGGCATGGGGGACGTCCTTGAAAATATATGTTCCTTTTTTTAAGTCTAATCGGTCAAACGGCGCATTGCTGTAGGAAATACACCTTGGAGTATGTATGAGAAAGCACCACTTATAAATTTGATTTTTGTCTATGTTTTATAAGAAAGGTCGTTAATTAACTGTATAACAAGGGCTTCTATTTTCTCTTTTAGGTAAATAGTGAAGCAGGGTTTGATGGTAAGGGTGTTTTGTTATCATAAATCTGTGGTTCTATACTTTACGCGATGAGCGTTTGTTTGAAAGGAGGTGTGGTGAGTCGAACGAAACGATTTGGCATGGCGTTTATATTGTTGTTTATTTCCGAGCTATCTGTTGGTGGTGCCACCGTTCTGGTTGTTGATAGCTATCATGCGCAATTCCCGTGGGTGATGAGTTACCGCGAAGGGCTTGAAGAAGTGTTAGCGGGTCGGTATACCCTGCAATATTTCGAAATGGACACAAAACGGTTGCCAAGGTCTCAGTATCAAGAGCGTGCAGACCGCGCATGGGAGGTCTACCTACAGACCAAGCCCGCTTTGGTGATCCTTGCGGATGATAATGCGCTTGAATATCTGGGGCCGGAGTTTTCTGACGTTGACACGCCGGTGGTCTATATGGGAATAAATCGTAATCCGCGAGATTACGTTTCCTATGGTGCGAAGAATATTACCGGGGTATTGGAACGGCCTTTGATGAAGCGTTCTATTGCGAGTATTAAAGCCTTACTTCCCGAAACGCAGAATGTCTTGGTGCTTTTTGATTCAGGTCCGACCTCCCAATCCTTGCTGACTGAAATGTTTGAAGGACAACGTCGGCACCGTATTCACGGTGTTAATGTGGATATTCGTTCAATTGATGATTGGGATACTTGGCAAAAAACAATTTTGATGTCGAGCCCGCATTATGATGCCCTGGTAGTGGGGCTGTATCAGGCGATTGTCGACGGGAATAATATACATATACCTGCGGAAACCGTGATCAATTGGACTTCGCAGCATACGCCTATCCCTCCTTTTGGTTTTTGGGATTTCTCCGTAGGTGAAAAAAAATGCATCGGCGGTCTGGTACTGTATGGCAAAGAACAGGGTAAAGCTGCTGGTACAATGGCGTTGAAAATTTTAAAAGGTACTTCCCCAAGGAAACTGTCCCCCCGGACAGCCCCTCATGGTCACTACCTCTATAGCGAAAAGCAGTTGAACAAATATGCCATTCATCTACCTAGGAAGATCGCTTTAAAGGCGGAGCTTATCGAGTAATTAATAGACGCTTGAGAAATTAGGTCTTTTAGAGTAAATCGATGATGCAATAAAGAGAGTAAATACTAGCCTTCTTGTTTTTCAATCTGTGCAAGCTTGTTTTCGAGCATTTCCAGTTTTGCTCGGGTACGCTCCAGGATAGCCTTTTGGGTATCGAATTCTTCACGTGTTACCAAATTCATCTTTTTTAATTGGGCTTCAAGTAACGCTCGAAATTTTGAATTTGCCTCAGCAGATATCGCCTGAGCGGGGCTTTTTGAAAAAATGTCGCGTGCTTCATTAAGTAGGGTTTTGGTTACTTCATTAATCATTGGAATACTCTCATTCTTTTCTACACTCTATTTTAATTGTTTTCTCCAAACAATGCGCCTCATAGTGGTGCGGTATGGCATATCTTGCGCGCAAATGGTGCGGATATCGATATCCCCATTATTTTAATTCTCAAAATATAACCGTGTAAATTCTCTAAGGTCATGAAAAATATAGTTTTTTTTGTGTTGGCCTGGATGATGCTATAGAGCTGCATCGAATCACTAATTAATTAAATAAAAGAACAATCAAGGTGGGTCCAATGAAAAAGTCAGCCATTGCAATGGGTGTAGCAGGACTGTTATCCGGTGTTGCTCAGGCAGAAGTCACCGGCAATATCGGCGTGGTGTCGGATTATTACTTCCGTGGTGTCAACCTCGGCGATGCAGGTGTTTATGCCGGGTTAGATTTTGCAAAAAACGGTTTCTTCGCCGGTACTTGGTGGATTGATGACGGTACCGAAGGCAACGACGGTATGGAAGCCGATTTCTATGGCGGTTACGGCATGGAATATGAACAAGGCTTTTCCTGGAGTATTGGCTATTCACGATACACCTACACCTACACCAATGACTATGAGCATGAAGTTGGTTTAAACCTTTCCTACGGAGACTTCAGCCTGGATTTGGTCACAGGTGAAGATGACGATGATGGTGCTGATGCCGCGTCTTACGATGCGTTGATATTTAGCTACAGCTACAAATTCCTTGGTTTTACTGCCGGTGCGTTCAGGCCGGAAGACTCTGCCGATGATTATGAGTGGGCAGAGATATCGGTGAGTGGTGAACTCATCGAAGGTATCGATGCGACTTTCTCCATAGGTGCAGCCAGTTTTGATAATCGAGACACCGATGGTTACATGGTGTTGGATATCAGTAAGAGCTTTGAACTTTTTAAATAATTTTCATCGGTCACTGCAAGGACATTGCGCGCATGAAATTAGTTACCGCAATCATCAAGCCGTTTAAGTTGGAGTCTGTTCGAGAGTCTTTAGCTGAGATGGGTATTCAAGGTGTAACAGTAACCGAAGCGCGAGGCTTTGGTCGGCAAAACGGGCATACCGAATTGTATCGGGGAGCGGAATACATTGTGGATTTCCTCCCGAAAACCAAAGTGGAAGTTGTGGTGATGGATGAACAGCAAGAGGCTGTGATGGATGCGATCCACAAAGCAGCATACAGCGGAAAAATCGGCGACGGAAAAATTTTTATTCGTTCCGTAGAACAGGTTATTCGTATTCGCACCGGTGAAACGGGCGAAGCGGCTTTATAAATTTTTAATAGGTATAAATACTCGGAGATTCCGATGGAGAATTCAATTTTTCAACTTCAATACGCATTAGACACGTTTTACTTTTTGGTGTGTGGTGCACTGGTAATGTGGATGGCAGCCGGCTTTGCCATGTTAGAGTCCGGTTTGGTTCGCGCAAAAAACACAACGGAAATTCTAACCAAGAACGTTGCGCTTTATGCGGTGGCTTGCACTATGTACTTAATCTGCGGTTATTCCATTATGTATGGCGGGGATGATTTCACCCTGGCCTTGAGTGGCATTAGCGGAAACGGTGTTGATGCGGGAAAAGCGTATGCACCTTCTGCGGACTTTTTCTTTCAGGTGGTATTTGTTGCAACTGCTATGTCCATTGTGTCTGGTGCGGTTGCTGAACGAATGAAGCTATGGGCATTCCTGGCTTTTGCCGTGGTCATGTGCGGACTCATCTATCCTATGGAAGGTCGATGGACCTGGGGTACCCAGCCCGTGTTTGGCATGTATACCCTGGGTAAACTTGGGTGGAGCGATTTTGCAGGCTCGGGTATTGTGCACTTGGCGGGTGCCTCCGCTGCACTTTCCGGTGTGCTTTTCCTTGGTGCCCGTAAGGGTAAATACGGCCCTAACGGTCAGGTGAATGCCATTCCTGGTGCAAACTTGCCACTTGCTACGCTAGGTACATTCATTCTTTGGATGGGGTGGTTTGGCTTCAATGGTGGTTCGGTTTTAGCTACTGCCAGTGTAGAAAGCGCGAACTCGGTTGCGGTGGTATTTATGAATACTAACGCAGCCGCAGCGGGAGGCTTAATTGCGGCATTGCTATTGGCACGTTTTATTTTCGGTAAAGCCGATTTAACTATGGCCCTTAACGGTGCGTTGGCTGGTCTGGTTGCGATTACTGCTGAGCCTTCAACTCCTACGCCTTTGCAGGCCACATTATTTGGTGGTTTGGGTGGCTTATTGGTTGTATTTAGCATTATCGGTTTGGATAAGCTGAAGATCGATGACCCTGTGGGTGCGATTTCCGTGCACGGCGCGGTTGGTCTACTTGGTCTGTTATTGGTGCCGGTCACTAATCCTGGAAATTCCAGTTTCTCTGGCCAGTTGATTGGTGCGTTGACTATCTTTGTCTGGGTGTTTGGTGTTAGTTCGGTGTTCTGGTTCTTGCTGAAGAAAACCTTCGGTATTCGGGTCAGCGAAGAAGAGGAATTTGATGGGGTAGACCTGACCGAATGCGGGATGGAAGCCTATCCAGAATTCACCAGCAAGTAATGTATTAGTAGAAATATAGAAATGACAATACAGGCGACATATCGCAGCAACAAAGCCCCGGTGGTGTCGTCTGTACAAGGTTTAATCTGCATCAACCTGGTTAGGTAAAACTTTGAGTTTAGCGTGAGTTCAGTGTAAATTTGTTTATGAACTGAATATAACCATTAAACATCACTGGTGTGCTAAACGGTTGGGTGCATTAGTCAAATAAGGGTTCATCTATGAAATTAATTACAGCCATTATTAAACCTTTCAAGCTCGATGATGTTCGCAATGCGCTTTCAGATATCGGTGTACAAGGTATGACAGTGACAGAAGTGAAAGGGTTTGGTCGTCAGAAAGGTCATACTGAGCTTTATCGTGGCGCGGAGTATGTGATCGACTTTTTGCCTAAAGTGAAGCTAGAGCTTGTTCTTGGTGAAGATTTGGTTGATCAAGCTGTTGAAGCCATTACCAAAGCGGCACAAACAGGTAAGATCGGTGATGGTAAAATTTTCATCACGCCATGCGAAGAAGTCATCCGAATTCGTACCGGTGAAACTGGCGCCGACGCGGTTTAATTGTCAGTGTGTTAGAAAAAAGCCTCGCTGTTTTCGGCGAGGCTTTTTTTTGTTTGTAATTTGTCCTTCCGCGCCTCCTTCAAGAGGGTCTGATTGGCTATCGAACGCCCTAATGTAAATGATGCTACTCCCTCACGCGCTGTTTTGTCTCTGTTGCTAGCCTCTTAGGTCAGGCCAAAATATGTATTTATTAAAAAGTTCGTTATGTAAATCGCGGGCGTAATCGTTACTGCTGTGGTTGGTGAGTTTATCAATCAGTGTGAGTAATCTGGATTGATAATTCTGAGTAATCAACTTGGCCTTTAAGTAGCTTTCCAAATAGGTTGCCAGAAGAAAGTCTCTGACTGCTCCACCATCGTTAAACCAGGATTCTTCAAAAACAATACTGGTGGAAAAAGCATCCATTAATGCCTGACTGAAAATACCGTTACTTAATACCCGTTTCCCATCTCCCAGTTGATGGGGGGTGGAACCGACCCCGCAACTTGGGGAGCGGCTTTTTAGAATAGCTGCATCGTAGACTTGGCACTGGTGAAAATGAGTTGAAAAGTGCACTAGCTGATCCGTTACATCAAGTGAAGGAATATCACGACCAACAGCTCGAATTCTATCCCCTTTTTTTACTAGGTGTACTGGTGGTCTGGGTGTGCTCAAACCGGATTCAACTTCTGGGCAGACTTTTTGAATCTCAACCCAGTCGCTTAACTCGTTTAACCAGGAGCCTTGTTGTTTGTGCTGGCCGTCGTAGCGAACCTTTTCACCAAGTAAGCAAGCACTGACTACAACGACGGGTTTGATTTTACGAATGGAGTCCAACGTATTCCCCTTGGGGCAACTTGCGTTATATGAAGACTGTCCGGTTGAAAGTATAAAAATACTAACCATCGACAGAGGTGAGTAGTTTAGCCAGTGGAATATGATATGAGCAATGCAAAGCCGCGTTTTTTGCGCAAAGCTGATAAGATGAGAGCTACATTTTTTTATTGCCTTACCATGAACGTATCTCACTTAGCGCACTTGTATTTTTATGGCAAAAATTTTCCGGCAGGATAGTTAATCATGTAGATATTCACAAATTTTGCGATGAAGTTTGCGAGAAATTTTACTAATAACCCACAGGAGGGAATTATTAATATAAATAGAACAAAAAAAACTAAACAAATATAAAATAAAATGATGATTCTAAAATGGACCTGGTCTATAAATTATCGGAAATCTTTCAACCCATTTTTATTGAGTTTTTATTACATATTCAAGTTAGGGCTGAGTAAAAAATGAACGAAACAGACGATTACGATGATGACAATTCTGTAGAAGATGAAATGGATATGGATACTATATCTGCTATCGATGATCCGGGGTCGCAATTATCTGCAAAGGAACGAGAACGGCAAAAGTTGCAGGAGCAAATTGATGCTTTTCTAGCGTCCGGAGGACAGATTCAGCAGATTGATTCCAATGTGATTGCCGATCCACCCAAGAAGCCGGAATCGAATTATGGTGGTCAGCCAATTTAAATGGGTTGACCTTGAATTTTTGCTTAGGTTGAACTACCGGTTTTTCTAAGTTGCCATAGCTTAATAAGCCAATAGGCAGGGTAGCCGAGAAAAATTGCCAGAGTAATAAAGTACACCAGAATAATTAACCAGGCATAACGTCGAGCTGACTCAAATGTGCTACTGTTTTTTAGTAGCTCACCGTCTTTTGTATATATTTCTTTTCCTAGCCAATGGTCTTCCCTGCATGGCAGTGCCTGAATTTTTACAACGTCCGATTTTTCCGGGCGCGTTGCGTAGTTTGGTTGTGTTCCAGAATACGGATCATTGAAAAATATGTAGGTAAAGTCGGGTGCGGTAGAACCCTCAAGTTTTAACCAGTAGTAACCCTTTGAATCTTTTCGTTCAGTGACTTTTCCTTGAATGGTTATCGCTTCTATGTTGCAACTAAATAATAATTTGTTGGCAGAAAAGTATAGGTTTTGACTGTAAATTCCAAACAGAAACAGTGGTGTGAAAATAACCAGAAATAAAGCGTATAACTTCTTCTGAATAGAATTGGGCAGGTCACTAGCCTTTTTCATAGTCAGGATTTCTTGTTTGCTCTTGGATGGGCCTGATCATATACCTTGGCCAGATGTTGAAAATCCAGATGGGTATAGATTTGAGTGGTTGAAATATTTTCGTGGCCAAGTAACTCCTGTACCGCCCGTAAGTCGCCGCTGGATTCCAGTAAATGACTGGCGAAAGAATGTCGAAGCATATGCGGATGCAAGTGTTGCCCTACCTGGGATGCGCCAATTTTTTTAAAACGTTCCTGAATATTACGTACGCTGATTCGTATTCCTCGTTGCGAAATAAACACCGCTTGCTCATCTTGATCTTTGAGTTGTGTCTTGCGTTGTCCTAACCAGTCTTGCAATGCGCGTAGGGCATAACTGCCAATAGGTAATTGACGGGTTTTGTTGCCTTTACCTATAACTCTGAGTGTGGCTGCTTTTAGATCCAGATCATGGAGGTTAAGCCCCGCCAATTCGGATAAGCGCAGCCCGGAGGAATAGGTGATTTCGAGCATGGCTTTATCCCGACAGCTTAAAAAGTCGCTACCATCAATGTTAAGCAACTGACTGACCTGATCGGCATCCATGGTTTTCGGTAATTTTTTGTCTGCTTTCGGTGCTTGAATACCTTCCGTTGGGTTCGTTGTTACCCATCTCTGTTTTTTACAAAAGCGGAAAAACATTTTAATGCTCGACAGCCAGCGCTGAATACTTTTTGTCGCGAGTCCCTGTTGACGTAATTTTCCAATCAACAATCGTAAATGGATTACCTGAATATCCTGCACTTGGTTCAACTGTTCGGACACGCCATACTGCTGAAGTTTGATCAGGTCTCGTACATAATTATCGTGGGTGTGCTTGGAAAGCTGGCGTTCCGTGGCCAAGTATGTCGAAAACATGTCGATTTCTTTTTGCAGAAAAAGATTCGACATCTGCCAGCTCCTGTTGTCTATCTAGGTCGAGGTTTATCTCACAGATACTTGGGTAACAACCGGTTTAACACTTCAGCAATGTATGAGAGAAACAGTGTCCCCATTCCCGAGTTGTAGTATTTGGGGTCTTGATTGCCAATGGCAAGCAAGCCAATAGGTGTGCCGTGAATTAATACCGCAAGTGCAGCAGAGCCGATGTTTGGTGAGTCGTTGTCGAACAAATACTGTATTTCGCGGATATCCAGACCACCACTTACCGCCCTGGGTGATTTCAAGCGTTTGCCAACATGTTCGCGTGCGTTAAATACACTGTCCTGTCGAGCTGCACCGCAATCCAGTTGTTTGGAGCTAAATAGCACCAGGCGGGTGTAATGAATACCAAATTCTTTATCGAAGCTGTAATAGAGTGCATCGACCAGATCGCCAAGTTCATTACATTCCAGTAGAGCGAGTACCAGCCGTTTGGTTTTATCGAACAGGCGATCGTTGTCTCGTGCATTATCCAGCAGGTTACTTAACCGCTGTCGCATTTCCATATTGCGCTCGCGAAGTATGGAAACCTGACGTTCAACCAGTGAAACGGCTCCACCAGAAGCGTGGGGTAAGCGCAGCTCACTAAGCAAATCTGGGTGTGATTCAAAAAAGTTCAAATGAGATCGAAGGTAGAACGAAATGTCTTCTTCCCGAATTGGCGTTTTTGTATCCGTCAGATTGCTATCACTCATATTTTTATTTGCCCATGAAATACAAAGGTGGCAGGTCCGGTCATCATAACAGGCTTGCCCTCTCCTTCCCATTCTATGCGCAAATCTCCTCCGGGTAGATGTACGGTGACATCGTTATCCAGTTGACCGGTTACCTGACCGGATACAACTGCTGCACATGCGCCCGTGCCGCAGGCCAGCGTCTCGCCGACTCCACGTTCAAAAACACGTAGACGGATTTCGCCGCGATTGACAATTTGCATAAACCCCGCGTTGACGCGCTCTGGAAAATCTTTATGCTTTTCCACATGAGGACCAACTTTATGCACTGGGAAACGTTTTACGTCACGTACTACCGTGACCGCATGTGGGTTACCCATGGACACTGCACCAATGGTCAGAGCCTGTTTTTTTAATTGTAGGGAATATTGAGCGTCACGCGAATCCCGTTTAAAAGGAATGTCTGCCGGTTCTAACCTGGGGATGCCCATGTTGACCGTCACGGTATCATCGGCGTGAACCATTAGTGTCATATTGCCACCAGCAGTTTCAACACGGATTTCGCGTTTGTGGGTTAAGCCCCGGTCGCGAACAAATAACGCAAAGCAGCGAGCACCATTGCCGCAGTTCTCAACTTCGCTGCCGTCTTCATTGAATATGCGATATCGAAAATCCGCTTCGCGTGTTTGAGGGGGCTCGACAATCAATACTTGATCGCAGCCAATACCAAAGTGACGATCAGCGAGCTTGCGTGCCCGTTCTGGTGTAATAGTGATTTTCTGGCTGACGGCATCGATCATGACAAAGTCATTACCCAAGCCGTGCATTTTGGTAAAGCGAAGTCTCACAGTGAATCCTTAGAGGACGCGGGAACACTGTGCCGCTTACTTGAGCGGCGTTGTATTACTTATTGGCGTCCTATACAAAAATGACAGTTGGGTGAATAGTACCACTGTTTCTCTCTGTCGTGAGCTATCCGTTAACAGTTAGCCAGGTAAGTATTCGCCTTGAATCAAATCATCGAAAACTTCTCGTTGGCGAATAACGTGATGTTGTTTACCGTCGACAAGTATTTCTGCCGCTCTGCCTCGGCTGTTGTAGTTGGATGACATGACAAAACCGTAGGCACCGCTGGACATTAACGCCAATCGGTCGCCCTGCTGAACCGCGAGCTCACGGTTTTTGGCCAGAAAATCGCCGGTTTCGCAGACGGGGCCAACGATATCCCAGTTTTCTGTTTTCGCTTCAGATTGAGTAAGCGGTTTTATTTCTTGCCAGGCGCTGTACAACGATGGACGAATATTGTCATTCATCGCTGCATCCACTATGGCAAAGTTTTTGTGTTCAGTCGGCTTTAAATAAAGCACTTCGGTCAACATTACGCCGGCGTTGGCGGCAATGGAGCGCCCCGGTTCAAACACAAGGTGTAGGTTACGACCAGCGATTTTGTCTTTAACGGCGTTAACGTATTCGGCAATGGATGGCGGCACTTCATCTTTGTAGGTGACCCCAATACCGCCGCCTAAATCCAGGTGCTCAATCGTAATGCCGCTTTCTGCAAGCTCATCAATTAATGCAAGCAGTCGATCCAATGTGTCGTAGAAAGGTGTAACGTCTGTGAGCTGTGAGCCGATGTGGCAATCTACCCCTACGACATTCAAATTGGGTAATTGTGCTGCCCGACGGTATACCTCTGGTGCCTGGGTAATATCCACACCAAACTTGTTTTCTTTTAAGCCGGTGGAAATATAAGGGTGTGTATTGGCATCCACATCAGGGTTAACACGGATGGAGATGCGTGCAGTTTTACCAAGCTCGCCTGCGACTTTGGACAAAACATCCAGTTCAGCATCGGATTCGACATTAAAACAGTCGATACCCGCTTCCAGGGCGAAACGCATTTCGGTAACAGTTTTGCCCACACCGGAAAAAATCACTTTCCCTGGATCGCCACCCGCTTTTAATACGCGTTGCAATTCGCCTTGGGAAACGATATCAAAGCCGGCCCCCAACTTGGCCAGAACCTGTAACACCGCGATATTGGAGTTGGCTTTTACCGCATAACAGATTTTCCCAGGGTGGTCGCCAAGCGCTTGTGCATAGTCGTTGAAATGTCTTTCAAAGGCTGCCCGGCTGTATACATACAACGGTGTGCCATAGGTGTTTGCCAGCTCATTTAATGAGCATTGTTCGGCATGAAGTTCATTATTGATATAGGTAAAGTCTTGCATGGGTTTTATTCACTGATAACCGCTGGACTATTCGTCTGCGGGTTGGGAGTCACTGGGAAGTTGTTGTTCTTGCTGCACCGGTTCGGCAGGTAGGCGCAACGGCCCCTTTTGGCCACAGCTCGAAAGTGAGCAGGCCAATAGTGTTATTACTATATATATGGCAATACGAGACACGTTGATATATCTAACTCAGGCTGGTTGAGGCGAAGAATTATACCTGCTGCTGCGTTCTTTTTCGATGGGGCTGGAAAATCTAACAGGAGCTTAGCTTTAAGCCCTAAGTAAAATCCCGATCGCTTGATTTAAGCGTGCTTCCAATAGGTGTTTGGTGCTGAGGTAGTGAGTGATTTGAAGTTCATTTTGTTCACTATACTCATCCGCAACTAGGCTGAGGTCCAGATCAGTTATGTAAATCGGGTAATGCTTTTTATCCCGTCGTCGGGACAAGATAAATTGCGCAACCACGAGATAGAGTTGATCGCCAAATGATAGTGCCGAGAACTCCTGATCATCGCAATGGAAATCGAAGTGCACCCTATCGTCGTTGTCTTTAAAAGCGATGGCTTTGACTTCAAACATGGCCACTTGATGAATTTCTGACGAGACTTTTTTGGCCACTGCATTAAAGCTTTGATCCAGGCTTTTTTCCAACTCATAAAAATGAATCGGATAAATACCGAAATCCGCCATCAGGTTTTCATTCATTTGTGTTTGTCGGGTAATCACAGAGCGCAAAAAACGGTGTAACGGTTTTAATGGGCTGTAGTTTCTCTGGCCCCGCCAGACGGTGTGATTAATGGAGCCTTTTTCATCGACAACATACAGCTCTGTGCCAATATCAAAACGCCGAAAATAAACGTTAATGGCTTCCGGGCGGCTGGTTTTTGCAATAGCCTTAATCGGATGGCGTTTTAGCGCGTTGCTGTCTACCACAACCGGGCTGTATCGCTGCTGATCTTTGCCTAGATTCTCAAGTAATCTTGTTTCGGAAGTATGTGATTCGATCAGTAATTTATGACTTTGGAACTGCAGGCTATAGAATCGTCCACCCATTTCAAATAAATAACGTGTTGATGGCGGGTAAGCGCCGCTGTAATAGCACTGGGATATTTCTTTAAACCAGTTGCCGACTCGATGACTGATTATATTGGCGTGTGTACTGCCAATGCATACTACCGACAACTTTGGTGGGCGATGATGGGTGCCAGGTAAGCACAATTGCAGATAATCTTTTAACGCATCGAGCAACGCGGTATCACGATCGAAACGGCGCGTATAAATTTCGTCCCAGCTGTTTCGGGTCACTATATCGACCGAAACCACCAGATTTTCTTCGAAACCGCTGTAGCGCAACGCGTCCATATTGTTGCTTAAACGTTGGATACCCTGTTCATCTAAATGCGGTGCCGGTGATTTACCAACGTTAAGCAGAATCAGTACGTGGGTGGGAGTGGTAACTTTCTTGAAATCTTTGTGGCTTCGTGGTGCCAGAGGTAAAGGCATCCAGTTTTGATAGGTCGATATAAGTTTGCGTAATTCAAACTCAGATAACGAAGGAGCCTGTTGAACTTCAATACGAGTGTCGTAGGTGATGACGCCATTGAAGTAACACCAGAGCACTAATTCGCTCAGGCTCGCGGAGGATTTAATGGCGGTTCCGCCTGGGTGAATATCTTCGGCATCCTGGGAAAAAGCCGTCCAGACTTTGCTGTCTGAGTTTTCGTCGTACACTTCCGACAGACCGACCACATCTTCGGATAAGTCTTTTGATATTCCGGGGTTAACCCATTCTATTTTTCCCGGTTTTCTTTCAAACGCCGCTTGGAGTTTTCGACCCAGTATGGTGATTTCTTCTGCGGAAATTGCTCTGGCTGCGCCGGTGGCAGCAGCAAACTCCAGAAGAATCCGGTAGCAATGGTTAAGTTCACCAACCAGCATGCTGCGTTCGGATGTCACATCGGAGGCTTTCCAATGGTTGCGTTTATCCATCATAGAAATTTGCGATGCGCCCCAGCTCCACTCGGCCACCAGCCTCTCTAGTAGTTGTCGTTGCCAGGATTTTCGAACATTACGAGGTGGCTTGCTTAAGGGTTTGTTCGCTTTAAAGTAGAAACACCTGCGAGCCAATTCGAGTCGTTTTGCCTGCTTATCCCGCTTGAGATATTTTTCTATACGGCGGTAAATCATTAAGTAGCTGTCCAGCTCATCAATATTGATATCCCCCTTGTACACTTTTTTCTTGTAGCTCATTGATAGGGGTTCAATTTTGGGATGGTCCTGAACGTAGGCCTCAAGCAGCAATAGCTTTAATACAGATTTGTAGGGTGATTCGATGGCTTTGTAGAGTTGCCATATGCCTGCGCCGACGAACTCTCCGTCTGGAATAGAAGCAACGCCACCAAAATCCAATACTAAGTCTGAACGCAGAAAGCGTTTATGGAGAAGTTCCTCTGCGTGCTCAGTGTAGTTGTGCTCCGCCTCTGGCGGAACAAACCACCACAGCGGCATGCGGCCGCCGAGGTAAATAGCTGTGCGATAAAATTCGTCGAGCAATAAAAGTCGTTGTGCTGAGCCGCTGGATTCTTCATTTAAGGCGGAAATATTTCCTTGCTTGAAAGAGTCGCACTCCATTAAAAAAATGTGCATCTCCAGGCGCATTCCATCAGCCCAATCACAAATCTTGGTGCACTTTTCTTCCAGTTCCTTCAGTGCGGTTTTGGACAAACCCGGGCGATGGCAAAGCCAAATATCTAGATCACTCTTTTCGCTTTGGGCTATGGTGCCGACGCTGCCCATGATATAGATACCATGGATGTCGTCTTCTTTTTCTGGCTCGTAGGTAAGCGTAAAACTACGTGCGATGGTTTTACCTAGGCGAAGGTCGTTTTTGTCGGGCTTATAGTTCGAAAGGCGAGCCGGTGTCTGGCGGGATACATAGCCAGGTAGCATTGGGTGGTTGCAGTGAAATAACAGTGGCAATACATCGATGATTCGTTGCTGGCGTTCGCTTAATGCTTCTCGCATGCGTTGCAGGCGGCCCAGGTTTATCTGCATAAACCGCTTGAGCAATACATTCAAGTTATGTCGGTCGAAGCTATTTTCCAGTGCAATAGGCTGCTGGGCTTCGCGTGTTGCCGCCGGTTTATTCAATGCGTTTGCCGAAAATTTCACTCTGTAATTCCTGGTGAAGATCTCTCTAGGGTTATCGTCCGCTGAGCATTAACCTGTAGAGAAAAGCCGCTGGCTTATAGGGAGGAATTACGTTTACTAAAAGGGGCGTGTCACCTATTTCCTTAAAACGTGTGACTCAGTTCGTAATATATGAATATTAGCAGGCACAGGTCGGCTATGGAGTTATAAAGAGCGCCAACGAATATGATATTTAGTTTGGTTTTTTGGCGTTTTGATGATCTTTTTGCAAAGCAATAAGGTAGGGTTATTAAAAGCAGTTTTTAATGCCCGTCAGTGTTGAAAACCAAGTGCTGAATGTTGGAAAAATTATTTCTGATGGGCTGGCTGAATACCAGAGGTAAAGCCGGGCTAGATTTAATCCCGGCCTAATGATTGGTATTTGTTTTTTAATGCTTCTTCAACCATTTTAGGTACAAACTTACTTACGTCACCGCCTAATGAAGCAATTTCCCGAACCAGTGAAGAGGAAATATAAGAAAGGTGTTCTGCGGGCGTCAAAAACAGGCTTTCCATTGATGGGGCAAGAGCTCGATTCATATTGGCCAGCTGGAATTCGTATTCGAAGTCAGAAACAGCTCGAAGGCCCCGAACAACACCATAAGCGCCCTTTTCCTCGACTAGATCTTTCAGTAGGCAGTCGAAGCCGCAAACTTCAATATTGTTGTATTTGCTAAGTACCTGCCTTGCCAGCTCAACACGCTCGGCAAGAGTGAATAACGGGTGTTTTTTGGTACTCGCCGCAACGGCAACAATCACATGGTCAAACAGGTGGCTTGCCCGAGCAACCAAGTCGATGTGTCCATTGGTGATAGGGTCAAATGTGCCTGGATAAACAACGCGTTTTATGGTGCTCTGTTTGTTCATGGTTATTGTTTTCGTTTTGGTATTGTGTGTCGGGGCCGGCGATTTTAGCCTGCCTGCCAGATAATGTCAGTCCCTATCTCCGAAGTGGCACAAGATACAACGTACATCCCCGTTTATTTTTTCACGATGCGGTGCCCATTCGTGGGGAAGTTCAAGTATGTGATTTTTTGGTGCTTCCAGATAAATCATACTGTCTTCCGCCAGCCAGTTGTTTTGTTGTAGTAAATCGATGGCGTTCTGCCATAGGTCAGCAGCAAAGGGCGGATCGATAAACACAATATCGAACTTCTCTGTCGCCGGTCTGGATAGCCAGCCGAGCGCATCCGTGTTGGCCAGCGACGCTGTCAGTGATTCTACATCCAGCGTATGAAGGTTAGATGCTAATTGCCCGGCCACTTTGGCGCTGCGTTCAATAAATTGTGTGTGTCTGGCTCCTCGGGATAGTGCCTCCAGGCCCAGAGCGCCGGTGCCGGCAAATAAATCGAGGCAGTTGGCACCCGGAAGCCAGGGAGCAATCCAGTTGAATAAGGTCTCCCGCATACGGTCACCGGTGGGCCTGAGCCCTTCGTGTTCCAGCACCGGTAACTTTCGGCTGCGCCAAGTGCCGCCGATGATGCGTATCTGAGATGAGGATTTTACTTGGGAAGTTTTTGGGTTTGTTCGCTTTTTAGGCACTTTAAAGTCTGCTCTTGGGCTTATGGGCAGATTGCTTGATTCCACCCCTCCTATTACACCAATTCAGTGGTAGGATTACGCGCAAATAAAACATGTTGGTATTGAACGAGATTCATAATGTTTTTTAAACGTAAAAAAAGCAAGGCCGATCAGGACAAACCTCAGGAAGCTGCCGCAGTAGAATCGACAGAGGAAAGTAAGCCTGAAGGTCTTTTTGCCCGCATTAAGCGCGGCTTGGCTCGAACCAGTAGCCAGTTTTCTGAACAACTGGGTAGTCTTCTTTTAGGCAAAAAAGAAATCGATGACGAGCTATTGGAGGAAATCGAAACGCTGTTGTTAACCGCTGATGTGGGAATGGACGCAACGACAGAAATTATCGAAGACCTGACTCAGCGCGTGGAGCGTAAGCAGTTGGCGGATTCAGATGCATTGTTTGATGCGTTGAAGAATTCTCTGACGGGAATGCTGGATAACGTAGAGGCGCCGCTGGAGATCAACGCAGATCATCAACCCTTTGTCATTCTGGTTGTTGGGGTGAATGGTGTGGGTAAGACCACCACCATCGGTAAGTTAGCTCGCCGTTTTCAGGATGAGGGAAAGAGTGTCATGCTGGCTGCCGGGGATACTTTCCGGGCGGCTGCGGTTGAACAACTGCAAGTTTGGGGAGAGCGCAATAACGTGCCTGTGGTGGCACAGCATACAGGTGCGGACAGTGCCTCGGTGATATTCGATGCGGTGCAGTCCGCAAAGTCACGTAATGTCGATGTTGTTATTGCTGACACAGCAGGGCGTTTGCATAATAAAAGTAACCTGATGGATGAGTTGGAGAAGGTAAAACGTGTTATTGGTAAGGTAGATGACACGGCTCCCCATGAAGTGTTATTGGTGTTGGACGCTGGAACGGGCCAGAATGCGCTAAGTCAGGCTGACTTATTTAATAAAGCCGTTGGCGTAACGGGCTTGGCATTGACCAAGTTGGATGGTACTGCCAAGGGCGGTGTGATTTTCGCGTTGGCTCAAAAATTTGCTATTCCAGTGCGTTTCATTGGTGTTGGGGAAAGTGCGGAAGATTTGCAGCCTTTCTCTGCGCAAAGCTTTACTCAAGCCTTATTTGGTGACAAGGCGAGCACGTAACCTTGTCATAAGTCGAAAAACAACTGAGCTCATTCGGGATAGAGCGATATAAAGAAAAGAGTAGATGATTAGCTTCAGCCAAGTCAGTAAACGGTACGAAACCGGACAAGAAGCCCTGTCGGGAGTGTCTTTTGATATTCAGCAGGGCGAAATGGTGTTTTTAACCGGCCATTCGGGCGCGGGGAAAAGTACCTTAATGAAGTTAATCATGCTTATGGAGCGCAGTACTCATGGTCAGGTTGTGATTGCCGGGCGTAACCTCAACCGCATGCGACGCAGCCAGATTGCATACCACCGCCGTCAAGTGGGGGTGGTCTTTCAAAACCATCAGTTATTGTTTGATCGCAATGTCTATGAAAACGTAGCGCTACCCTTACAGATTGCCGGCTATCAGTCCAAAGAAGTTGGTCGCAGAGTTCGGGCGGCGCTGGATAAGGTTGGGTTGCTGGATAAAGAAAAACAAAACCCGATAGCCCTTTCGGGGGGGGAGCAGCAGCGTGTGGGTATTGCCCGAGCGGTGGTAAATAAACCCCCTCTCCTACTTGCTGATGAACCAACCGGAAACCTCGATCCGAAACTGTCGGCAGAAATCATGGATTTGTTTCGTCAATTTAATGCGGTTGGGGTCACCATTATGATTGCCAGTCACGACCTTGGTTTGATTCAGCGGTTAGGGCATAGAACCCTCACATTGGCTAAGGGACAGATCGTGCACGATGGTCAGCTGGTTGATACTGAGGTGGTGAGATGATTCGTTCCAATCAAGTTGAAAAAAGTCAGGGGGCGGTGCAAAGTCGAACCACCTTTGGCGATAAGCTTTCCAGTTGGTGGATCCACCATCACACCTCTTTTTTGGGCGCGTTTTCCAGATTGATCGCCACACCGGTGCAAACGTTAATGACCTCCCTTGTCGTGGCCATCGCCCTCGCCTTACCTGCGACCTTATTTGTGGCGTTAAGTAATATCCAGGAGTTGGGTGATAACTGGGATGCCCAACCGAAAATATCGGCTTACCTGAATGTTCGTGCACGAGAGGCGGCGATTTTAAGCTTTATCGATGAAGTGAAGCGCATGCCGGATGTGGCGCGTGTTGAGCACCTGTCTCCCGCAAAAGCGTTAGAGGACTTTCAAAAATATTCTGGTTTTGGCGAGGTGTTATCCGGTCTGGATGAAAACCCCTTACCAGCTACCGTTATCATCACACCCAAATCCTCATTGCAGCCCCATGAATTGAAGCGGTTGGGTGAACAGATTGCAAAAAATCCCATTGTTGATGAAGCCAGCCTGGACATGGAATGGGTGAAGCGTTTGCGCGAGCTTATGGTTCTGGGCAAAAAGATTGTGGTTGCGCTTGCGTCACTGCTTGGGCTCGGTGTGCTTTTGGCTGTTGGTAATACTATTCGCCTGGCAATTGAAAACCGTCGTGATGAGATTGTGGTGGTGAAATTGGTTGGCGGTACCGATGCATTTGTTCGTCGCCCGTTTATCTATGCGGGTGCCTGGTACGGATTCTTTGGCGGTGTCATTGCCAGCATTATCGTGGCTGTTGGCTTCTTTACATTGTCAGATACAGTAGGTCGCTTGGCGTTTTTGTATCAAAGTGATTTTTCGCTACAGGGTCTTAGCTTTGGACAAAACCTGCAACTGCTTTTGGTCAGCACATTATTAGGGTGGGCAGGAGCGAGGTTGGCGGTTGGTCGGCATTTAGCATCTATCGAGCCAAAGTAATCAATGCAGCCTATAAATACGCTTGGGCTGCTCTAATAGAGCGCGCGAGGCCAAGCGCATATCTAACGTAATATTTTATGAGTGATCGCTCTCTGACAGTAAATTGATCGAAAGCGATCCTTCTCACATTATTTCAGTGCATTCCAGCTTTCTATCCCTGCATCCAGTGCAACGACTGCGCCTGCGTTCTCCTGTAACGAACCTCCCATCGCATTTTTGTTAAAGCGGATTGTGTAAGTAGTTCCGCCGTTAAAGTTGATGGTGACGATGTACTCAGCTGTGTTTTCGCTGACTGATGCGGTGTTAATCAAGCCGTCAATATCCAGAACGTTCAGGAAATAGGCCTGCGCATCTGTTGAGCTGATTTCAATCCGGTAGCCGGTGGTGAGATTACCTGCAGCATCAGTGTAGCGGCTGACGATATCTTCCATACCACTGTAACTTACCACGGCTTTTGTGGAGGTACTGGGGTTGGGGACTAGAGGGATAAGCTCAAGTGATGACATACCCCCTTGCATCAGGTAATTGTTGCCGTTTACCGTTGGTGAAAATGGCGTATTGAGTTGCCAGATTTTCCGGGTATCGGAAGAGGCATTATCCGTAACCTTGTCTAACACAACCAATGCACCCTCTTTGATAAATACCATCTCTCTGCGGGCTTGATCCAGTTTTTGGCTGTGGCTTGGGGAGGTGTAATCGTATATTGGCTTGGTATCTACCGCGACCCACAACCAATTAGCCGTGTTTGTCATACCAAAAATATTGGGTGCTGGTGCATCCCAGGTTGTGGTGACCGTTTCGCTAGTTGCCTGGTCTACAATACGAACAACGTTATGGAACTCTTCTTCAGCCCGAATACCTGAGTGGGTATTGATCTGCTGGTCGTAGGCCAGCCACTCGTTTTTGTAGAGGTAGAAACCACCTTTATCCCGGTGATCATGGGACTCGGTAAATGGGCCAATCGTTGTTGAAAAATGCGCAGCGCTTGACGTCCAGTCGGTTCGGCTGAATAGATGGCCGGTGCCTGAAGCGTAGTAACTGTTGTTGAGAATATCCGGTTGTTGTGCAGGAATATCGTCTAAAGCGTAGAGAAAATCGTAGACAAAGTTAAAGCGGTGATACTGTCGAGTAACACTGCTGTTCGCCAGTTGCGTTTTTACCACACCGGAAATAGCTTCTTGTGGGTGTAAAAAGGCCGATTCGAGCATCAATGTACGGTGATAGTCAAAGAAGGCGGCAGAAGAGTCTCTCGCGTGGTCACCAAAAGGCACCAGGTAATCTCCTGTTGGCATTAACGCGTGAACCATGTAATAACTATTTTCCAATGCATGGTCGGTCAGGGTCGTAATATCTGTCCCACCGCTTTGACGCCACCAATCGAATAGGCGGTAAAGGTCTCTAAGGGAAGATCCGTATCCGGTACCTTCCCGAGAGCCTCCACCGACGAGTTCGGCGTTGAATATTGGGATTAATTGGTCGGTGATCTTGGTTTTGAAAAAGATATCTTCCCACTTACCTTGAGCTCCGTATGTTAAGCCGTCATTTTTAAATGCGAGGCCCGTGAGCATGGTGGCTTCAAGGAAACTGTAGTAATAATTGTTGTAAGGGTTGTCTATTGACCAGCCACTCCAAGTGTAGGTCACCCCTCCCCACGAAGCGGAGGTGGGGTTCCAAATGTTGTACACGGTTTGGTCAGCGTAATCTCTCCAACGTCTGACCATGTCGCTGGTAAGGAAGCTTGAACACCAGTCGCGAACCAAAGCAATATCACCAATTGTACCGCCGGAATGTAGGTAGCTATCGCCCGAAACCTCTGCTTTTTGGCCTGAGTTGATAAGCGTTTCTTCTCCCCGGACGAATTCATCTATGTTTGCCACTGCGTATTGGCAGTATTGGGGTTCCTCGGTGAGTTGATACATTAATGCGGCAAACCATTGCTCAAAACCGTAGACGCCACCAGAGGCCAGTTGCAAGTCGACTATGTCTTTAAAGCGTACGGCAGCTGCATGGTTGGTTTGCAGCATACCGCTCAAATGACTGATCAGTTGTGTATTTAGAACGATACTTGCTGTTTTGAATACTGGGGGGGGGCCAGATGAGCCGCTACTGGAGCTCGAGCTTGAGCCTGAAGTCGATCCCGAAGAACTGGAGTTTGAGCTGGAACTCGAACTGTCAGTAGGTGAGTCGGGTTTGGCGACTAACGATTTACTGCCGTCACCTTCGCTACATGCGCTTAGTATGCCGAGAAACGCTGTTAAGATTAAAGCGGATCGGCAACGGGTAACGAAGGTAAAAATTAAAGAAAGGCTCATTCGATATCCTTTTAGGCGGTTATGCAAACTGACATTCTAGCTATACAAATCAATAGATGAATCAATACGTTTGAGGTAAATCATTCTATTGAGCTTTTCCTTATTCTACGCGACAGAAACGACAGTTTTTGCGAAAAATGGCACCCCAAAAGGTGATCTCTCGCCCAATATTGGCCATATGTGGCGTGATAGTCTTCAAGATAGAAAGGAATATTAGGGAACTCTTATGGTGGGCGTTGCTCTAAACCCGAGTAAAATGGGTGGTTTAAATATGGGAATTTATTCGTACATATTTTTTTCACATTTGATGTGCTTGAATATTCCTCGTATTAGCCCAAAATCAGCATGTGGATAACTCCATCGGGGAGTGCTAAACTCCTGCGGTGAAATTTTTGGAGGTTATGAATGGGAACAAGCCTACAGACGGTGCAAGCTCTGGCTCCAGGTCAGAATTTGAACGCTTACATTACGGCGGTCAACAGCTTTTCTGTACTTACTGCTGAAGAAGAAAAGCAGCTTGCAGAGGATCTTTATTACAGAGAGAACCTTGAAGCCGCCCGACGGTTGGTCATGGCGCACCTGCGTTTTGTGGTTCATATTGCAAAATCCTATGCTGGATACGGCTTAAGTCAGGCCGATCTGGTTCAGGAAGGCAATGTTGGATTAATGAAGGCAGTAAAGCGTTTCAACCCTGAAAAGGGCGTTCGACTGGTATCTTTTGCTGTGCACTGGATTAAAGCCGAAATCCATGAATTCATTCTTCGTAATTGGCGCATAGTTAAGATTGCAACCACTAAAGCTCAGCGTAAATTGTTTTTTAATCTTCGCGGGCAAAAGAAAAAGCTTTCATGGTTAACTAACAACGAAGCCAAAGCGATTGCTGAAGACTTGAACGTTGAAGTAAAGCATGTGCATGAAATGGAAGGTCGGTTATCTGCTTTTGATACTGCTTTTGATGCTGGTGCAGATGATGACGATGACACTGCATTTCAGGCGCCTGCAAATTATCTTGAAGATAAACGCTTCGATCCTTCCACATTATTGGAAGATGCTGACTGGAGCGAAAACAGTGTAACAGGCCTGGAATTGGCGTTGGAAGAGCTTGACGATCGAAGCCGGGATATCCTTCAACAGCGATGGTTGAGTGAGGAAAAAGCCACACTGCATGATCTTGCAGCGAAATATGGTGTTTCCGCGGAGCGCATTCGACAGCTTGAAAAGAACGCCATGAAGAAAATGCGTGCGCATATGGAAGCCTAAACGCTTAATTTAAGTCATTACGAAAAGCCGCTTTTACAGCGGCTTTTTTACGTTATAAATCGAGTAAATTAATGGAGAAAAGTAAGTGAGGCATTATATTACGATTGAAGTTAACCTGATTGACCCAGCCTGGGTGCCCGAATACATTGAGGCTGTTACACCTATGGTTGTATCCCATGGTGGTCGTTATCTGACTCGCTCATCCCAGGTGGATGTACTCGAAGGCACTGAGAAGCCTCAATTTCTACTTATCGCCGAATTTCCTTCAAAAGATGCTGCATTGGGTTTCTATAACTGTGAACAGTATCGACCATACAAAGAGAAGCGTTTGGCTGGTGCTCGATGTTCTATGAAGTTGGTCCCGGCGGAAGGGGTTGCGGGTTAATGAGTGCGCCTCAATTTTATTTAGCGATAAGTGCAGCTAGCGGATGTCTGGCCACAATACTCGGTGCTTTTGGTGCCCATGGTTTGAAAGGCAAAATATCTGAGCCTCTATTCCATGCCTATCAGACCGGCATTCAATATCAGTTTTATCATACCTTTGCCCTGGCAATTGTGGCATGTCTTATGTTTCGTTACGGGGCGAGCAAGGCGTTGAGTGCGAGCGCGATGCTTTTTATCGTGGGTATGATTTTGTTTTCTGGAAGTTTGTATGCCCTGGCTTTTGGTGCTCCTAGATGGCTGGGGCCGATAACGCCTGTTGGTGGCCTCTGTTTTATCGGAGCTTGGGCGTGTCTAACTTTTGCAGCATTAAAAATGAACTAAATGAGAGAAGAAGTGAAACCGGAATATAAGAAAAAACCCATTCGTAGTTATGTTATCCGAGCCGGTAGAATGACCGATGGGCAGAGGTCCGCTTTTGATAAATGGTGGCCGCAGTATGGGTTGAGTCTTTTTGACGGCCCAATCGAATTATCAGAGATATTTCCCGAAGGTGGTGAGGTTGTACTTGAAGTGGGTTTTGGCATGGGTGACTCCCTTCTACAAATGACAAAATCCTCACCGGAAACCAATTTTATTGGGATTGAGGTGCACCCCCCTGGGGTTGGTCGTTTAATTAGTTGTGCCGGAAAAGAGGAAGTAAAAAATCTAAAAGTTTATATGGCAGATGCGCTGGATGTACTTGAAGATTGTATACCCCTAAATAGTCTGGATCGATTTCAGCTCTTTTTTCCAGACCCCTGGCATAAAAAAAAGCACAACAAGAGAAGGATTTTACAGCCGGAATTTGTCCAGCTAATTCGGGACAAATTGAAGCCCGGTGGTATTTTTCATATGGCGACAGACTGGGAGGAATATGCAGAATATGCCATGGAGGTCATGTCGACGGCGGATGGATATGAAAATTGTGCTGGGCAGTATTTGTTCTCTGTTAAGCCTGAATATAGACCGAATACCAAATTTGAGGCCCGGGGAGAAAAGCTTGGTCACGGTGTGTGGGACATCGTGTTTCAAAAAAGTTAATGGCATTGTGTTGGCAGGGATGCTGCCGGTGTGTGACCTGCTCATTTTTTTAAGTTAGAACACTCGCGGTTCGATACTATTTAAACTCTAAGAGCTAAATCAATAGTCTGTTTCACCAAATGCGAATGATGTCATGGAATTAAGATGTGTATTTGACGACAATGGGACGTTCCGCGCAAATGTATGCATTGAAATATAATGCGGTATAAGCAAAAGCATTTGCAAGCACGACAACAATACGTAAACGTTCGCGCATAGCTGGATTATTCGGTTTTCAGGTGTTTAGTTTTTAGGATTTGAACAATGGTTACAGCAGAGTCGGTTCAAACTGCAAAGGTCCTCTGGCGTCAGCCTTTGTGGGACTTTTCCTGTTCTCTCTATGAGTCAGAAAAACTCAAGACACTATTGCATCGCCTGCAAGACGAGTATGGGGCGAATATCAATATAATCTTCTGGTGTGTGTGGTTAGAGGTAAATGAGATAGATATCTCGAAAGAAACCATCGATGACGTATTGATTGCGGTAGATTCGGTTTCTCAAACCACGGTATCCAAAGTCAGAGAACTCAGAAATCATATTAAGTCTACAGAGTTGTTTACCCGGGTGCAGACTAAAATGATATGTAAGCATCTTAGTGGTGCAGAATTGTTAATCGAAAAAATTCTTATTCAGAGGTTACAGGATTTAAGCGAGCGCTTTGCTGAGGTTATGCCGGATTCTTTTGATCCAATGAGTTTGGAATTTTATCTGGAGTTTTTGGGAATTCCTGCTTCATATGAGAAGGCAAGAGGGATTGTCAGTTATTGCCAAAAAAATGTGGCTTAACAACAGGGCAGGCTGGGTTACCTTGCGGTATCGGTCGCTCTAATAATGAAAGACGTAAAACGAAAAAACCACCTGAAAGCAGGTGGTTTTTTTATACAAGATCAGAATTAATTGTCGCCAAATAGGCTGCCTGATGAAGGAGAAAAAGGTTTTGGTTCTTCCTCTTTTTTCTCTACCTCAGGTTGTGGTGCCACTGGTGCAGCAGGTTTGTCTTCCACTTCTGGAGTAGCGACCACAGGAGTTGAAGGAGGTACAACTACCGGTGCCTTTTCTTCCACGATAGGGGCAGGTTTTTCTACAGCCACTGGTTCTGGTTTAACAACCGGCTGTTTGCTCTCTGTAACTGCAGGTTTTTCTTCTTTAATAACTGGAGCAGGAGCAGGTTTTTTCTCTACAGGCTTGGATTTGGTAGGTTTAGGAGCCTCTGTTTTTTTAACTTCTGGTTTAGCTACCTCGGCTTTACTCTTCGACGCTGATTTCTTAGCCGTTGCTTTTTTGGCTGCTGGTTTTGCTTTAGCTGTAGCAGCCTTCTTCTTCGCAGGAGCCTTCTTGACGGCCGCCTTTTTTGCAGGCGCCTTTTTATCCTCTGCAGCGGATTTAGCTGAGGCTGCTGCTTTAGCGGTTGATTTTTTTGCTGCTGCTTTTTTTCGTGTTGCTTTTTTCTTGGGAGAAGATTGCTTAACTGCTTTAGTAGCGATTTTAGCGATTGCATCAGCATTAGCCTTAGCTGTTTTTGCTGAAGCTAGCTCAACTTTTGCCTGAGCTAAAGCTTCGGTTGCAGTTTTAACCACGCTGCGTTGCGCTGCGACAGCCTCTTTCGCTTTTGCAACTTTACTCTTCGCTGCTGCGGTTGGTTTAGCTTTAGCCGCTGTTGCTGCTGCTTTGGCTTTTTCGCTTAATTTGGCGAGTTTAGCCTTTTCGCTTACCGCTTTTTTTTGAGCGGCTGATGCAGCTTTTTCGGCATTGGTGACTTTTTTGGTTCGCTCTTTATCAAGTTGCGCAGAGACCTTAGCAATTTGATTTTCGAGATCTACCACAGAATCAATAGTTTTTTTTCTGGCAGCCATGATCTATACCCGGTATGTTTTTATAAGTTGGACAACAATTGATGCAAAAAAATGATAGCTCAGTAAACGCCGACAAGTACGTTTTTTCAGCAAAAGCAATAATACATCTTAAGGCAAAGAGTACAAAGCTTTTGTTAGATAATCTGATCTCAGAATCATGCCTAGATCAAATATAAAAAGGTTTATACGGCAGTTTCTTTACAAATACAGCGGTTAGCCTTGTATTCAGGGGAAAAATGCAAACTTTGTGGAACACCGCGCCTATCTATTGTACTAAGTTTGTATTCATCGCCAAGCATTCTATATACTGGCGCGACGACAATTGGTAGGACCGTATGGGGTCCATAATAAAGGTGCCTTATGAAAAAGCGAATAATGATGATTGGGGTAGCCTCAGCATTAGTTATGTTGACCGGCTGTAAAAAAGATGGGGCGACCGATGCCGCGCCGGCAGATGTAGAGCTTGACTCGCTAGATAAAAAAGTCAGTTACATCTTTGGTTACGATATCGCTCGAAAAACAAAGTCTGTTGGTTTCGAGTTAGACACACAGGCTATGGTTCAGGCGATCCAGGATGCACGTGAAGATAAAGATCCTCGTTTAAGTGATGAGGAAATGCAGGCGACGATGGTTGCTTTCCAAACTGAAAGTCAGGCCAAGCGTCGTGAGCAAATGAAGCAAATGGCGGATGAAAATCTGCAAAAAGGTAAGGATTTCCTTGCGGAAAACGGTAAGCGTGAAGGTGTAACCACAACCGAATCCGGTCTCCAATATGAAGCTTTGACTTCTGGTGATGGGGCATCTCCAACCAAAGACGATAAAGTAAAAGTTCACTATCGTGGAACCTTACTGGATGGCACCGAGTTTGATAGCTCACTTAACCGTGAACCTGCAGTGTTCAAAGTTGCACACTTGATTCCTGGTTGGGTTGAAGCATTACCGCTAATGAAGGTTGGTGATAAGTGGAAGCTATTTATTCCATCTGAGCTTGGTTATGGTGCTGGTGGTACTCAACGTATTCCTCCAAACTCAACTCTGGTTTTTGAAATGGAATTGTTGGATATCGTAAAAGAAGAGCAAAAGCCTGCTGAAGCAGCAAAATAAGATATATTTTCTTCTACTAAAAAGGCCGCTTTTGCGGCCTTTTTTCTATCATTAGTGGGGTGGAATTACTCTGATGGTACGGTTAGATGATGAATGAAACCATTTGATGCCGTGGCGAGAAAATGATTTGGGGTTGACGAAAAGGCGACAGCAATAACCGCCGCAGAAGTCGGTTTCCAGGCATCTCTTTTTGGTAGTTTCCAGCTGGCAATTTTGCGCAAAGTGGCTGTTTCCCAAAGTTCGACAATTTGATCTGGCCGACCTGTTAATAAAAGCTGGTTGTCATTGCTGAAACGTGCGGCTGTGAAATGCAAACCTCTTTTCAAGCGTTCTGCATTTAAGGGGATCTCTCCAATTGCTTCGCCTGTGTCTGTATTCCAAAGCAGAGCTTTATCGTATTTGCTCACGGAAAGGGCCATGCTTCCGTCGTCAGAAATTTCAACAAGTTGAACATCGTCCTCGTGTTTAATTTGAATTAATTGCTTACCTGAAGGTATATCCCAAACTCTTGCGGTAAAGTCTTCGCTACCTGTGAGTGCGAGTTTCCCATCCTGAGATATATCGACACTACGGACGCGGTTGCCGTGTTCAAAACGCCTTTTTATCCCACCGTTACGAATATCAAAAATCACAGCGCTATTGTCGTCCAAGCCGAGCAAGGCAAAGTTTGCGCCGGGACCGAGTTCGATATCGAGGATTTCCCCTGGGGCAGTCCAAAATCGATCACCTTGTCCTGTTGCTGTATTCCAAAGGACGATTGTGTGAGGGTCTGCAGTGACTGCCCATTTGCCGTTAAAGCTAAAATCACAGGCTTGAATAGTGGTTGTTTCTTGGGGGCGATGGTTCCAGTTAAAGTGTCGTTCTTGATCCGCGGTTGTCCACAAACTGCCGCCATGATGTATCGAACCGATTACGGCCATAGAACCGTCCTCGCTGATACTGGACGAGTGAACACCTTTTACCGCCACTTCAAAAGATTGGTTCGGAGAAAGCGATGTGTCACAACCGGATAAGAAAACAGTTGTTACCCCAAAGAAAAGTCGTAGCCATGTTTTATGTATATGCATGTTCATTCTTAATAAACAGTAATGCTAATAGCATAGCACTTGCAGTAGAGTGAGTTGCTATGGGGGAGGTGGAAGCGGGAGAAAACTAGGGGGTTGGGGGAGAGGAAAGAGCCCGGTGTTATCACCGGGCTGATCAGCGTGTTTAGTGTGCTGTTTTAGCTGCATCTAAATGCTTTTTAATTTCTTCGTTATCCGGTTGCTTCTCCAGTGCTTTTTCCAGAATTGGGATCGCTCGATCATTTTGTCCAGACTGGGCTAATATCCATCCGTAGGTATCCAATATATTGGCATCGCCGGGAGCCAATTTGTAAGCCCTTTCAGCAACCGTCAGCGCGCGCGAGTCATTTAACTGCTGGTATATCCATGCAAGATTGTTGAGCATAACGGGCGAATTGGGAGCTGTTACCAGACCCGCTTCTAAATCCGACTGTGCTGCTTTTAGTTGACCTTGCTGAATATATATCGCACTACGCGTGGTTCTCGCTCTTACAGCGTTCGGTAGGGCTTCAACCCAAGTATCAAGGAATTTCTCGGCTTTTTCTTTATGACCTGAAGTACCAAGTAGGTGATAAATTTTAAAGCCAAGTAAATCGGAAGGCTGTTTATCCCAGGCTTTTTCGTAGCTATCTAAAGCGCTGGCAAAATATTTCTGCGCGTTGTTTAAATCGCCTTGAAGATGCAAGCCGAGAATTTCGTTGGTTTCCTTGATTTGTTCGATCACCTGAGCGGCTTGTTCGTATTGCTCTGCTTTGATTTCTGATTCGGCTAACAGAGTCAATAGTAACGGGCTATCAGAATCAAGTTGCAGACCTTTAAGAGCAAATTGCTTTGCGTCTTTATAGTTTTCGGAATCTTTGGCTTGCTTGGCTTTTGCGTACCAAATAGCTGCACTAAGCTTTTGAACTGTTGGGTTGTTTTCACTTATATCATTCGCTTTATCCCGGTAGCTTTCGGCAGCGGTGTAATCGCCTCGTCTTATTGAGTCTAAAGCAACGGCAATGTAGGCGGTTACGTTAGGCGTTTTGGCGTTTTGCTGCTCAATAAAGCTAACTGCACTATCCGATTTGTTCATCGCGTTGGCGGAGCTCAATAATCCCTTATAGCCTTCAATTTTCTCAGGTTGTAGCTCAATCACTTTCTTATAGGAGTCGAAGGCCTCTTGCCACTGTCTCAAGAAATATTGGGATTGAGCAACCTTCAATGCCGCTGCAGAGTTGCTAGGCGCAAGTGCAAGTGCTTGTTGGTAGTGGTTAAGCGCATCTGCGGTTTTTCCCTTGAACTGGGAAAGCTGGCCTGCAAGTAAGTAGCTGGAATATTTTTTGGGGTACTTGCTCAGTACTCGTGTTACGGTAGTTTCAGCCCCCTCACTATTGCCCATCATTAACTGCTGACGTACCAGCGCTTCGTGAATTATGGCGTCATCAGGCACCGCCTTATAGGCACGTTGAATCTCTGCTAAAGCCTTATCTGGCTGGCTTGGCGTTGCGTTGTTGAAGTAATTGGCGAGCACTAAATAAATATGTGTTTTTTCCGGTGCAATCTCCAGCGCTTTACGCAGATAGCCGATGCCCTCTTCTTGTTCTCCACTGCTGAGCTTTGCCAAGCCGTAAAGAGTTAAATTGGAAGGATCCTTGGATGACTGAATACCCGAACCCAAGATTTTTAATACATCTTCCGGTTTGTTCAGGCGCAGACTGGTAAGAGCAACAACCTGTTTTTCCGCGTTAGAGGAGATTTCAGGGTCGATATTCTCGTTGAAGTAGTATTCGGCTTCATCGAGGTCTCCCTGAAAATAATTAATAATTCCCAGCAACTGACCCGCTTTCTCATGTCCGGGAGTTTCTTTTAACAGGGCGATTAATACCGCTTCAGCTTTGTCCAGTTTACCGTCTTTGTAGAGTGTAACGGCTTCGTCATACTGGTTTTTGATGTTTTGTGCCCCGGGATAAGCTTTCGCTATCGAACGGGTATAGATCAACGCATCCGCGCTTCTTCCCAGTCTGGTTAAGACTTCTGCCAACGCGGAGATCACTCTGGCGCGCTTGGGAGTCATGATGTCTGTGGTTGGCATTTGGGTCAGAGCGGCGGTTAGCAATTTTTCACCTTTCTCAAGGTTTTTCTCTTTCAGTGCCAGCTTGGCCTGAAACAGTGTGACATCTGCCTCTCCGCTATTCTCTTCAAGCAAAGAGTCAATCATTTCTTGAGCAGGCCCCTGCTCGTTTTGCATGATGTATATTTCTGCTAGGCGAAGTTTGGGTTCTGCTTTAGAGGGTTCTAATGATCGAGCCTTTTTATAGCGGTTTATCGCTTCACTGAGTTTTCCAAGACCGGCTTCAGCATTGCCCTTAAGAATTTGGTATTGGTAAGGGTTCACGCTTTGTAAAAGCTTGGTATTGCCGCTAAGCATAATGTTGGCAGATTTATATTTACCGCGGGCAATATAGGCTTCTGCCAAAGTAAGAATATAGTCGGAATTTGCTTCGGGGCTAATTTGTTCAAGCTGCATGATGGCAGATTTGTGATTGCCCAATGCAATAAAGCATTTCGCCAGGGCAATATGGCCTTCTGGGGCTTGGGGGCTATTCTTGATTGCATTGCGAGCTTCGATCATTGCAGCGCCGAACTGGCCTTGCTCTAGATAAGAAGCAGATTGCATCAAATGTTTTTCACTGAGTTTTTGCTTGTCTTCTTCTGAGTCGAAGCAGCTGGTAAGCAAAAGTGATAGAAGTATTAGACAAGCAATCTTTAGGGGGTGAAGTGCATTTGAACGAAAAGAGGTTGGGTGAATTATTTTCAATAATGCCATGCTCATATCCCAGGTCTTAAAAGAAAATCTCGCAATTACCTTGTAGTTGGAGTTGGTGGTAACCGCACTGGCCACCGATAATACTACAGCAGTGCAACAATAGTTAGCATAAGTCGGAGAATAGAACGGAGAAAGGTAAGAGGCTGTTTCACAAAGCGGGCTTTGTTTCGTTGGTTTTTACGAAAAATGTACAAATAAAATACGCGAGGCGTGGCTTGAGCGAGAAGGCTCGGTATAGAAATAGCCTCGCGAGAATAGAAAACGGATTAAACGACTTTATCTTTGTTGGCTATGTGCAGAACTTCAATCATGCGATCTTCTGCTTCAAACCGGCTGGCGAGTACTTCGCCCAATTTTGAAAGGTCGACACCAATGGTATCAAGGTCGTCAGTTTCCTGGTACTTGTCGTTAAAATCCAGAATTTCCTCGGTGGTTGAATCAATCGTTTTGAATAACTCTGACGCTTCTTTCAAGCCTTCGGTATCATCAAACTCTCGCCCTTCCTTCACTAACTGGTCATAGACTTCAAAATGTCCGGCAGAGGTGTAATCCACCATGATCTCGCACATGGATTTGAGTTTGGGTGCTCGTTGTTCGTTTTCCTCATCTTCCAGAATCTCTGAAAGAGCACAAAATAACACGAGCATTTGCTGACGCTCTTCCAGCCAGCGGTCGATGATTTCGCTTACTCCACCCCAGCGCTCTTGCGCGGTCTTACAGTTATCTAACATTTATTAACGCCTTAAATCAAACTACTTACTTAGGGCGCAACCGGCAAGGCCACACCGTTCCAAAGAAAGTGGATAAGATAGGCGATCTATATCATCAGGGCAAGCCGCAATTCAGCTCGTCAGCTCTTACTGGTAAACAATTGGAATAGTCCCCATAGGTGTATAAAACATAAACCTATAAAAGCTACGAGGGTCCAGCCGGGGATACTGATGCCAAATAATGTCCAAACGACTTCTGCACAGTTCCCGTCACCGGCAAATAGCACTGAAATAGCATTCCAAAACGGAAGTGTTTCGAACATATAGGTTAAGCTTGGACCGCATGCAGGAGCGAGTTCTTCCGGCAAGCTCTGCAGCCAGAGCTGGCGTATCGCAATGCTTCCACCGCCGGCTGCCAGCAAAACGTTTAGCGCAAACCCAATTTTTAGTAATGAGGTTTTCGGGTTGCTATACCAAAATCCGAATGCAACTAACCCCACGCTAATGACAAAAACCCGTTGAGTTATACATAGAGGGCAGGGTTCAAGCTTGAGAATATGCTGAAAATACATCGCCCCCATCATTAGTCCGATACAACCCAGATAAACGATAAGCAGAATATTGCGTGGTTTGGTTAGAAAAAACATAAGTGGCCTTGTTCAGCAAAGTGTTATTGTGATTGTTAGTTATATCGGTTTATACCTTAAGCGCCAAATAATGCAATTGATCTTGGCGGCTATTTTTGGCTATTTCGAGTTAAGTGACCGTCAAAAGTTCATCACTTTTCGGCTTGTCGTGGCCTAAAGTGACGTTGTAAACGGAATTGTCTAAGCTAAAAGATGCAAAGCGTTAAATCAAATGTGCATATTGAGGTGGTTATGAGAAGAATTGCTCTGCTGGCTGCGGGTATTTTACTGAGTGTGTTTCTGTGGGCAGAGGACGCACCGCCAGAAGAGTCTGACGTCTCTCAAGCTGGAGCTGAAGGAGAGGCTATTCCGGCAACCGCAATTTACATTCCCTTAAAGCCACAGTTTGTTGTTAATTACGGTGGAGCCGGACGTTTACGATACTTAAAAGCAGAAGTGGCAGTGCGTTTGGCTGATGCCGAAACCGCGAATGCTGTTCGTCACCATATGCCGTATATCCGCAATAACCTGGTGATGCTTTTTGCCGGGCAGACTAACGAAACCATTGGTTCGCAAGAGGGCAAGGAAGCTATGCGCAGAGATGCGCTGGAGGAAGTGCGAAAGGTGCTCAAACAGGAAGAAGGTATTGCACCGGAAGCCGTGGTAGGCCTCTATTTCAATACCTTGTTTATTCAAAAATAACTGGACGGTTACAAGAATCAGGTCAGTTGCAGGATTTGTACTGACTGTAGTAATCGTTCAGAAATGCGTCAAAGTCGCCGCTGTTTTTTTCTTCCAGTGCTTGTTGCTCGCAGACCGATTCTGTCGCCATATCTTCGAAGCGAAGAATCGTTTGTTCGTTAAGTGCTGAAGATGTCAGCGCCTCATGATGTTCTCTGGAGTTCTGCAGGGCAAACTCAAGATAGTTTTGATCTCGTGATTCCATTGTGCTGAGCACTCTGGCTGATGGTGTAGTTTCTGGAGCGAGTAGTTTATTTCGCTGAATTTCAACACTTTCCTGGTACAAACTTGTCTTATGGACTGTGTCGAGTAGCTCTGCCACCGGGCGAAGCGTGTCGATAATATTCAGCCCCCAGTCACGCAGTTTTACCGGTTTGTTATCCCTGCCTGTTAATAACAGTTCGGGATCACGTCCCTGGTTTACCACCCGTTTTTGATTGGCTGCGATAACGTCGGATTCTTCTCGGTCACATTCAGGGCTTGCTTGTAGCGCACATGCCACCAGGAAGGTATCCAAAAATCGGACTTGTGTTTCGCTTATCCCCAAAGGAGAAAATGGGTCTACATCAAGGCAGCGCACCTCAATATATTCCACCCCGCGATTTCTCAGCGCTGACAGAGCGGTTTCGCCGTGGTGAGTGGTTCGTTTCGGGCGGATAACGCTGTAGAACTCGTTTTCGATCTGCAGTAGCCCTGTATTGAGTTGTAAGTACTCACCAGCATCGTCTTTTACGCCTATCTTTTCGTAGTCTGCGTGGGGCGTGCTGATTGCGCAGCTGAGCGTTTTCAGATAGGTATCAAGTCGGTTGTAGCATACAAACAGCGCTTCTTGAGCTGAGCTTTGGTAACCGAGGTCTCCCATTCGCAGGGATGTGGCGTAAGGCAGACCAAGGCTTTGTTGCTTGGTGCCAACAAACTCAAGGTGATGCTTTCTACCGTTTACAAAGCTGGGGCACATAACCGGCGATGCGCCAAACAGGTATATAAGTAACCATGCCTGGCGGCGAAAATTGCGAATTAAACCGAAATAGCCTCGATCCCTATAGCTTTGCAGGTCGAGAATGCTGTTTTCCTCATTGTGCAGAAAAGCCCAAAAGGCACTGGGCAAGGAAAAGTTGTAATGTACCCCGGCAACCGTTTGCATAGTTCGCCCATAGCGATTTCCCAGCCCGACTCGGTAGCGGGTTTTCATCAGGCCATTGTTTGAGGTTCCGTACTCTGCCACTGGAATGCTGGCATCGTCTCCTAGCATGCATGGCATGCTGGTAGACCAGAGTAGTTCGTTATCCAGTTGGCCAAGGGTGAATTTTTGTATGGCGGTCAGGTTATCAAACAGATCGTCCATACAATGGCTGGGGGGGGTGATGAACTCAAGCAGTGACTCGCTAAAGTCTGTGGTAATTTGCGGGTGAGTAAGTGCTGACCCCAGTCCGGGGGGGTGGGGGGTTTGTGCAAAATTACCTGCCGGATCAACTCTTAGAGCCTCTCGTTCGGTTCCTCGCATAATGCCGGTAAGCAGCGGCGCATTCTTTTTTTCTAGTAACGCTTTGGATATTTCAAGCTCGGACAAATTGCACCGCCTTTTTAAAAGTTACTGTTTCGGGTCTGCGCTAGCTAACTCGTTATTGGGATGATCGAGGGGTTGTGTTTCAAAAGTATCATCTTCGGTAAAAAGATTTGCTGTGTTTTTCTCGTCAGTGTTCTGAGAATACTGCTCGGCTTCGGCTTCGGCTTCGGCTTCGGCTTCGGCTTCGGCTTCGGCTTCGGCTTCGGCTTCGGCTTCGGCTTCGGCAAATAGATCGCTGTCTGTTTCTGTCGCAGGCTGGGCTTTGGGTCTTGGCAGGTCGATATCAAGCTTCCCCTTGTCCAGTTGGTCGACGGTTACAACCTCAATACGCAAGTATGGATTTTTAACCGTATGCTCCACCTTTTGGTTAATCGCCTCATCTTTAAATTCCGTGCGGAATACCGACCTGGTTTCACCCTCAGCTATCCAGTTTCCTGATTTGTCCAAGTAGGCAGAGTTTTGATTCTTGAGAATGTAAACCTGATTCATTAGTGACTGCTTACCTCAAAAGTTCTCGCAAGTAATTTAGGTGGGGGGTACATATGGCCCTAAATTGGGTCTTATCCCGGATATACAAGCATTGGCGAAACATTTTAGGTTGGAAATGGTGAAACATAAGCATTTTCGCTAAGCAAACAGGCAAAATTCTGTTCATACTGAAGGGGGATTGTGAAAGAATCTAGAATCTACTTGAAGTTCGGAATTGAAGGCATACCAATGTTCCCCACAGGTGTATAAACTGGCATACCGGCATGAAAATACGTTATTGCTAGGATTTAAGAACAAGAATAGAGAGCGGTAGACGTGGAAAAGCTTGAGAGTACATATTCATATACGGCGAAGAGGAGTGAGGATTTATCACTGCATTCCCTAAGGTGTGGCCGTGGTTGATACTCAGTTTTTAAATAATCCCGCGATAGTTCAAGCTCAAGCCCGGTTGATCGGTTTTTTTGAAAAAGTGCGCCAGTGGCCAATTTCTGTATGGAAAACACTGGTCTATGCGGTCGCACTTATATGGGCGGTCCGAAGCCTGGCTGCACTCTTTTGGGTGGTTATGCCTGTTCCTGATGTGGCTGCTCCACCTCGATTGGCCAAGCCTCCAGTATCCCAGCCAACGACCTCCGGGGTAGTGGTGAATCTGGATAGTATTCAAACCGCGAACTTGTTTGGCGATTTGGTGAAGGAACCCGTCATTACGGAAACCAAGCCAAAAGAAGCGCTTCCCGGTATCGAAGATAACGCCCGCACCACTCGGTTAAACCTCAAGTTACAAGGAATTCTGGCCAGCAATGATCCGCAAAAAGCCCATGCGATTATTGCTGATGGCAATACCCAGGCTCTATACAAAGTTGGTGAATCCTTGAAGAACCCCGGTGTTAAATTGGCAAAAGTGATGGAACAGCGGGTGATACTGGACAACAACGGCAGTTATGAATCCCTCTGGCTGTATTCCGAAGAGGATTTCAAGCGTTCCAAAGCGATTTCAAAACGGGAAATTCGGGTTCCCGATCAAACTCAACGTCAACCGACCCCTGAAGTCGTTGCTTCGGCTCAGGCTCCAAAAGGCAGAACTGCGCCCTACGATGCAGATCGAACTATTGTTCGTCAGGTGCCCCCAAGCAAAATGCCAAAGTCCGTTGGTGATGTTGTCCGTTTTAGCATCCACCGTGAGGGTGGAAAAATGGTGGGGTATCGAATCCGTCCCGGCCGGGATAGAGAACTGTTTGAACAGGCCGGTTTAAAAAATAATGACATAGTGACTTCGGTAAATGGCATTTCTATGGATGACCCTAGAAAGCTTCGCGAAGTGTATCAGAACTTGAAGGCAGCTCCTTCCGCACAGTTAGAAGTGTTGCGAGATGGGCAGTCATACTCAATTAATCTTAGTTTGGGCGATGGGTAGTAGCGTGTTTAAGCACTCTTCAATATTTATGGGTTTGATTTTTATGGTGGCTGTCGCTGGCAGCTTACCCTCTAATAACAGCTACGCTGCAGAGCAAACCTGGACGATCAATTTTAAAGATTCAGATATCCAAGAAGTCATCAAGTTTGTCGCCGATGTAACGGGCAAGACAATCATTATCGACCCCAGAGTGAAGGGGCGGGTAAAAGTGATTTCGAACAAGGCGCTGAATGAACATGAACTTTACGAACTGTTCCGCACGGTGCTTGAAGTTCATGATTTCACCGTTGTGGAAGTGGGCGATGTCGTTCGTGTCATTCCACTAAAAGATGCGCGCTCTGCACCCCTTCCTGTTGTTGATAACAAAAGTAAGGAAAAAGCTGAGGGCTATGTGACCCATGTTATTCAGCTAAAAAATATTGCTGCGGCCAAAGTGCTTCCTGTTCTGCGTCCTCTGGTTCCACAGCACTCCCATTTAGCGGCCTACAGCCCAAGTAACGCTATTGTAATTTCCGATACCGCTGAAAACATCGCCCGCATGCAGGAAGTCATCGAGAAAATTGATACTGCGGCATTGCCTGTAACGGAAGTGATCGAATTGAAGTACGCCCATGCGCCAGATGTTGTGCAGATGCTGGACAAGTTGCAGAGTCAGGAAGCCAAAACCGGCCCAGAGGGCAGCCGTTTGAAGTTGGTTGCCGATAAACGCAACAACACTATTTTGGTAAGCGGTGAAGATGTTCACCGTGAAAACGTAAAACGCCTGGTTCGCCGCATGGATAAGCCTCAGCGACAAACCGGTAACGTGCGGGTTATTTACCTCGAATACGCCAAAGCGAAAGAAGTGGCCACTGTACTGACTAAAGTCGTACAGAACATGACAAAAATGACCCCAGGGGACGACAAAAACAAACAGGGTGCAACGGTTGAAGCGGACGAAGATACCAACTCTCTGTTAATTACCGCTTCCGGTGAAGTGCTGGACTCCCTGCTAGCTGTTGTTGATCGCTTGGATATTCGTCGGGCACAGGTACTGGTTGAGGCCATTATTGTTGAGCTTACTCTGGGTAAAAATGACGAGCTGGGTATTGAGTGGATGTTCAGCAATTCGAAAGAGGGTGTTTTCGGGTCATCTATTCGAAGTGGTACACCTGGTATAGGGTCTGCCCTGTTGGGTAGTGATACCGATAATGATGATACCGTAGTGGCAGATTTGGCTGCGGGTCTAGTGAAGAAAACTGGTCAAATCTTTGGTGTTGCCGGTACAGCAGGTGATGAGAAATTTATTGCGGTGCTCAATGCGTTAAAGCAAAACGATAAAGCTAACATCCTTTCAACGCCAACGCTCCTGACCATGGATAACCATGAAGCGACCATTTCTGTTGGTCAAAACGTACCTTTTGTAACGGGTAGTTTCTCCAACACTGGTGGCAGTGGAAATGTATCAAACCCCTTCCAGACCATTCAGCGTGAAGATGTGGGTATTACCTTAACCGTGACACCTCATGTTAACGAAGGCGATAAAGTGCTGCTGGATATTGCCCAGGAAGTGTCATCAATTACGCCCAGTGAACAGGCATCGGACATTATCACTAACAAGAAAGACATTAAGACTCAGGTGTTGGCAAGTGATGGTGAAGTGATTGTATTGGGTGGTTTGATTGAAGATAAAGTAACGGAAACTGAAACCAAAGTGCCTATCCTCGGCAGTATTCCTCTGCTGGGTAACCTATTTAAGTCGCAGGGCGCGGCTCATCAAAAGCAAAACCTGATGGTGTTTCTGAAAGCAACCATCATCCGTGATGACGAGACCCTCTACGGAGCAACCGCTGAAAAATACAAACTGATTCGTGACGAGCAGATCGGCCGACGCGAAAAAGGGCTATTCCTGATGAAGGATAGCGTATTGCCGGTATTGCCTGAATTGGATGCAATGCGTCCCCGTGATACAGAAGTCGCGGCTAAAAAGGAAGACAAGAAAGCGGTAACACCACAGGATCTTTACAACAGCGTCAGCGACGGCAGTGAAGAGGAGTAATTCCTGTGACTGAAGAAGCGATTCTTACTCACGTCCGACTGCCATTTTCATTTGCCTCCAATTATGGGGTGTTGGTTGAAGATGGACGGGTGTTGCATAAGGCAGACATCAGCCCGCAAACGCTGCTGGAAGTTCGTCGTTACCTGGGCCGCCCCTTTGCTATGGAGCTTATGGACGCGGATGAGTTTAGTAAAAAGCTTACTCAACTCTATCAAAGCAGTGATGGCGAAGCGCAGCAGGCTGTTGATGAGATGGGGGCTGACCTTGATTTGTCCGCTCTGGTGGATGATATTCCTGAAGACGGTGAATTGCTTTCCGGTGAGGACGATGCGCCGATTATTCGCCTGATTAACGCTGTACTCTCCCAAGCCGTGCAGGAAAAAGCTTCCGATATCCATGTTGAACCCTATGAAGACCGGGTTTCGATTCGTTTCCGTGTTGATGGTGTATTAAACGAAGTCCTGTCTCCCAAACCAATGTTGGCTCCATTACTGGTTTCTCGTTTAAAGGTAATGGCCAAACTGGACATTGCAGAAAAACGTATACCCCAGGATGGTCGTATCACCGTAAAGCTCGCCGGGCACGCGGTGGACATCCGTGTTTCTACCATTCCTTCTGCTCATGGCGAGCGAGTGGTACTTCGTTTGTTGGATCAGGCAGCAGGTGCGTTGAGTCTTTCGCAATTGAACATGCCTGAAATCGTGCAGACGGAGTTTGAGGCTGCTCTGTATAAACCCCATGGCATTATTTTGGTTACCGGCCCAACCGGTTCCGGTAAAACCACATCGCTTTATGCTGGGTTGAGCCACCTTAACTCACGTACGCGAAATATTTTGACCATTGAAGACCCCATCGAATACCTGTTGCCGGGCATTGGCCAGACTCAGGTAAACGCCAAAGTGGATATGAGTTTCGCCCGTGGATTACGGGCAATTCTGCGTCAAGACCCGGACGTGGTGATGGTAGGTGAGATCCGTGACCAGGAAACGGCGGCAATTGCCGTGCAAGCGAGTTTGACTGGTCACTTGGTGATTTCAACGTTGCACACCAATACCGCCATTGGTGCGGTAACCCGATTACACGACATGGGTATTGAGCCCTTCCTGTTGTCTTCCAGTTTGGAAGCCTTAATGGCACAGCGTCTGGTTCGGGTTTTGTGTTCTGAATGTAAAGAACCCCACGAAGCCACGCCATCTGAATGTGCAAGGTTACGTTTGCCCCAGGGGTCGATTGTGTACAAAGGCCGCGGTTGTGAGCGTTGCCATCAATCCGGTTACAAAGGGCGAACAGGTATTTATGAATTAATTGTTGTCGATGATGAAATGCGTCAACTCATTCACGAAGGTGTGGGCGAGCAGGCCATGACAGCACATGCTCGACAACGAGGTCAGGGGATCGATCAGGACGGTCGGGATAAAGTAATAGCCGGTATCACCAGCGTGGAGGAAGTGTTGCGGGTGACTGCGGCATCATAAGCTTATGTTCTGTTTTGCTTTCCCGGATTTTGGTCACAGCTATTGCCTCTTTACTCTAACGACGAAGAGGGATTGCTAATATGCCTGCTTTTACTTATCAAGCCCTGGATGCAAAAGGGAAAAAAGTTAAAGGTGTCATTGAAGGGGATTCGGAAAGACACGTTCGCAATCAGTTAAGAGCGAAGCAGCTTAAACCCCTTACGGTTAAGTCCAGCCATAAAAAAGCGGCCAACGACAACAATAAATCTTCAGGCTTTTCTCTCAATTTTAATTTAGGTGGGCCACGCCTCGGGTATCGGGATATTTCTCTGTTAACCCGCCAGTTGGCATCCTTGATTCAATCAGGCTTGCCCCTTGATGAAGTGTTACAGGCAACGGCCAAGCAAAGCCGTAAACCAGCAGCTAAAACCATCATGTTGCAGGTTCGATCGCGTGTTCTTGAAGGTTTAAGTCTTGCCCAGTCTATGGCTGAGCTGCCCAGGGTATTCGATCATTTATACCGGGCCATGATTCGTGCAGGTGAATCTTCCGGTTACCTTGGTCCGGTATTGGAACAGTTGGCGGATTACACCGAACGGAGCCAGGAAACCAAACAAAAACTGCAAATGGCAATGATCTACCCCATTACCATGCTTGTGGTGAGTATTACTGTCGTTTCGATTTTGATGGTTAAAGTGGTGCCCAAGCTAATGGGGCTGTTTGAAAACAGTAAAACGGAATTGCCGTTCGCGACCAAACTACTGATTGCGATGAGTAACTTTTTGGTCAATTACGGTTTCTTCCTGTTGTTGGGCGTTGTGGGAGTGGCTATTTTTATTAGCTGGTTGTTGAAGTCTGAATCGCGACAAAAAAAATGGCACAAGATGCAGTTAAAGCTTCCCGTTTTTGGCAATTTGATTCTGCAATCTCAATCCGCGCGTTATTCCAGCACACTTGGTTTGTTAACCAATAGTGGTGTGCCTTTGCTTGAAGCACTAAAAATTGCAGCCCAGGTATTGACCAATCGTGTATTGAAAGAAGCCAGTGCGGAAGTGGCGATGTCCGTACAAGAAGGGATGAGCTTAAACAAAGCTCTGGCTCAGGTGGATGTGTTTCCGCCTTTATTAGTTCAGATGGTTGCCAGTGGTGAGGCAAATGGTCAGTTGGCCGAACAGCTTCTGCATGTTTCTAAAAACCAGGAGCGGGAGCTGGAATTTTCAGTCAACACCGCTATGGGGTTATTAGAACCATTTATGGTGCTGTTTATGGGAGGCATGGTGGTCTTTATTGTGATGGCAATTTTGCTACCTATCTTCAAACTCAACCAGATGGTTGGCATGTAATAAATTTAAAAATTGGTGGGAGTCGTTATGAAATCAAGAAAATTACAAAAGGGTTTTAGCCTTATCGAGGTTATGGTGGTGCTGGTAATTATCGGTATGCTTGCCGGTATTATTGGCCCGAACGTGATGAAGGCACTTGGCGGCAGTCAGGAGAAAAAAGTACGCGCAGACTTTGCCAATATCGAAACGGCATTGAAAATGTACAAGTTACATAATTTCCGTTTCCCTACCACCGAACAAGGTTTGGAAGCGTTAGTGAGCAAACCAACTACCTCACCAGAACCCAAAAATTATCAAAGTGGTGGCTACATGCCAAAACTGCCAAAAGATCCTTGGGGTACTGAGTATATGTATGTCAGTCCAGCCGAAGGTAAGCCTTATGAAATCTACACTTTTGGTGCGGATGCTGTACGCGGTGGTGAAGAAGAAAATAAAGATCTCAGTAATTGGGATGATGTGTAATTCATTGTTATGACACTCTCTGCCAAGAGTATTCAATTAATGAACTCGAAAAATCGGGGCTTTACGTTAATTGAAATACTGGTCGTGTTAGTGATTGTGGGCATTGCGGTTGGCGGTGCATCAGCAATGATTAGCGTCGGCGATAGTGAGCAGGAAGTGGCGGAACAGGTTAATGCCTTAACCGCCTATAGTGAACATGCGGCAGAAATGGCCGTTATTACTGGCGAGCCTATAGGTTTGGTTTTAATGCCGCCAAAGTGGCGGCAGGAAGAAATGGAAGAGGCCGAGGAAAAGCGGGAATTTAATCTCGATGATCTGGGCTGGGAATATCGCTGGATGAAAGAAACCGGCGTCGCAGGGGCAAATGGCACTATGCGACGTTGGGTTGACATCGAAGAAATGGAGCCTGTTGTTATGCCGCCGGAAATTGATCTGGCGGTGAGCGTGGAGGAGCGTTTGTTGACCTGGGATTTCCGCCCGGACCAACCAATACCGGTAATTGCGTTTTATCCCGAAGGGGAAGTAACGCCCTTTGAAATTGAATTTACCTACGATAAAGACCCTGAAACAGCGCAACACATCGTGGTCAATATCTGGGGTGAAATAGAGTGGAAGGAAAAAGCTGACGTAAACCGAGATGACGATGACTTCTTCAAGTAAATTAAATCGTTGCGCAAAAATTGAAGGAAAGTCAAAAAGCCTTGGTTTTACATTAGTCGAGGTTATGGTGGCGCTGATGGTGGTCGGAATGGCATTGCCGGCTATCGTAATGCAAATTCAGAGCTCACTCGATTACGCAACGCAAGCCGAAGATAAAACCTTCGCCTACTGGATCGCAGAAAATAAATCCCAGGAAATTATCCTGGCCCATAGGCTGAAGAAAAAACTGCCGCCTAAAAGAGAAAGTGACACCATGGAATTTGGTGGTCGGGAATGGGCCTGGCAAATTGTGTCAAAAAAAGTTGGCGAAAAAGAAACCGCCATGCAGCAGTACGAAATATTTGTTGGTCTGGAAAAAGATGAGTGGTTGGCCAATATTATGGGATATCTGCCGTTATGAAAAAGGCTGTTCGATATCCGAATAAGCAATTGGGTATGACGCTTATCGAAGTGATTGTGGCGGTCAGTATCATGGCTGTTATTGCGGTGACGTCATTTCAGACGTTGACAGTAGCGATTGATGCAAGTGAACTCAGTCGCAATTCAATGAAGAGGTTGGGGCGTATTGACCGAACCTGGCTGTTATTGGAAAAAGATTTAAACCATGCGGTAGGGCACCCTCGCCGAGGAGCATATGGCGATAAAATAAAAGCGTTTGAAGCACCTTTTGAGCGTGAATATATTTTTCAGGTGTTTCGTGCGGGGAGAAGTAACCCGCTTTACCTGCCGCGCACCGAATTAGCTCGCGTGGGTTATCGACTCGAAGACGATGTACTCTGGCGAGATATGTGGGTAGATCCGGGTAATATTGAGGCGGATCCGTCTACATCGCAAAAATTATTGGACAAGGTGGAACAGGTTGAAATTCATATGTTGCCCTGGTCAGCGAATGATCCTTCAATGGAAGGAACGGGATGGTCGGAAAAATGGCCGATCTCACAAGCGGAAGACCTACCCGCAGCCGTGAGAATTCGCATTACGTTAGAAGACCGCGGTGAAATCACGCGGTTATTTCTGATACTGAAAGAAGATTTTTAGTTGCATGAAGAGGCCAAAAAAATGCAACTAAACCGAGTAATAAACAGAAATCAGATGCAGTTACCAACGCAGCAAAAGGGTGTTGCCTTACTAATTGCGTTAATGGTTGCAGCATTAATCTCGGTCATTGCCATCGAGTTAAGTTGGCAGTTTGATTTAAGCATCACTCGCAGTGGAAACCGCTGGCAAGGTATTCAGGCGAATACTTATCTTGATGCTTCGGAAAATCTGGCTGTAAAAGTGCTGACTAATGATTTGAACAATCAAGATAGTAAGAACGACAACCTCGGGGAATTATGGGCGACGCAAAAGCCGCAATTTCCAACAGACCATGGTTATATCGCAGGGTCGTTAGAGGATGCCTCGGCAAGATTTAATTTGAATTCTTTGGGCGGTCAACCACCCAAAGGTGCGGAAAACGCGTTTGACGCAAAAAAATATAATGAACCGCAACGGCGTTTTATCCGATTATTGCAAACGATAGAAAATGAAGAGGGTGTTCCGTTTCTTCAGTTGCAGGAAGCGCAAGCGATTGCCGAGTCGGTCATTGACTGGGTGGATGTGAATACCAGTGAAACCGGTTTTGGTGGCGCGGAAGGCGACTATTACCAACAGCTTAATCCGCCATTTGTTATTGCTAACGATGTAATGAGTAGCGTTAGTGAATTAAGTTTAATAAAAGGCATGACGCCGGAAATATATCGCAGGTTGGTGCCGCTGGTGATCGCATTGCCGGCCAATGTGACTTTAAATGTGAATACTGCGCCGGAAGCGTTACTGCGTACTATTAATTACGAAAATGATTTAATGCCGTTGTCAAAAAGTGATGTACAACGTTTGTTGGCGGATAGGCAAAATAATCCAAGTGGGTTTGATAGCTGTAACGACTTTGTTGCGCAGGGAACAGAAGCTGCGGTGTTATTTCCAGTAACTATAGGTGGCACTGAGCAAAATAGTGGTAACCAGGGCAACACACCAGAACAAGCCAGCGGCGATCAGGGCAACACTCCTGAACAAGGTAGCGCTAACCCAGAGGTCAACCAACAGCAAAATAAAATGGATATGACTGGGTTGGGAACGGCGTCGGATTATTTTATTTTGAGTAGCGAGACGATGGTGGGTGACCATATTCGGACGCGAAAAACATTATTAAAACGAGAAAAGAATACCAGGACGGTACTTCCCGTAAGAAGAACAGATGCTAATTTTTAGGTGCTCATAATGACTATGAGTTGCACGATTTAGGTAGTTGCCATGGCAAATACATTATTTATTCGATCTTTAGAAAATGGCCTTTGGCAGTGGCGCTTTTTATCCGAAAGCGGAGAATGGCTGGGCGAAGACTATAGCGCAGGTGATACTGAATCCCTGCTCAGTAGTTTGCCCGAAGAACGCGTAACTGCAAACTTGATGTTTTGTGGACAGCAAGTTGTATCCTGCCGGGTGCCGTTTGATGAAAAAGAAAAACGTCACATTGCAAAACTGCTTCCCTATGAAATGGAAGAGCGCATCATTGATAATGTCGATGATTTGCATTTTGCCATTGGCGATGTATCGGGTGGTTCCGCCAGTGTCGCCTATGCGCGAATGGAAACGGTTGCACGGGTTATGGAGGAAGTAAATTCACTGCCCTGTGATTTGTACCAGTGTTTACCTGATTACCTGATGTTACAGCGTGAAGCCGGTAGTATTACTATTGTTTATGATGATAATCAGGTGTTTGTTAATCAGGGTGAAGGCATTGGTTTCACCGTTGATGCCGGCTTTGCGCCCGTTGTATTAGGATCAATGGAAAGCAAAGTTAAGGCTGATACCAAACTGGTTTTGGTTGCGGAAGATGACGAACGCCTACAACAACTCCTCACCTGGCTTCCCGATGCGTGGCAACAAGAAGAAGGTGGTTTAGGAATTGATGCGCGTTTTGGCAGTTTGTGGGATGCAATTGATACCAGCTTTCCTGACACCAGTATGTCTTTACGACGGGGTGCCTTTGCTCGTCAGCTACCGATAGCGCGTTGGTGGGAAACCTGGCAAATGCCGGCCTATATCGCGGCGGCGGCTTTTGTGCTCTCTCTTGCGGTTTCTTTCTCCCAATACCTTGGAGCCAAAAGCGAATTTAATAGTATTCGTGAGGAAACCACGAGAATATTTTTGGATGCGGTTCCAAATGGCCGTAAAGGTGACCCGGAAAGAGAATTAAAATCGCGATTAAAATCCGGCGATGGTGGTGGTCAGCCAACAAACATGATGCGACTGCTTTCCGCTTCGGCAAAAGCAGTCAAGCAAGTTCCTGATATTACCTTCTCCAGTTTTCGTTATAACGGAGATAATCGGGAGTTGCAGTTGGACTTTGAAGCAAAAACATTTGCTGATGTGGAAAAGGTCAGAGAGTTAATTGGTCAATCTTCTGTTAATGCAGAATTAATGCGTGTTAACCCCAAAGGCGGTGTTCAGCAGGCTCGATTGAAAATAACGGAGGCTGCACAATGAACGCAATAACTGAATGGTGGGAACAGGCAAGCCCAAGAGACCAGCTGGCTATTTTTGTTTTGTCTATCTGTGCGGCTCTGTATTTCTTATATATGGCGGTATACAGCCCGATCGTGTCGATGAAAGACGAGCAAATAGCCCGTAACCGAACAGCAATGGCGGAGCAGCAGCGCGTTCGGGAGCTGGCAGCAAAAGTTAAAAGTCAGAGCGCTCCTGCCGCTGGTGGTAAATCTATTGTTGAAATCGTCAGTCGATCCATGAGTGCGAATGGCCTTAATCATTCGGGCATGCAGCCTAACGGGACAAGCAATGTTCGTTTGAGAATTGAAAAAGCCCCCTTTAATAAAGTTGTGGCTTGGCTAAACCATTTGGAAACGAATGAAGGCCTGTTAGTGAATGATGCGTCTGTTGCCGCAACATCCGACGCAGGCGTAGTCTCAGTTAATATTCGCTTAAGTCGACCATAATAAAAGGCACGGTATTATGCCCTCAAAACTACTTAAGTTTTTCTTTTTTCTTTTTTTAATCATTTATTTTTTATATTTGATTCTGTCGCGTATTCCTGCCGAATACGCTGCTGTGGCAATTCACAAAGCTGCGCCTAACGTTTGGCTTAATGGTATTACGGGGTCATTTTGGCAAGGCGCAGCTTCGAGCACACAAGTGGATGTTGCCAGAGCAAATATTGCCCTGGGGCAAACTCGATGGAAAATAAATCCCTGGAGCTTATTAATTCTTTCCCCCTGTGTTCAATTTGAAATGATCGCTCCCGGACAAATGATACGGGGTAAAGCCTGTCATAGCCCTTTTATTGGAACACAGATAAAAGGTTTGGAAGTTGAAGCGCCCGTTGCCATTGCGCAAGTGCTTTTACCTATGCGTGTCGACGGTCATGTTTCTGTAAATATCCTGGCGGCAACGGTGAGTGGGCAAACCGTGAAGAAAATGGATGGGCAAGTAAGCTGGCTCGGCGCAAAAGTGCATGACGGTAATGGGATGATCAACCTGGGCTCTTTTGCGGCAAAGCTAAGCCAGGCGAATTCAGGTATTCAAGCCAAACTATTTGAGTTGGACGGTCCAATAGGCGTTGATTTGATGGCTAACTGGGCTGCTGGTCAGGAAAGCTGGAAAATAAACGGAACGGTCTCACCAAAAGAAGGTGCTCCAGAGACAGTAACCCAGGCATTACAGTTGGTAGCGGAAGAAAAAGAACCTGGGAAATTCACACTTATTTGGCCCAATCAATAGTAAAAAATCGGGGTAATCTCCCTGATCCAGGAGGTCTGTTTTTGCGACGTTATATTACGTACTTTATTGGCTTTCTGGGGTTGATGCCCCTTTCATTGATGTGCTTTGCTGAGTGGTATCAGCAAAGTAACGAAATAATGGGCACCGAAGTTTCGGTACAACTCTGGTACGACAATCCCGCCCAGTCCGAGGCGCAACAAAAAAACGCTGCCGATATTGCCATAGGTGAAGTGATGGCGATTATGCGTGGTATTGATCAGCGGTTGTCCCCTTATATTTCTACCAGTGAAGTGTATAAAATCAATGCTGAAGCTGCGCATCAGCCGCAAAAAATATCAAAAGAACTGGTCAAATTAATTGATAAGTCCCTTTATTTCAGTCAGGTAACTCAAGGCGCATTTGATATCACTTTTGCTTCGGTCGGATGGTACTACGATTACCGCGAACAAAAACAACCTGATGAAAAACTACGTCAATCGTTACTGCCCGCAATTAATTACAAATTACTCGATTTAGATCGGGAAAAATCAACGCTCTATTTCCAACATAAAAATGTTCGAATCGATTTGGGTGGCGTTGCCAAAGGTTATGCTGTTGACCTCGCTGCGGAAAAACTGAAAACGCTTGGTATTCACCATGCAAGCATCAGTGCTGGCGGAGATACGCGAATTCTTGGCGACAAACTCGGTCGTCCCTGGGTGGTGGGTATTCGTAACCCAAGGAAACAAGAAGCAGACGCTACGCCGGTTATTTTACTTCCTGTTGTTAATTCTGCTGTCTCCACCTCCGGTGATTACGAACGTTATTTTATCGATGAAAGTGGTGCGCGCGTTCACCACATTATTAACCCCAAAACTGGCACTTCCGCGCGCGAAGTTGTCAGTGTCACCGTAATCGGGCCGTCGGGATTCGATACAGATCCGCTGTCTACCAGTGTTTTTGTTTTAGGTGTCGAGCGAGGTCTTGCGTTAGTCAATCAGATCCCTGGATTTGATTGCGTGATAATTGACCGATTTGGCCAGGTTCATTACAGCAAGGAGCTAATGTCGCCGGAAGATTTAAAAAAAACAACTTCTGGCATAAAAAATGAAAAGGATTCCGGCTAGACATTAATAAGTATTTGTTTAAAAAAGAAAAAATGTGAGCAATGTCACATTTGATGCGGTTCTTAGACGGATACTGGCAGATTAAACTGTGCAAAATAATTGGCGGCGAAGTACTGCCAACCCAAATAAAAACTCTCGTATCTAACCAGCTGACAAATTGTGGTAAAGAATAGCTGCAAACTCAGGGCTAGCGTAGATTCGGTGGTTAACGAATATCTGGAGACTGACCTTGATTGATACAAAGTGTCGAATTTTGGCAAAGTGGATGATGGCGCTTGCACCCGTCACAGCAAAAGCTTTGCTTTCAGCGTGCATAGTGGCCTTTGTGTCATTGCAGCATGTTTACGCTGAAGACGAAGTGCAATCAGAAGCCGAAAGTCCGGCCGAGGAACACACCATTTCGCCGTTGAGCGACGAAGTTGAAGATTTAAAAAAAGCGGCATTAGAGTTAAATCGTGATCTCCTCATATTAGAAGAAGAATTGCTTTTTCCGGCAAACACGCAAATCGTTGTGTTTGTCTCTATGGATGTGGGGAAGTTTTTTGAGTTGGATGCAATAAAGCTCTCCATTGACGACAAAATGGTTGCCAGCCATTTATATACCCACAGACAAAACGATGCACTTGCCCGTGGTGGTGTGCAAAGGCTCTATATGGGCAACCTTAAAGCCGGTGAGCATGAGCTGACAGCAATTTTCACCGGTATGGGCCCAGACAACCGCGAATACAAACGGGGAGCAACAATGCTGCTCGAAAAAGACGGCGACCCCAAAATGGTCGAGATACAAATTCGCGATTCAGAAAAGACTATGCAACCGGAGTTCAGCTTTAAAGAATGGGAGCTGTAATACCTAAATGGTGTCGCTGGTCGTTTGTAGCTGCTGTTCTTTTCTCCAGTACTAACCTCGCCGCCAAAGACGAACCCCTCACCTCCGTAGCCGATTTGCGCTACGGCGTTGCCCTGTACGAGTACTATCAGGAAGAGTACATGGCTGCGCTGGCCGAATTAATGGTGGCCAAAGAGCGGGGCGGAATTAACGGGCATGGTGACAATCCGGAAATCATGGAGGGCGGTTTCGCTGTCGGTTATGGCATGGAGCGTCATGCGTCCGATATATTCCTGCGCTTGTTAGAGGCAAATCGTCCGCAACATGTTCGTGACGCGGCCTGGTTTTTCCTGGCTAAGCTGAGATACATCCGCAATGATTTTGACGGCGCCAAAGAGGCGTTGAAAAATGTTCGTCCTTTCCCCAGTAAAAAAATGCGCGGCGATGTTTTCGCCTTAAAAATCAATCTGGCAATCCAGCAGGGCAAATTAAAACTGGCAGAAAGATATCTGGAGAAGCGAGACCCCGGTGTTGGTTGGCAGCCGTATATGTACTACAACCTGGGTGCTGCCTGGGCCAGAGAAGGAAATTACACCAAAGCCATTTATTATTTCGATGAAATTGGCAAAAGCCGTTTTATTGATGAAGAGCACGTTGCTTTATTTGATCAGGCGATGACGGCGGCGGGTTATGCGCATTTATTACTTGAAGAATACCCGCAGGCAATCGAAAAATTTAAAAAAGTGCGTTTGAATTCCGATACATCCAACCGAGCACTATTAGGGTACGGTTGGGCTTCTGACCGACTGGGTAATCACAATGATGCTCTGGATGCCTGGACACACTTAAGTAATAGTAATTTGTTGGATGCCAGCAACCAGGAAGCGGTTGTCGCTGTGCCTTTTGCCTACGAACGGCTCGGTGCTGAAACCCTCGCATTGAGAAGTTTTAAAGAAGCTGAGCAAAAGCTTCTTGCAGAGATCGACAGCCTCGACAAAATCATTGTCGATATGCAAAACGATAAGTTAATCGATGTGCTGCGAATAAAACGAAGTCACGGTTTGGACTGGTTGCGTTACGCGGAAGAAAATGATCTGGCCCCTCAACTCAGTTACCTCGTGCAATTATTTTCGCGTGATGAGTTTCAAAGCAGTGTGCTGGAATTGCGCGATTTGCTCGCCATTAAAGAAGATATGCAGTTATGGAAAAGCAAACTTAATTTTTATATGGCAATGGTAAATTCCCGTGAGTTCGAACGAGCCAAAAGGGCGGAAGCATTAGCCGAAAACGATCTGTTTGGTGAGATTGGCAAGTTAGTCAAACAGCGTTCGGAACTAACCAGAAAAATTGAAACGACAGCCGCAGAAAAAGACTATTTTGCCCTGGCATCAGGTAACGAAGCTGAATTGATTGAACGTATTAAGCGTGTACAAAGAAATATTGAACTGCTTCGTGAAACAGACCCGTTTATTGATGAGTATGACGAAGCTGCGCGACGTTACTACGGTATTTTATTGTGGGAATCCAGTGAGAAATTTTCTGATCGAATGTGGCGTGTTGTGAAAACCCTCAGCTCGTTGGACGAAACCATTCGCGACGTCAGAAAAAAACATAAAGATGTTGAAGCAATTCTTGCCGAAGCTGAGGATCTGGAACCCTATAAAGTTACTATTCAACAGCTGCAAAGCAAAATCGATCACGCACTTGTGCAAGTAGACATGGTGCTGGAGAAAAATAAAGCCAGTATTCGTTACCAGATTGTTGAGATCCTCAATATTCAGCGAGGACGTTTGACTCACTACCTTGCTCAAAGCCGTTTGGCGATGGCGCGTATTCTGGACAGGGCAACCCGTGGTGAAGGGCGCAGAGATATTGAAGCCTATGAAAGTACACTGACCGCGCCTGGTGATAACCCCGGTGATAACGGTGATGGGCAACCGGTTGCGGCAGAGAAAAAAGCGCCGAAAAAATCTATCCAAACAGAAACAGAAACAGAAACAGAAACAGAAACGCCGGAGGTGAATCCATGATTCGCTGCCTGGTGGTGATCATATGTGTTTTATCAATTAGCGCCTGTTCGTCATTTGGCGGAGGTAAAAACCGCACGTTGACATTAAGTGATCTGCCCAAGGCCTATTTGCCGGAAGAGCCTATGCCGGTAGAAAAAACCTCCATTGATATTATTGAAGACCATTACCGTTCTGCGCTGGAAATCGCTGTTGACCCCGGTGTACGCCATCGCGTGCTCATCCGTTTGGCCGACCTGGAACTGGTTCGTTCACAAGAAAAACAGCTGGATACTACAGAGCAACAAGCGTATTACGAAGATAGTATTGCCATGTTTCAGGAGCTTTTGGTACTGAACGCAGCAAGGCAGGGTGAACCGGATACGCCAACCAACGAACGTCTGCTCTATCAGCTTTCCAAGGCATACGCGCTCGATGGGCGAATGGAAGAATCCAATCAGGTACTGGCGCAACTCATTGAACAATTCCCTGATTCGCAATTTGCTGCCGAAGTGGAATTCCGTCGTGGGGAGTTAGCATTCAGTAACCGCGACTATAAAGCCGCAGAAGACTTATACGGCCAGGTGATGTTGGAAGGTGACGGCACCCCCTTCTATGACAACGCCGTCTATATGCATGGTTGGTCTCAATTTAAACGTGGTCGTTATCGCGCCTCGTTAAAATCGTTTACCGAAGTACTGGACCGCGTATTAATCGAAGGTAAATCTTTTGATGATTTAAGGAATAGCCAAAAAAATATGGTCAATGACACCCTGCGTGTGTTGAGTCTGGCCTTCTCGTATATTGACGGGGCAGAAACCATTACCGAGATTTATCAAAAGTGGGGTCAGCGCCATTATCAACATATGTTGTATATGAATCTTGGTGATTTGTACTTGGAGAAAAAACGTTATAGAGACAGTGCGGATACCTACCGCCACTACGTGAAACATTTCCCGGAAACCGACTGGGCCCCGCAATTTAGTGAAAAAGCGATCAAAGTGTATATTGCGGGGGATTTCCCAAGCCTGGTTTTACCGGCAAAAGAAGAGTTTGTTCGCAACTATGGCTTTTACAGTGAATTCTGGCGGGTACGGGACGAAGTCGCACAAAATAAATTACGGCCGCAACTTCATACCTATATCGATGAATTAGCCAGTTATTACCATGCGCAAGGTATCGCCCTGAAAGAAGCCGGGGAAGTCTTTAATAAAAACCCCAAGGCAAAAAACAAAGACAAGCCTGAGCCTTACGAACCACAATTCGTTAAGGCTGCCGATCTTTATCAGGAATTCATTCATACTTTCCCGCAAGACAGCAAAACGCCAGAGTTTGCCTATTTAATGGGGGAGGCGCATTTCGAAGCGAGAAATTATCCGAAGGCGGTCGAAGCCTACGAAATGGTTGCTTATCAATATCTGGATAAAAAGCGCGGGCCAGATGCCGGTTATAACGCGTTAGTGACAATGCAGATCCTGATCGACCAAACCCAGGCTCCGGAGTTGCTGGAACAAAATCAGATCTGGAAAAATAAGAAAATCGATTCGGCCATCAGCTATGCGGATTATTATCCAACAGATAAACGTGCCGCACCTGTGCTAACCAAAGCTGCTCAGGAAATATTTGAGAGTGGCAACTATATGAGATCAATAGAGGTTGCGACTCGAATTGTCGAATGGCAGCCGCCGGTAGAAAAATCACTGCAAAAAACAGCGTGGCTGGTTATTGCGCATAGTCAGTTTGATATGGCGCAGTATGCCGAAGCTGAATGGGCTTATCGACAACTGTTATCGCTTTTGCCGGCTAACGATCAAGAGCGTCATCAAGTCATCGAGCGTATCGCCGCATGTATGTACCGCATAGCAGAGTTTCAAGTGGCAGAAGGAAACCTCGCAGGAGCCGTCGATAAATTACTGGGTATTCGGGAAATTGCTCCAGCCAGCGACATCGCCATCAGTGCCCAGTACGATGCGGCTAATCATTTAATGACCTTGAAAGACTGGAATGCTGCGGAACAGGTTATTCTGGATTTCCGCCGACGTTATCCTACGCATGAACTGGTAAAAACCTTACCGCCCAAGCTGGCAGTTATCTATCAGGAATCCGAACAGTGGGGCAAGGCGGCTAACGTTCTGGCAGATATGTCGAAAAATGACAGTGATCCCGATGTTCGTCGACAGTCTTTATATCTGTCCGCTGAGCTATACGAAAAAATTGGTAAAAAAGACGAAGCCATTACTCACTATAAACAATACGCCAATACCTACCCGCTACCGTTTGCCATTGCAACCGAAGCGCGTTTTCACTTGGTGGAATTGTATGAGCAAACCAATCAGGACGGTAAACGTGATTTCTGGTTGAAAAAACTCATTAGTGAACATGCTGCTGCCGGCGGTAATGCGACAGACCGTTCAAAATATCTGGCTGCGTTTGCTTCGGCAAAATTTGCGAAAGATGAATACCTCGCCTTTGAACGTATTAAATTGAGTCTGCCAATCAAGAAAAGTTTGAACCGGAAAAAAGCGGCGCTGGATAAAACCTTAAAAGCCTATAGAAAGGTGCTTGCTTACGGTGTGGCTGAATTTGCCACGGAAGCCAATTACCGTATTGGAATGGTCTACGCGCAATTAAGTAAAGACTTAATGAATTCCCAGCGCCCCAAAGGTTTGGATGTTCTCGCGCTTGAGCAATACGAAATTCTCTTGGAAGAACAGGCTTATCCATTTGAAGAAAAAGCCATTGATATTCATGCTGCCAACTCGGAGCGGGCCTGGAAAGGTATATACGACAACTGGGTGAAAGAAAGCTTTGAAACCCTGGCTAAACTGTTGCCGGCACGCTACGGCAAAAAAGAAAAACGCCTGGAGGTGAGTGATGGTATTTACTAAACCCGAAATCCTCTCTCGTTGTAAGCACTACCGGTGCAATAGAGTTATTTTACTAGCGGTTCTATTCTTAGCCGCTTGTCAAAGCTCGCCGCCAAAAGATACCGAAAAGGACAAAACAACGGAACCTGATCAGGCTCAGGTTGAAGCACCCATTGAACGAATTCCCAATCCCTATGAGCAAGCACCGAAACCGGAAGTGGCTTCAGAAGCAAAATCCGAATACGCCAAAATAAAAGAGGCGATGGAGAAAAAACAATGGGAGAAAGCCGAAGGTTTGTTGAGCTTGATGGTAGAAACCTACCCTAATTTATCTGGCCCGTATGTCAATCTTGGAATTGTGCAGCGGGAGTTGAACAAACTTGAGGACGCGGAGCAGGCTTTTAAATACGCGATTGAAGTCAATGTGAATAACATGGATGCATACAGTCAGCTGGGCCTGTTATACCGGGAACAAGGCAAATTTGTTGAAGCAGAGGCAACCTATAAAAAAGCCTTGGAAGTGTGGCCCCACAATAAAGATGTCCATGTGGCCATTGGTATCTTGTACGACATGTATATGGGGCAATTTGACAATGCCATGGAGCATTATCAAATGGCTCAGAAAATATCCCCCGAACCAGATAGAAAACTGAAAGGCTGGATTGTCGACCTTGAACGACGCATGAAAGAAATCGCAGCCAAACAAGCGCCGGCTGAACCATCAGCGGAGGAGAAGCAGCAATGAAATTAAGTGTAATACTACTCTTTACTATGCTAGCTTCGTTTCAGGTAAGTGCCGCAGATGATTCCGATGTGGTCGAAATGGGCGCGACGGTGAAAGGCAACCAGGAACAGCCGAAAGTGTTTTATATTGTGCCCTGGAAACCGGCAAAAGATCATACAATTCTTTATCAACCGCTCACCAGTAAACTGGAAGTGATATTTCCTCACGTCGAGCGCAGAGAACATCGTCGTCAGGTCGAATTTCTGGATGACCTGACGCACAATAGTCAAAATTTAAATTAAAAAGCAAAACTGTTGGAGGCATTGCTTTATGAACACAATCATTACTTTTTTCCAATCCGGTGGTGCGTTTATGTACCCGATTGCAGTGGTATTAGTGTTGGGCCTGGCCCTGGCTATTGAGCGTTGGGTTTTTCTCACTGCTGCCAAGAGTACCAATCGCAGAGCATTTGACAGAATGTTGCCGTTGCTCAAGAAAAAAGATTATGCCGGCGTGGTTGATCTGGCGCGTGCATCTAAAGCACCTGTTGGCCGAATCGTGGCTTCAGGTATTGCGCGTATGCAACAAACGCCGCGCCGTGAAGATATTGAGCTGGCGATGGAAGAAGGTGTAATGGAAGTGGTTCCACGTTTGGAAAAACGCACACCTTACTTAGCGACATTAGCCAACATCGCTACACTACTCGGACTTTTAGGTACCATCATGGGTCTGATTGCAGCCTTTACTGCGGTGGCAAATGCTGAGCCTGCAGAGAAAGCCACACTGCTATCACAAAGTATTTCTGTGGCGATGAACACCACTGCATTTGGATTGATCTCTGCAATTCCTTTGTTACTGCTTCACGCCATGCTGCAAAGTAAAACCACAGAAATTGTGGACAGCTTGGAAATGGCCGGTGTGAAGTGCTTAAACATTATGTCGAATTCCAATGCTTTTGTCGGAAAAACAAGAGCGACAGACGCGAAGTAGAGTTAATCAATTCACCAATTAATAAACGGCTACCGCTATGCGACATAGACGATTCAGACAACAGGAAGCGGATCTCGACATCACGTCTTTCATGAACTTGATGATCATTTTGGTACCTGTGCTGCTTATGAGTATGGTGTTTTCACACATCACTGTACTGGATTTAAAGCTGCCAGACCTTGCCTCCAACTCGGGACCAAATAAGGATCCAAAAAATGAGTTGCTTGAATTGGTTATCGAACCAAATGAGTTGGTGATTAATTACCCCGCCGGAGCACCACTAAAACGTATTCCCTTGAAAGAGAATGACGACACTGGTGCTCAGGAATACGATTTTAAAACCCTCTCCGTTGTATTACAGGAAGTAAAACGATTACTGAGAGAAAAAGGTATTGATAAAAAAGATATCTTAATTCTTTCCCAACAGGACACGGATTATCAAACTATTGTAAGAGCAATGGATACGGTACGAAGTTTTAAAGCTGTCGTAGCCGCATCGGTTGTGGATGCGGAATTGTTTCCCCAGGTTTCTCTTGGGGATGCACCACCGCCGGTCCAAGGTACCTCCACAGTGGGAGGTAAACAATGAAGCAGTCAATACATGCCAAACGCATGGCGAGGCATCACAAGCGTCTGGCCGGCCAGCCAAAATTGAACCTTGTATCATTGATGGATATTTTTACCATTCTGGTTTTTTTCCTTTTGGTAAATTCTTCTGATGTTGAAGTGCTACAAAGCAATAAAGATATTCAATTACCTCAATCAGTCGCTGAGAAAAAACCCGACAATGCACTTGTTGTCATGGTAAGCGATACAGATATTCTGGTTGGTGGCCGAAAAGTTGCAGACGTGGCCGCAGTAACACGAAGTGTGGACCTCGAGATAACAGGTTTAAAGCGAGAGCTGGATTACCTGGCCGCGAGAAAACCATTTCAAAACGAAGAAGAGGCAAAAAAAGGGCGTGACGTCACCATCATGGGAGATAAAGCTCTGCCTTATAAATTATTGAAAAAAATAATGACCACCTGCGCAAAATCTGAATATCGCAATATTTCGCTTGCCGTAAGTCAGGTTGCGGACGACAGTTCGGCAGGTGCCACAGACGGTGCGGAGGGTTAACATGGCGGTGATAATCTCTGCTCCCAATTTGCAGTTGCCCTGGAGTTCGACGTTAGAGGACGATCGTCGGCTATACAGAATTATTCTTTTTCTGCTCATACCATTTTTTCTTTTTAGTGTGGCGATCCCGTTGGTAAACGTACCTGAACCGGATCGAAAGGAGCTGGAAAAATTACCCCCGCAGCTAGCGAAGGTGGTATTGGAAAAACAAGAACTACCCAAACCTCCTCCGCCGAAACCCAAACCTAAAAAAGAAGAAAAGAAAAAAGAAGAGAAAAAACCGGAAGAGCCGAAAAAGGAAGAAAAGAAACCCGAAGCCAAGCCCGAACCCAAACCGGAACCCGAGCCCGCTAAGCTCGTTGAGCAGGCGCGTGAGGTGGCGGCGGCAGAAATTAATCAATTTGCCGATGCCTTAATGGATATGCGGGACGACTTTGATTTGTCCGAAGTGAATGCCGATGAGCTAACGCAGGGAACGGGGGAAGCGGCAGAGTTGGATCGTGCCATTATTTCAAGTCAGGCAAAAGCCGGCAGTGGTGGCATTAATACACAAAACCTCAGTCGAGACACCGGCGGTGTTGCGCTATCCGGTAAAGAGTCTACACGGGTTAAAAGCAAAATCGCCAGCACGTCGAGTGGTAGTGGCAATAAAGCGGGCGGTAAAAAAGGCACTGGCGGCGATGGAGCCTCGCGTAGCGAAGAAGAAATCAGAAAAACTATGGATCGGCATAAGAGCTCTGTTTTTGCTATCTATAACCGTGCGCTGCGTAGTGATCCGACCCTGGAAGGTAAGGTCGTTATTGAGATTGTAATCGAACCAAGCGGTCAGGTTTCATCCGCTAAAATTTTATCCAGTGATTTAAATTCCCCTGATTTGGAAAATAAAATTCTGGCTAGAATTAAGTTGATTAACTTTGGTGCCAAAGCCGTTGGACGTAAAACTCTGAATTATACATACGACTTCCTGCCGTACTAATCTGCCACAGGCTTTTATGTTTTAACTTAAACCCCACTTAAAACAGGTGGGGTTTTTATTGCCCGGTTAAAATAAAACGAGAACAGTGGCCTGGAACTTAAAAAAGAGACTGGGTTGTAAAAGAAGGGATGAATAATTTTTTGATAGGAAAATAACAAGGCTTCCGCTCTCCAGGCGGAGGGGGGAAGCCTAAACAGAGCTTATGGACGAGGAACGTTAATGGTAATGGTTCGATCTTGATAGGCGCGAATAAAACCACTTTCAAATTCACGGGAAGGGTCACCGTCTTCCATACGGGAAAGGGTTAACTTAATGGTGCAGTCCTGGTCTGCGGTAATCCCGTCACGCGCATTTTGCAATAAATCGGCAACTGTTGTGGAATAAGCGCCGTTATCCTGCAATATCGAAGAATACTCGGTAGAACTTTGTGTATTACCAGAACAATCCGGAGTGTATTTTAAGGTGACGTAACTGCTAATTCCGGCGGTTGACCAGGTAATGTCAATGGCTTCGTCTTCAGCAAAAGCCTGGCCATTGGTTGGTAGAACAAAATTAGCGGGCTCAGGCAGGTCAACATAAGAATGGGCATCATCTTCGATATAACGGTAGAGAGATACTCTGACATTGGTGCCGCTTTCATCTGAATCGAAGTGGTTTTTGTAAATAAAATTGCCGTCTTCGTCTCGTGTTTCCTTAAGCTCTTTTTCCTGGCCATTCATTTCGGCTTCGAAGTTATCGAAGTCAGCCAGTTCAAGGTAGAGATTATTGTCTTTCAGGTAGGCTTCAAAATAGGTTTTGCCATCACCGGGCGAAGTAAGGGTGATTTCTGCCCGGATCCAACGCGTGTCTACGTCGTGACTGTTGGTATCGTTATTACAGGCGGTCAAGCCGACTAGGCAGGAAGCGGCGAGGGGCGCGATCAATGCGCTTTTTATGACTTGTTTCATAATGTCACTCGTTAGTGTGCAATTAGTAGATGCCGGGAATTCTAGCTCGGCCAGTCGAGTGGGGCTAGGGTGCGAATGTTAGCAAATGTGATCGGAATGTAACCGTTCAGGTGAGTATCGAGGTCAATAGCGAAAAAGAAGCAGGGCTATCGCCACAGCCAAAGGCTGTGGCGTGGGAGTTTTAACTGGAAACAAAGAAGAAATTGATGATCTCAACCGGGTTATTGGGGTCCTGAGCAATGCACACCATCTGTTTTTCATTGGTGGATTGCACGTTGACATCTACCGCGCAGGCCAAATTACCGGTGGCCGTCTCAGTTGTTAGCGTGCCGGTAATAAAACCATTAGGTAAGTCAGTGGTCGGCATATCCAATGATATCTGATAGATAACGGCCCCAGAATTGGATAGCGTGGCTATATTGGACTGCTTACGAATCGAACATTCCCCTTCACTGCAGGTGGTGGAAATAGTTGAAGTGGCGCTGACACCGGTTTCAGATGACTCATACATCAGGCCAACATAGCTTTCATTCAGTTCAGCAGCAGTAGCGATATTATCTGACGCAAACGTCAGCAGTATGCGGTCAGCAGTTTCACTATCATATTTTTCGTGTAACAAGGCAGTGCTGTTTGGGGCAAAGAAATGGGAATTGTCATCGTTAAAGGCAATGCCGTTAGCGCATTCCGCACCGGAAATCGTTTCAGTTCCGGTCACTTCATTTAGCCCGAGGGAGCGTCGTTCAGTAAGCTCTACACTGTTGTTGTCCGACTTGAAGTTGTACAAACCGAAATAGGCCTGGCTGGTATCTGTGGCGTCGGCGGTAGAGGTACTGTGCAGAGTCATCCAGCCGCTGCTGAAGTTACCAGAAGGGCAGTCTCCCTGGCGGATAAAGGCCAGAATCTGGGTTTTCTGAGTCGAGGTTGCGTCTTTTTCAAATGGCATAAGAAATACCATCTGGTTTTCTGCAGAGATAATGCCGGCAATGGTATCGTTTTCGTCAACATCATTGGTGCCGGCAACTTCATCTACATTAAAGCGGGTAAAACCGCTACTCAGGTCGTCGTAGGTGCCGGTAATCGTGATTTCGATATTACCGTCGATATCCGAATACTTTCTCAGGCGAAAATCATTGATTTGAGAATCGTCGGTGGTCGTTTTGTTATCTTTGTTGGAGTCGTTGATGACCAAGCTCCAGCGTGTTCCTGCGGCATAGAAGGAGGGGTCACTGGCATCCAGGTTGGTATCCAGGTTGCTGTAGCCGCGCTTACAACCTGTGGACATTGCCAGGGTGGAAGCGGCTGCGAGGGCTAAGCCAAATTTATAAAGTTTCATTGTGGGTATCGCTATTCATTATTAGTAAAGAACCGAGATAAACAGCCGGATAACCGTTGCATCGAATTGATACATCGACTCTTGCCCAACAGCGGCAACAGCGGGTCGACCTGGCAGGTTCATACTCTCACGCGCGTCTCGAAAGTTATCATATTCAAATGACATTGTGTCGACAAATAAGTTTACCGAGGCTTTGTCTACAAATTGTAACCACCCGGCCTTGATAACGTAACTGCCGCCAACGCCCATTGAAGTACTGGTGTAGGTACTTAACTCTTTGTCCCGTGCCATAAAGGTGTATTCGTCCCGCTCATTGAACAAGTCCGAATAAAAGTTTGCCTGGGTCTGAGAGTAGTTCCGGTATTTGGCTTCGATAGTCCACTGGTCGCCGATGGGGTGAATGTAGCGCAGCTCATAATTGTCTGCTTCAATGCCCCAGCTATCGCTGAATACACGGTACTCCAATCGCACAGCTGCACGGTAAGGCAGGTAGTACATGGAGCGGATGGCAAAGGCATCACTGTTACGTGTAAACGGGTATTTTTCCCGCTGGCTTAAACGTGAACCGGTTGCTGCATCGTAGAACATTGCGCTGCGATAGGGGTTGGCCAGCGCACTGTACTCAGAGTCAAATTCGGGGGTGGCTTCGTCGACCACCGTCTCTGCATTGAGTGAGATAATCCAGTTCTTGGTTAAAATCTGTGACAGACCAATACCGTAGCGTTGATGATTCACCGGGTCGGCCAGCTGCTCTTCGGAGGGTAAATCGTTATCCGCGTTGCTCATCACCGTATCGTTGCCCTGTGAATAGTTCAGTGACAGGGTGGTGAGGTCGCCAAAAAAATCCTGGCTGAGTGCAAAGCCAACGGTCTCCGCGTCGTAATCATTTTCGCTACTGTTGGTGTAGCTCAGGCTAAGGGTGGTTTTATCGTAGAGATAGTCCACGCCTAATGAAAACTCCGTTCTATCCTCGCTGTAACCTTGGGTACTGCCGCCGGTTTCCACGTCGATCGAAGCGTTGGTCACCATATCCGCGTAATAGTTGCCCCAAACGGAAACGGTTTCGGCAAATTGCTTACGCATTAAAATAGAAGGGCCGTTAATTTCTGCACCACCGCCATCATAGGCGTGATAGAGCACATCTACCCGGTCTTCGGGTAATACCGCCGCCTGGCATAGGGCGGCAGCGAACAGGCTGGCCAGCAGGGTTGCCGCAGTGAGTAATTTCTTAGTTACAACCACAGCCGCCTCCCGCACTGCCTTCCGCTCCCCTTCCCGCTTCACGGGCTTCATAAACGTGATTGATATAGCGGGTGGAGGTTGGGTGACTTTCAAAAGACATAATTGGGTCTGCCAGGTTTTCCCTTTCATAAGGTTTTACCCAGGGTTTGATGGTGCAAGCGCTAAGCACACACAAGCACGCACACAGAACCAAAGTTTTAATGCATTTTATTTGCATGAACGAATTAAACCTTTTATGCGTTTAACGTATTCTTTTTCGTCTCCAGCTTTATAGCCACGATGCAAGTAACTCATATTGCCATCGCAATCGACTAGTATGGTGCTGGGCATAGCATCAACTTTATATTGCTCGCTTACTTTACTGGTGGTGTCGTACAGTACAGGAAAGCTTACAGGAATTTCTTTTAATAGTTTGTCGGCCTCTTTGGAGTCGGCTTCCACATTAATGCCGAGTAAAGTAAACCCTGCGGTTGAATAACGTTGATAAATTTTGTCCAACAACGGCATTTCCTGACGACATGGACCACACCAGGATGCCCAGAAATTCAACATTACCACCTGACCGCGTAAATCGCTAAGGCGAACATTTTTTCCTTGATTGGATTTCAAAATAAAATCATGAGCTTTACCAGAAAGCTCTTTCGCATGGGTAACAGGGCTGATCGATAAAACCAGGGCAGCGACAGTCGCTGAAAAAAATTGAGTTACTGCTTTATTCATTGAGTTTGCTCCGTTATTTCCACCAATGTTGATTCAGGTTTAAAAATAAAAACTTAAGCCGACATGGTGTTCTAGGTTTTGTATTGATTTGTCATCCCCAAAAATATTGTGCGTAAATAAATGGTTTCTGGCATCCATATGAAAAGCAATCCAGTCCGTGATTAGCATTCTGAAACCACCGCCGAAGTTATAAGTAAAAAATTTGTCGTTAGCAAACTCGGTACTGCCAACGCCGGCAATTAAATAAAAACTGGTGTTAAAAGAATGATTTTTACCGAGGAATATTTCACCGGGAAACAGGTTGACCCCTAAAGAGATGTTGTAATACTCCAGATCTCTGTTTTCGTCAGAAAGCAGGTTGCTCCCGGTAAGTTGTTCAAAACTGGTTTCACTCACGGTGCTTTGCCCATAGGCACCTTCTAAAAACCAGTCCTCGGAAATATGGTACGCCAGACGAACACCGTATGAATCGTTTGAACCGAAATCCTCGACACTCATTACCCCGGCGTAAAATCCGATTTCAAAATTTTCTACATCTATCTGATCTTCTTTTATTCTGCGGCGCTCAATACCTGGTTCGACAACCTCGTCTAATACCGTTAAGTCATCGTTTTCCCGTATTGGTGCCTGTTCTGCTGCTTGAGCAGTCAGTGAAATACTGAATAACAGCCCTAAAAGAATATGCTGAAACCGGCTTTCCATTCATCAACCTCTTCGTTGGAATCTCGCGTTGTGAGAATTGTGTAATCGTTGTATTCGACTTTCCATAAGAACTGTCGAGAGGCGTAAAAAATCAGGCCACCACCAACAACCATATAACTGTCCTGCCGGTCTTCCACGGTTTCCAGGGAGGAACTGGGAGAAATGGTAATTTCGCCTGCGCCCAATAAAAAGTAGGGTGAGAACCGCCATTGTGGAAATGTCTGATGACGGAGATTTACGCCGTATAATTCGTTGGTGGCCACAGCACTGAATGTTTGTGTGTATTTCAGTTCGGCGGCAATGTTATGGGTCAGCTGATAACCGATATAGGCGGTCAGGGAACTGGCTCCGGAGAAATCACCGGCCATCACGCCAAACTCTCTGGGCTGGTTAACGTGTTCCTGCCAGCCCGGGCGGGAGAAATCAATTTCGTTACCATCCGGCCCAAGTGTGTTAATTAATTGATCACGCTTAACGTAACCTTCCTTGCCGTCATTGGTCTTAACTTTGTACCAGTCTGTATAACGCTTATACAGAATCAAGGTGTCTGTTTTTTCTACCACATGAAACACGGGGTAGCCTCGGCCAGGCCCGGTTCGCATTTCCACAAATGGGTCAGTCACCGTAACTTCAACACCGCTTTTACGCGCATGTGTTGCACTGGCAAAAAAAAGGCTGGCAATAATTAGCCCTAGAAGCAAAATCTTTTTATAGATAATTTTCAAAACGTGTTCACCAAGTACCTAATAGTGGTGTTTATTTTAATTATCGGGGGCGGCAAATGGGTTGTTGTAGTATTGCCCACCAACATCCAGCCACTCAGAAATTAATTTCAGTTCTGCCGGGTTTAAGTAGCCTTCGTGGCTGCCAAAGGTATCAAATAACGCAAAGAAGCGTTGGCTGGCGTTGGCACCATTTGGGCTTAAAACCTGGGGTGGTGCGGGTACGTCAACCAAAATGGGGATTGGATTACCGTCAGCATCCAAACGCAGTACCGGGTTGCCATTGGCATCCAGCACCGGGTCACCATTCGCGTCTAACTCTACTTCAAACTGGGGAACGCCGTCGACGACTTCTTGAACTTGTTCATTGATTAAATTGCCGGTTACCGGGTCAATAATCTGATTCACATCGCGAAATAAAAGCTCAGCGTAGGATGTGACGTAATCGTTGCGATCCACCGAGGTTTCGCCGGTGAGTTCCACTTGCCCGGCCGGAATCATTGTTTGCAACATGGCGTCGGTGCGCGAATGACAGCTGATGCAAGTTCTGTCTTCCAGCAATACTGCTGGATCAGCGGGGTCAAAAACACGTCTGTCCTGTTCCCAAATGGGTTGGATATGCGCCGCATAATTAATCACGATACGACATAGGCCATCCCAGTTGGTAATGCAGTCTGATCGAGTGAGAGGCGGTATGCCTGATAACAAATCCAGATAACTGTATGTAAATGAATCCGCTTTGGTTTGTATGGTGGGGTTGGTCCAGTCGTCGACAAACTGGATATCCACGGAAGGAATACGCACACCATTCACTCGTGCGTAGTATTCGGCCATGGTTTCACCAATAACCGGCGGCCCATATGGGTTGTTGTCCGCATCAAACAGGCGAGTGTTGGGGAACGGACTTTGGCTTAATGCACCGGGGTTAATCGACGGTGCTTCCGCATCGATTCTGCCATGTGGTTGAGTGCTGTCCTCCTGGTGACAACCATTACACTGGCGAACTTCCCCGGCTCTTACTGAGAGCCAATTACGGTGACGGGGGTAACGGTCATCTTCAATACGTCTGCCGTTGCCATCAAGAATTGAAATCGAAAAGGCCACATCTGCAGGCACGGCAAACATAGCGGAACCATCGGGTTCGATAGGTACATAGCCGAGGATATCTTTCATCTGACGACCGGCCCGGCCAAATGCGCTTGGATCAAAATCCTTCACGTCCTGATCCGGCATGGAAACCGCTTTAACAATGCGAATAAATTGCGCGGGTCGCTCTGACGGATGAAGACGGGTTGGGTCAGCTGTGGCAGCCAGTCCGGCGGGGGAAGTGTCCACACCATCAATGTCGTAAACACTACGAATGTGCACCACACCGAGATTGCCATTAAACAATGACTGGTCAACATCCACACCGGGAATTGGATCAGGAACGTAATTGGGGATGGGCTTGTCTTCCAGCACTATCGCTTCGGTGAACATGTGATCCCGCTCGGCGAGCACGACAGGTGTGACCAGTCTGTCGCTTGGGCTGTATATCCAAAGCCCATATCGCACTGGAGACTGCTTGATGTTCGCTACCTGAATATTGTCGTCTGTGCAGGGGAATGAAGATAACTCGCTATCTGCCACCACTTCTGGGGTGGTGACCGCATTGCCTCGGCCGTCCACGAACTCACCATCTTCATTGATGAGTTCGTTATCTTCTGTCACGTAGACATTAATGCCGATACCTTCCACCAAACAGTTACTCCAGCTCACCAGATAGCGGCCTGAAGAATCATTCAACGGATAAGCCGAGCTAAAACGTCCGTGGGGAGACAGGCTACCGTTGTCGGTGTATGTAACACCGGTAGTCAGTGATGTTTGAGCCGGTTCGGACAAATCACCATTTACATAGGTGGCTTGGGTATTATCGAAATAATTTTCTACGTCGATTACCAATATATCGCCACCCAAATGTTGCGATTGACGGGGGCGACCGATCACCATAATTCTTCCGTCGGCAAGTTCTCTGGGTTGGGAGAAAACGATCGGTTTGATTAGTTCGTTATTCGGGTTGTCGTCATTATCCAGCCCTGTACCGCTATTCTGACTGTGAAAACCGTATAACAGTGTTGGGTTGCTGCCGTTGGGGTTGGCTTTATACAAACTGATACTGCCAGCGTTATTCGCCGGTGCATCTGGGTCAGCAGGGTCAAAGTCGGCAGCATTTTGTAAACCGTAGGCATCCCAGCGCAAAAACAAAATTTCGCCACTATCCAGCACTGTGGGTTGCAGGTCATGACTCTGGTTGTAACTGATTTGGGTTATCTTGCTTCCGTCTTCTTCCAGCACATGTAACAGGTACGCACCTTCGGCGTTGTCCATGTTCCCTTCGGCCAGTGCCGGAAATTGTGGCTTGTTTTCGTCGAGTAAAATTGCTTTCGAGCGGGTTTGGCGGTTCGAAGAAAATACAATTCGGCCATCGGGTAAATAATGGGGTGCAACGTCGTGGCCTTCCTCCGCAACTAAATTAGAGGAAATAACACGGCGCAGTATTTCTGTTTCCCTGTCGTATTCCCAAATATTCCAGGTGGGTTGATCTTCCGGTTCGGCATCGGGAATTTCCGGTGCACGCATGGCAAAAACCAGTTTTAAACCGTCACTGGAAGTTTCCAAGTCTTTGACATCGTATAGGGGAACTTCGCCGACAATATTTCCATTTTCATCCAGTTCGGCAAAGGCCTTATCGGTGACCACAAACTCTGCTGCCGGGACTGAGGCCCGGTCTTTCATAATCAGTTTTGCGCCAGGTTTAAATGCAGAGGGTGAAATAATATCGTCGACAATCATATCCCCGTTTTCATCGCGAGGAATCGGACGGGAGATATATGCAATAGGTAAATCGACCGCAACAGGGTCGGGGTCCTGAGAGCCGCCACCACCGCCATTACTGACATCACACGCACTTAACACCAAGGCGCTGGTTAATGCGATGCATAGCGGGTTGCCAATATAGGCATTAATTTTTTTTAGTAAAGGCGTAGGTAAATTCATACTTACAGTCCGTAAAAATTTTTATCATGGGCGCGGCGGATCATTTTTATCGTGTTTTTTGGTCGACCCGTTTTTCGAGTTTCACCATTAACGCAAGATTCATGCGTTTTTAAAACAAAACGAAAATAAATTATTTTTTTTGTGCGCGAGTTCAACTTTTTCAGGGCGTCTTGCGAGTGCTCTGGTGAATAATTTCAGTTCTAAAATGTTTTTGGTACAAAAAACACGCATAAAAATACAGTCTTTTTATCTTTTGTTGGTTTTTTTTACAGTCACTAATATTTGCGCAATTTGTACCCTTCATCATTTGCATTTTAACGCCCGTCAGTTGGGGGCATGACATTTCAGCAAAAGCTGAGACATTACGCGCTAGCTTCCAATGAGTAAGCACAGCACTCAAAACCCAGAGCAGTTTTTTTATGAGCTGGTTCTCATTTTGAATAAATTGACGGAATAGTGGCTTATTTTTTCGCGTGTTGGGAACAAATTCTGCCTGTTTTTTTCGCACAAATAAAATAAATACTTGATGCCTTAGCGAAACCTGCTGATTTAAGGATCAAATTCGAGCGTTGAAGTGACAATTTTGGGCCGGGGCTCAGAGCGTGTGACAAAAATTGTTTTTTCTAGCGTTAAGCTTCCAGGTGTGGGTATTCCACCTGCTTTAACAAAGGGTGATGTTGATAATGAAATTTCGATACACAGGCCAAGCCGGATCTATCCGCTGGCTATCTGGATTCCTATTCGGGGTGGTACTGGCTGCTGCTATACCCTCCCATGCGGGGCCACTCGAACAGGCAAAGCGTATTCATGATCGTTTAGCGGGTGTACCACCGACAGAAGCCGACTTAGTTGCAATGCGTGATTTAATTGCAGCCGATAATCGAACCGGTGCCGCCGCAATCGCATTGGAAAATGACGCTTTCTACAATGTTACGCTCAAAAACTGGGCCGCTCCCTGGACCAACGAAGAGCAAGATGTCTTTGTTCCATTGAATGACTACATCGCAACTGTAGTGGGTGTTGTTCGTGATGAAGTGGATTTTCGACAAATACTCTATTCCGACATTATCTATACCGCGAATTCTTCTCTGGGGTTGCCTGCCTATTCCAACAGCAACAATAACCACTACGAAGCATTGGAGTCTGGTGGTTACAGCTTAAAAGATAATTTAGTTCAGCGAGCCCAGTCTTCCGTTACAGGTTTGCCCGCTGACGCCACCGCTGGTGTGGTAACCAGCCGTGCCTCTGCCAGGGCATTCTTTAAAGCGGGCACCAATAGAGCCATGTTCCGTTTTACCTTAATGAACCACCTGTGCATGGACCTCGAGCAGGTACACGACACATCGCGCATTCCCGATCGCATTCGTCAGGATGTTTCCCGCAGTCCAGGTGGTGACTCCCGAGTCTTTCTTAACAGTTGCATGGGCTGTCATGCTGGCATGGACCCATTAACCCAGGCTTTTGCTTACTATGACTATGCCTATGATATGGACGCAGATCCCACAGGAGAAAACGGGGCGATCAGCTACAACACATCGGGTATGACCGACCCGGAGACCGGTACCCGGGTGAAAGCCAAATACCTCATTAATGCCACCACCTTCCCTCAAGGGTATATCACTCCCAACGACAGCTGGGATAACTACTGGCGAAAAGGCATCAACGCCAACCTGGGGTGGGATATGACCTTGACGGGTTCTGGTGAGGGCGCGCGAAGCATGCTTCAGGAGCTGGCGCACAGCGAAGCGTTTGCCCAGTGCCAGGTGAAAAAAGTATTTAAGGCGGTATGTTTACGTGACCCCGGAAATGCTGCAGACAGAGGACAGGTTACAACCATGGTGAACAATCTGACTTCAGGTGGTTACAACATCAAAAACACCTTTGCTGAAGCAGCGGTCTATTGCGCGGGAGAATAATAATGATCAAATTACTAGCTAACAGGCTCCCGCTTTGGACTTTGGTCGGAGCATCCGTCTGGCTTGCCGGTTGTAGTGGCGGCAGCGGCCAGGAAAACGAAAAACTAGTCAACAGGGAAGATCCGGACGATACCGGCGGTGCCATTGTGTATCGCGGAGAAAATCCGGCCAAAACCGACGATGTATTAAATTTCCAACAAAACCTATGGCAAAACCTGGCGGGCGAAGACCGTTGTGGTTCCTGTCATATTGAAGGCGGGCAATCCCCTCAATTTGTTCGTCGTGACGATATTAACCTGGCTTACCAGGCGGCGATTGATATTGCCGACCTGCTTTCTCCTGCGCAGTCGCGCATGGTGATTAAAGTTGCAGAAGGCCACAACTGCTGGGTTGCGGACTCCACCGCCTGTGGTGACATTATCACCCGTTACATCAGTGCCTGGGCCGGTGAATCCGGTAAGGTGCCCGCCGAGTTTCAGCGCATAGACCCAGAACCCAAAAGCGTCGGTTCCAGTCGCAGCTTCCCTGCCTCCTCCGGTGATTTTGCCGCAACGGTATACCCCGTGGTGCGTGAGTACTGCAGCAGTTGTCACTCGGAAGATTCCGCTCAGCGTCAACAGCCTTACTTCGCCAGTTCGGATGTGGATGTGGCATACGAAGTGGCCAAAAGCCGAATAAATCTGGACGACCCCGGCAGTTCCCGTTTTGTTGTGCGCTTGCGTAGCGAATCCCACAACTGCTGGAGCGGCAACTGTATGAGTGATGCTAACCAGATGGAAGCCGCCATTGCAGCATTTGCCAGTCGAGTACCTACGTCTGCAGTTGACCCGGATCTATTGGTAAGTCATGCCCTGGTTCTGGCGGCGGATGGTCAGCCGTTGGATACCGGCGAGCGAGTGGAAACCGACGTGATTGCGCTGTACGAGTTTAAGTCCAGCAATACCGAAACGGCCTTCGATACCAGCGGTATAAACCCGGCGATGAACCTGCAGTTACTGGGTGGTGTTCAGCGTGTGGGTGGTCGCGGTATTCGTATTGAAGCGGGCTCGGTAGCCAAATCCGATACCCAATCCAGTACCAAGTTGTTTAACCACCTAACAGCGACGGGCGAGTTTTCCGTCGAAACCTGGGTGGTGCCCAGCAACGTTACCCAGGACGGTCCGGCCAGAATTGTGACCTATTCCGGTGGTGCTGAAACCCGTAACTTTACCTTGGGGCAAACCCTGTACAACTACAACTTCCTCACTCGCAATTCCGAGTCTGATGCCAATGGTATGCCCATGTTGTCGACCCCGGATGCCGATGAAGTTTTGCAGGCCACCCTGCAGCACGTAGTTGCTACTTATGATTTGATTGACGGTCGTAAGATTTATGTAAATGGCCAGCTAGTCGCTTCCGACTTGTTAACCGGTACCAATATCAATGATTGGGATCGATCTTTTGCCCTGGTATTAGGGGGCGAGTCTGGAGCCAGTGAAGGCGGGTGGTTGGGTGCGATTCGCTTCCTGGCTGTTCACGAGCGTGCGTTAACCGAGGAGCAAATACTGACTAACTACGAGGCGGGAGTGGGTGAGAAACTCCTTATGCGCTTTGGTATTCATCAAGACCCATTAAACGGGGCGATTCCGAATGCCTACATCGAGTTTGTGGTCGAGCAATACGATAGCTACTCCTACTTATTCAGCGAGCCTACTTTCTATATGGCATCCGGTGCGGACACCTTGGCCACAACGGATATCGTGATTGAAGGTTTGCGCATTGGGGTAAATGGTAAAGAAGCGCCTGTTGGTCAGGCATTTGCCAACATGTCCTTTACCGTGACCGCAGACAATTTCGACCCTAACGGTGTGCCTCTGTATACCTCGCCAACCGGTACCATTATTGAGTTGGAGTTAGGGCCGGAGCAGGACGAGTTCTTCCTGACCTTTGACCGCTTGATGACCCGCACCTACAACCGTCCGGCAGATCCCACCCCGGCAGCACCGGTTCCAGCGGACATTCCGGACCAAGCCCATATCGGCCTGCGTAACTTTGCGGAAATTAACGCGAGTATCTCTGCCATGACCACGGTACCTGCCACCACAACCAGTGTGGAAAGCATCTACAACGCAGTCCGCCAGCAGTTACCTATTGCGGAAGACATACGCGGCTTCCTGGCTGCACACCAATCCGGTGTGATGCAGTTGTCCGTCGCCTACTGTACCGCCCTGGTGAATGATACTACGCGCAGGGCCAGCTTCTTCCCTGGTTTGAATTTTGCGGCATCCCACGGTGTGGCCTTCCCGGATGAAGCAGGCAGAAGCCTGGTTGTTAACCCCTTGGTTGACGCCATGCTTGCCCATCAAATTGATGTTGGTGGAGGCACGATGGAATCCGTTGCAACACAACCGGCTAATGGTTTGTCCTCAGAACTGCACACGCTGATCAGCAGTATGTCCAGTGCCGACACGCCGACAACTGTCATTGCTGCCTGTACGGCAGCGATGGGCAGTGCAGCCATGTTAATTCAATAAAGGTAGGAACAATCCATGTCAAAACGTAAACCATTTTTTCATCCGGATGAGCCTTTATTGCATTCGGACCATCGACGTCCAAAAACCCGTCGAGAGTTTTTATCCCAGGGGTTCAGCGCCGGAATGGGAGCCGTGTATGGCACCTCCGTTATGGGGTCGCTATTGGCATCCCGAGTGGCCAATGCTCAAATTGCATACCCAACCGATTTACAAACCAGAATCAACGAATGTGGGATCCCGGAAGGTGCAGGCAAAATCCCATTCATCTGCTTCGATTTAGCCGGTGGTGCCAATATTGCCGGTTCTAATGTACTGGTGGGTGGCCCCGGCGGGCAAAAAGATTTTCTCAGCTCCGAGGGTTACGGAAAGCAGGGTTTGCCCCCGGCAATGGTGCCCGGCTTGGCGAATCCGGACTCCGCCAACAACGAGTTTTTCGACGAAACACTGGGTTTGGCATTTCATTCAGACAGCCAGTTTTTGCGCGGTATTCTGGAGCGAACCTCAGCGGCTACCCAGGCAGCTATTGACGGCGCAGTGTTCGCAGCACGTTCGGAAAACGATACTGGCAATAACCCTCACAACCCCATGTACGCCATTAATATTGCCGGTGCTAACGGTGAGTTGCTTGCCTTGATTGGTTCCCGTACCAGTGATTCCGGTGGTAACTCAATGGCTCCGGCGGACATGATTAACAGCGAAGTGCGGCCAACCAAAATTGACCGGCCTGCTGACGTAACCGGGTTAGTGAACGTCGGGGATTTTGGCAGTTTAACGCCAGCTCAGGTGGTCGACATCATGTTGTCCGTTGAGAAAATCAGTGGTCATAAAATGGATTTGGCTTCCATTACTACCGGCACCAGTGACGAGGCGCTAATCAAAGAAAAAGTGAAATGCGCTTATGTGAAAAGTGCCAAGCTTGCTGCCGATGTACCGGATTCGTCCAGCTTAAGCCCGGAATCCGACCCTGACATTGTGGGGGGAGCGAGCAGCATTTTTACCGCGGAAGAATTTAATAATGACCGCGAATTCCGAAAAACCGCTTCTGTGATGAAAATGGTTATCGACGGTAATGCCGGTGCGGGCACCATCGCCATGGGTGGTTACGATTACCATACCGGTGATCGTGCAACCGGTGAACTGCGAGATTTGCGTGCGGGTCGTTGCATGGGGGCGTGTCTGGAATATGCCGCTCGCCGTGGCAAGCCATTAATGCTGTATGTGTTCAGTGACGGTTCGGTATTCAGTAACGGCATGACAGACGAATCAGTAAATGGTCGTGGCAAAGGCGTGTGGACCGGTGACAACCAGCAAACCGCCGCATCGTTCTTTTTAGTGTATAACCCCGGTGGCCGCGCCACACTTATGCGCCCGGAAGATCGTCAAATCGGTTACATGCGTCGCAGCGGCGATGTGGAAACATCCTCCAGTCCGGTTGCCAATAATGTTAACCAACTCGTGCAAGCCGTCATGCTTAACTACATGGCGTTACATGGTGAACAAGCTCAGTTTGACTCTGTGTTGGCCAATCGTGGGTTAACTCACGGTTTGGGTAGCGTTGCCACCCGGGATTCACTCACCGCATTTACCCAGCTATCCTCCGTGCAAGGCGGAATAGTTGTCTCCACCTAAATACCATTTTTATTAGAAGTATTCGACTGAGCCCATTAAGCAATTAATGGGCTTTTTTTTGGTAAAGACAAAAACCTGCTTTTTAATCAAGATTAATTCTATCGGTGGCAAAAAATATATTGAATGAGAACCTTTCTCTTTTATGGTGTTTTTTATGTAGACAATAGTATGTATGTTTTCGCTTTTGGAATATTTTTTCTGTTTTTTTTATTAAAAAAATACAGTAGAGGTTCTACTGTATTTTAATTGCATTTTTTTCTGGTAAAAATAATACAATGGCATTTAAAATGTGGATTGTTTTTTAATGAAATAATAGTTAGACTTGCTAAAAATTGGACAGTCGTAGTAAGCAGGGAAGGTTAACATCGTTTTATTATTTGCTTTTTTCTTTCCTGATGTTATTCACTTTTTATTCTCTTCGGCCCAGGCTGCGTGCGCCTGCTTTATAGGTCAGGTGATTTTTCTTAAAAGGATTGATAATGAAAACAACACTTCTTTTCCTGTGTGGGATATTTGTCTCAGTCAATTCCTTTGCCGATGTGTTGGTCGATGTGCCTTCTATTGTTGGAAAAAACAAAAGCGAAGTCAGTGCGCTGATTGGCGAGCCGGGTTCCTGTGAAAACACAGAACAAGGTGAGCAGTGTGCTTATGCGCAAGCTGAACTGCAAATTGCATTTATTAATAATAAAGCGGACTGGATGACGGTAGAGGGTGTTGATCATTTGCCATTTAATTCCATTGTGATGGAGAACTTGGGGTTAAATCTCGGTTCGCCATCATCGTCAAGTGATTATGAAATTCGCTGGGAAAATACGGGCGGTTTAATTCTGGTGTCACTGTATAAAGGTAAAGAAAATAATAGTGACTACGTTTTTATTAAAGCGTTTTCAGAATAAAAATAATTCATCAGTATGGCGATTGAAACCGGTCTTTAGATTTTCTGTTTTGTTGGTAAGCCAAATATTTCATTTGGTGGGATGTGTTTTATCTAGGGAAGAGAATAAGTTGTTGTCGTAGGCTGTAGTCCTCTATAGCTTCTTGTGGTCTCTTTCCTTCTTGTTTTGTATTTACGGAAAACTTGTATCGTAGGGGAAAGTATGGCTGCTCAGGCTATTCATAATAAAATTCTATTCTTTGTTAAAAAAATACATTTGCTTGCGCTTATTGCTATTTTTTTTCCTCAGTTTGCCAGCGCAGTCACGCTCTATTCTGCCAGTTTTTCGCCATCGTCTGTTTCTGCTGGTGGATCTTCGACATTGTCCTGGTCGAGTAACGGTGTTTACTGCAAGGTTGATGGTGTTACACACAATGGCAGTAGCGGCTCAAAAGTTTATTCAAATCTACAAAGCTCAAGGAACGTAACGGTTACATGTTCTGCACCAATGGGCGGCTCTGCTTCAAAAGTGGCGAGTGTGACGGTGACGATTCCCAAGCCGGGAATTCCTTCAAGCTTAACGGTATCTCCCAGCACTCTTTACACAGCGCCGTCATTGGCGCATTGCTCTCCATCTGATGTTGTTTGTCAGCCGAGGGATATTGCCCAGGGAACCGTTACCCGAGGCTCGTCATCAGGGACTGTTTCAAGTTATCAAATTGAACGGAGAGTCAATGGCGGCAGTTGGACTTCGTACTACACCGGAACCGCCAATAACCTGACTTACACATTTACTCCGGGTTCCTGGCAGTTTCGGATAAAGGCGTGTAACAGCAGTGGCTGCAGTGATTATAAGTACAGTAATACCGTGTCTGTGGTATATCCGGTGCCGGGAGTGCCGACCAGTATGTCGGTTACCCCTGCGTCCACTACCGCCACTTCCGTATCGGCTTCCTGGGGTGGGGCGGCTAATACCCCCAGTCACTATGTCACCCGTTATGAAGCACAAAGACGTTTAGGGTCGGGAAGCTGGAGTAATTTTTCCACCAGTAACACCACTCAGGCCAGTTCCACAAACATGTCAGTGGGGACGTGGTCATTCCAGGTGCGCGCCTGTAATACTACCGGTTGCAGTGCTTATCGGGCTGGAAACTCGGTGGCAATTCTGCACCCTGTACCGGGTATCCCCGCAAGTATCACGGTTCCGGCGCTGGATAATGACGGTAGTTTTGGTGTCAGTTGGGGAACTGCCAGCGGGCATGTTGAGCACTATAACCTTCAGCGACGATTGGGTGAGGGAGCTTGGTCATCAAATCTGTATTCGGGTATAAGCCAAAGCTACAGTCAGGCAGGCCTTTCAAATGGCAGCTACACCTATAAGGTGCAAGCCTGTAACACGACCGGGTGTAGTGACTGGAAGATCTCCTCAGTTGCAGAGGTATTACATCCTCCGGCAACACCGGCCAGCTTAACCCCACCGGCTTCCGATTATGACGGTGCCTTTACGGTAAGCTGGGCCAGTACAGCCACGGCTACGTCCTACAAATTACAACGTAAAACCGGCAGTAATGGCACCTGGTCCTTGGATTTATATTCGGGCAGTGGAACCGGGTATAGTCAAACCGGCCTGGCGAATGGAACCTATTTTTATCGTGCTCAGGCATGTAACGCCGGTGGTTGTTCTGGGTGGAAAGAATCTGCGTCGGTACTGGTGAAGCGTACACCGGGAATCCCGTCCTCTATAGGAATTCCAGGTTCAGATATTGATGGCGCGTACCTGGTCACCTGGGAAGTGGGTTCAGGGATTGTTGAGTCGTATGAACTTAGTCGCAGTACAGACAACCAAAATTGGTCAGCGATTACCTTGTCTGGCGTTCCAACTTCATATTCTGAAACAGGTTTGGGGGATGGTACCTATTATTATCGGGTAAGAGCCTGTAATAGTCTGAGTTGTTCCGGTTGGCGGGAGTCGGTTACCGCTGTTGTGGTGAAATTACCTCCGGGTGTGCCTTCAAGTATCAATACCCCAAGCGTGGATGGTGATGGCAGCTTTACCGTAAGCTGGGTTTCGGGTTCGGGCATTGTCGAGAGCTACAAACTTCAACGACAGTTAGGCAGTGGTAACTGGTCGTCTGACATCTATTCCGGTTCGGGTACAAGCTACGCCCAGACCGGTTTAGCTAACGGCAGCTACAAATACCGTCTTCAGGCGTGTAACACCAGTGGATGCAGTGGCTGGAAAGATTCCTCCGTTGTCGAAGTGGTACATCCGCCCCTGCCTCCTTCCGCGTTTAGTCTGCCTTCATTGGATAACGATGGAAGTTTCACGGTGGGTTGGGATTTGTCTGCAACAGCCACCTCCTACAAACTTCAAAGAAAGAAGGAAAGTGCCGGTAGCTGGTCAACAGATCTCCTCCCTTTATCTGGTGCTTCGTACAGTCAATCCGGCCTGACCGATGGCACTTACTACTACCAGGTTCAAGCATGTAATGTCGGCGGCTGCTCCGGTTGGACTGAATCCGCTGGGGTATTAGTGGAATACATTCCTGGTGTTCCGCCGAGTATCAGTGTCCCCTCAATAGATCGTGACGGTACATTCACCATAAGTTGGGACGCGGCAACAGGAAGTGTGACCTCGTACAACCTGGAAGAAAAAGCCGATAGCGGTGGCTGGGGCCAGCTGTATTCCGGTTTGCAGATGAGCTTCAACCGTTTGGGGCTGCCATCGAGTGAGCGCACCTATCGGGTTAGAGCCTGCAATGGCGGTTCCTGCAGTGATTGGCGAACCAGTGATATGGTCACGGTGGCGGTTTCTGGTGGTGACAATGGCTTGCAACTCAGCGAAACCTTGTCCAGCGATGGCCATTATTCAATTAGCTGGGACGTAAATACCGTTTTTGGTAACGCAATTTTACGAGAATACTTTAATAATTCAGAAATCAGTGTTGCTCAACTGACTACGTCAACAGGAACCCGTGCTTACACCAAAACAACAGCTGGAACCTATTCATACAGCATTGAAGAGCGGGACTGTCGTCAAGCACCGTTAGTGGGCGAATGCCCTGTGATCGACACGATCCCAGCAAAGTCTGTCGAAGTGCTGTTTCCACCACAGGCTCCGGCCAGCATCTCCCCTTCGGTGACCAGTACGACTAACACCAGTGTCACGGTTTCCTGGCAGGCCTCGGAAACGGCCACAGAATATCGCCTGCAAAAGCGGTTTAATGGTGGTAGTTGGGTATCGGAATACGTTGGTGTCAGTACTAATCGAACGGTGACCAATTTAGCGCCTGGGAGTTGGGTGTTCCAAGTCGCAGCAGCAAATGCCGCAGGCGTCAGTGCCTACACCCCGTCAGTGACGGTTGCGATTAACCTGGTTCAACCAGCTTCACCTGCCACAGTCTCGGTCGATCCCACAAGCACATCCGGCAGCTTGAGTGTGAGTTGGAGCAGCAGCACGGATGCAACGGAATATCGGATAGAGCGGGTTAACACTCAGACGGATACCGTTGAAGCAAGTTTTACTCGTACCGGATCGCCACTGACAGAAAACAACATCGGCGATGGTCAATACACCTACCGTGTTCACGCATGCAATGTGCTGGGTTCCATGGAAGAGTGCAGTGCGCCGGCAGTGTCAAATATGGTGAGCGTACACAGCTCACTCGCGCCGGAAGTGGTCACGAACTTATCCGCGACCAATAATGGAAATAACCGGGATGCGACTGTCACCTGGACTTCGGCGGAAGTGACGAACTTTGTTATCAATCGAATTGGTCAGACGGCAGGAACGGAAAACAAACAATTTACCCAAACAAGCACACAATTGAATGACAGCGTTTTGCCAAATGGTACCTATGTGTATGAGGTGGTGGCATGCCGAACACTGTATGGCATGGAGAAATGCTCGTCGCCAGCCAGTTCAAGTCCACTGGTTATTACTGCGCCGACAGAACCCAATTATGCTAAGGCGTTTGACGGCGTAATCGCAGATAAAACACTGGTTAACTCTGCACCTGCCATGCCGGCCGAGCCGGTGGGTGTGCTGCAAGGTGCGGCGAATGTCAGCGGCGGCTCTGCCTCATACAGCGTTCCTATTGCTCTGCCCCCAGGCAGAAACGGTGTTCAGCCTTCAGTTTCCTTGAGTTATTCATCGCGTGGTGGCAATGACACCTTGGGGGTTGGCTGGAGTCTGGGCGCTGGCGGTGGGATCAGCCGCTGTGGTAACACCTACGCCCAGGATGCCTTAACCCGGGGAGTGCAGTACTCGATAACGGAAGACCGGTTGTGTCTGAATGGCTCACGACTGATGGTGGTATCGGGAACATACGGTGCGGCAGGTGCAGAATACCGGACAGAGAGCGATAGCTTTGTCCGGGTTACGCAGCACAGCGCAGGTATTAACAGCACGGTTGCATGGTTTACGGCGGAATACAAAGATGGTTCCGTTCAGTACTTTGGTAAAAATAGCCAAAGCAAACTGATCCATGCCGGTGCTTCCTACCCGCTTAGCTGGTTACTGGAATTTGAACACGACGCGGTCGGCAATACCGACGGTGCAGCAAACTTGGGGAACGTACCCGTTGCAGCCGCTAACTTTATTCATTACGACTACACCACCTTTGGTGAGGGTGAAAAGCTGTTAACCAAAATTTCCTATACCGGGAACAGCGAAAGCGACAAAGGTGATCGGGCAGTCGAATTTATTTATGAGCCGCGTGATGACAGGACGGTATCGTATTTAGCGGGTGGAAAATCGGAAACCACTCAGCGGCTGCACAAAATTACCACGAAGTATGGTTTAGACAGTGTTTACGAATACCGTGTTGGCTATGGTTTGAGCTTGGCGAGTGAGCGATCACTGGTTAAAAGCATTACCCACTGCGCATTTGAAGGCACTTGGCAGTGCCTGCCTGCAACCCGTTTTGACTGGTTGGAAAACAGTACTATTGCAGAAGTGACCCCACTCAAAATAGGCGGGGTGGAAACCTTTGCGGGAGAAGTGTACCTGCATAATGTGATGTCACAGGGCGACGTGGACGGTGACGGTACGCGGGATTTTATCGGTTACAACGTCAATGCCGAACAAGACAACGAAGGTACCAACGATGTGGATGTCGAGTTTGGTTGCCTGCGCACAGAAGTGAAGGGCCGATACACCTGCATCGAATTAGACCTGGATTCAGACGGCATCAACGATGCGTTCAAGTTTGAGCAAGGGAAGTTGCACGTGCAGTTTTCTTCACAAAAGCCAAGCTCCGGCGTGCACCCCTACGTGAACACCAACATCTTGTTGAAAATCCCTTCCAACTCGGCGACCGAAGATGAGTTGAGAAATCCGATATATAACCGTCGTGATGAAATCCTTACGGCGACGGATGTGGACGGTGATGGGCTGCAGGATTTGGTGGTGAAATACACGGAAACGGGTACCAGCCCCTTTTACCCTAACGAGCTGGCAGGCCGAACACAGCTCCGGGTGTATTTAAATAACGGTGGTGCTACCGCGACCCATTTTGCAACACAGGGAGCAGATGTGTACACCTACCAGGAGTTGGCCGAAACGGTGTATGGCTGCTCTATCGTAGGCTGTGGTCAGCTTCCAGCCGGTGGCCAGTATGATGTCTTTACCTACGAAGCCCTGACCCCTATTGGTGATTATGACGGCAACGGTTTAACGGATTTCATCATCGAAGAGACGATGGATAAATTTCATTTGGCCACCACCTATTACGACCCTGTTCCTGTCGCTGTGTTACTGAATAAAAGTACGCCGGGCAATTTGCAATTTGAGCGTGTGTTAAAAGGCGGCTTTGGTGCAGGAACAACCACGGATTATGGCCCTGGTGAAAAATACTTCCACACCTACCTGGATGTTAATGGCGATGGTTTGTCTGATACGCTAGGTTGGAGTAACGGTCAACTTGCGGTGATGCTAAACAAGGGCGATATCACGTCAAACAGTATCGTCTTAACGCAAGTGGATAACACCCAGAGTACTCGGAAGTTTATCGAAGAGCGATACCATGAAATTTTAATGTCTTATGGTGGAGGGCTATTAAAGCGTGCCATCGTACAGCCTAAATACAATGATGCCATGCACGCGGTTGACCTCAATGGCGATGGACGCCAGGAACTGGTTATGCCGGGGGAGCGTTTAATTTCGGTATGTTCCACCTCCGCATTTGGTTTTGAAGGCACCGTCGAAAAATGTGGGGATGAGTTGTATGGTGCGATCCAGACACAAACGTCGACATACCCGACCACTCCGATAGGGTCGTATTACTACGATGATTCTATCTACCGTTGGGACGCACTCTACTTTGATGACGATGGCAATGGCGGTTACACCGTCAGAAAAGAGCCGACTGCTTTTGTCGGTCCAGCCTACGAAGTGCGTTTCTTTGATGCCTTTGGTGACGGCAATGTGGATATGGTCAGCACCATCGGTTTGCGTACCTATACCGGCACCGTCTCTAAACGAATCGATACTGCGAACTCCAATTCAACCTGGCTATCCGAACTGGCCTCTGGCAGTAATTTTATTGCCGGTGCCTACATCACCCGTAACTACGGTTCGGGTAATGGCACCACCACCGGCAGCTACAACCCTGTGGATGTGATGAGCAAGGCAACCAATGGCTTTGGCGTGACAGGGGAATGGGCCTATCGTCCGCTATCCACCGGAGACACCAGTGTGGCAGGGCAGGCCCTCTACTCCACGGCACATGACTACGTTAACCAGAGCGAGGGGTATTTCCACTTTAGCTCCAGCATGTATGTGGTCAGCAACTTCAAGCAGTCCAACGGCATTGGCGGGCTCAATGAAACCAAATACGCCTACCGGGGCGCGATGTACAACAGCAAAGGGCGTGGTTTTACCGGCTTCCGCTCGATGATTCGTGAAGACGTGGCCAACGGCCTGGTCAGCCACACCGACTTCCATCAAATGTTCCCGATGGTGAGCCTGGTGCAGCAGCAAGGCCAATTCACCAGCGATACCTATGGTACTTTTGGTTCGAGCAATGTCTTTGGTGATGGCGCGGCCTGCACCATCAGTGGCACCTCGGAAACCAGCCTGTCCAGCTTGCCTGCCAATGCGAGCCAAGCCATTCACTTCAGCCACCACTGTTATGCGCAAAATACTGCCCATCAAATGGATATCGCGGTAACCGCGTCGGCTGGTGGTATACACAGCATCTATGCTACCCAGAATCAAAGCGTAATGCGCAAGCTGATGTGTGACACGTTACCCTGCAGCCTGAGCCGGCCCGTATCGATACAAACCAGCGAAACCACCAGCATAGATAAATGGGGCAACGCCATCGCGACCACACAAACCCATTGGGATGAATGGGGAACGCGGGTCACGGCGGCCAGCGCCACGATTGACATCACATCAACGCAGGAAGCCGCCTGGTGGCTGGATAAGAAAACGGTGAGTAGCGTGACCCAGGATAAGGTGACAGGCCGTCATCTTGAGGATGCGTTCTCCCGTTACAGCGGCAGTGAAACCGGCTTAGACAACGCCATTGAAGTTGAAACCACCTACAGCTACGACACGACCCGTTCACTTCGAATACCAAAGCAGGTCAAAGTGACTTCGGTGAACGTCAACGGTGTGGATCAGCTGGCCAGCAATCAAGGGCTATACAGTGACACCGTGACCCTATTCAATGACTACGGCCTGCCAACAAGCACCAGTCAAACCGCCTACCAAAAGAACACCAGTGGGCAATGGCAGTTGCAAACGCGGACCACCACCATCCCCGAGTACAGTACTGATGGCTACTTCCCGCGTACCGTGACCAACCCGTTAGGCCACAGCGTGATGACGGACATTGACCCGGCATCGGGGCAGGCGTTATCCGTCAGTCGCATGCTGGATGCCACCCACAGCGTGACGGTGACCACCAACTATGATCCGTTCGGTCGGCCATTGGCCATCCACACCGATGGTGCCGCCACTCAATATCTGCGTTATACCTTACCGGACATGGATGGCCCGACCCTGGCGGCACTTCAGGTGACCACAACCCAGGCGGGAACCCCCACAAGCAAAGCCTGGCAGGACAAATTGGGCCGAACCCTGCGCACCGCAACGCAAAGCTTTGCGGGCTCCTGGGTGTATGGCGATGTGTTCTACAATGCCCGTGGCCTGGTCAGCTTTGAGTCGGTGCCCAGCTTTAGCATGTTGAACAGTCCGAGTGAGGGCCACGGTGTGACCTACACCGCCTATGACCCGCTTGGCCGGTTAATGGGCAAGCAAGTCAGCCAAACCTGTGGCACCTTGGGCATCAATACCACCATGACCACCAGCTACCGGATTGATACCGCAGACCCCTATCAAACGGATATCCTGGTGCAAGGTGGGTGTGAAGGGAAAACGCTGACCATGAGCCGCACCTACAACAGCCTGGACCAATTGATGCGGACCACCGATGCCGAAGGCGGCATCACCCGCTACGGATACAACAGCCTGGGCAGCCCGGTGGTGATTGAAGACACACAGGGGCATCCGATCGTGGCGTTGTATGACGGCCTAAACCGCAAAGTTAAGGTTAATGACCCCAATCAGGGCATCACCCACTTTGTGTATAACGGCTTTGGTGAACTGCAACAGGAAACCCGGGCCAACAACAAAACCGTCAACTACTACCTGGACTCGCTTGGCCGTGTCACATTGCGCACTGCAACAGGCGAAGACAACCTCAGTTACAGCTACGATAACGCCAGTTATGGTTATGGTCAGCTCTACCAGGAATCGGGTGCTGGTTTAACCCGTCATTACAGCTACAACGACAAAGGTCAACCCGTCAGCACCACCGAGACCCACAGCACCGGTGAAAGCTACAGCGTCACCAGCCTGTACGACGCCAACTACGGCCGGCTCAAAGGCCTGGAATACCCCAATCACCTCACCGTGGAATACGACTACAACACCTATGGCTACATGAATGTGGTAAAAAATGCGGCCACGGGCTATGTCTATCAGGAAGTTGACGACATGGACCAGTGGGGCAACATCGTCGGGGCGACACTGGGCAATGGCATTCAGGAATTGGCGCAATACAGTGCGGTCAATGGCCAGGCATTGCAGATAAGCGCACTGCGCAACCTGCAAGAGATACTGGATATCCAATACCAGATGTACGACGGCTTCGGCAATATTCTGCTGGAACACATGCAAAACGGCGCCGCCACCCCGGATATGGGCGATAAGGGCGGAAGCCACAACTACAGCGAATACTTTGTCTATGACGACCTGCACCGGTTAACCCACAGCAGCTTTAACAGCTTCAATGGCACCGGTCTTGATTACACCTACGACTCAGGTGGCAACCTGCTGAGTAAATCCGACTACGCCCGCAACTACGACTACACCACCGGCACCAGCGGTGGGCCCAACGCGGTCAAACGGGTAGAGAAAATCCTCAAGCAACAGGACGGCACCACCCAATACCAATGGGCGAACTTTGGCTACGATGCCCGGGGGAATATGACCAGCGGCGATGGCTTAAGCCAAGCCATCTACAATGCCATGGACAAACCCACCTATATCGAGAAAGGAGGCGCGACCCTGAGTTTTGCCTATGGCCCCAGCCATATGCGTTACCGGCAAATCAAAGTCAAAGAAAATATAACCACCACCACACACTACGTGGGCAAACTGTTTGAAAAGGAATACCGCGAAGAAAATGGTGTGAAGCGGGAAAGCTGGCGGGCCTACATTGGCAGCACTGCGGTGGTCAGTCAGGACAACGACGGTTTTGCCATCCGTTACCAACACAAAGACCGGCTAGGCAGTGCACGTACCTTCACCGATGCAAACGGCCTGGTGGTGGCACAACGGGACTACGACCCGTTTGGTAAACCGCGAGAAGCCGATGGCAGCCTGAAAGAAAATGTCTGGTTAGGCGGTGGTGAACAACAGCGCCCCATATTGGGCGACGAAGCCGATGCCAAAACCCGACGTGGCTTTACCGACCATGAACATCTGGACGATGTGGAGTATATACATATGAACGGTCGGGTGTATGATTACAACCTGGGCCGGTTTCTGAGTGTGGACCCGTACATCCAGAGTCCAAAGAACTCGCAGAGTATTAACTCATACTCGTACATCATGAATAACCCGCTGGCAGGGACTGATCCGACGGGGTATCAAGCAGAGTGTGGGGTTGGTTGCTATTCCGTTATTTTTAACCAAGATGGTAGTAGTACAACAACGCGAAATGGAAGGATTACGTCCGCATACACAGAAGTGACTACAGCAACAGAAGGTGGTACGAAAACCACATTTTATAATGGGGCTCTGAGCAATGAGCAAGTTGTAAAAAGGCTGTTTAGGGAGAAAGGGGCTGAAACAGATGCGGATACTGAAACCAAAACTAATCAGTCTACTTTACGGAATCAGGAAGCATTGCACGGGTCTGAGAATGGGCTTGTTTATACGGGGTTGATACCGAAGGAGTTGACGAAAGCTGCTGAAGAGACTGAAGGAGACATTGAGGCGATTAGGGTGCCTGGGGCGTCACAAGAGGGGGGGGTTAAGGTTGGAGATGGTTTCCTAAATCCGGCAAATTGGCCTACTCTTCCTGATTGGCTTGTAAACTCGGCGGCAGGTTTTGGTGATGGTGTTTCTTTTGGTCTGACTGATGTTGTTCGTGAGTGGATGGGGATTGATGGGGGAGTCGATGAGCTTTCTACGGAATATGGTTTCTCCAGAGTAGCTGGTCAGCTCCATACTTCTGCACTAATAATTGGCGGTTTTGTTTTAAGGCCGTTTACAGCTCAGACACAAGTTGTTACTCAGTGGACTGTTGCTGGAGAGATTGGTGTAAATACCCGTTGGGTGATGACCGGAGGAAACTCCCTAAGAAACTATATAATGGCGGGAGGGCCACAATTACAGGCTTCGTACTCACAGTCTGTTACAGCAACTGTTGCGGGTAGTAGTCTACGCTATCCTTCCGGCTGGGAAGCTTTTAAAGGCTTGTTTGGTCAAAGAATGCTTGTTCCATAGAGGGATAGATAAATATGACAATGTTTCCAGTCAGTATGATGTTTCTTCTAGTTGGAGTTCTTTTAGATCTTTTATCCTGCTATTTAAATACTCGGAAGCAGGTAACTAAATCTGGTGCATCAGGGATTCCAGGTGTATCTCTAGCAATCTATTTGTTGGTTTTTTTGTGGGATAGAGAGTTGGTTATTTGGGCCAAATATTTGGACATATTATTTTTTATTTGTTTTTATGTTTTTTTTCAGCATGTTGTACCAAAATTTTTATCTAGAGTTTTAAAAAAGAAGAATAGGGGGCAGCCCCTAATAAAATAAACAAAGCCCTGGATTAATCTCCGGGGCTTTTTTTTAGTCTGCGGCAAGCATGAATCCATTCCGCTTGGTGACGTCCCGGCCGATCCCTGGCCTGTCCTTGGCGAATTGCTAATTCAACCTAAAGATGGGAGATGAAAGAGGCCTCGACAGTGGCTTTCCCACGAGTAGTCAGAAAGCTTAAGCGTGTTTTTTGAGCAGTTTATGGGTGGCCTTTCCATTGTGGACGAATGGCAGCGGTGCTGATTGTAGTAATGCTTAAACTGATCAAGCTTTCGCTGCAAATCCTGACTGTTCCAGAAGAGCGTCTGATCGAGTAATTCCCTTCTAACTGTTCCGATTACGCGTTCAATAAACGGGTGGGATGTGGGCACACAAGGAATGGACTTTACTTCTTCTATCTCCAGTATCCGCAAGTTTGCTTTCCAGCGATGGAATTGAAATAACGGATCATTATCGGAGCTTAGATAGTTAGGCAGTGTTTGTTTGCTTTGTATCTGGTTAAACATACGGCATGCCACTATGCCATTTAGATCGCCAGCATGAACAGCAAAACCCACGATGCGACGGGTGAACTGATCCATGACCACCATTACCCAGTGGCTTTTTAGCGTGGCCGATTCACACCGGAAAAAATCCGTACTCCATAAGCTGTCCTTGCTATGGCCTAAAAAGGTTAGCCACGAGGGACCATGATTATCGCCATTTGGTTTGTGGTATTTGAATAAAATGCGGCGAACAATATCCTTATTAATCGTTAAACCAAATGCCTGATTAATTTGTTGAGCAATTCTTGATGTGCCAAAACGTGGGTTTCGCTTTTTGAATTCCAAAATTGCATCAATAACTTCCTGAGAAGGCCCTTTAGGGCCGGGTTTAGCTTTGGTTTTAGCTGTGTAAAGTGATTTATACTTTTTATTTTTCAACGCTGTATGAAAGCGAAGGATAGTCGCGGGTTTTAGTAGGACAGCATTTTTGGTAATACGCTGAAGGCTAAGAAACTCAGCACATAGGGAAAAAACAAAACGATCCTCCGTTTTTAAATTAGGACAACGTTTTTGTTTTCTGGAAAGAATTAAGAGTTGTTGCCTAAGTAGAATATTCTCGGTAACAATCGATCGTGTTTTTCTGGGTACAAGAAACCTGAATAATGTTGTAAGCAAAAACCAAATTATTGTGCACCGGTATTTCATGGTCGCGGATCATAAATAAGTATAGGTAGAGCCGCAAATCTACTTATTCGTGATTTGATTTTGGTTAAACTAATTAAGTTTGATCCGGCTTAGGTGTGAGGGTTCTTATATGTAGGAATCGGCTAATTAACAAGGCATTAACCCCTACAGCTACATTTTAAATAACCCATTAGCGGGGACGGATCCGACGGGGTATAGTGTTGAGAATGAAAAGTCGACGAGAAAGGAAGATCCATGCGTTCCGGGGATTTGCTATACGATTGATTATAACGGGAGAGGGGGAAAGCTGAATTACACGAATGTATCAGTCACCAAAGCCGATGGTTCGACGATTGTCGTAGAAATGGTGGCTCGATATTTAGCGTTTCTTTTGGCAAAATGGGGTGGAATTTGATTTGTTGGTTTTATGGGGGTAGCCAGTGGCAGAGATACTCTTTAAATTAATACACTTTCTTTCCGGAAAGTTTATAAAGAAATTGAATTATGGTTTGAATGGGAATCCTATCTATGGCTTGCAAGTTTGAGAGTAAAGGGTTCGGTTTCTGCTTCATTCTATTAATTCTTACCATGTATTTCGGGGTTTGTTCGGTTGTGTTCGGCTACCCCGCTAATTTGAGTTTTCTGATAATTCCTGCATTGACGACCTTATGGAGTCAGTTGCGCTTAGGTAAAGCTATCTATTCATACGTAACAGAGTTAAGGTTCTGGCACGTGGTTTTAATTATGGTTGTTTCAATATCTGTTTCGTATGGTGTATATAGTACTGTTTATGAAAAATTGGTCTTCAGTTTTATGTCGGTCTGTGTTTTTTATTGTTCAATAGTCATGTTTGTTTTAAATAAAGGTGAATCTAGTAAGAGTGAAGATATTTAGAAGGTAAGCGAAAAGATATGGTAACTAGATGGTGTTTCTGATATGTGGGTTGAGAGAATTTTATGCTAATAATTCAGAGAAAATAAGAATTAATTAAATCTAGTCATGCTAATAAATTTGATATGAAATAAAACTAGACATAATGTTGGGTCTGATAATGAAAGTATTTGTCGGAGTTGCTATTTTCTTTTTTTCCTTTTTCTATTCTGTTTTATCATGGAGTGGTGGTGAAGACGATATGTGTGTATATCGTCCTGCGTATTTTAATAACGACAGTAGCCCTATTCAGATAGAACTTGGGTCTGAAAGGATTGATGAAACGATGAGATCTGGAATTGTAAAAGTCCTAAGCCATTACGGTCATAAATTTGAAGAGCGTAATGGTAAAGTTTTTTTTGGTTGTAATATGTATAGGGATTTTGAGATTTTGGTGAACTACACAAAAAAAGCCACTGATGAAAAGTGGTTGGGTACGCACAAACAACGTCGTAATTCAAAAGAAATAAAATAACAGGGTGTTCCGGCGAACTCCTGATTTAAGCCAAGGGCGGGAGCTGAAAAAGATCATGGTAGTGGCTTTCCGGCGAGTAGTCAGAAAACTTAAGCGTGTTTTTAGAGTAATCAATGTTTTTTGAATTTGGAAAGGATTAGTACGTTTTGTTAAATCTGGATGTTATTTTTAATGGAAGACTTAGTTTTATTGGAAAGCAATATCGTATTGAGTGATTTTAATAACTCAGTTTACTAGAGATTGGTGAAATACTAATATTTATTAATTTTAATAATATTGCTGTTGTTGATATGAGACTGCTGTACCAGTCGCAGGTTGTTAAAATATGATAATGATTTGAACTAAGGGGAATATCATGGTCTTCAGGATTGTCTTGCTTATTTTTGTTGTTGGTACTCTTATTGGCTGTGCAGCTAGCGGACCGATATATAAGCAGTATTCTCCAAAGAGCACAGATTCGGCTGTTGTGTATGTTTACAGAATTAGCCGTTCCGTAAACTGTTGTGTTGCTCCTGCGGTTTATATTAATGATTCCAAAAGGGACAGTCTGAAGAACGGTGGTTATCTTGTTTATGAATTAGATAGTGGAGCGCAAAAAATTACAGTAGGGGATGGGTCATATGGGTTCACGGAGGAAACGCTGGAACTGAATTTGGAGAAAGGTAAACAATACTTTCTTAAGTGGAATATTGGTCCAATTGTTAATATGGAATATGCCATAACTATGGCAGTCGCTTTTGGTGTGGCCTTAGGGCAAAGAGAATACAACTTGGTGCAAATGGATGATAGTGTTGCAAAGCAAGAAATTTCGTCGCTAAAATTAAGTAAAAAATAAGTTCAAAGAGTGAAGTTCTATCGCTGATGAATTCCTAATTTAGGTTAAAAAGGTTCGTGACGGGTAGCTTCCCCAAAATATGAAATATATTTGCGTAAATAATGGGTAAAAAAGGGCAATGGTTATTGCCCTTTTTTATGCGTGCGAGTTAAAAAACCTGAGCTGGATTTTCCAACATAATCTGGTCTTTTCCTGCTGTTAGTACATCAATCATATAATTAAAGTAGCTGGTTTTATTCGCTCCGGTAAAGTCTTTTGCCATCTCCAATACCGCAATCACTTGTTGTATCTGCGCTTTTAGCTGTGGGTAAAGGTTTTGGTCGTCTAATACCCGAATAACATCATTCAGGTCACCTTTACACATCGCGACTATTGCGTCCGAATCTTTGTCCGGGTTGGCGGCAATATAGGTAAAGTTTTTACGGACTTGTTGCATGTTGTCCAGAACATTTACCGAACGCATAAAGTCTGTGATGTCAGCCAGTTGTGTGGGGGTAAATTCGATTTTGCCAAATCGATTGCCTTCGGGGGATAGGGCAAATGCATCGGAAGCATAATGCAGAATCGCCTCTTCTAAGGTTTGCGCGCTATTGTTGTGGAAGTATGGTGCAGTGTCGGCTGCATGGAGTAGCGTTTGTGAGTTAAAGTCTTCGCTTCCCTCAAAATCGTTTCCATCATCAAACGGTAAGTGCGATGCGGATGGACGATTAACGGTACCCGTGTCAAATTCGGCGTTGTTTTCGAACATGCTACCGTGGCAGGCGAAGCATGAATCGCTGAGCATAATGTTCATACCGTTTTGTGTTGTTTGGTTACGGAAGGTAATTGCAAACATGCCGTTGACAAAATCCTGCTGACCAATTGAAAGTTGAAATGCTTCAAGTGCTTCCACTTCGCGTTGACGGGGGATTCTAAAATCGGTGCCGGGTGTACGATTAAGTGAAAGAGGGAAGTGTTGGTTTATTGCACCAAATACAAACTCAGCCAGTGTTCCACGCCCAGGTGAGCCGTCGCCGCTCCAGCCCAAACCGTGAGGTGTTGGATCGGTATTGGAAGCTCTACTGACAACGACAGCGATGCTCGATAAATGGTTGACAGAACGCATTACAAATTTGTTGGCCAGGTCATCGAAACCGTCGATGTTTTCTTTAATTAAACCTTCCGTGCGCAGTAATGTTGCGTCTTCTAACAAGGCAAGTTGAGGCACTCTTTCGTGAACGAATAATGGGTCGTTACTGTCGAGAGTGGCGATGAAATCCGCATCCAGTGAGAAATTATTTTCTGCACGATGACAGGTTCCGCATGTGCGGCCGTTCCCGCCGAAGGTTTCGTTAAAGAACAGGTGTGCACCAAATTTGACCAGCTCGTCATCGGTTGCGGCAACAGTGCCTTCAGCATTTAGGCTGGCAAAATTACTCGGTTGGTTGAATTTTTCCCGATAGAAACGTTTTTCAAACAAGGTGCGTGCGCCGGAAGCAAGTACACCATTGACGGGATCCACACCGCGTGGTGTGACTATGACGAAGTCAAAGTCAAATTCAACGTTAAAGTTGACGGGTGCAACAATATGTTTGTTGTTGCCGTTAAATACAAACTCCCCCACTTTTATTCGCGTATCAATGATTTCCGGTCTAACTGTTCCATTGCTGCCGACAGTGTTTCTTACTAACCATAGGTCAGCTTGGAGAGTGGGGTCGGTGCTGTTTATTTCGCCGGATGCCTGTTGAGTGGCAAAGTTTAATTCAATAAAACCGGTGATTTTATCGTCTGTCGTATTTAAAAGTGGGTTGTAACCGAAACCAAAGCGGTGAAGATTTTGAAATATTAGGTCGCCGTTTAGGTCGTTTTTAAATTTGTTGTATGCAACTTCGAGGGCATCGTTGTTGTTGGCATAACTTAGAGTGGAAAAAAAAGAGGTAAGTAGCAGGCAAGATAAGGCTATCTGCTTAAACATAAAAGTCCTTGTTAAATTGAGATGTGTGGTTGCAAAATTGCGCGGCAATTCTATGCATTCAATACTGCATGTAAAGTGGGTGATGGGTTTTGAGTTTAATTTTGGCGTGTGAAATAAGAATGTTTTTTAGGTGCTTTTTAATGTAAGCCTGCTTAGTGAGCAAGTTGTTTTGTTTTTGTTTTATTTGAATAAAAAGTAATTTTTTGAGTGTATGAAGAGTTGCTGATAAGAGAATTTATTTAGCGACTATTATCTGGTTAAAAATAGATATGATCGATTCTACTTTGTTCAATAAGTCTGTTTATTATTCTGTATAAATTATATGTAATATAATTGGATTGTTGCCTGCTGCATGGCTTTTAATTGTTTATATAACGTAAACGATCGTTTTGTTTGTGTTTATTTCGAGGGTTCAGATTTTTTGGCCAAAAAAAGCCCCCAAGTTGGGGGCCTTGATCAAGAAGAGGAAATCTTTAGTTACATTGATTATTTAACACACAAGCTGCTACGCCGTTGGAGAAGAAGTAATTCACAAGCTCATCTTCTTTCGCGGACCAAGCCATCACACCACCCAGATTCGGATAGGCTTTCGCTGGTGTGTAGCCACCGCCACATTGCAATGTGCGCAAACATTTAATTGCGGCTTTCACAATCGCGGGGTCGGTATAACCACTTCCAGCAGCGCTTGATGAACCGGAAGCCGGTAAACCAATTACCACTTTTTCCTGCGGTAAACCAAGGTAGCGAGTACCGGTACTGGCAATGTCGAAGCCTTCGATCATGGCTTCTGTCCAGGCGACCAAACCATCTTGTGTTGCAGAATCGAAGAAACGGTTACGGTCGATGCCGGGCATTGAACCAGTGTTGTAGTACTGCATTTGTACCCAGGAAATTTCATTGCGCAACTCATTAATCAGTGGCAAATAAACGCCCCAGTTAATGCTGCCAAGCCAGTTGGTTGGTGTGTTTGCACCGATGGTGTGGGCCGTTTCTGGAGCCATGGTGAGCAAAAAGTCTGGGCCAAAGTGTGCCTTGATTCGTCGAATTGCACGCACCAGGTGATCGGCAGAGTATTGCGGGTTGTCAGCGTGGATCAATGTGTCCGGGTTGGTCGACAAACCTTTTTCGGTATCAATATCGATGCCGTCCAGGCCATATTCTGTTGCAATGGCGATGAAGGAATTAACAAAGTTATCTTCGTGAGACTGGCTGGTCAGGTATAGCTGATCCGCCGCGCCACCGATAGATAGCAAGACTTTTTTACCCTGGGCTTTTGCTGCTGCGACTTCTTCCGGGGTCGGGTTGTTTTGCGTGTAGTCCGCATTGGTAAGCTTTAAACTTCCGTCAGCATTGGTTTTAGGGAAGGCAATGTTGAGCACGTTGTAGTTAGGAATATCAGTCATCACCTGACGAGGCCAATGCCAGTTCTCATAGTAGCCAACCAGTTTTACGCTACTGCCACCGGAGCTTGATGAAGACGAGCTGGAGGAAGAAGAACTACTGCTGCTGGAACTGGATGAAGAACTGCTGGACGAAGATGAACTGCTACTGCTTGAGCTGGACGAAGAGCTGCTGGATGAAGACGAGCTGCTGCTTGAGCTGGAAGAGCTGCTGCAGGTGCCGCCAAGATCCCATGCCATATCCCAGTACAAACCCGTGCCTGGAGCGTAAGCCCAGTCCGCATCGGATGAACACCAACCGGCAATTTCACAGGTGTAGTTTGCGCCTGCATTGGTAACTACTTGCCCTACCGCGTAGCTGGTTCCTGGTACGTATTGAGTACAGGTTGAGCCGCCGCTGGACGATGACGAGCTGCTGGAGGAAGAAGAGCTACTGCTGCTACTGGAACTGGATGAAGAGCTGCTCGAAGAGGAACTGCTGCTGGAGCTGGACGATGAACTGCTCGAAGAAGAGCTGCTGCTTGAACTGGATGAAGACGAGCTGGAAGAACTGTTGCACGCACCATCGAATTTCCAGGCTTCCCATGGGCCGGAGTTGGCTTCCGGGTCATTGCCTTGTGTCCAGTAGGCTGCGGTGTAGCCATTGTTATTATGCTGGACTTGAGCGCCGCCGGAGTAGGCTTGTGCTGCTGCCCAAACGTCACGGCTGCTGCAGTCGATTGCCACAGCATTGACTGCGGTGAGCGCGCCGGTAGCCAGCATGAATTGATACAGTTGTTTTATCATAAATCGCTATCCTTTTATTGTGTTTATTGCGTTACGACTTGGAAAAATCTCGCCAAGGTTCCTGATGAAAAACAAAAAATCTGCCACGTTTTCCAGTGGGTTCCGTTGGGAGGGGTTGTGGATAATTAACAGGTGTTGTGAACTATCCAGATGCTTTATCGAGTGATGCGTGATAATCGATTTTTATTCGTACTTATATATCGACCTATGGTCCAGGCTCAATTTATTCACAAAGCAGCGTTTGTGTCTGTGAAAAACTTCCGTAGATTAACATCCCTTTTGTGGCTTTTATATTGCCTTAGCCTATATCAAGCCTTCTTTGTTACATGCTGATTGCATAGTGTGCATTTTTTCACTCGTAACGTCATTGCGATGCATGCGCCAAATAAGCTACTGCTATAAGTCAAACGTCGAATATAGCAGCATTGTATCCATTTTTTTCTCATTTTGGCTTGGACGTATTAGTCAGAAAATATGTGATAAAAAAGTGATTTTTTTGTGACGTGGTCACGACTTTTCTTTTTTAGACTGCCTGAACTGTATCGGTAAGAGGGTAGTGCAATGACATTCAAAACATTTATTACAGCTTCGCTGTTTGGCTTGGTTTCAGTAAACAGCTATTCGGCAACGGTAGATATTTCCATTACGAATTTAACTCAGGGTATTTACTTCACGCCATTATTAATCAGTGCCCACGGGGATGTGCATTTATTCGAGTTAGGCAGTACCGCCAGCCCGGAGCTGCAGGCAATGGCAGAAGGGGGCGATATCTCCGGGTTGGCGAGTGCTGTTTCAGCATTGGGGGGCAGTAGTGTGGAAAACCCCGCTGCGGGTTTATTGGCTCCCGGCAGTACAGCCATGACCATGAGTTTTGATACCGGAGATCAAAAATATTTGAGTATTTTGGCAATGCTGTTGCCGACCAACGATGGTTTTGTCGGGTTAGATGCATGGTCAATCCCGGAGCAGCCTGGCGACTATACTTTATATCTCAATGCCTATGATGCGGGTACCGAAGTAAACGATGAAATTGTTAATGGTGGTGGCGCACCGGGTACACCTGGAATACCGGCTAACCCAGGCGCTAACGGTGGTATGAATGGAACCGGTGTGACGACCATAGAAAATAATAATAGCGTGCATATTCATCGAGGAAATATTGGGGATACGGATGCGGCAGGTGGAGCGAGCGATGTGGACGCCAGAATTCATCGCTGGTTAAACCCGGTGGCCAAAGTGATTGTGACTGTGAAATAGGAGGTGGCTATGAACGGGCTCGGCACATTAATAAAAATTTGTTTACTGATTTGTATCCCCCTCGCGTTTACTGCATGTGGCGGTGACGACAACGACGATGAAGTGCGCAGTCTGGAGAGCCGTGTTGCTGAATTACAAATGCAACTGGATCAACTGGCTGTGGAAGATACGTCGTTAGCAAATAATTTAGCCGCAATTAATACACGGTTGGAGGCGTTGGAAAATGACGCTACCGTCGCTTCCGAGATTGCGGAAATTCAGATTTTACTGGATGACATTGCAGAACGTATCGCTGCGTTAACGGCGGCAGCAAAAAATATTTACCGTATTACTTTAACCAACCTTACTGAAAATCAGCCACTTGCGCCGGCCGCTGTATTGTTACATGGCGCGGATTATTCGGCCTGGAACATCGGTGAAGCCGCAACAGATGGTTTGGAAACTTTAGCGGAGTCTGGTGATCCAACAGAAGTCATTGCTGAAGCCTCAAATGCGATATCTGCAAAATCTTCGGAAGCGGTATTGGCTCCTGGTGATTCATTGGTATTGAATATTTCGGGCTTGTGGCAAGAGGATTTATCGCTGACGTTGGTGTCAATGCTAGTCAATACCAATGACGCTTTTGCCGGAGCGAATACACTTGCTCTGTCACATTTGCGAGTTGGCGAGCAATTTAGCTATATTGCCCCCATTTACGACGCCGGTACGGAGCGCAATACGGAAACGGCTGAAACCATTCCCGGTCCAGCGGGTGGCGGCGAGGGTTTAAATCGCATTCGCGATGATGTGGCAAATCAGGTCACCATGCATCCGGGTGTGGTTTCTCAGGATGATGGCTATGCGCAATCCGCGTTAGATTCATCCCACCGTTTTGATCAGGGCGCGTTAAAAATTGATGTTGCGAGAATGGAATAAACAATCATGATTAAGGGCAGTTTGTCGCTCTGTTGAAATAGAAATTATGACCGCGAAAGTATTAATCGTCGAAGACCAAGAGGACATAGGTTCACTCATTGCAGTGAACCTGGAGTCCTTAAATTTACAAACAGTACATTGTCGTGATGGTTTGCAGGGGTATCTGGAAGCGCAAAAAAATCAATATGATGCAATTATTCTGGATATTATGCTGCCGGGTATGGAAGGCTTGGAGGTCTGCCAAAAATTGCGGCAGGAGGCAAATTACACGCCCATACTTATGCTGACAGCGAAAAAATCCGAAGCGGATCGTGTTGTTGGTTTAGAGGTCGGTGCGGATGATTATCTAACCAAACCTTTCAGCGTTCGCGAGCTCCAGGCTAGGATCAAAGCGCTACTGCGTCGTGTGGCTTTTCACGAAAATACGCAAACAAATAATCACACCGAAGATTTACTACGGTTTGATGATCTGACTATTGATATTCAAAAACGAAAAATATTACGTAACGATATGAATATTAATGTCACGGCCAAAGAGTTTGATTTATTACTCTATATGGCACGACATCCCGGTACGGTTTATACCCGTGAGCAGTTGCTTAATGCGGTATGGGGATACCAGCACGATGGTTACGAACACACTGTTAATTCTCATATCAATCGGCTTCGTTCAAAACTGGAAGAGGATTCGACCAAGCCCAAATTTGTATTAACCGTTTGGGGGGTAGGGTACAAGTTTTATGATAGCTAGTTTTTTACAGACGCTGTTTGGCCGTATTCTTCTTATCCTGGTGGGCGTGTTCACCATCTTTGGCGTGTTCTCTACACTGCTGGTAGTTAATTCATCGAAAAATTACGAACAGGAAGTGACGCAACGAATTCACCGGGAGCTGGCCCAGCATGTGGTGAATAGTTATTTGCTGTATGAAAATGGCAAGCCTAACTTCGCCGCTGCCAAGGCGACGTTTGAAAATTTAATGATTTTAGGGCCGAACTTTGAATTTTATTTGGTCGACAAGGACGGAAACATCGTCGCGCACAGCGAAAAAACCAATCATGTTGTGCGTAAAACTGTTGACCTGAAGCCCATAAAAGAATTTATTACAACCAAAGGCAATCAAGGTTTAATTTTTGGCGAAGACCCAAAATACCAGAATGTGAAAAAGATTTTTTCCGTTGCGCCAATTATTCAAATGGGGCAAACCTATGGTTACCTTTATGTGGTTATTGGTAGTGAAATTCGGGCGGAGTTGGAAGAACAGTTATGGGGAAGCCAAATTCTCCAGTCGGGAATGTGGTTGTCTATTGGTGGCGGAGCCTTGGCAATTTTGGTGTTGATTGTTGTTATTCGTTTGGTTACCCGACCACTCTCCCGCCTTATGGGGCAAATTCAGGAAATTCGTGAGTTGGGTTTTGAAACCAGTGACGAAGTGCGGGAAAAAATCGAGCAGAATCTTGATTGCTGGGATGGCAATAGTTCAAATGATATTCAGTTGCTGGGTTTTACCTTGATGAAGGCTCTGGAGAAATTGCAGCTACAGTACCAGAATATTGTCACCATTGATGATCTGCGAAAAGAATTGCTTTCCCATGTTTCCCATGATCTGCGTACACCCCTGGCAGCGCTGCTGGGCTATTTGGAAACCTGGGAAATTCAACAGGAAAGTCTGACCAAAGAAAAAAGCGAACAGTATATTTCCACCGCCCGAAAAAGCGCACAGAAAATTGCGGTGCTTATAGAACAGTTATTCGAATTGGCTCACCTGGATGGCGCTAACGTGTCGGTGAATAAGGAAAGTTTTCCCATCGCAGAATTAATTCAGGACGTTCTGCAAAAATTTACTATTGTGGCTGAGAAAAAGAATATTGAGCTGGCGGTAGAACCAAAAGACAGCAGTATTTTAGTCAGTGCCGATATCGAAAAGCTGGAGCGTGTTTTTACTAACCTGATTGAAAATGCGTTGCGCCATACGCCGGAAGGCGGAAAAATCACTGTTGAAGTACATCAGAGTCAGAGTAAGGTGGTGATTCGGGTATGCGATACTGGTATTGGTATTCCAGAAGAAGATTTACCGCATGTTTTTGATCCGCATTTCAAGGCTGGTAATAGTGTGAGAGAGAACACTTCACATGGTGGTTTGGGCCTGGCGATAACCAAAAAAATTCTGGAACTGCATGAGTCTGTGATCAGTGTGCAAAGTAAAATTGAGCAAGGCACAACATTTGAGTTTGCCTTGAACTCGGTGCGAGCATAAAGCACTATGTTTGACATTTGTGGTTAGCTAGTGGTAAAGCAGTGAGTGATTCAGGCTTGTGGTATGTGTATATTATTGAAACAGATAATCACCGGTTATATACGGGGATTACTAAAGATGTTGCGCGCCGGTTTTCTGAGCACCAAGATGTGTTTGCGGGGAATTCCGGGGCCAAGGGGGCTAAATACTTTCGCACCGCCAAACCGGTTCGTATTGTTTTTCAGGAAGCGTGTGATAACCGGTCAGAAGCGACAAAAAAAGAGATTCAGATTAAATCTTTAAGTCGTGCACAAAAACTGAAATTAATAAATCAACATTCCGGGTAAAATTCTGCACGTTTCCATTACTTGTATTCTATGGGAAGTTGTTCTCGAATAATTCTTGTATCCTTTATCTTCTAGCTGGTCAGATGAACGAATTATGCTAACCTAGGCGCGTTACTGGCATCTCTGTCATAAATGAATCATCACACCGTAATATAGGGCTACCGCTATCATTGAGAAACAGCATTTAATAAAACTGGCCAATATGAAAATGCCGTTTGGTAAGTATGCTGGCCGGGTTTTAATTGACCTGCCTGAAGAGTACTTGCTTTGGTTGTCTAAGAAAGGAATGCCAAGTGGTGAGTTGGGCTTGCTACTGGCGCTTGCGTTAGAGGTGAAAATAAATGGCCAAGAGTCCATTCTTGACCCATTAAGAGGCTACCCGACATTGCATTAATTCCTTTTCTGATAGCCTCAATTACGCTTGCTCATTTAATGAGCTGAAGGAGCATTTTGGGGTTGTTCAAGAGGTAAAACATAAAAAGATCGAAACGGCTGATTTCTTTTACTTCGGGCATGGGTAGCGAGTTCATGGTTCACTCCAGCAACTATCTGGTTGTTTTTAATCATTGGTGACCAGATTACAACGCTCTGGCTTAACGAAAACTGAATGCTTTTATTCAGTGACAAAAAAACTGCAAGGTTAAAGTGTGTTCGAAGAGGATAATTGTTCTTGCATCGGTATTTGCGCGACAGGTTTTTTATACTTCTACTTTTGGGGCTAATTTAAACATTGAGTTTCTGTAATCCGCCTTAATATAGAATCCATTACGTCGTGTTTCCTGTTTTATTGCTAAGGGTATGTTATGTCTAGAACTGTATTAATTACGGGTGCCAACAGAGGTATCGGTTTTGCTCTATGTGAGCACTATGTGAACAATGGTGATGAGGTTTTGGCCGTGTGTCGTACACCGTCAGAACAGTTAAGCGCTCTGTCGGGTGTGACCATTATTGACGGCGTGGATGTTTCTGTGGCGGAAGATCTTGCCCGCTTAAAATCTGCGGTCGGGGATAAAAACATTGATATTTTGATTAACAATGCGGGTATTTTGTCCAACGAATCACTGGGTGCAATTGATGTAGAGGCAATTGAGAAACAATTCATGGTCAATGCTATTGCGCCAATTCTGGTTACTGAAGCGTTGATGGCCAATTTATCTGCGGGCTCAAAAGTGGCTATGATCACCAGCCGTATGGGGTCGATTGCCGATAATGGCAGTGGCGGTTACTACGGGTATCGTATGTCCAAGACAGCACTGAATATGGCTGGCGTTTCTCTGGCTAAAGATTTGGCACCAAAAGAAATTGCTGTAGCCTTGTTGCACCCCGGCTTTGTGCAAACGGATATGGTTAACCATGCGGGTGATATTAGTGCCAATACTGCGGCCAAAGGTTTGGTTCAGCGTATCGAAGAATTAACCCTGGAGACCTCTGGTGGTTTCTGGCATTCCAATGGAGAAAGCCTGCCCTGGTAATTTCTCAACGGGCTATTACTTCTTGGGGTTATCGGTATTGGCACTTCTGTTGAGTACTGTGCCGTTAACCCAAGCACTTTTCTTTGTTATTCACCTCATCAAATGGTTGGTAATTCTGTAAAACGGTTATCGAATTAATGCATGTATTCGGTCTTGAATGGCGCGAGTTCAATCGCTTGTACATGTTGGCCGCGTAAACGTATCGACCCTTTGTATCTGTAATCGCCTACAGACGAGAATTCAAAGTTATAGACTCGTTCTACTGTAAATAAAGAATGGCCGGAACGGCGCAGTCTCAGGCGTTGTAGTGTGACATTCTGATCGAGTAACTGGACGCCGGATTTTTCACAATGCAGCATTGCTGATTTTCGCGCTAGCCTGCCGGCATTTATGTGTTGCCAAAACAGGTAGCCAAGCAAGAGCAGGAAAAGTGCTGCTACTAAGTCGTTTATTGTCATAGGTCGCTACCGGTATTCATCAATGTTTTTTATTGGGGCGTAAACTAGAAATCAAAGCCGTTTTTTACTGATGCTTCCCCGGTTGCGATTAAGCCGCCACGGAAGTTATGGTTTATCATTGAATAGTACCACTTATCGTCACTGATTCTCTCTATTCTGGATTGAAGTGACACAAGCTGGGAGTTGTTGATGTATCAGGCATTTATTTTTGATCTTGATGGCACTTTGGTGGATTCGTCGCGGGCGATAAGCGCGGCGATGACTGCCTGGTGTCAGCGACACGACTTGGATCTTGAGCGTGCTTTGCAAGTGTGTCAGGGAACGCGAACAGAGGATTTTGTTGCCGAATTTGCCCCTCATCTCCATGTTGAGCAAGAAGTTAAGCATATTGAGGCGCTGGAAAATGAATACCTGGATTTTGTTGAACCGTTAGTGGGTGCCGAGGCATTTGTACATTCGCTGGCGGGCGGTCAATGGGGCATAGCGACCTCCGGCCCTTACGATATTGCATTCCCCCGGCTAATGAAAGGCAACTTGCCTGTGCCTCGAGTGCTGGTGACTGCGGAAATGGTGAGCCGAGGCAAACCCCACCCTGAACCGTATTTGTTAGCCTGTGAGCAGTTGGGTGTGGATGCGCAAGAGGTTCTGGTTTTTGAAGATTCCGATGCAGGTATTGAGTCAGCGCTTTCTGCTGGATGTGATGTGGTTGCTGTGGGCTATGCGCATTCGGTTAGTCGGGACCGTTTGGTCGCCAACATCACCGATTACGCGGGTCTTAGTGTACAAAACACTGAGCGACTAATCCTGAACGGACTCAGCGAGTAATTTTTTTTGCCAACTCAAGCCATATGCTCATTCAAGCGTGTGGCTTTCTAGTTTTCCGTAAAGCCAAAATCTTCCAGAATGGAATACATCGCTGGTAGGACAACCAGTACCAGCAAGGTGGAAGCGATAAGCCCGAAGCCAATGCTGGTCACCAGAGGAATTAACACCTGAGCTTGCAAACTGCTTTCCAGAAGCAATGGTGCGATGCCGGCGATGGTAGTAAATGAGGTCAAGAATATTGCTCTAAAACGATCGCGGGATGCCTGGCTGGCAGCATCATGAACGCTAAACCCTTCGGCGGCACGTTGTTTAACGGACTCCACTAACAATATGGAGTCGTTCACCACAATGCCGGCGAGCGAGACAAAGCCCATGACGCTGGGCATGGTTAAATCCAGGCCCATAATAATGTGCCCCCATATCACCCCAATAAATGCCAGTGGAATAGCGAGCATGACAATAATGGGTTCCAGATAATTGCGAAACTGCAAACTAAGCAAAAGGAAAATACCGATAGCGCCGAGTAAAAACCCTTTTCTTAAAGAACCTCCGGTAACGGCAGCATTTTTTACTTCACCTTCCAGAGTAATCTTTACATCCGGGTATTTATTTTTAAGTTGCGGAAAAAATTCTTTTTGAGTATTGAGTAATACCTGATTCGTGTTTGCAATATCCGCATCGACATCACCGTACACGGTGACAGCGCGCATATTGTCAATGCGATGAATACGCGCGTAAGATCTGTCCTCGGTAATCTCAGCCACTGCTCTTAACGGAATGGGCGTTTCACCTTTGGTTGAATAAATACGCATATTTTCAAAATCCGCCAGACTGTCACGGGAGGCTAAATCCAGTTTGACTTGCAGTTCGTAATCCTCTCCCTCATATTGAATATCGTCAATTTTTACCCCCTGATATGCCGCGCGTAATTGTTTGGCGATGGACTCTGCCGGCAAGTTATGAACCAGATTTCCCGGAAGCAGGGAAATATTTAATTGCGGTTTACCCTGGCGTAAATCATCCATCACATCCACTACGCCGTTATAACCACGTAACCAGTTTTGCAATTCGTAAGAAGCACTGGAAAGCTGTTCAAGATCGTTCCCCTGTAAACGAATTTCTATCGCCCGGCCAGCGGGTCCCATGGTGGGTTGTTTATATTGAATATTGATCACGTCGGCAACGTCACCAACTTCCGCCCGCCATAAACGGGTTAGTGTGTCCATGGTGGTTTGACGTTGGTCCGCTGAGAGTAAATCGACACTGATGGTGGCGATATGTGTGCCGGTTTCGAATGCATCCTGATTTTGGTTGTATGACACGGTAATATTTTTTAATAACCGTTGCCCCTCAACTTCTTCCAGTTGTTGATCAACCTGTTGGAGGCCGTGTATGACTTTGTTTACTACGGCTTCGGTTCTGGACAGTGGTGTGCCCTGGGGGAGTAAAATTCTTGCCTGTACTACATCGCCGTCCAAGTCTGGGAAAGCTTTAAATTTAAGTACACCCGTAGCTAACATACTGATGGAAAAAAGTAAAAGTGCAATGGTTAAGCCCACTGCACCATAACGATAGCGGACGGACATATCCGCCAGCCGGCCAACTTTATGGCGAGTTTTTTCGAATAGATCAGTAAATTTCTGTTTCCATTTGAAGGGTTCTTTTTGATTGTGGTGCAGCGAGTGCATTAAATGATGAGGCAATATACAGAAGGCTTCGACCAGGCTGACACTTAACACCGATATCAGTACAACGGGCATCACCTTAAGCACCTGACCGATATCCCCTTGCAAAAACGCCAGGCCGCTAAAAATAAATACGGTTGTGGCAAACGAAGATAAAACGCCACGGGCAACGCGAGTAGTACCGTCTATTGCGGCATCAGCGGGTGATTTTCCTTTGGCGTATTCGGTGGCGATGCTCTCGGAAATGACAATGGCGTCGTCCATTAAAATACCAATGGAGATGAGCAGGCCAACCAGGCTGATCATGTTGATTGAGATACCAAAGGCGGTAATCAGCGCAAAGCTTCCCAGAAACGAAACGGGTAAACCCAACGCTACCCAAAATGTGTAACGCCAGGAAAAAAATAAATACAACGCCAGGCTGACCAAAATAATACCCTGCCAGCCGTTTTTGACGATCAGCTTTAACCTGTCCTCTACAATCGAAGTCATATCGCGAGTCAGGTGTAGTGAAATACCTTCGGGAAGGGTTTTGTTTTGTTCGGAAATAAAGGTTTTAATTTCCTCTAGCAGAGTTAAGCTATCGTCGTGTTTGTTTTTCTGTATTTGTAAAATTGCAGCGGGCTTGCCGTTAAATGTGATTTTGTCTTCCAGGTGTTCAAAACTGTCAGAAATAGTAGCGATATCGGCCAAGCGAATTTCGCCACCGTTCTGACTGGAAATTACTCGTAGGGAAGCCAATTGTTCCGGCGTGCGGCGTTTTTCCATAAATCGGATTTGATGAATACCGTTCTCCGATTCGATATCTCCAGAAGGTAGGTCGGTTGCCTGTGCACGTATTGCTGTGGCGATATCATTAATGCTCAAACCGTATTGCAAAAGGTTGTGTTGCGGAACCTCGATAATCAGCTGATGTTCGGAAAAACCTTCAATATTTACAATCGCGATATGGGGAAGTTGCTGTAATTTTTGTTTTAGGTCTTCCGCCAACTTTTTTAATTCGGGTTTGGGGATATCTGCGGCGATGGCAATGGCGACTACTGGGTCCGTGCGTCCTAGTTCTTTAATAATGGGTGTTTCGGTGTTGTCGGGAAAGCTGTCTATGCCATCCACTGCGGTTTTTATGTCGTCAATAAACTGAGACATATCACCTGATTCCTGCATTTTGAGGGTCATGATGCCGATGTTGTCTTTGGCTTCGCAGCGTTTTTCATCGGTAAAACTAATGCCGTCAGTAGCTTCCTCAAGTGGCTGGCAAATACTTTCTTCAATGTCTTTTGCTGATGCTGATGGGTATAAAACTGAAACACTGACTTCGAACTTCTTAATTTCCGGAAAAGTTTCCCGCATCATGGAAGGCAGAGTGGCCAACCCGGAAACCAGGAAAATAACCATCAGAATATTTGCTGCAGTCGGATGGTGGACAAAAAACCGAATCATTTCGTTGTCTCCCCGGTTGCCGCCTGTTGTTGGATGCTGTTCTGATAGTCTTGTTTATGAATTGGTTTAAGGGGAATGTTGGCGACAGCGGGAATTAAGTCATTGATAATGACTTTTTCATTTTCTGTTAGCCCATGTTCAATAATGGCTAACTCTCCTTGAGTAAATGCCAGTGTGACAGGGCGAATTTCCAGTTCATTTTCTGCGTTCACCAAATACACTTTATTTTGATGTATTGCCTTACGTGGAATAACCAGTCTGAGTTGAGGTTGAGCCAATAATTCAACCTGTGTGTAAATGCCCGAAAGCAAAGGCGGGCGTTTACCGGGAATAATTTTCTCATAAGGCTTGTCGACCGCGACCACAAATGAAACGGTTCGACTAATAGGGTCGAGTGATTCACCTACGCGCACCAATCTGGCCGGCCAGTGCGCTTCAGGTGGGCCGCCGACCATGGTGACTTTTGCCTCCAGATGAATATTGTCGATAAAGGATTGCGATTGTCTGGCGTCATCCCAGGCGTGTTTAATTTGGTCAATGCCAAGGATAAGTGGTCGAGCATGTAATAGCGGTAATTGCGCGTTAATTTCCACCTGCGCCATATCCGAGGCTTGGAATAATGGTGTACCGGGTGAAACGTATTCTTCCTCCTCAACCAAAACTTTCCCTATTCGGGAATCGAATGGCAGGCGCTGTTCGGTGCGTAAAATATTTTGTTGCCGTTCGCGAATCTGTGCTTGGCTGGCCGCAATTTTAGCCAGAGCCACTTCCTGTTTTGCTGGTAGCACCGCAAGTTGGGTCTTGAGGTTTTGCACTTCTTGTCGTAAACCCAATAGATTTTTTTCTTCGTTATCCACACTGGATTGAGAGATGGAGCCTTGTGTTAACAGGTTCTTTTTACGCTTGAGTTCCTTTTCGCCCAGGTTTAGACGGCGTTGCGCAATTTTCAGGGATGTGGTGGTGTTTTGCTGTTGAATTTCCAGCTCGCTTAACGCCGCTTTGTTGGCTGCGAGGTCGGCTTTGGCTTGTGCCAGCGCCAACTGATAATTTGTCTGGTCGATTTTTAACACCAGTGTGTCTTTCGGTAAAACCGACCCGGCTTTTAACTGGGGGTGCAGGTACACAATTTTGCCGGATACTTCCGCATTGGCTTGCAGCAAGGTGGTTGGTTTTACTTCACCATAAGCGGTGGCTTTTGCCCTGTGTGGAATATGTTGTGCGTAAATAAATTCAACCAGGCGGGCGGGCATTTGGTCGGGATTGTGTTTCAGGTCGGGTTTGAGCTTTACCGCAATAATCACCAATAGTAGGGCACTAATAACAATAATAGGCAGGCTATACCGGTGTCTGAAGAAATCTTTCACAGGATACCTCCTGATGAATTTTGACAACCTTGAATAAATAGCTTGAAGGTGTGTTGGGCCCATTGTTTGCGCTCCTCTTTATAGGGGTCTACACCAACAGCTTCCTTTAGCATCGGGGCGGCGATAAACGGAAAGGCCATCAAGCTGATAAGTGATGTGCGTGCGTACTCAGTACTTAAGTCTTCACGGAAAAAACCGGATGCTTTGAGTTCATCAATAATATGAATAACCAGTTTATTGTTACGCTCTACAATATTTTTAATAAACAAATCCCGTAACTTGCCTTTTTTCAGGATGATCTGGTCGATGACTAACCGGGAAAGCCAGGGGTGGTTTTGGTGTAAGCCAACGAAGGTTTCAATCAGGAAGTACAGTTTTTCGATGGCGGGTACAGTGTCGTCAGTGGTAAACGAATCCAGCTTGCCGAAGGCTTCATCGCCAATTCCCCGTTCAATAAGATGAAAAAACAAGCCTTCCTTACCACCAAAGTAATAACTGATCATCGCGGAATTCAGTTCCGCTTTACCAGCGATTTCCCGAATCGATATCTCGGAATAGGGTTTATGTTTGAGGAGTTCCTGAGTGACGTTGAGCAGGGACTGCCTGGCTTTCTCTTCGCGTTCAGTGTCTTTGGGGCGGCCTCGGGAGGAGATGGGATTAGACATGATCGGCTCTAATTAGTTAATCGTTAGATTAATTTAATCGACCGATTAGGAAATGGCAAGCTAGCTAACGCTTTTTTGCGATAAGTGGTTAAACATTGTTGGATACATAATATATAGTCGGTTTTGGTGGAATGGCGATACCGGAGCATAATATGCCCTAGTGTCAAGCAATTATAAGAAAGTAAGCGCTTGCTTACACTGGGCGTAATAGATGAAAACAGCAAGGCACTCTACTCCGGAATCCTGAGTGAATGCTAAAAAGGATGGGGTTTGTAAGGGGGCGGTGCTTAGTACCATTTACAGTGTTTCGGGATCATTCGATAGATATAAGCCTCCTCGTCGAGAAAGTCGTAATAGCCTTCCAGTGAAGAGCGCAGTTTCTTCTCTTTGTCATAGGCCCGCCAGAAATATGTGGTCTCAACGGTTTTCCTTGCCCTGTCAATATACGCGCAGTAGTAGTTGCTGCTCTTAATAAAGTCGTAGCGGACCGGACGGGAGGACTGTTGAAATGGGATGGGATGGATCAGGCAGATTTTGACTTGGTCTTCGCCGTAATTGGAATATTCGGCGATGGTTTTTACCTTTTCTGTCGAGAATTTACGGTATTTGGTGAGCCTGCGTAAGGTGAGGTTATCCAGGTTTTTGGTTTTAATTTTGCTGTGTTTGTATTTGCCAAATACTTGCTTATAAAAATTTGCCGCTAATGTATCGTCGTTTTCCTTTGCGGTGAGTATGGTCTGCCCGTATTGGGTTACCAGAGTCAGTGCCTGGTTGCTATGCGCCTGGAAGGACTCCTGGGAAAGGTGAAATTCATTTTTGGCTTTTTTAATGTCGCTGTTACAGGTTGGTACGGGTGAGTCCATTCGACCAATTTTCTGTTTCACAAATGGAATAAAATCCAATAATCGGAAATCGCCGTCAGATGTGTCTTCCTTAAATGCTTGTTCGCGTTTTTGCTGTTCCGCTTTAAAAGCTTGTTTTTCCTTTGTGGTCATTTCCTGATACTGGGCGCAGACAGCATCCAGCCTGAATTTCAGTGCGTCAGGTTTTAAGCCCAGCATAAGATAGCGTTTCCAATAGATATCGTGCTGCGTCGATACCCAGCGATCCGGCTGCTTTAGGTACTCAGGTTTTTCACAATAAGTCATTAATACATTGGTTACACTGGCAGCCAATGATGGGTCGAAGTCGTTGGGTAGGAGCGCTTCGCTCCAGAAATCATTGGCATGGTCTCTAAATGTAAACTTTCGTTGAATAATGGGCGTGTCGCCATCCCAGCGAATAATCGCTTTTTTACCGGGAACAATATTGTCTTCCAGCACGCTACGATAAAATAGATAGCCCTCCCAGTTGGCGACAAGGTCTGCGTTGGAATAGATGTTGGTGGATGAGCGGCCCCAATACGTCTGTTCTGTAAAAATGCCCTCTTCAATAGCGGCTCTTCTGCGTTCGCCTTCCGGCTTACCTTGGTGTTCCCTTTCGCTAACTTTCCAATAAATCCAGCCAACGCCAAAAAAGTGGCTGAGTTTATCGGTGCCCATTTGTACGTTATTGAGGCTAAAACTGGCGGCAAGGCCTTTCCAGCGAATAATAAAAGAGTGTTTCCAGCCGGTAGTTTTAAAAATACTGTCGGATTTCACATTTCTCGATTCTACTATCGGCGATTCATTCACCCATTTTTCCAATTGGCGAGAATGAAAAAAACCGGCGATACGACTGAGTAGAGAATAATCGTTGCGCTCTTTGTTCCAGTTTCGAACCACATGTTCGATGGCGTCGTTAACAATTTTATCCATTGACTCCGTTGAGTCGTCCAGCTCATAGAACAGTGTGGAATACTGATCTGTCTCATAGGCATATGCGTTGTTATAAAAAGGCGAGAAGGTAAACAACAGTATGAATATGAGAGGAAGATATGCGCGCAATGTATCAAGTCCTTGGTGTGCTTTTAGAGTGAGAATGCTTATCTTTTCTGTAGGTTATTTAAAATTTTATTTTGCCAGCAAATAGCGAGACGGAGGCTAGCATAAAAAAAATCCATTTTTTAAAAAATATTGTATTTGTGATAACCATCGCGTGTTCTGTAATCCAAATGTCACATTAATTTGTTTTGGGGTGTCCACTGGAAATTAGTTGATGCGGTATGATTCTGGCGTAATACAAAAAATAAAAAATCACCTGTCCTTTTTATCTTTTTTGCATTTGTAGTTGATTGGCGAGCCCTATTGCAGTGAATAGTGGCTTTCGCCGGTGTTGGCAGTTATTTGTTATTGAATACTCCCTGGACGTGTTTTTTTAGAAATGCGAACTTATACCAAAAAAAATGGAATAAAAATGTCTCGAGTAAATTTTCTAACCTGTAAATGGTTGTTGCGACTTTGTCTCGGCTGTGTGTTGGTTGTGACATGTTCAAATGTGTACCCGGATGCTTCGAGCAAGCAGATGCAAAAGGAAATCGAAAAACTAAAGAAGGACCTTAAGAAGCTGAAAAAGAAGGTGAATAAACAGGAAACCAAAACCAATAAAGATTATAAGAAGCTGCCCAAGGTCCACGGTTTATTTCAGCAGGATGTGGATGTCTTTGATGGTGCTTACAATGCCAGTGGTGAAGGTGAACAGATTCACGATACTTTTTTAAGAAGGCTTAGGGTTGGTATTGGCGATAAGCATAAAGATTGGAAATATTATGTCTTATTGGATTTTTCCAATGATGAGGATTTTCAGTCCGAGTTGATTATGGCCCGGCTTCGCTATAGCGGTTTCAAAAATGGGCCGAATATCGATATTGGTAAAATTCGCGAAGACATTAGTTTGGAAGCCCTGTCCTCCAGTTCGAGTATTAATACCATTTCGCGCTCTATGATGGCCAACGTTATGTCGCCCTATTTTAATTGGGGGGTGGGAATTAATCAGTACATAAAACCGACCGGTTTGCGTTATGCGCTGGGCGCCTATAAAGGGCGTGGTTTCGGTTCCACTGGTAACGAAAAAGACAGCGATAAAATGGTAACGGCATATACCTCCAGATTTACCTGGGCGCCGTTAAGCAAAAATGGTCAATATCTTCATTTTGGTGTGTGGAACTCCCATCGTGAATACGACGATGGAATGCGTATGTATTTACGCGACAGGGCAGAGGTGAGAGATACCAATGTTCGATTGGTTGATTATGCCGCTGGTGGTAGCCGTTTTGAAATTAATAAGCTGGTGCAGACGGGGTATGAAATAGCCGCGGGAATAGGGCCGGTTTATATGCAGGCTGAATATGCTGAACGGGATGTGACGGCCGTAGACCCGATAAACGATAACGTTTATGAAGGTGGTTATGTTGGTTTGGGGTATTTTTTAACGGGAGAAAAAGCTTCATATAAACCGAATTCCGCTATTGTGACTGCACCTAAGCCCAAATCGAAATACGGTGCCTGGGAAGTTCTACTGCGTGCCAGCGAATTTGATGCAACAAGTGAGACGCAGGGTACCAAGGTGACAGCCAATACAATCGGAGCGAATTATCATTACAGTAAAAAGCTCAAGTTTATGCTGAATTACATTGAGTCTGAAGTTGAAGGGCCTGGGGCTGAAGAATTAATCGGCGAATATGACGATGGCTCTGCTTATACCTTCCGTGTCCAGTATTCATTTTAAGGAATGCTTCGCAATGACGCCCCGATCTGACATTAAGAGCTCGACATGACGACTTCTACGTTGCATCCAGTACGCTCTCAATCGGTTGCCATTGACAAAGGGCCGGATAAACGTGCCGCGATTAAACGAAAAATGCGGCGCGTTCTTGAGGATATTTCGTCCCGGTTTAAGCGCCGCCAAAAAATAGTTACATTGGCGGTGCTCGCTGATATAGCGTTAAGAAAAGTGGCAAAGCGTCAAGGTGGTTTGCCTAACCTGACTAAGATATGCAATAAGGCAACAGAAAAGGAAAAAGTTCTGGCGCTTAAATATTTGGGTAAGGTGGGGCTAATTCGTAGAGCACCTTCCTTTTTAACCCGTGATAAATTAACCCATTTTCAGCTGGCGAATGGCGAGTTGGCTGATGCGTTATTGAATCTTCTGGAAAAACACTCCGATGTCAGAGCTTACCTCTATGCTGAGAATCTGACTCATCCAGCGGGCAAGCCGGATTCCTGGCAGAAAAATACATCTATTTATTTGACCAGAAATCAATTAGAAAAGTCGATTCTGGTTTTTTTGGATATATTGCCTCTGCAAGAGATTTCGATCCGTTTTTTATTGGAAAGCGCTTTATATCGCAAGAGTCAGGCGTTGAAGTATATAGCGAAATATTATGGTCTGGATAAAACCTACCGGACTATTGAGCAGTTTATTCATTCCGATGATATGCGTTTACGCCTGGGCGCGGCATATGGCCTGAGTCGGTTGGATGCATTTAAGTTTCGCCAGCGTGAAATTGGTGATCTTTTATATCGTTGTGCCATGTCGGACGCGTACCCCAAGGTGCGGATATTATGTGCTTATGGTTTGGCGAAATATTATCGGAATATCCACATAGAAAAAATTAAACAGGATACGCAAAAAGTGCGCTTTGGCTTATTGCCTTTTAGCACGCGTACGTTTGATCTGTTTTATCGTTGGTTGGCATACCGTCCGAAAAATATTCTAAACTCGTCCACTCGTGAAGAGCGAGCTCTGGATATTATCGCTGTATTTCAAGCGTGTAATATCGACTTAAGTTGTGTTCGTCGCGTAGTCAGGCGAAAAGCCCGCTTGCGATGGCATAAGCGCCGCTTAATGGGGGCCAGGTTAAGTTTATTGGACTGGTCTAATCAGGGGCGTCTTATCGGTTTGTCTGCTGCGCTGGGCTGGTTAGCCACGACCGGAGCTTTTTTATCGCTTCTGGTTAAAAATATTTTTATTGCCAATACGGACGTGAGTGGACCGCTTTATTTGATGTGTGTAGGGCTAGTCTCCTTTTTGATTGTGGTTGTCGGATTGAGTTGGGGAAAATCGATATCCAAAACGACATTCGTCAGGCATGCTTTGCTGAGCTGTTCATCGTGGTACAAGTATGTTTTGCACAATACACCCTATAAAACAATATTGCTGGTATTGGTTTTGGCCAGTGTGTTACTTGCCAGGGATGTTGAGCATTATGCGGTTGCCTATTCCATTACGGGTCTGCTGTTGTTATGGCTTATTGTGCCTTTGATATTTCATGCTTCGAATAAAATGGACTGGAGCCACAGGGAAATAATTCGAGGAAAAACGTTTCTTGGCGGTCTTGTTATTTTTTATTGTGCCTTTTATCTCGGGCACTATTTGTCTAATCATCATCAGGATGATCAATACTTTTTCTTTTTTGTGGTTCTTGCGGGTGTGATCAGCGCAATTTACTCCATCATTTACTTTGCGTCCAATATGTCAATCGAGGCGCATTCGTTGCAAGGAGAAAGCAGTCGTTCATTGACTTTAACTGGTTTGCCCTTGATGACCAATCTGTTGCTGATTGGTCTTTCGATTATTGTATTTGCCCTGGCGATAGTGGATGCTTACGGAAAAGAAGCATTGCTGGGTCGAATCGGAGCAAAGAAGCTGGAGTACAGTAGCAAAGAAAATATTTACTACGCGAAGGATGCTAATCAATATGGTGTTGGAGACTTAAACTATTACAAGTTTGATGTAAACAACCGTGAACCTGTACTCATGCGTATTCCTCTGGAAAATAACCTGCAACGTCAACAAAATGCGGTATTGAATTTTGATAAACTTGAGGAATTGGATGTGTCTTTTTCTCCTGGTGAGGCGTATTTGGTGCCGCCTGGGGAACATTTTGTTACCGCGCGCAGTAAAGACCACTTTTCCAGCTTCCAGAAGCGTCACCTGTTTTTTGCTTATCATTTGGATTCTATTCCGGAGACAACGGCCGGTTTTGTCAAAAAGGCGAAGAATAAGCCTGGTTCACTTTTGATGTTGGATGGGCTTAAAGCTACCCGAGTAATGTGGTATCGAAATGAGCGAAATGGTTATTGGACTGCGACATTGACCGATATGATCGATTCTTCATCGTCAACAGGTCGGTTTCGTATTCTCAAACCGCTTTTTAGTACTGCGATCACAAACGTGAACAAAGCTTTAATTTACGCCGCTGAGCCTGAGCAGGGAGCATTACATGCCAGTGTTACCGTGCAACCTTTGTCGGGAATTACACACGTTTCTACGGACACTTTTTTTCAGGAAATAATCGACAATGCTGTACTGGAAAACCGTGACGGGTATTGGGAGCTTACCCTGTACTTGCATTGCCCGGATCTGGATCCGTCAATGAGCCATTTTGAAACCATTCTTTTCTATGACCTGGCGGTTAAGTCGCAGTAGATTAATCCACCCGCTTGCAGCAGCAAACCTCGATAGTCTTCGAGGTCTTATATGACTATTGACCGCCCGCGTTTGTAGTATATTCTTGCCGTACATTCTTCGGTAAACCAAGTCCGGAAACTTGAATGAGTAGTGAAGGTTTTATACTCACGCGCGGTCGCAAAGAAATTTTAGGGCAAACTCATATTGAATACTGGCTTTCCAGTGCAGAAGGGCCTGTGTGTTTGTTAACGCCTGCGCAGCGGGATCTATTTTTTATTTGTCAATCTGATCTGGAGTTGGCTAAAAATTTCCTTTCGGATGCGGATATCCCCTTTGAAAGCAGGGAGCTTGAACTTAAGACCTTTGAGCAACGGTCGGTTGCTGCGTTATATTTTGTTTCTTCTACAGACGCTTATAAAGCAAAAGATGTGCTCGATGAGGCCGGGTTAGAGGTATTTGAAGCCGATATACGCCTGACAGATCGCTTTCTTATGGAGCGGTTTGTATACGGTAGTGCAGAGTACGTCGGGCAGGCGTTGCCTGTGTCCAATTACGGTAGTGAATACAAACGCTACCAGCATATCAGTATGCGGCCTTCGACATATATTCCCACACTAAAAAGCCTGTCATTGGATGTCGAGTGTAGCCGTGAAGGGGTGCTCTATTCTATTGGTATGAGCAGTGGCGACTACAAGCGTGTCATTATGGTTGGCAAAAAAGAACAGACCGCTGAGAGTTGGATTCACTGGGTATCTAACGAAAAGGCATTACTGCGGCATTTCATCGCGGAGATTAATCAGTTTGATCCGGATATTATTATTGGCTGGAGCGTTGTTAATTTCGATTTTCGATTATTAATTCGCCGAGCTGAATTGCATGGTATTTCGTTAACTATCGGGCGTGGAAGGCAAAAAATCAGCTGGCGGGATAGAGCCGGTGAGGTGGATCAGGGATTCGTTAATATTAGCGGCCGGGTTATTATCGATGGTATCGATGCATTAAAAACCGCGACTTATCAATTTGATAGTTTTAGCCTGGAGGCCGTATCGCAACTGCTATTGGGGAAAGGCAAGGCAACAGAGGATGTGCATAATCGGGTTGAAACCATTGAGCATGATTTTCGCCACAATAAACAGAAGCTTGCTTATTATAACTTGCAGGACTGTGTTCTTGTTGAAGAGATTTTTGAAAAAACGAAGCTTCTCGATTTTCTTGTTCTGCGAAGCCAGCTAACAGGATTGGACCTGGACAGAGTGGGTGGCTCAGTTGCCGCATTTTTAAATCTGTATTTACCGAAACTGCATCGTGCAGGATATATTTCACCAAACCGCCCGGAGGATGGCGGCTTAGCCAGCCCTGGCGGTTATGTGATGGATTCAATTCCCGGCTTATATAGCAACGTCATTGTGCTGGATTTTAAAAGCCTTTATCCATCGATTATTCGAACTTTCAAAATTGATCCACTCGGGTTGATTGAAGGTTTGCTTGAAAGTGACCATTCGATTCCCGGCTATAAAGGGGCTCAGTTTTCCAGAGAAAAACATTTTTTGCCGGATATCATTACATCTTTGTGGCTGCAAAGGGATCAGGCAAAAAAAGATAAAGATCATGCGCGTTCGCAAGCCATTAAGATCTTAATGAATTCCTTTTACGGTGTATTGGGGGCGGGCGGTTGCCCTTTTTATGATACTCGACTTGCCAGTTCCATTACCCTTAGAGGGCACGACATCATGCAGCAAACAGCTAAATGGATTGCTGATGCCGGTTATGAGGTTATTTATGGCGATACGGATTCTACGTTTGTGCGAATAGTCGGCGAGCACAGTTGTGAGCAGATAGATAGTATTGGAAAGAAGCTCGCCAATGACATTAATACACGTTGGCAGAAGAAATTGGAAAAAGAATTTAACTTAACCAGTTGCTTGGAGTTAGAGTTCGAAACCCACTTTACCAAGTTTTTAATGCCAACAATACGGGGCTCCAGCCAGGGAAGCAAAAAACGATATGCGGGTTTGAAGTTAAAAGCGGATGGCGAAGAGTTGGTTTTTAAGGGCTTGGAAACTGTGCGATCTGACTGGACACCTTTAGCTAAAAAATTTCAGAAAAAGTTGTATTCCTTGGTTTTTTATAACAAGCCTGTTAAGGAATATCTTGAGCAGCTCATTCAAGATGTTCGGTTAGGGAAATATGATGGTGATTTAATATATAACAAGCGCCTTCGTCGAACACTAAGTGCCTATGTTAAGAATGTGCCTCCACATGTCCGGGCAGCGCGGTTGGCAGACCAATATAATAAAGCTGACAACAAGCCTCTACGTTATCAAAACAAGACATGGATTCGGTATGTAATGACAGTTAACGGACCGGAGCCTGTTGAATATTTGAAAAGCCCTGTCGATTATGAGCACTATATTGAAAAACAGCTTCGGCCGATTGCTGAGGCTATTCTGCCTTTTGTTGATTTATCTTTTGATTCATTAATAAAACATCAGATGGGGCTTTTTTAGAATGTTTGGTTACTAGGTTTAGTTTGTTTTTATATAAATAAACAATATCGATCCGAAAAATTAGATAAATTGAGAAATGGTCGACATGATTCTTCGGTTTTTTACGCCTCAGATCAAAGTTTCGTCGAAACGTTTTACAATCTAATTTTCTGGAAAAGTGTGACTTGGTTTAAATATTTGTTTTCTTTGTTATTTTTTTTTGTGGCTTAAAAGTTGCCTTTAGCTAGTTGAAAGTGGAAATCCGCTTGTGTGGCAAATTCAACTGGTTTAGGGAGAAATAGCGAAAATGAATAAAAAGACTCTTTTATTAAAATGCTTTCATCTGTGTCTTTTTCTAACCGCATTTAGCTTTGCTGGCAAAGGTTATGCCGTTGTTATTGACTTTGATGACCTCAGTTTATTTGAGGATGTTACTTCTCAGTATGCGGCAGATGGTGTGATTTTTAGCGGCGTTGAAAACGGTCAAACTGTTAATCTCGAAGCAGTCGACGGTTCAGTTTATAGTGATATTCACCCCAGTTCCCCGCCAATGGCATTGTCTAACTTTTATAATAATAATTCCGGCCTAAGGGCTGATGCGATGGTGATGACGTTCACCTCCGGAGCAAGCAATATCGCATTTGATTACAATGGTGCAGGTAGTTCGGGTGTGAATAGCGTCATTAATCTGTACGATTTGTCGTTGTCATTAGTAAGCAGTTTTACCATCGGTAGTTTAAGCCCAACACCAGTAACTTCATGGTTTGATAGGGTGGATGTTGGAGGTACTGCGATAGGTATGATGGAAATTCTCCAGCCAAGTGATAGTTGGGGACACTATATTGATAATTTGACTTTTGATGCGGTGGACGTTCCCGAGCCAAATGGATTGGCGATTTTCCTTATTAGCTTAACATGCTTGTGCATATTAAGAAGAAAGAGGCATTAATAAATAGAAACACTCAACGGCTCCTAGGGAGCCGTTTTTGATTCTATCGAGTAAAAACTATCGAACTCGTATTTTATGAAATTAAGATGTTTTTGCTTGGATGTGGTTATTTACATCCACTATAAGGTATCTATGTGATAGTGGTGGATTTGTAAAATTTTTGTAATAACTTCATTTCCTTTTTGCTTATAGTCGTATCCTATGACAATATTTCCCCCTCTTTTTGGATGACTATATTCGTTGGGTTTGCGTCTGATGCGACACTCGTATTAATAATAAATTTGTTCGGGGAAATAGACTATGAACAAGATCGTACTGATTGTCTTGGCAATACTATTGCCACCTCTAGCCGTTTTTCTGAAAAACGGGATAGGTAAACACTTTTTGATAAATATTATTCTTTGTTTTCTAATGTACTTTCCTGGCATTATTCATGCGGTGTGGTTGGTAACCAAATAAACATACGAACGTTATTCTCCCTGTCCTCGTTCAGAGGCGGTCGCAATTTGTGATCGCCTTGTCTCCTCCTCGCTTGCCTCTACTTATAACACTGCGATTGTGTATCTCATTAACCATGGTGTAGGTAAAATGGCATTCTTCGGTATATTTGACTTCGTATAAAGTTTTCTCCTGCTGGTTGTACTATAGTATTGGCCTTTTAAAAGTGAGCAGTGTTCAGTGTCGATACCTACTTTATGGAACGGCAAGCCTTACTACCCCATCAGTCAATATTTTCGTCATCGGTTCGGTGAACGTGTTGGTAAGATTTCGGTAAGTGTTGCTGAGCAGTGCCCAAATCGATCGAATAGTTCAGTGCTGCCACCCTGTATTTTTTGTGATGAATATGGATCGGCCGCCTATCACCTGGAAAGGGAAGAATCGTTAGTTGAACAGATAGAGCGGAATAAAAGGCATGTGATTCGCCGTTTAAAATGCTCGAAGTTTTTGGTTTATTTTCAGTCTTATACGAATACTCTGGATAAGGTAGAAATATTAAAGCAACGGTTCTCTATTGCTGCCGCACAGGAGGGGGTATGTGGTTTGGTCGTCGGGACTCGACCGGATTGTCTCCCCAGCCGAGTAATAGACCTATTCAATAAAGTGACAGCAGATAATTATTTGTTGGTCGAATTAGGTTTGCAGAGTTTTTTCGATCATCACTTACAATTTTTACAGCGCGGGCATAGCGTACAGCAGAATATCCGATCCATAGAAACTTTGGCCAGTGAAACCGAAGCTGATGTCGGGGTGCATTTAATTTTTGGTTTGCCCAACGAAACAGAGCAGGAAATTGTCGAAACGGCGCAGAGAATAAATGAACTGCCTGTAAATAATGTAAAACTACATAATTTGCATGTCTTTAAAAATACCCCGTTGGCAAAACTCTATCAGGAAGGAAATTTTACGCCTGTTGAGTTGGATACGTATTCCGACAAGATAATTTTATTCTTGCGCCACCTTTCCCCTGATGTTTCTGTTCAGCGATTAGCTGCGATTGCTAACCGGCGACAGGATCTGATTGCACCTAAATGGACAGAGCAGAAAATGGTGCCAATAGATTTTATTGATAAAAAAATGCGCGATTCAGATTATTATCAAGGGCAGCTAGTTCGTTAGGCACCCAAGCTTCGAGTCAAACCAAGGTAAAGAAAATGAATTGGGCGACTTTTTTTGTGCCTAATATTTCAAAGCGAGATATGCATCAATAAATCACATATCGAGAATTTACCATAGTTTTTTTTAAGTCTAACCTAGCCTTGGGCAATAGCCCAATTTCTAATAATTTATAGAACAACGGATCGTTCTTTCTACACGGTTTGCTTGTTCTATAGTCAAACCTTATCAAGGAGCATGATTGTGAATTTATATGCATTAGCAAAAAAATGCGTTATCGCGTCTGGCACAATTTTAATTGCCAGTTTAACTTCGTCTTTATCCTATGCGGAACTTGTCGGATACAAGTTTGAGAATATAAGACCAAGCTATTGGGGAGCTTACCCTGGCCCGGATCTAAATGAAGTATCCGGTGCAATAGTCTACGGGAAAATGGATGAACAATTTGGTTTTCTACCAGAGACTCTGGAAATTAAGTTTCCGCGAGCTACAGACTATAAAGTGTCTGGTTTTAAGAGGCAGGAAAGTCATCCGTATGGATTGGCGGGTTCGACTGATGCTTGGATATACAAAGATGTATTGGCCGAATTTGATGATCCTTCTTTCTACCCTAGACAATCGAAAACTGTTCGCTTAAAGGTTACAACTAATAAGAGTACATTCAATGATCCAGCCATGAGTCAAGGTGAGACCATATTTGAATTTAGTGGTGAGCTTTCCCCTATATATGAGCGCACACTTGCGGATTCAGTGAGTGTGACGATTGACAACAAAAAAGTATTAATCGATCTTTATCAAGATTACCGAATAAACGACGGTACTATGGGTGTTCATCCAGAAGGGTTTGATCTTAGAGTTAACTGGCTTGGTCATGGCCAAAAAGATCTACTAACCTACACTGGTGGTTCTTGTTATGTTGGAGAAGGTTGTAAAGCTGTTGCACTTAAACTAACAACGGAAATTCTTCCGCCAGCAATGGAGCCTGAACATTTTTACGAAGTTGAGTTTATGGATCGGTCGGGTTATAAACAGATCAGCCCTAGACTTTCTCTACGCGATCTACTTAACGAAAATTTTCCTCCTACTCCTTAATTAAATCAGGCGCTCTTCCGGGAGCGCCTTGAGTTCAAAGCGTTAAGATTGATTTTCAAAAATATGCTCAGTTCTGAAATGAATTGAGCAAATTATCAATTTATCTAGGCCGAATTTTTGAGTCATGGCTTTTTTCTTATGCAGATTTTTTGATACTTTGTCCTAACGAATAGGGTTTTAACAGTGTTTATTTAATCGAGATGGCTGAAAATATCCACTATTGTTGTTTTTAAATGCTGTTAGATTCGAGTTGTTGCGATCTGGCGAAAATTCGTTGTGCTGAATCGTCAGTTTGAGAAAATGACAACCCTTCAAACTATATAAATAGTTTATTACTAACGAAGTTTTTTATTCGCCTCATTTATGCCGGATAGGAGAAATGGGCGAGCTCTATTACAAATAAGGGCGCAGGTGAGGGTTAATTAACGGCATTTGTTCCAGGGCTCCGTCACTTTGTACTTTTTGCTGGACGCTGTTTGCCTGAATAGTTACCGATTGGCACCAGCTTACATCGTTATTAAGCGGTGTTGGTGTTACCAGATCGGTGAAAAACGTCCCAAAATCTACGCCGAGCATCAATTGTTCCACCACCAGTTGTGCCCGTATTCTGACTTCCTCGTCACCGATACGATTGCGAATACCCCATTTGACTACGTAGTCCTGGCAGTTATTGTTTGCTCCGGGAGGCGTGGTAAACGCGATATCGCGGTCAATATCAAAGAAGTATTTCATCATGGCTTCTTCGAATAGCATGGCGGTATCTTCATAGAGGCTGGAATAGGCGTAATCATCGGAGGCGATATCCATTTCAAATTCCTGTCCAACCTCGTCGGCGGAAATCGCACGTTCGGCATCTGACGGTGCATGGCCATGAAACATCACGCCAGCCAGGCCGTAGAGTAATGAGGACGATAATGGCGCGCTGTCACGCAGTTGTATCGATGGGCTTGAACTGTGTAATAAATCGATTGTCTGGCTGACTGTGAGGTTTCGATTTATCTGCTGATAACTGCCGGGAGCAATAAAATCGTTGGCGTGGGCAAGTTCATGAAATAGTAGTGCGGCAAATGTCGGAATAATATCCTCAAGGGTTCTTTCACTCATATCCGATAGTGAGCCGCGAGCGGAAACAACTGTATTGCCTTTTACATAACGCCAGACAGAGCGAAAGCTTAATGGGTCAGAAAAACCCGCACGATAATCTTCCTTGGGGTTGATGGTTCGTTTTTCTTGTACGGTTAGCCAGAGTAACGCCGGGTCGAGGTAGATTGCACCTGTTCCGTGACTGTAAAAGGCGGGTCGAATGTCATTGTCTATTACTACCGCAGTAACGCCCTTGAATAAATACAGCACTTCCGTGGGCAATTGGTTGAGAACCTGCTCAAAACGCTCTCCCATCCAGTCGTGAGAGACCACCACATGATCCATAACGTTTTCTATGCTTGGGCTTTCATGGTCGAGGCCGATGATAGGCAGTTTGTGTAACGTACAACTGGGAAAATTATAGTGGCGTACGCAGGGGGCAAGGGAGTCTATGTATGGGCTGTTTGCCTGGTATGCATAGGTGTCATTGAGATCGCCTTTGGGGGCATCGTCATTGCCGCAAGAGACGATAAGAATAAAAGGGATAAGCGCAAAAATCCGGTTTATAGGTAAGGTCATTGCGTAGTCGCCATAATAATCAGTGAAAGACTGCCTGATTCTAGCAGTCTTCACGATTAGGGGTGTTACAAAATGTAATGCGATTAGAGGTATGGCCGCAACTGCCAGGACGGATCGATTTTGGTTGGTGATGTTTTTTGCTGAGTGGATGAATTATTTTTATTTTGGCTGGTTAACCCGCACCATGTCATATTGAGCGGTAAGCTTTCCGCGATCACATAGTCCTGAAAGAATAAATCCAGGTTGATATTGGGCAGAATGGCGTCGGCAATAAACTGCGCACGTGCTTTTACGTCCTGGTCGCCAAGACGATTTCTAGCGCCCCATTTTATGATGTAGTCGGAGCAATAAACTGAGTTGGAGGCATTGGTAAAAGCAATATCCCGCTCGTAGCCGAAGAAATACCGCATCATGGCTTCTTCAAATAACATGGCCGCGTCTTCACGTTCAGTGGCATATGCATAGTCATCCGACGCGTGGTCAGTTTCAAATGCTTCCCCGACTTGTTCTGGCGTTAATGCTTTTTGAAAATTGGTGGCTTGTTCACCGAAAAACATAACCTGCCCTAATTCTTTTAGTAAGGTCGAGTTTAGGGGGCTGGTTTGATAAAGCTGGCTGCTTAACCAGTTGGCCTGATTTTCCAGTATGGCCGTCGACACGGGTTTATTCACTGCGACAGAGTCGTGAGTTGCGGGAGGGAGAAAATCATTTGCGTGGGTTAATTCGTGGAGCAACAGGTTGGCAAAAATGGGAACAACCTGGTCCAGCGTTCGTGTCGAGCTATCGGTTAATGAACCGCTTAGGCGCAGCGGTGCGCCGTTTTTTATGTAGTGCGAAAGAACACGAAAATTCAAATCATTAGAAAAACCCGAGCGATAATCTGCTTTGGGGTTGATAGTGCGTTTTTCTTCGACGGTGAGCCATAGGTAGGCCGGGTCTAAATAAATTGCACCGGTCACCCCAGTGTAATAAGCGGGACGAATATCGGCATCAATCACAATTGCGGTAACGGCATTAAATAAATACAGCATCTCTGTCGGCAGCGCTTGTAATATTTGTTCGAAGCGAATGGCCATCCAATCGTGCGAGACGGCCACATGGTCCATTATCTGGCTGACCGTTGGCGTATTTCCCAGCGAGTCCTTGCCAATAATTGGCAGGGTGGTGAGGGTGCAGGAATTATTGACTTCTTCCACCCGAACACAATTAGGGATATCGGCTGCGTAAGGGCTGGTACTTTTATAGGTTTGAATGTCGAACAGATCGGCTTGCTGTGACGGCGAAGAGCTGCTGTTTGAGGCTAAGGCTTTGCTACCTGAACCACCGCCGCCTCCGCAGGCGCTTACAAGTAAGATGAAAATCAGGGGGGCAAGTAATCGTGTGGATGGCAACGTCATAGCGAACTCCTGCATGCCTTTGGGCGTCCATAAAAAATACAAAGCCGAAATCTAACAGTATCGCGGCATAGAAAACAAGTCTTTATACCGCTTTACAGGTCGGCTAGAAATCTCCCCAGTGGGACTGCAATACCGCCAGCGCCACAATGGGAGCGGTTTCTGTGCGTAATACCCTTGGGCCTAGCGTCAGTTCATGAAAACCATGCTGTGTCGCATGCGCTATTTCTTCGTCTGTTAGTCCACCTTCGGGTCCAATTAGCAGCGAAACGGATTTGGGTGTGGAATAGGATGTCAGTTGTTTTTCGGAGCGGTGGTGTAATACAAATTTTAAGTCGCTCTGGCTGGTGGATATAAAATCCTGGGCACGTTGTGGATCATGTATTTCAGGGATGCGGTTGCGCTGGCATTGTTCACAGGCACTGATTACCACCTGTTGCCAATGGTCGACTCGTTTCTGTAAACGGTCGCCTGTTAATTTCACTTCCGTACGTTCGGTTAAAAGTGGCCTAATAGTGTTGATCCCAAGTTCGGTGGCTTTTTGTAAAACCCAGTCCATACGCTCGCCTTTGGATATGCCAATGGCCAACTCGGTATTCAAAGGAGATTCTGTTTCTCGGTGAATTTCAGACTTTACCGCTACCGTTGCATTTTTTTTGGTTGCCGCAATGATCTCTGCAGGGTATTCCGCCCCTTGACCATTAAACAATATCAGCTCGCGGCCAACACTCATACGCAGCACTTTTAATAAATGATGGGATGCACCAGCTTCGAGCTCGAAGCTGGTTTCGGGCGTTATAGACTGAGGAGTATATATACGGGGAATGCGCATTATTCCAGGTCGACTAAATCCAGGTTATTAATAATGGTTGATGTGGGTTCAATCTGGTTCATGGTATAGAAATGCAAACCGGGAGCACCGCCATCCAATAACGTTTCGCAAAGCTCGGTGACAATTTCGGTTCCGGTCGCAGTGATACTTTCCACGTTGTCGCCACAGCTTTCCAGACGCTTGCGTATCCAGCGTGGAATTTCGGCACCGCAATTATCGCTAAAACGAGCCAGATTGCGGTAATTGGTGATTGGCATGATGCCCGGGTATATTGGTTTATCAATACCTTCTTTCGCGCATTCATCAATAAAATAGAAATACGCATCAGGATTAAAAAAGTATTGGGTGATCGCGCTGCTTGCACCTGCGTCCAATTTTTGTTTCAGGAAACGAATGTCTTCGACGTAAGATGGCGCTTCAGGATGAATTTCTGGGTACGCAGCCACTTCCAGTTCAAATTGACCGGGAAAATGTTTTTCGATAAAGGCCACAAGTTCATTGGCGTAGACGAGCTGTAACCCACCGCCGACACCGGATGGCATATCGCCTCTTAAAGCCACGATGCGATTCACACCATACTCTTTATATTCTGCAAGCAGCTCCACCATGCTGTCTTCGTCATCACCACCAAATGACAGATGAGGCGCAACAGACATACCTTCATCTTTCATCGCTTTCACAATACCTTTGGTATTGTCTCGGGTTGAACCGCCTGCACCGTATGTGACAGAGAAAAAGTCAGGATTAAGTTTGTTAAGTTCTTGTCTTACGGATTTAAGCTTTTCCCGTCCGTTGTCGGTTTTTGGGGGGAAAAATTCAAAACTTAATCGGATCGGTGTTTGTTCTTCGTCGGACATGTTTTATCCTTTATTTCAAATACGTTTTATATCTAACCGGTATTTTATCGCTGCAAATTCATAAATATATGATAAGCAAAAGGCAGAGCGTATAACGCCCTGCCTTTGTTTGCACTAAAAACGAATACCGGATTAGTATTTGTAGTGCTCTGGCTTATATGGGCCGTCTACATTTACGTTAATGTATTTTGCCTGGTCTTGAGTTAAGCGGGTTATTACGCCGCCGAAACCTTCAACCATATCTTTTGCTACTTCTTCGTCCAGTTTTTTTGGTAGGACTTTGACGTAAATATTTTTGGCTTTGTAGTCTGCTTCCAGTTCACCAAATTTTTCTTCATATAGATATATCTGTGCCAGCACTTGGTTGGCAAAGGAACCATCCATAATACGTGAAGGGTGACCGGTTGCATTACCCAGGTTCACCAGTCGACCTTCTGATAACAAAATTAGGTGGTCGTTTGCAGACTTGTCGCGATACACCTTATGGACTTGGGGTTTGATTTCTTCCCACTCCCATGTTTTACGCATGTACGCGGTATCAATCTCATTGTCGAAGTGACCGATGTTACACACAACCGCGCCACTTTTCAGGGCTTGTAATATTGCAGCATCACACACGTTAATATTACCCGTAGTGGTTACAACCAAGTCGGTATTTTGCAGTAGATCTTTGTTGGTATCTTCCACTTTTCCTGTGTTGATGCCGTTTTGGTATGGCGATACCACTTCAAAACCGTCCATACAGGCTTGCATGGCGCAGATTGGATCGATTTCCGATACTTTAACAATCATACCTTCCTGGCGTAGAGATGCTGCAGAACCTTTACCCACATCACCATAACCGATTACCAAGGCTTTTTTACCGGACAGCAAGTGGTCAGTACCACGTTTGATTGCGTCATTTAAACTGTGGCGACAACCGTATTTATTGTCGTTTTTCGATTTGGTGACGGAATCATTCACATTAATCGCAGGTACTTTCAACGTGCCTTTTTCCATCATTTCAACTAAACGATGCACACCGGTAGTGGTTTCTTCGGAAATACCGTGAATATTATCGAGCATGGTGTGGTATTTATCGTGCACAACAAGTGTTAAATCCCCACCGTCGTCCAGAATCATATTCGCGTCCCAAGGCTTGCCGTCAACCAGAATGGTTTGCTCGATACACCACCAGAATTCTTCTTCTGTTTCACCTTTCCAGGCAAAAACCGGAATACCGGCAGCAGCGATTGCGGCGGCGGCGTGATCTTGGGTAGAGAAAATATTACATGACGACCAACGTACTTCAGCGCCTAACGAAATCAGTGTTTCGATAAGTACGGCTGTTTGGATTGTCATGTGGATGCAGCCCATAATTTTAGCTCCGGCTAAAGGCTGCTCGTCCTGATATTTTTTACGCAAGGCCATTAATGCCGGCATTTCGCCTTCAGCAATGTCAATTTCCCTGCGGCCCCAGTTGGCCAATTGTTCGAACTCTTCAATGTTTTTTGCTGCGACTTTAAAGTCGGCAAAGCCTGTGCTGGTTGTGAGTTGCTCTGTCATTTGTGATTCTCCTATAAACAGTAAGTAAAGCTCTAATTACAGAGCAGCTTTTAATGCGTCAGCTTTGTTAGTTTGTTCCCAAGTAAAGTTTGCTTCTTCTCGACCAAAGTGACCGTATGCCGCAGTGGCGCGGTAAATTGGGCGAAGAAGGTCAAGCATTTCAATAAGTCCACCTGGGCGTAGGTCGAAATGTTCGTTAACCAACTCTACGATTTTATCGTCAGCGATTTTTCCTGTGCCAAATGTGTTGATAGAAATTGAGGTTGGCTCGGCAACACCAATAGCATAGGACACTTGTATTTCACATCGATCCGCAAGACCCGCAGCAACGATATTTTTTGCTACATAACGCCCGGCATAAGCAGCGGAACGGTCAACCTTGGATGGGTCCTTGCCGGAAAATGCACCACCGCCATGACGCGCCATACCACCGTAGGTATCAACAATAATTTTCCGGCCGGTTAAACCACAGTCACCAACTGGGCCACCGATAATAAATTGCCCGGTAGGGTTAATGTGATATTGGGTATCGGCATGTAACCATTGTGCGGGTAAAACCGGTTTAATAATTTCTTCCATCACTGCTTCTTGTAGCAGTGAGTGGGAAATGTCCGGAGAGTGTTGTGTGGAAAGCACAACCGCATCCACCGCAACAGGTTTGCCGTTTTCGTAGCGTAAAGTAACCTGGCTTTTGGCATCGGGGCGAGACCAAGCGTGAGTGCCGTTCTTACGTAACTCAGCTTGTTTTTCCACTAATCGGTGCGAGTAATAAATTGGAGCAGGCATGAGCACATCGGTTTCATTAGTGGCATAACCAAACATTAAACCTTGGTCGCCAGCGCCCAATTCTTTTTTATCGCCTTCGTCAACACCCATGGCAATATCGGATGATTGTTTACCTATTGCATTTAATACGGCACACGAGGCCCCATCAAAGCCAACATCACTGGAGTTATAACCAATGTCCAGAATTACATCGCGGATAAGGTCTTCCAGGTCGACGTAGGTGTTGGTACGCACTTCACCTGCAACAATCACCATGCCTGTTTTTACCATTGTCTCAACCGCTACGCGGGATTGGCGGTCGTCTTTTATAATCGCATCTAGAACAGCATCAGAAATTTGATCCGCCATTTTATCGGGGTGACCTTCTGAAACAGATTCAGAGGTAAAAATAGAATACTCAGACATCAATAGTCTCCTGGATGATTTTTAATAAATTGTTGAATTTGAATTTGAAAACCGTTGCGCAAAGTAAAATAGGCGCTTTGGCCTTCATGGAATTGATTTTCCCTGCCCCATTGAATTAAATCCTTCCTGTCAAACCCCAGCCAAAGATCGCCACAGGCATTTTTAACCCATTCCTGATCGTGGTTGGACAAATCACAAATCAGCAAAATACCTTTGGGTTTGATGATTTGGCTGATGTCGGAAAAGATCTGGTTAGGTGATGGTGTGTGATGAAGCACCATATTTATCACCACGCAATCAAATAATTCGCTGTATTCCTGGCAGTAGCTGGTATCGCTGCAAATAAACTGAATATTATTAAGTTGTTTTTCAGCGCTCAGTGTTTTGGCCTTTTCCAACATACTGGCCGAGAGATCCAGAGCGGTAACTGAATCAAAGCGTTGGGCCAGGAAGGGTAAAAATTCTCCTGCACCAGGGCCAATTTCCAATACCGAATTGTTGCTTGGTAATGGACTGGAATCGAGCAGCTCTCCAACCTGTTCGCCGTATATTTCAAAGCTGGCAATTAAATCCTGTTGCTCTTTGAAGTCCTGAGCCCGGTCGTTAAAAAACTGCTTGGACGCTTTTGCCCGATCTTCGTGAATGGTCTGGATTTTCTCTAACACCGTGTCACCTAGATCAAGTTGGTCGGTATTGCGATAAATAGCACTTTTAACTTCCGCGAAGTGCTCTCCAGGAAAAATGTGGTTACGGCGATAAAAAATGGTATTGCCTTCACGGCGGGTGGTAACCAGGCCAACAGTGGATAAAACTTTAAGGTGATGGCTTAGAGCGGATTGCTTGACTCCAAAGGCATAACACAACTCCAGTACGCCAAAAGAGTCGGAACTGAGCGCACGCAAAATTTCCAGTCGCAGAGGGTCTCCCGCGGCTTTCAGCAATTGTGCCAACTCGGTTCCAAGTGGGGTTGGCTGTTTTTTGATCAAATCTTCGCTCATGGTGAGTAAGCATAGCAGGCAAAAAAATCTATATCAAAATATTTTGATATAGATTTATGGGTTTTTGCGCCAAAATGATTCTTTAGCTTGAGATTGACAGAATTTTCCTGAAGGTCAGGTTGATTCTGGCTCCAAGAGGTTTCCTGCTTTTGGCGACTTGGTGGTGCCAGTAGTGCTGGGTAGAACCGGCCATAATTAACAGCGACCCGGATTCCAGTTCGAGGTGAACAGGTTTGAGTTGTTTGTTGAAACGGTGTTTTAGAGAGAAGCGTCGGCTTTCGCCTAGGCTAACCGAGGCTATAACCGGATTTGGGCCAAGTTCGGGTTCGTCATCACTGTGCCAGGAGACGCTGTCCTGGCCATCGCGATAGAGATTGGCCAGCATGCCATTAAATTGATGATGACTGATGTCTTCGACGCGCTTTTTTATTGAGAGCAGCTCGGGCGACCATGGGTTGTGCGTCAAGGCTGTGCCTGAATAGCCGTAATTTTGAGACTCATCCGCGTACCAGGCATTGAGGCGGGGAATCATAACGCTTCTGCCGTAAACGTGGATTTGATCCTGCTGCCAGTTAAGCTCTTCCTGCAGTTTTTGAAAGAGAGTTTTGGCTTCTTTCGGTGCAATAAATTCAGGAAAGTACGTCAAACTGCCGTTTTCTATGGGAATATTCACTGAAGTGCAATCGAAAAGAGTCATGGGCGAGAGTGTCCGGGCGGGTGCAAATACGAGTACTTTGTCGATTTTGTATGAATTATGATCGTGTTTGTTTGTCGGTTGGGTAATTTAAGACAGCCACTTCTTCATGGCTGGTTTACCTTACCGCTAGAGTAGGCGAAAATACGCCACTTTTACACACTGCCCAGCGGTATTCATCAAAACGAATTAGGAGCCAATTCCATGCCTTCTCGCAGAGAACTTGCTAACGCCATACGTGCACTGAGTATGGACGCAGTCCAACAAGCTAATAGTGGTCACCCCGGAGCGCCAATGGGGATGGCCGACATCGCCGAAGTGCTATGGAATGACTATTTAAAGCATAACCCAGCTAATCCAGACTGGTCCGACCGCGACCGCTTCGTGTTGTCAAACGGTCACGGTTCCATGCTGATTTATTCGCTTTTGCATTTGACTGGCTATGATCTGCCAATTGAAGAATTGAAAAACTTCCGTCAAATGCACTCCAAAACACCCGGTCACCCTGAATACGGTTATGCGCCAGGTGTTGAAACCACAACTGGTCCACTTGGGCAGGGCATCAGTAATGCGGTGGGCATGGCGATCGCAGAAAAGATTTTGGCTGGGCAGTTTAACCGTGATGGTCACGAAATCGTTGACCACTATACCTATTGCTTCCTTGGCGATGGTTGCTTAATGGAAGGTATTTCTCACGAAGTATGTTCATTAGCGGGAACTCTGGGCTTGGGCAAGTTGATTGCCTTTTATGATGACAACGGTATCTCAATCGATGGTGAAGTTGAGGGTTGGTTTACCGATGACACGCCCAAGCGTTTTGAATCCTATGGTTGGAATGTGATTCCTGGAGTTGATGGTCACGACCCTGAGGCAATCTCTGCGGCAATTCAAAAGGCTCGAGCCGAAACGGGCAAGCCGACATTAATCTGCTGTAAAACCATCATTGGTTTTGGCTCTCCAAATAAGCAAGGTAAAGAAGATTGCCATGGTGCACCGCTGGGTGCCGACGAAGTGAAGCTTGCCCGTGAGACTCTAGGTTGGGAGCATCCTGCTTTTGAAGTACCACAAGATATTTACCAAAGCTGGGACGGCAAAGGCAAAGGTGCCGAGGTTGAATCGGCATGGAATGTCAAATTTGAAGCCTATAAACAAGCACACCCAGAGTTAGCCGCCGAATATGAGCGCCGGGTTATTAAGGGTGAGTTGCCTGCGGATTTCTCTGCCAAAGCGGATACGTATATTGCAGAATGCCAGGCAGCAGGTGAAAAAGTGGCTTCTCGTAAAGCATCGCAAAATTCACTTAACGCCTTTGGCCCATTGTTACCTGAATTGCTGGGCGGTTCTGCCGACCTTGCCGGTTCCAACCTGACTCTTTGGTCTGGTTGCAAAGGCATTGAAGCCAATGACGCTTCAGGAAACTACTTGTATTACGGTGTGCGCGAATTTGGTATGAGCGCCATCATGAACGGTATTGCATTACACGGTGGTTTCGTAAATTACGGTGCAACGTTCTTAATGTTTATGGAGTACGCGCGCAACGCGGTGCGTATGTCGGCATTGATGGGTATTCAAAGCATTTTTGTTTATACCCATGACTCTATTGGCTTGGGTGAAGATGGCCCAACCCACCAACCGGTTGAGCAACTTACTGCTCTGCGCTCTACCCCCAATATGGCCACTTGGCGCCCTTGTGACGCCGCTGAATCTGCTGTGGCCTGGAAGTGTGCAATTGAGCGTCGTAACGGGCCGTCTGCATTGATTTTCAGTCGTCAGGGCTTGGCTCCTCAGGCTCGTACAGAAGCGCAGCTTGCTGATGTCGCTCGTGGTGGTTATATCCTTAAAGATTGCGATGGCGAGCCTGATGCAATCATTATGGCCACTGGTTCTGAAGTGGAATTGGCTGTTGGTGCCGCTGAACAGTTAGCCGTTACCGGCAAGAAAATCCGCGTGGTTTCCATGCCTTGTGCCGAAGAGTTTGATCGTCAGGATGCTGCATACAAAGAGTCGGTATTACCGCTTTCAGTAACCGCTCGCGTCGCTGTCGAAGCGCTTCATGCCGACTTCTGGTACAAGTATGTCGGTTTGGATGGACGCATTATTGGTATGACGACCTTTGGTGAGTCTGCGCCTGGCGATGAACTCATGGCGCATTTCGGTTTTACGGTTGAAAATGTAGTAAATACCGTTAACGAATTGGTTGAAGCGATATAAGACTGAGTTGGGTTCAAGGGTTTGGTTTCAAAAAAACCTTTCAACCCCCTGTTTAATATACCAAAGCGCGCTCGACCCGATTGAACACCTTCTTCCATTGTGAATTGGCTATAGTCAATCATAGAAGGTAAAGATCGTTATTTAACCGCATCTTATTTAATGCCCGACATAAGTCGGGCTTTTTGGTGTTTTACTCTGGCTTTTCTGCACGCATTTGAGCGTAAGCAATAAAAAAGTCACGGCAAAGCCTGATACTAGGCAGCTCTTGGATTACTTCAATAGCTACCTGAGTCAGCAAACTTTAGTAACGTTTTTAGGAGACAATAATGTCAGTACTTTTGATGAAAGACCTGGATCTTCAGGGCAAAAGAGTTCTTATCCGTCAGGATTTGAATGTACCTATTCAAGATGGCGAAATCACATCAGACGTTCGTATCCAGGCTTCCATTCCGACCATCAAGCTGGCGGTAGAGAAGGGTGCAAAAGTAATGTTGATGTCTCACCTTGGCCGTCCAACCGAGGGTGAATTTGAAGCGAAATTCTCATTAGCTCCAGTTGCCAAAAGAATTGGCGAAATTCTGGGTAAAGAAGTACCTGTTGTTGCTGACTGGAAAAACGGCATCGCCATGAATGAAGGCGAAGTGGTATTGTTGGAAAACGTTCGTTTTAATAAAGGTGAGAAAAAAGACGAAGAAGAATTGTCGAAAGCCTACGCTTCCTTGTGTGATGTGTTTGTTATGGATGCTTTCGGTACTGCTCACCGAGCTCAGGCTTCAACTCACGGTGTAGCCAAATATGCTGACACAGCTTGTGCCGGCCCTCTATTGGCCAATGAGTTGGATGCTTTGGAAAAAGCGTTGGCAAACCCTGCTCGTCCAATGGTTGCCGTTGTTGGTGGTTCAAAAGTTTCCACCAAATTAACTGTATTGGATTCGCTATCTAAAATTGTCGACACGCTTGTTGTGGGTGGTGGTATCTCCAATACATTTGTTGCTTCGGAAGGTAATGAAGTCGGTTTGTCTCTATATGAAAAAGACCTGATCCCAGAAGCGCAGCGCCTGCGTGAAGAAGCTGATGTTATTTACGCTAAAGACGCTCGAGTGACTAAAGTGCCTTTCTCTGATTTCGCTCACGACTCTCCTGCTGACGTGCGCAAGACCAACGAAATTGCTGCTGATGAAGAAATTATCGATTACGGTCCCGAAACCGCAGCCCGCGTAGCGGAAATTCTAAAAGGTGCAAAAACCATCATCTGGAATGGCCCATGTGGTGTATTTGAGTTTGATAACTTTGCAAAAGGTACTGAAACTGTTGCTCGTGCAATCGCTGAGAGTGAAGCTTTCTCAATCGCTGGTGGCGGTGATACCTTGGCTGCGATTGATAAATTCAACTTGGCGGATGATATTTCTTACATCTCCACTGGTGGTGGTGCTTTCCTTGAGTATGTTGAAGGTAAAACACTTCCAGCTGTTGCTATTCTTGAAGAAAAAGCGAAAGGCTAATCTTTTCAGAATAAACACGGAAAATTATATCGAATCCAAAAGCGGCTTGATGCCGCTTTTTTCGTATACTGACGTCGTAAAATCAATGCTAGACTGAAATAAGTGATTTCAGGAGGCGCATTTGCAATTCTCTAGGCAAATCCTTTCCCAGGTTAAAAAACAAATAATGAACCTGGGGAAAGTCGATAATATCAAAACAGTCCAACAGCCCGAGGAGCTTGGCAGTTATCTCAGCTTCTATGGGTTTGATCGTCTTATGGAACTTGAGTGTTGCCGGTATGGTTTGGGCTACATAGACACTGATTTGGGAAGTATGCTGGTACATCAGTGGCAAAATAACGAGGCGATAGCAACGATCGTCGTTGTTCATGGTTTATTTGATCATGTTGGCCTGTATCTAAAGCTTATTGAGTTTTTACTATTAAATGGTTATTCGGTCATTGCTTTTGATATGCCTGGTCACGGCTTGAGTGATGGTGAGCGGGTATCTATTAATAACTATGAAGAGTATGCAAACGTTATTCGATCTGTAGTCAAAGAATGGAAAAGTCGAAAGTCGGGGCCGTTGTATGCTATTGGGCAAAGCAATGGTTGTGCTGCATTAATGACCCTGCTGTTGAGTCAGCCTAATTCGAACGTGCCGATAGATAAGTTTGTTATGCTTGCACCATTGGTTCGGGTGAAGATGTGGTGGTGGGTCAAGCTTGCCTACGCACTGGCAGGAAAAATACTTAAAACAGTCCACAGAGAGTTTAGTAATAACTCCCACGACAAGGCATTTACCCAATTTATTCGATATCACGATCCGTTGCAGTTTAATCGTGTGTCGGTTCGATGGGTGGGCGCGTTAATCCAATGGGTCAATCAATTTGATCATTTTCAAAGCTCGGATATTTCTGTGTTGGTTATTCAAGGTGATGCGGATGAAACCGTTGACTGGCAATGGAATCGAGAAAAAATAGAGAGTAAGTTTTCTAATTTGAAATATGTTACGATTCCCGGCGCCATGCATCACCTGGTGAATGAAGGTGCTGAATGGCGAGGTCAGTGTTTTAAGCACATTGGGAGTTTTTTGAGTTTGTCCAAGTAACAGGTCATGCTTTCTTGTTATGGCGCGACTCGCTAATTAGGAAAAATACTATGAAAAAAATAATCTTCTCTGTTTTCTTTGTCTTTATTTCGATACAGGTTTCTGCTGGCGAACTAATTAGAGTTTCCGCTTCGCCGCAATATCATGATCCAGAGATAATTCCAGAAAATATCAAAAGTGAATGTACCGGATTAGGGAATACATTTTCTTCTTACACTAAACAGTCATTGGAGAAATATGGATACACGGTTGAGTTGACTGATGATATTAGCGAAACAAGTCAGGGCACAAATATCCGGTTGACGATAGTTAATGCAGTAAGTTCTGGTAACGCATTTATGGGGCATAACAAGTCTGTTTCTATGCGTGCAGATGTTATTGTTGACGGGAAAGTAGTTGATACCTATAAGCACACGCGTAACTCTCGCGGTGGTTTCGGCGCAGGATACAAAGGATCATGTGCTGTTCTCGGTCGATGCGCAAAGGCTTTAGGGAAAGATGTAGCTAATTGGTATAAAAAGAAAGCAAAGAAGCAATAGTTTAAAAATGACTGAGGCTCGGATTCTATCCGAGCATTTCTCTTTCAATTGAAGAGTGATTATGAGCCCCTGGATCTTAGCAATTCGTCCGCGAACGCTTCCTGCATCAATTAGCCCGATAATATTGGCTTCTGCCCTGGCTTTTACACAGCAACAATTCTCATGGGTGGTGTTTTTTGTCGCCACTTTTTGTGCCCTGTGTTTACAGGTCGCGGTGAATCTAGCGAATGATTACTTCGATGCAAAATCAGGCGTGGATACCGAAGAACGACTTGGGCCAACAAGGGTTACACAATCAGGCTTGATTAGTGAAAAATCCGTTTTTTCTGCATTAATTATCTTTACTTTAATGGCCTTTTTCAGTGGCGTGTATCTTTCGTTTCTCAGTGGTTGGGAAATATTTGCATTGGGTATGTTGTCCATTGCGGGCGTATACGCCTACAGTGGCGGCCCCTGGCCGTTGGCCTCTCACGGTTTGGGTGAAGTGACAGTGTTAATCTTCTTCGGTTGGGTTGCCGTAGGTGGGTGCTATTACGTTCACACGGGAGAGCTTACAGTGCTTGTGATGTCCTACGGGACTATCGCTGGCTTGTTAAGCGCCCTTATTATGTTGGTCAATAATTTGCGCGATATAGAAACAGACCAGAGAGCCAATAAGTGCACGCTTGCCGTCAGATTCGGTGATAAAAATACACGAATTTTATTTAAGTTGATATTGATTGTAGTTGTGATATGGCATGCTTGGCTTACACATAATGATATCTATGCCCTGGTTATTCCTCTGGCTTTGTCATCTTGGTTTGTAGCCATTTTGTGGCGAGATATCGCAGTTTTGCATGGAAAAGAACTCAATCAGCTAATTCCAAAAACCGCTTTGCTACTAACAGTATATTGTTTTAGTCTGAGTGGTGTTTTGTTTTTTCTGGCTTCGGGAATTGTTTTTTAGTCAGTTTTTGTTCGTGTTTTTTATGACATAACGCCATTGTTTCAATACAAATAGCGTTATGCCATAGCCTAGATTGGTCTATTTTCTATATAGGGTAGTATTGCTCTACGTTTTTATGGCCTTTTTTAGACTTCTTTGCTACTGACGATGAATATTTTCGAAGCTTTTTGTTAGTGCTTTTCAGTACGCTCATTCGTTTCATTAGCTTGTAATATCGAGGGTTTTTCTCTCTCTTTAATATCACGCAAAAATGTGCAAGGGCATCAGCCATGTATCCAGGAGCTTTTCGTCCGACCCATACGCGATAAGCAAGAGCATCCAGCATGTCTTGATCTAGATCCTTTCTTGATAAATTACGATAGCTATTCTTGATTCCTATGTAATCCCAGTTCCAAATACTTTGTATATCTGCAATATACTCTATGTGTTTTGGTGCAATCCCTTCTAAGTGTATATCCTGATATTTCTTGGGGTAGAGAAGAATTTCATTGGCATTCCAGCGGTTGGCATTGGGGTCATAAGTGATTTGGACCTTTCCTGCTCCTTCGTAGTCGAATATTAGGTGTGTGACAGTAAGTGTTCCGACGTATATATCGGTATATCCCGTTTGTGTATAAATTTTATCGGGCAAGCCAATTTCTTTTATTAATTCCTCATCAGATACTGTGGCAGGTAATGATGACATTTTTTTTATTTTATTCTTTAAGTCTAACTTGTTTGCGTATGTGTTCTTATTTTCTGCTATATGTTTTTTTGACTGCTCTAAACTCGCCTCGTATTGACTTTGGCTTTGAGTGTTTAATTTTTTTTCCGTCGATTTTAGGGTAGATAAAAGTCTGCTTTTTTCCGTTTTGTAGTATTTTTCAGCTTTTGCGTTGTCACGAATAAATTGCAGTACTGATTTGTAGTATTCATCTTTCGAATTAGATAGTGCTTTTAATAACCACGAAATTGTGTCGGCGGGACAGCCATTGTCGGTTGTTAGAACTAATGCATCCGCAACAGCATCGTAAACTGATCTGCTGCTGGTTTTCTTCGTGTTAGTATATTTTCCCGCCATTTTAAGGCTGTCGCAGTCTGGGGCGAGTAGCATTCTTATGCTTAACTTATCTCCATAACTGTCTGCTTGTACAAATGAAGAAAAGATGAAAAAAAATGTTCCAAAAAAAATTGCTTTCATCAAAAATGACTCCTTTTTTTATATTTTACGTCTGAAATTGATACTAAAGAAAAACCTCAATTATTGAAAGTGTTAATGATTAGAAAAAATTATTGCTGATACGAAATGCTTGTTCCCGCATATTGGCAATACGCGATACCCAATTTTTTGGCCACTTTACAGTCTTTTGGGATTTTGGTGCGATAGGTAGGAATCATTGTATCTTGAGTCTTTCCCAATTAGCCGGAATCTAATGCGGTGACGCTGATCTGTTTGATGTTTACGCGTAGTGTATACTTGTTGGAACTAATGGGGGTCTCGGAAGGTTTAATCATAGAATAAATTTTGTCTATGGATCGATAAACAATTAACTGGAGTGCATTATCATGATCACATCCCGCGCCGCTGTGGCTTTTGAAGCAGGAAAGCCGCTACAAATAGAAAATGTTCAGGTTGCTCCGCCAAAAGCCGGCGAAGTGTTGGTTAAGATTGTTGCCACCGGTGTGTGTCATACCGATGCCTATACCCTTTCCGGTGCGGATTCTGAAGGCGTGTTCCCCAGTATTTTGGGCCATGAAGGTGGCGGTATTGTGGTCGAAGTTGGTGAAGGGGTGACTAGTGTAAAAGAAGGTGATCATGTGATCCCGCTATATACGCCTGAGTGTGGTGAGTGTAAGTTTTGCAAAAGTGGGAAAACCAATTTGTGCCAGGCTATACGTGCGACTCAGGGCCAGGGGTTAATGCCGGATGGGTCATCACGATTTTCGTTAAATGGCCAAACTATTTATCACTATATGGGCACTTCCACGTTCTCTGAATATACTGTTCTGCCAGAAATTGCCGTGGCAAAAATTAATAAAGATGCGCCGTTAGACAAGGTGTGCCTGCTTGGCTGCGGTGTTACCACGGGTATTGGTGCGGTAAGAAATACGGCAAAGGTAGAGCCGGGGTCGACCGTGGCTATTTTTGGCTTGGGTGGGATTGGATTATCTGCGGTAATTGGTGCGGTACAAGCTAAGGCTGAGCGAATTATTGGCGTCGATTTGAATGAAAGTAAATTCGAGATGGCCAAAAAACTTGGCGCGACTGAATGCATTAATCCTGCAAATTATGATCGCCCCATTCAGGAAGTGCTGATTGATTTAACCGATGGTGGGGTAGATTACTCCTTTGAGTGCATTGGTAATGTTAAGGTCATGCGGTCTGCATTGGAGTGTTGTCATAAGGGCTGGGGAGAATCCATCATTATTGGTGTTGCTGGTGCCGGCGAAGAAATATCTACCCGTCCGTTTCAATTGGTGACTGGGCGAGTATGGCGTGGTTCGGCATTTGGTGGTGTGAAAGGGCGTTCCGAGTTACCCGGTTATGTGGACGATTATATGAAAGGGCAAATTCCATTGGATGATTTTGTTACCCATACCATGACGTTAGAAGAAATTAATCACGCCTTTGATCTTATGCACGAAGGTAAAAGCATTCGCTCTGTTGTGTTGTTTTGACTATGACTAAAGAAATAAAACTGATTGCAGAAAACAAGGTTTTTGATGGTTGGCATAAACGTTATCAGCACATATCCGAGGTAAATCACTGTGAGATGACGTTTGCGATTTATCTTCCTCCAAATGCATCGGAGGATAATCCGGTTCCTGTTGTCTATTGGCTATCCGGGTTAACCTGCACCGATGAAAACTTTATGCAAAAAGCCGGGGCACAGCGCTATGCTACCGAGTTGGGTGTGGCGATTGTCGCCCCGGATACGTCACCTCGGGGGGAAGGTGTTCCTGATGATCCAGAAGGCCATTGGGATTTTGGTTTAGGTGCGGGTTTTTATGTGGATGCGACTCAGCCTCCCTGGTCGGAAAATTACAATATGTACTCCTATGTTACCCGCGAATTGCCTGAACTGGTTGAATCGACATTCCCGGTTACGGGTAAAAAGTCCATTATGGGGCACTCAATGGGCGGGCATGGTGCGTTAATCAGTGCGTTAAAAAACCAAGCTGGTTATGCCTCAATTTCGGCGTTTGCGCCTATCGCGAACCCGGTTAACTGTCCTTGGGGTAAGAAGGCTTTTACCCATTATCTTGGTTCACAGGAAAGCACCTGGCGGGAATACGATGCTTGCGAATTGATCTCGTCAGGAGCCGCCGAGTTACCTATTTTGATTGATCAGGGCGGTGCCGATAACTTCCTTGATGAGCAGCTCAGCTTTGATCGTCTACAAGAAGTTGTTGCGGAAAAAAACTGGCAGGCAAGACTGAATTTGCGAGCCGGCTACGATCACAGTTACTTCTTTATTGCTTCGTTTATTGAGGAGCATCTTCGTTTTCATGTCAGTTACTTAAAGTAAAGCGTTGTTCTAACGCTTTACATGTTTGTATTCTCTTTGAACAAAATTTAACACCAGCTGGCTTCGTTATGTGGCTGGCGTAATAGTTCTTCAACATTTGCGCGTAAAACGCGATAACCAACATTACCGTAAAGTGTTTGCCTGCCATCATTTAAAATATAGGAAGGGCTACCTTTAATATTCTGTAATTGGGCCTGATTGTAATCAGCCATCAATTCGGCCAGGGCGCTGGTGTTTTTTATATGGACCAGAGCATCGTTTAATTTTTCTTCTTCAAGTATATTATTCAATACATCGAAACTGCTGATGTCTAATGCCTCAAGGAAAAACGCTCTACGTAACCGGTATGCAAAATTAAATGCCCTTTCCGAATCATAAGCCAGTTCAACCGCTTTAATATATTGATGCGCTCCGGCTGATGTGGCTGGAGGGTTTTTTAACCACAAGTCCGGGTGGATGGGGGAGTCCTCGTAATCGGCTGCGGATGCCTGAACATGTTTGGCGAAGGCTTGAATTCCTCCTTTAGAGTCCCATTGGCGTTGCATCTTTTTCTCTGTATTGCCGAATATATTCAGGTAGTGATGCTGAATAACGATACGGTTGCCGTATTCCTGTTCAAGTTCGTTAATCCGCGGCTGAGATATCCATGCCCATATGCACAGTAAATCTGTGTAGTAATCAATATGTAACGGTGCGTCTGCCATATATGCCTCTGTCAAATTACCTATGTGCGTTTACTCGCCGGGGTGGGTTCATCTAGATATTGATATTGTGCGAAGTGCATTGAGCGTCATCCTGCACTATCCGTATATTAACTTCTTGTTATATATCAATCCACATACACCCCGGAAGAATTTGGGATGTAGATTGTTGCCGGATTGGTTTTGTCGTTTCGCTACTTATGATCGCTTTTTTCCTCAGAGAGTATTTTGGATGTCACAAAAAATGAGAATAAGCGTTGGTGACATGATGTTTTTAGAACCGTATCAAGCCTATTATTTGCAAAAGCATATTACACTAGCCGTAGGTCAAGGCGTTTTTTGAAGCGCAACACACTTTGTATGAGAAATAGTTCCATGATGAGACAGTTCCTAACCAGAATGCTGCTGCTAAGCAGTTTATCCCTGATATCCACGGTCAGCCTTGCGGGCGATGCGTATTCCACAACGTTGAGTTCGTTCAGGCAATCCAATTATACGGCGGACTTTTTCGCCAAAAGTTATGGTTATGCTGTTTTCCCTACAATAGGTAAAGGTGGTCTGGGTGTCGGCGCTGCACACGGGAAAGGGAAAGTGTATGTTAAAGGCCAGTTCACGGGTTATACCAATATGACCCAACTAACCGTTGGCTTTCAAATTGGTGGGCAGGCATTCAGTCAAATAATTTTTTTCCAGGATAAGCGTTCTTATGATGAGTTCACTTCTGGAAATTTTGAGTTTGGGGCGCAAGTTTCTGCTGTTGCCATAACTGTTGGCGCGCAAGCTCAAGCTGGTACAACAGGAAGTACTTTGGGGGCGAACAAGGATAATGACGGCAAGGGGGTTTATAAAGCTAAATACCATAAAGGCATGGCGGTATTTACTTATACCAAGGGTGGATTTATGTATGAGGCAAGTGTAGGGGGGCAAAAGTTTAATTTTACCCCTAAAGGACAAGCCAAGAAAAAAGCCAAACCAAAATCCGCGCCTGCACCTTCGCCTGTTGAAGAAGGTCAGCCAATCTAGTTGATGATGTGTTAAATAAACGGGTTTGCGATTAATGTAATTGTAAGCCTGTTGTTGTAATTCTATTATTTACATACCGTAGCTTTTCTGACTAAAGACCAAATGCTGTATATTACCTGGTCTGAAATCTTCTCGGCGTCCATGTTTTTTTGCTTCGTCGTATTTAGATTTGATACTCAACGCTCTAAACTGAGTTCATAACGGATTGATTATTGGAATAGGTGTGCAATGAATACAAAAATGGTAAAAAAGATTTTTATTGGTTGTGTGTTCCTGGCTTCATCAGCGGCTTTCTTGTCTGTTGAAGCGTCAAATGTTGGATTCTTAAGAGACTCTTTTTTTACTGAACTGAATAAGGCTGATGCTGAATCCTTGAAGAACGCAGCAAAATTAACTTTTGATAAACAAGGAGATAAACAGACTGTTTATTGGGAAGGTGAAAGCGGTTTGAAAGGTAAGATTGAACCACTGCTAAGTTATCAATTGGATGGTAACGAATGTCGGCGAGTGAGGTTTGCGGCAAAAAAACAGAATAATAAGGTTGAGCAGTATAAGTTTGATGTATGTAAATATGGTGAACAATGGAAGGTTGAATCAACACCTGTTTCCAGTTTTACCAAGAAAGACTGGCAAACTCTTTCTGAAGAACTATTTTACGCTTTAGATAATTCTGTGAATCAACACCCGGTTTCCTGGGTTCAGCAAGAAACGGGTATGTCTGGAGTGATTGTGCCACTAAGTTCATTTAAGGAAAAAGGAAAGCCCTGTCGTAAAACAACAATTAGCGTGATTGACCGAAAAGGTCGTACGTCGGATGGTGTATACACCTTTTGTAAAAACGACAAAGATGATTGGTCACGTAAATACTAATTTTTCGTGTTGGCTATTTCAGGCTAATTAGCATCTCTTGCAGTGGCGTGTAATATCTAGTCTATCAGGTTGTGTTACCCGCCGCCCTTTGCCTGAAATAAGCGTTTTCTCTACTTTTTATTCTTATTAGCCAACCATTCTGCCACGGAAAAATTTTTTCATGTGGCAAAACGTGCCAAAATAAAATCTATGCCTATCTTGATCTAAAGCAAAAAGCTGCTCAGACCGAAAAATACTAAATAATTCCCTTTTATAAGAAATAGGATGGCTATAATCAGATTGTGGACCTTTATTATTGATATTGTCGTTGTATACGCTGTTGCATATTGTGTGACAAGTTGAAAATAAGAAGGAGTGAATATGAACGTTGCAGGCTCAATTTTGGACCTAACGATTCCAGTTGAATTTGAATTTCGTAAAAGGGATGGTAGTACCGTAACGGAAATTTGCAGTTCCTATGAAACGGTCGCTAAATTTAAAAAATACCATAATGCATTTTATGCGCGACCCAAGAAAAATGGTGGGTCATACGACGCTTCGGTCACCTATTCTGCCTAATTTCTTTTCAGATCAAAAACTGTGTTGCAGTTTGGGTGCTGAATGATATTTTTGCTTAGTGATGTATTAGTTGGCTAGCTTTGGGGAAGTGTCGCCAACTAATAATTGTTTCATATTGAAGCGATTTGATGCAGCCGGGGGCTGGCTGCATCAAGCTAAGTATGTTGCTTAAGCGGTTAAGGTAAAACCAATCTTGTGAACCCTTCCTCTCCTGCTTGATAAATCTCTCCGTTATGAATAGTTATATTCCAGGGGGCTGAAACTCTGCCAAATATTGTCGTAACCGCCGTATTTACATTTACTTTAAGTAGCGTGCTTGATGCACTGATATAGACCGAATCCTGATTGTCGTATGTCATTATGTAATGCTTGGTTCGAAGTAATGAGCTGGTGAAATTGGGTGCTCGCGGGATTTTAAACTGCCAGATAATTTCGTGTGTTAGCGGATTCATCCTGTAAATAATTGGGCCCGCTTCAGTACTAATGCCGTAACCGATAATGTGATTTCCAATACCTACAATATAGCCGGGGTTTAGACCTGGTACTGAGTTCATAGTCAGTTCTGATTTTTCAACATCAAAAATTGCAAGCTTGCCTCCGTCCTCCAGGCAGGTCATTACCATAAAACGACCATCCAGAATCGATACCATTGAGATAGGTTTATATTTATCTATAGGCAACCCGCTAACAAAATTGTTCTCAGGTTCATACCAGGCGATGCCGCCGCCATCCCGCGTTCTATAGTATTGCCCTGCGTAATAAATTTTGTTGTCTATTCCTTTTTCTATTCCCGCAAGTGGCCAGTGGGTTTTAACATCCTGATTAGAGCCTGAATCTTTGTAAGTCATTGTTGGAATGTCATATTCCCTGATGACAAAATTGGGATATCCAGCGATATAAACTTTGTTGTCGATGCTATTCATCGAATACACGCTAAGGTGTCGGGCACTAAAAGTGTGTGTTTCACCAGATGTTGGGTTATAGAAAATATGATCGCCATACTGAGCCGCTGCACCGTATAAATAATTTCCTGTTGTGCCAACGATTCGGTAAGTTGCTTTGAATGGTTGCATGTTGGCTATAACCGTTTCATCTTTTCCTTTGTAGTTATATTGGTAGCGTATTTTGCCGTCGTGGTCAGGATATATTGAATTTTCATCCAGCAAAGGTAAAGCGTTGGCCCCCTCCTTTACATCGGGATGAATGTAGAGAGTGTTAATGATGCTGCCGAAGAAATAGTATTTTTCCTGAAGCGGATGCTCGTCCAAATTGGCTGCCTGGTCTCCTTCACGAAGGTTAGTTGGAATCAAATCGCCGTCATCTGTTGGAATAAACTGCCAGTATTTCATTGAATCAGGTTGATCAAATACTTCTTCAGAAAAAATTAAAATGGACTGATCCTTTTGTTTGTACATCTGAAAGGTTTTATAACTGCCTTTGCCGGGAACTTCTAGAAATGTTTTCCATAGGCCAGTTTTAAAGTTGTACCCGACCAGTCGCCACGGGTATCCTCCCCAGCCGGCAATTAACCAGTCACCGACGGCGCGGGTCATATTAAATGAGTACTCTGAAAGACCATCGTGCTCAATCGGGAATTTACTGGACATGGTCAGTTCTTGAGTGAATGGATTGTACTGGTAAAACAGTAAATGCTTTTCATCTTTTGTTCTGCCGCTTGCCCGAATAATACCGTCTTTGTTTGCGTCTGAAGTCAGCATCATGAAGTCGGCTTCAGGTATTTCGAATGGTGTGTTGAAACTGTTTGAAGCAATATCGTAGGTTAGAATGATTTCGTTTTGGTCTTTGGTCTGCAAAGGCATAACGACTTTGTCTGTATAGATAAATCGCTTGGTTCCCAGGCGTGGTGAATAGTTGATATCGTAAACGGGATCATCCTGTGTACGGTTTTCCGGGCGGATGTAGCCCGCTGTCACAGTTGAAGCTTGCTTGTTATCCAGATTAAAACTCACTATGGCTCCGGAGCCAACGTAATCCTGTGAGTAAGGGATCAATATGTTCCAGCTGTCTCCGTTGGGGATATAAGTTATATGTCTGTGCTTGGTTGCAGATGGTGCTGGTCCAATAACTTCTGTTGGTATCGCCTTTGGAAAAATGAGTTCTTCTTCTGCGATATCCTTGGGTGTAGGTGTAGGTGTAGGTGTAGGTGAGGACTGATCGGTAGCATTTTGCTGAGTAGAGCTATTGGAAGAGCCTCCACATGCACTGAGTAATATCATTATGAAAGTTAAAATGAATATCTGGGTGAAGGCTTTCATTGTTTTGCCTGTTGCTCGCAGTTGTACATATGATGAGTATTGCCTTACTGAATTACAGCGATATGGTATGGGTTCACAAAATGCTTGTGTCGAATAAAACTTTACGGAAAATGTCCATTTCGGTTTTTTTGCGTTATACGTAATTCGCAGCGGAGAAGAATTGTGTGCCGTATGGGTGGTTAATACGAATAAAAATAAAATCGTTTAGTCGTATTGGCAAAAAACTCAAGAGATAAGAGGATAAACTTTGTTATTTTTTGTAAAACATTTTTTAATAAAATGCAGATTGATTTTCGATGAAAGAGAATTGAGCGGAAAGGATGTTTTCTTTCCGCTTGCTATAGTATGAGGTGAAGTATCTATGCCGGATCTGGTTCGGTTTCTGATTCCGTTTCAATTTCCGCATCAGGTAAATACTGTTGGAGTATGCTTTGTAAGCCTTTTGCGCTAAGTGGTTTTGAAAGGTAATCGTTCATGCCAGCAGCCAGGCATTTCTCTCTATCTCCTTTCATGGTGCAGGCGGTCATTGCGATAACCGGTGTACCGGATTTGTCGCACTCCATTGAGCGGATTTTTCGAGTTGCAGCGAAACCATCCATAATCGGCATTTGGCAGTCCATAAATACTAAATCATAATTTGCATCGTTTATCGACTGCAATGCTTCCTCGCCATTTTCTGCAATGTCTACCGAGCTATAACCAAAACGTTTTAAGAAACCAAGAGCAACAATCTGGTTGACAGGGTTATCTTCAACCAACAGAAGTTTTTTCTCCTGCCTTTGTGGTTTTTCCGTTTCATACTTTCTGGCAAGTAACGTTGGAATATCAAGGTTTGCCGTTTTGTTGGCGTAATTCAAATCATGAAATAGGTTGGATTGATCCGGGTTGAGGATTATTTCTCCGGTTTTTGCTGCAAGTAATGGAATGGATAACCAAAATAGCGAGCCCTTACCCACACTACTTTCCAGTCCGACTTCGCCGCCCATAATTTCTACCAGACGCTTGGTGATGGTTGTGCCCAAACCTGTGCCGCCGTAGATGCGCGTAGTGGAGCCATCCGCCTGATAAAATTTGTGGAAGATTTTTTGTTGCTGATCTTCGGCGATGCCTATTCCGGTATCCCTTACGCTAATTTTTAAATGAGTCTTTCCTTTCTTATTTATTGTCTTACAGGCTTCGATATCTATCGAACCGCGTTCGGTAAACTTAAGTGCATTACTAATTAAATTATTAACGCATTGGCCCAGGCGCACAGGGTCGGAAATTAAATATCGGGGAAGGTCTTCGGCTACCGTTAGAGAAAAATTTAACCCTTTGTGTTTGGTGTTGATCCGAGTTGCATCACCAATTTCGTTGATCCAGGCAGTAAAATCAAAAGGTTGTTGTTCCAGGTGTAGTTTGCCCGCTTCGACTTTTGATAGGTCGAGAATATCGTTGATTAAGATTAGGAGTGAGCGACCACTGTGGCCTATAACATCAACCAGTTCTTTCTGTTCTCCATTGAGTTTGGTTGCCTGTAAGAACTCGGTCATACCCATAATTGCATTCATGGGGGTGCGAATTTCGTGGGACATGTTGGCTAAAAACTCTGATTTGAGGGCGTTGCCTTGTGCCAACTGTTGGTTTTTCCGGTTGATATCCGAGATGGCTTTGCGTAACGAATCACTCATAGACTGGAATGATTCGCTTAACTTGCCGATCTCGTCATTACTGGTTACCGGAACTCGGCCGCTAAAATCGCCGTCGGCTATGCGTTTGGCCTGTTCGGTTAAAGTGACGATTGGCGCTGCAACACGGCGGGCAATAAGAACAGATATTAAATATACGCACGCTATTGTTAGTGCCGCTACCAATAGCGCCAGATTCCTATCCGAACTGACGATAGCGTAAACTTCATTGGTATCAATTTTTACCAGCATGGCTAAACCGAGGCTGTCGATGTGACGCCAGGCCGCCAGTACTTTTTTTCCTCGATAATCGATTTCGACACCGTCACCATTTTTGGGAACGTTTGGTGTCAGTAATTTTTGGCCAATACTGTTGTCGACGGGTAATAACACTTTCTCCATGTGGCGAGGAGAGCCCACAGAGTAGTTGTTTTCGCCATCACGATACCAAAGCATCAACTCTCCTGTGTCGTGCAAACCGAGAAAGCGTTCGGTAAATGGTTTGAATTTATCTGCTCCAATTCTAAATGCCATAACACCTGGGATTTTGGCACTATTGTTAAAACGAATAGCAACGTAAATAGATGCCTGGCCATTAACCCGGGACACTTTTGATGTGGCTACTTCACCTGTTTCCCAGGTTTTGTTGACCGCGTCCAGCAGTGTTGCGTTGATAAACGGAGCGGTTCCTTTGCCAAGCTCATTATCCACGCCTGCCAGGCTACCGTTGCCATCAGCGGTATACACTAATTCCCTATCACCATTGAATAAATAGATGGGTACTTGACCGAACGCTCCCAGGTGATAACTGACGATGCGTTTGTTAATGGTGTATTGAGGTATGTCCTCTTGGGGTAAACCGCGTTCAGCCATAGCGGCGAACTCTTGCATGACCCAGGCGGCTTTGGGATTGGTGGACAGGCTTTGCAGTGCCCGGTAGGTACTGTTTAGATAGCGAGATATGGAATCCATTCGGTCGTCGGCAATCAGGTTGATGCTATCCAGCGTCTGTTGCTTAAGTGATGCCTTGGAGCGGTTATAGCTAATCAGTGCGGAAACCAATAGGGGTATCAGTGAGACCAGCAGAAAACAGATTACCAGTTTCTTGTATATTGATCCTTGAAAGGGCTTCATAGTCTATCTAAATCCAGTCATTAAAATTGAAAACTAACGCCGGCGTAAATAACCGTATCGTTAGTGATTTCGTAATAGCGTTCTCCGCGAGAATAGAGGACATCGTCTTCCAGCGTGTCCGTCAAATTCAGGCCGTGGAGCCACAGACTAATATTGCCCATATCGTAGCTGGCGCGTACATGAAGTATCCCGTCACGCTCAAATGCTCCGGCAGGGTCGGCATCGTTATCGTCAGATGTGTAATATTCGCTGATGGCGTCCCATTCGAATTCCACTTTCAACCCCTCGATGGGGGTAACTGCCAAGCGCAGGTTTAAATGATGGTCTGGCGAGCGACTTAGTGTGTTTCCACTTAAGTCTTGACGAGTATAGGCGTTGATATATTGACCGTAGCGGTTATCGCTGTGGGTATAAGCCGCGGCCGCCGCTAACCAAGGCGTAATTTGATAGCTAAAATCCAGCTCGATGCCTGATGTTTCCACAAGGCCTGCGTTGCTATATCGACGATAGGGCTGACGATCTTCGTCAACAAAGTTCTCTACCACAATGAAGTCTTCAATATCGGACTCGTAATATGACAATGAATAGTGTAGTTGTTGTTCCCAGTGACCGCTAAAGCCAAATTCGTGACTTGTTAAACGTTCTGGCTTTAAATCGGGGTTTGCGGTTATATCAGAATATAGCTGACGAGTGTTTGGGGCGAAAAACCCTTCGCTGTAGCTAAGCCAAATACGATGCTGGTCCGATATGCTCCATACCGCACCTAAACGAGGGTCTGTGCTGGCGAAATTTGCTTCAAATTCTTCGTTGTTCAATTTGTTATATGTGTCCAGAACAACGTTTTCACGCCTTACTCCGAACCTTAATTCCAGAGGGGATACGGGTGTAAGCGAATATTCCGCGAAGAGTGCTTCGATATTGGTATGGCTGATGCTGTCGGACATGGGGTCTTGCCAATTGATCTGTCCATTACGTGCAATGTAGCGAGTAAAATCGCTGCGACCATATATATAAGACGCGCCCATTAACAGCTGCCCCTGCAGGGGAGCAAACTGATGGCGATATGTCAGCTTGCTTTCGCTGTCGTCACGGACAGAGTCTGTGGGGCCTGTGTTGTAATTTATGCCTTCCGCTTTCTCCCGGAGGTAAACACTGCTGAACTGCAATTGGCTTTGTTCATTAAACTGGTGTGTGTCGGACAGAATGATCATCCGGCTCTCGACTTCCTCATTTGAACCCAGGCTATCACCCACTTGCTTTGTGTCTTGTTGATACTCCTCTTCCGTGAGTTCTCCAGGGAAGCGTTCGCTACGGTTAATCATTTCCGCCCCGAGCGTCAAATGGTTGCTGCCTGAAAGCTGGAAAAAGCCTTTACCGCTAACCTGGTCTGCTTCGTCGCGGTATTCGTCACGGTAGCCTTTCATGCGCTGTCGACTGGCATCAAAGAAATAACCATGCTGGCCAAACTGGCCTGAGGCCTGAAAACCAAGGCGAGTGCGGTCGTAGTTCCCCTGTTCAATATCGAGGTAGCGTTCGTGCTCCTCAGAGGGTTGTTTGGTAATTACGTTAATGGTGCCACCAAAAGCATTGCTTGAGTGAATCGCTGAGCCTAATCCTTTTACAACCTCAATCCGTTCGATATTGCGAGGGTTAATGTCACGAATGTCGGACATGGAGCTGCTGTAAGGGCTACCAAGAGCCAGGCCGTCCACCTGGGCTACGGTATAGCTTTTGTCGCTAATGGGGATACGTATATTACGCGCCATACTGATGCCACTGATGCGTTGCAGAAGCTCAATGGGTTGCTGTAATTTGATATCTTTCAGTTGGGTTTGGTCAATAACGCTGGTTGCAAGGGGCAAACTGGTAAAGCTCGTCTCCTGCTTGGTTTCTCTGCCTATTACGGGAACAGTCTCGACTCTTAACTCGTTCTGATCTCCGGTAGCTTCTTGTGCCTCGACACCAATACATACTAGCGAGGGCAACACCAGCATCGTCAACGATTTCTTCATTCCGTACATCCAATTTATTATTGTCATATTCTGAGCTAGAGATGCGCATAAAATGCGACAAAACTATAGAAAAACTGCGACTAGATCATTCTTTTTTTAATAAGTGACATCGAAATCAACTAGTGGGTTATTTTTATAAATGTATATCGTTATGTCTACATCCGATTCCGATTCATCTTAATATTTTAGTTGCTCATGACGTCTCTTTTTGCCGCTTTTTTCCTTATTATTTTGCCGTCCAGTGCCACTTGTCTATTTTCCCTGTCGCGGCCAGTTATAACTTTTTTACAGTGCATTCGATGAACTTGTGCTGGAATTTCATATAAGCTTAGTGTTTGGGTATCTGATTGGTCAGCATGTGTCTTATGTTTTTGGCGCTAGGTAATCAGTTATAAATATATGCCCAAATTCCGATTTTGTATTCGCATGAAAGTGAAATATCAAAAAGCATAAAAATGCACCTATTTGGGGATGTTAATCTCATCCCGTTTCACTAGGGCAGAGTTTGTGTAAAAGATGCCGAATTCTACATTAGGTACAGGGTAAAGTTCATTCGGTTTTTTACGCCAGAGTTTCAATAATGTGTGCTGTTCGCCAAGGTTATAAGTGGGTAAAACGAAGCTTGGCGTGAATACTAAGCGTTATCATTTGATATGCAAAACCCAGTGATTTGGTGAGGCTTTACCCGTCCTGCAAGGATTCCCTGACAGAAGATACAGAATCTATAGAAATGGTGTAAAAAACATCGGTATAAAAAAGCAATATGGCCGAATAGTGTGCTTAGAATGAGTGAATTATATAGGCGTGCACTCTATGCGACTTTTGGTAATATCAGCTATTCTTATAATTTATTCCTAAAAGAAAAGAATAACGATGGAAAGGCCTTTTGATTTACCGGATTTTGAGAACCCTCCACTCAGCGAAGTCGCGTTAGGTGTTCAATTTGTTCCGCCGGAAAAGTATTCTCAAATATACGCAAAGGATGTTTGGGATCTATATCGACGTGAATACCCGATATTGAATCAAGTGGAGCCAATTCCTCCAACATTTGAAACTTTTGGCTCGCGTTCCATGGCTGAACGAGACATTTCTCTTCAGGGGGACGTCACTCACGATCGCTATTGGTTTATCTCAGAAGACTCAAAAGACCTGATTCAATTTCAGTCCGATCGGTTATTGCATAACTGGAGAAAAGTGCCGTCAAAAGAAGGACGGTACCCAAGATTTGAGTCCATTATTGAAAAGTATGAGCGTGAGTTAAGATTACTGGAAGACTTGTATTGCTCATCCTTTGGTGAAGGTAGCCTGCATTTGACCCAATGTGAAGCAACCTATATCAATCTGATTCCTTTGGGACGTAATGCACCTGAATTGCCCGAGGAATGGATTAAGCTAATCTCCCTTAATGGGGCTGATTTTGAAAACTTTTCTTTTTCATCTGCCAGAGTGATTCGTCGAGAAGATGGAGCACCAAGTGGTCGATGTATCGTTGAATGCAGGAATGTAATCTCTCCTTCCGATTCCCAAACAAGTATTGAGTTGAAAATTACCGTAAGAGGCGCGCCGGAAACGGAAAAGATGGAGTCGGCAATCTGGTTTTTATATAACGCGAGAAACGAAATAGTTCGAACTTTTGCCTCGGTCACAACAGAGGTTGCACATAAACGATGGGAAAGAAAATAATCATGTCCTTCCCTAGTGCTATTACTTACGCAGAACACGCGTCTTTTCCAGAGCATTATCAATTCCCGCAGGATGATAGAAAACCTCCAAAAATTAAACCAAGAGCGGATCAGTTTGCCAAAACCGTTAAGACATTAGAGCGCATCATTAGTGTCAAACCCGATAATAGGATGTCTGGTACTAAACCTGTACCACCTGTAACAGCGAGTTTTGCATTGAATGTTCTGCATCGAGTTGCAGACACGGATACGCCTGAGCCTGAAGTTAGCGTAGGCGAGTTTGGTGATGTTTGTTTTCAATGGGGGTGTGACAGGGTAATTCTGAAATTACAAATCGTTCGACCAAATGATGTGAATTTTAGTTACGTTGATCTCGCTTCTGATGAAGAAAAGAAAACACACTTAAGCAATGATTTTTCCTCGGTTGAGGAATGTATTCGTCAGTTGTGTTAATTATTTTAGCTGGCGAGCAACTTTGATTTTCTATAGTTTAGGCGTGTTGGCGAATAGCTCATTTTTCATTTTATAGATATGCTAGAAGTGCTTCGGCTTATAGATTTTAATTGCTGTCTAAGTTCATTTAAGCTGGCAGCACTTTCTATTCTCTAATGGTTTGTCGTTTAGCGTTTGCTTTTGTACCATGAGTTAAAGGTTTCGCTTTTGGCAAAATCTTCGTACTCTGCTTGTCCTAAAAATATATCTCGAGTAAATTCATAGCCGTGAGCTTTTTCTAGTATATCCATGGACATAGTTGCTTCTTTGTATAATTTTTCGTTTATAAAAAAGTCCATTAACATGAGGTAGGCGTCCTCATATGTCTCTCCTTCATCTATGGTCTCTGCCATTTTTGAAAGGAATTGTTTCTTATTGCCGGTGTTTAAGTAGGCGCTTGCTCTCATTAGCTCAAAAAGTGCGTCGTTAGATGTCTTCCTTTCTATGTTGGATACGACATTGAGAGCACCATTTAAGTCATTTTTGGATAAATAATAATCGTAGAATATAAGGCCGCGATCCTCCTTTGATACAAGCTTTTCATAAGTCTTCATGACTTCCTGGTAAATGGGATGGTTCTCATTAATAAGAGTTAAAATTCGATAAGTGTAGGTTCTATTATTTCTTATTTCTTCCGGCATTGATTTAATTATTCGCCATGCAGTTGCCGGATTGTTTTGGTTGATCGCTGTAGAAAAACTATTGAACTTGGAAACTTCTCCATACGTTTTTTCATAATGTGTAACGTCCTTGATGACGGATCTTATTGAATCAGATGCCTTTATGCTGGATGAGTAGTCTTCCCAATCAATTATTTCAACAGTGTTATTTGTGTTGGATAGCCGAAATCCAATGATATATAAACCTCGCTCCGTTAGACTGCTATGCATATAACAGTTTTTCTCGTTTTGCGCTGTAAGGGTATACCAGTATCCCATGCCTTTTATGCTGTTTTCTAACTCTAAGGCAATCTCTGGAATTTTTGATTTGAAAGCAGAAGAGTATTCAGATTTGTATTCCTGAGGAATATCTATACCTAATAATGAATTTCTTATTATTATTCGGTTATTTAAATTTTTGCTTATGATGCTGGTTTCATTGTTCGACAGGCTATTAGCTAGGGAGTCGCAAAAAGTCAGGTAAGGAGAGATGCTAAGGTCTCGGCTTTCTGACGGGGTAATAGGTTTGTTTTCACTGCATGCAGAAATGATTAGGGTAGTTGCTATTAGATACAAAGAGATTCTAATCATTATAAAACCCTTTTAGTTCATTTAGTCTGTTTTTAAGTTTAATTATTTCTCTATAGCCCATATATGCGGAAGGGTTTTTGAAGTTTATTGTAAAATACCAATTATCTACTAACCTTTCTCTATTCTTAATGTATTGATCTAATTCGTTGGGCGTAATTTGATTGGATTTTATATCCAGTTTTGCTGTGTGAACGTATTTTTTGCTTTGATATTTGTCGGTGTATGAGTATTCATAGCCGTTGCTATTTATCGAATGCGTGGATGTGTCGAGGTTTAAATATATTTCCTCCGGAAATATAATGGTGAAACTGTTTTCAATAGATACATTGGGTCCAAGACGTTGCGGTAGCGATCTTTTGTTTGATTTTGGTTTTACTAAATAATCTTCAAAGAATGTTATGTTGATGGGTATCTTGTAGTAATCTCCTTCCTTGCTTAGTAAAGATTTAATTTTATACTTCTCTATCGTTGTGAATGTGTTTTTTCTTATATCATCGTAAACTTCTATGTTTCTTGTTTGTTGTATATCCTTGTAATAATTGTTGTAGAAGTTTAGATAGTCGCTTGCAATTTTTTCCAAAGATTTGTTTGAAAATCTGTATCTTTGATGTTCTGCGTCTGAGCCAGAATATTCGGTTTTTACCTCATACACTATGGGTTTGGAAAAACTTTCAATGTTGAAGCTTTCCATTATTTTAATGTGTGATATTACTGGGGGGGAGGTGTACATCTGAACGAGGTTGTTAATGTGGCTGCGTATCAGTAGACTATAACCATAGTCGGTTTTGCCTCTTTTGTCTAAAGAGTGTCCCTGATAAGTTCTAGTTCCGTCAACCCAATATTCCTTGTCCTGAAAAATAATTTTATTTATCACGTGATCAAATGCGCCGGGACTTGGAAGATAATCTTTGATGGTTGACCTGGCTTGAGTGTTAACTAATGCGGGATAGGATTCGATATTCTTTTCTTTGAGTAGTAGATATATTAATGAGGCTTTATCCTTACAGTCCCCATAGCGAGTTTGAATTATATCGTCAGAGTTGCGAGGGAGATGGGTATTCTCGTTAAGTTCTAAGCCTAGATAGCGAATCTCTTCTTGTACGAAAGAAATTGAGTTGAGTATATAGTCCTCGGTCGACTTGCTTGTCTGGCTTAGCTGTTTGGATATTTGCTTTACTGCTATCGTGGTATTTATGTCTGAGTACACCTCGTTAGCCCAGCTACTGACTTCTGCCCAATTTCTATAGCCTGAGTACTGAAGTTTGCCATATGGGCTTACCCCGTGGGGATAGTCACCTTGGTGTTGGACTGGAGTGGTATCCTTATCCGTATATATATGCTCAACGGTAGACTTATTGTTAATTGTTTTAAGCTGTATCGAAGTGTTGAATAGTTTTGTTTTTAGAGCGCTATCACTGATTAATCGAATGGATAAATTATCAACGGAAACGTCCCACGATAATTGAATTGTGCCGAAGGGTTTAGATCCCAGTACGGGGTTGAAACCTTGAAAAGTATAGGAAACATCAATGATATCTCCTTTTCTAACGTCTGGAATATTGAATAATACGGTGGTTAATCCAGTATGAATTAAGTTGTCACTTTCTGGTTCCTGTTGAAGAAATCTCGGTGATGCTTTATTTAAGATGTCTCGCTCTTTATTGTTTCGAATAAGCACTATTTTGTGGAAAGTAACGGTTTCATAATTTTCATTGTATACAACTTTGATCTGAGATGCGTCTGTCAGTCCATCAGTTGTTAAAGGCTTTGATACCGACCTATAGTAGCGTTTCTGTGTGCTATTCGTTAGGTTGAATTGACGATCTATTAACAGATATTGTTCTGACTGTGTAGGTGAGTTTGCTCTTGTTTGCGGCAGTGCTTGTTCTTTAACCCAGTTTTCAGGAGGAGAAATACTATATCCGGGGTGCTCTGATTCCGCATGGAGGCTTTCACAGATGAATAACGTTATGGTTATGATTATTGCTCTTACACTCAAACAATATATGTTTTGACTGTGGTACATTTGAAACTCCTGTATTGATGTTTTTATAACCTCCCTTCAATCGGCGTTGTAGTGGTCTTCTCAGGAGGCAACCTGGTCGTTTAGGTATTATGCCAGTTGCTGATTGGAAATAGAAAAGGTTTTGGGGTGGCTGTTGAAGAGGATTCTGGTTTATGGGATTAGATTTCGTGTTCCGATGGGGCGGGGGCTGAATCTTGTGTTGAACAAGTTCGGTGAATTAATGGCCCCAAACTCTTGCTTACTGACAAATGACTCAGGATATTCTGGCACCTGAGCAATGAATCATTGTCCCGAAAAATGTTTTATTTGGCTGATTTGTAGAGGCTGGCTATTAAAAACAATAATAATCCTGGGTTAATAACTGCTTTTCTATCTACCTCCTTTTTGGCGAGCTAAAATAGCAAAATAATTCTTACGTTGAGTCCTGTTTTTTAATACTTCGATACACTTGTCGCTGTAAATAATGATTGCACCCGCCATGGCGCCAGCCAAGTGTGACTCGGGGTAGGCGTACCAATCGCTGTGAACAAACATGGTGTTTTGAGAAATCAAATCAACCATTAATTTTGTCGAAATAACTATAAACGGCGCTATTCCTGTAAAGCCTTTGTGGTGTTTAAGGTGAATGTAGGCTGCGACAATTAATGGCGAAAATAGTATTCCAGATAAACCACAGTAATACTCAAGTGGTGATACCTTGGAAAGCAGTAAGAAACTGACAGCAACGATACCTGATACTACAGCGGGGATGATCATTCTTGGTGAGTATCGCGCTAGCCACACTATACTTCCTGCAAGTGCCAGTACGTCCCAGAATCCATGGCTAAATGAACTATGGGTGAAGTGGCATGTCACCAGTCGCCAATATTCTCCATCCGTAATTGCAGTTCTATCAAAAACAAAACCTTCGAAATTGAGTTGGCATAGGGCGACTAAAAATGTAATTACCGTTGTAACTTTTAAAAATGCAACTAACTCCCTACCGAAAAGGTAGGAAGTTTTGTGGTGAAGGTTAAGGAGGCTGTTAATAGTATTCATGGGGCTACCTTTGAAAGCGTTTTCGCAAAATAGGTAACATCATCATAGTGAAAATAATGAATACCCATGCCGGATTTACTGCGCCGGAACCACCCATAGACGGTCGAGGTTTATTAAACATGGGTTGCTGTTCGTCAGCACGGTTACTTTTAACGGGTTGTACTTTTCGATCTTCGCGAGCCTTTTGCTCTGCCTCTACGCGACGTTTGTTGTTTCTATCAATATTCAGAGCCTGAAATACTTCCTCTTCTACAACGATCATGGATGTGTAATCCGTTACCAAGCCGTATTCCACTGCGATATCAGTAATGGCTTGTTCAACATCTTTATCCGCACCGAAATAATCCAGTTTTGATTGTAGGTTCTCAATGGAGGCAAATGCCCATAAGCGCTCAATCTCTGGGTTACGCTGAGATACCTCGGGAAAATCGACAGTTGTGCGATAGGTTTTTTCCTGGCCGCCCACTTTTGCTTTTAATACGATATTGGCCTTACCTGGTTTCCAATAGTGACCAAAGACAGTGAGCTGTTCTCCCCGATAAATACTGCCAATTTTTTCGGGTGTAAGGTTTTTAACTCTTACGCCGTCGATATCCAACTCAACATCTCTGAAGGCTTGGTGGGTTAATTTGCTGGTGGCCAAAATAATTTGACCGACAATATCATCGGAGTTAGAAACGGAAATGGCGAAACCGCTAGAAACTTCAGTCATTTCAGTTAGCAGAGGGCGGTTGGCACTATTACCCATAATAAAGGTAAATAAACGAACATCGTAGTTTTGCAATAATTTTAAGAAAACGGTCTTCTCTGTATTGCCGACATTCGCCACGCCATCGGTGACTAACACAATGCCTGCGGGACGGTCGGCATCAATGCCTTTCAGGCCCATTTCCAAACTGGAATACAGGTTGGTACCACCGCCAATGTTGTAATTTTCAAGCTGATGTAAAACAGCACCGACATTGGCTTGGGAGACGCTTAAGAACCCTGCTGTAAGATCGATTGAGTGATCATTAAATAAAACAACTTTAAACCGATCTTCTGGTCGTAATTTCCCTAATCCCTGTCGAACGCCCTCCACTAATGTGGCGTACTTACCTTGCATGGAGCCGGAAATGTCCAAAACAAATACCCAATCGCTGCCCTGGGTAATTTTTCCTAAATCATCACCGGGTGTTAGCGTTAGCATAAATGTACCGCGTTCATTTTCATCGGATTTGTAAGTAACTAAGTCCAGGCTTGCCGACAGGCCTTCTTGGTGACGCCAGTAAACAACAATATCCTGAGAAAGCGTAATCACATTTGGTGTATTGCCACCTTCTTCCTGATTATTTGAATTTACTAACTTAACAGCCCATTCGTCTTGCGATAATTGCTGAATGCTTGCATTTGGATGTTTGGGTAGGCGCAGTGCGTCAATAGGGTAGCTGGATCGAAAACGCAAATTAAAACTAAATTTTTCCGTCACCACCTCATTGCGTGACCAAAATGCGATCTTTTCTTCATCCACTCCGCCTTCTTCCAGAGGGTACACATAGCGACCAATACCGGTATCAACGTAAGATGGTTGAATATAAACCAGTCGAATTTTGACATCCGATTGGGCTTTAACCGGATAAACACTTATATCAAAGGTTTTATACTTATCTTTTTCCGCTAGTGCTGTATTTCGACCAGCGGCTTTTTCTTGTTCATAAATTTTCCTGGCTTTTTCCTTTTCAACTACTTCACCAATTACTGGTTGGTCGTTAATCCAGTAAATAAATTCTCCTACCGCGGCGGATTCCGGTACGGGGAAAGAATAAATGGCTTCAAGGTCTGAATTATTGGGGTTATGAAATACTTGCTCGACAGATGTGGTGGCATACCCGTCTTCAATTACCACATCAACATGATGTTCACGGATTTCCAAATCGGGCAAACCGCTGTTTGCTGGCTTCATTAGTCCTGCTGCGCTGACGATAGGGCTGACCACAATGGGAACTGCGATGCAGAGTAACTTGAATAGATTAATGCCTCTCATGATAACTTCCTTTTGGGTTGGAAATAGAAACTCACAAAGTTGTTATGAGGCAGTGTGGTTGTGGTGGGGGAGGTTGAAAAGCGGTATCAAAGGAGTTGCATATAACGCTACTTGCTGGTTTGGGATGTGATACTTCCATGTGTTGGGAGGTTCTCCACGAAGTACGGCTTCCGAGAGATATGCATCTTACCGAAGATAGGGGGCTGGGTCCTTAATCACTCATTCAGTGTGTTGTGGAGCAAGCGCTTTGTCAAAATATGACTTGCCATTAAATCGATGCATGTCATGAGAGGATTTGATCAAACGTGGGCAGCCTATTAAACAGATACACTTAAATAAAAGGGAAAGATCGTAGAATTTTGTACATATTAATAGAGTAAAAGGCAATCTTTACGCTAAATAAGTTAAGGGATTTGCGATAAGTTTGCGGTAGGGCTTTTCTTGTTTGAACTTCTTAGTGTTGAAGCTCGTCGAGCTTCTCTTCAGTCTGAATCGCGAAAGAGATTAAACGACAATACTCATTTGTGAGTGAATTTTTGTGTTCTGCCCACCCAATAGATGTCTATATCATGCGAGCAAAAATACATGAAACCTCAAATAAAAAAACCCATCAGAAGCTGATGGGTTTTGATTCTAAATTAACGCTGGCTTTGAACTATATAGCGCTTAGCCAGAGTTGATTGATTATGGCGTTACATTAAGACCTAACTTCTGCAACACTAGGAAGAAGTTGTCAGAACGGTCTTTGATACCATCAACAGCGCCACTGATTGGACACGTTGAGTCTGGACAGCCACGGTTCACGATACCAGAGATGTCATCGATGAAGCCTGTGCCTACCATGCCACCGTCAACATACGCTTTAAGCTCTGTTACGTAATCCCAGCTTGCGTATGGACCGCTGTCCATGTTGTAGCCCTGTACATCGTTAACCCAGTAGAACAGACCTGCAATCCACTTAAGTTCTGGGTGTTCCTCTGAAGTACAAACAAACTGAGGGTTAGAACAGAAGTCAAGGTCAGCGTACAACGGATCTGCTGGCGCAGCCGCAACGTTAATACCTTCAACTACAGTGCCAACAGTTGCAGGGTCAACATGGCTTCGACCGATGAAGTGGTTCAACGTACCGAAGTTTTGACGACCAGTCGTTTGAATTACACCACGACCCCACCAGCCACAGCCTTCTACAGACTTACCGGCAGCACCGTTGTGAACAAACTGACCAGATTTTTGACCAACGTAAACCTGACACTCGTTACGCTCCCAAGGTTGCTTGGAAGTGTCGATACGCTCAGGTGGGTTAGCGCAGTGTCCGCCACCATAGTTCCAGTAACCTACGGAACCATTTACCAAGATACCAGCTTCTTGAAGTACTGAGTCTGGAGCAGCGAATAGTGGAGCCGGAGCACCATACCAACCTGCGTGTGTAGTTGCCATTACTTCCATCTTCGGCGCGCGAGGACAAGAGTAAGGATGGTCTGCACCTGTTACAGGGTTTACACCATAGCTAGCGTAGTCTTGTTGCAACTGACCACAAGATGAGCTTAATGGGTAGTTCACTGGGTCACCAGTATTGATGGACCAGTTGTTTTCATCACAAGCATTGTAACGAATGGTCTCTTTCATACTTTGTGCCAAGAACGCGGCGATAGCGACTTTGGCATACTTGGCCTTGGTAGCATCGTCTACGCTTGGATCATCGTCGAACAACCACAGTTTTTTGCCTGCAATACCCACATTGTGCATTGAGCTTAGGCCTTGCAAGTAGTCGGCCCACTTATACACAGTAGAAGGTGCGTATTGGTTACCCGCTGGTAATTCATACAAGAAGGCTTCGTTGTTCATTGCTGTTTCTGCGCCGAGAAGGTCAGAGTTCAATGAAGCAACTGAAGTCAACGCACTAGTACCAATACCGTTACCTTCGTAGTAAAGAGGAATAGTGGCAGTGGCATAATCAGCAATCTTGCTGTTTAGATCAGTGCTTTCACTATCAAACAATACTGCGAATACGTTGTGGTAAGCCGCATGACGCATTTTACGCTCAGCAGAAGTTGCACCTAAGAAGTAAGTACCGGCTTGTGCAGTAGGTACCGACAACAAGGCTGGCTTTTCAACAAAGTCAGAAACTTGCTTAACGAAGCGTAAACCGTTGTCCCACTGATCAGCTGTTAGAGCAGCAGTAGCGGTTGTCTTGGCGAAGGCCACGATGTCGGCAGCGTTGTTACCACGGTAAAGTTCGAACTTATACAAAGCGTCTGAAGCCGCTTTAGAAGCTGCGTTCCATACACTACGGTAGCCAGTGTGGGATTGGTTAGCGAAGCTGCCAATAGTTAATTCCCAACCGAATACAGCGTTTGGTGCTAATTGATTGAAGATTAAGTTGTACGCTTGTACTACACCTTTTGCATCGTTAGAAAGAGCATTAATGTCAGCAGCGTTAATTTGAGCTGTTGCTGAAGCCAAAGCTGTTTGAACGTCAATAGTGCCTAAAGATGCGCCTTTGTCAGCAACGATTGAGTCTAGCAAGTCACCGCCGATAACCACTGTTTTAGTGCCAGCTGTTTGAGCTGCTGCGATAGCTGCTTCAAATGCGCCGGTCAATGCTGTAACGCTAGAAGTGCTTGATACAGAAGCTGTGACATCAACAACTTGAGTTGCAGAAGCTGCTGTTGCTGCAACAACGTAGTTGGGCCAACCAGGTACTTTCAAGCTAACCGGGTCTTTAGGGTTACGCATAGACAGAAGCGGCGCTGCACCTGGTAATGTACCATCACAGTTCAGGTGATGGTTCCAAGAATCATCACTGCCAGGAATCGTCGCAGTGTAGTACTTAGCTGAATAAGCTATGTTGTCATACACCATGATGTCGCCTGCGTTGGCGAACGTGCCTTGAGTCCAATTTGGGTAAACATTAAAGTCTTTACATAGTTCATCTACGCTACCGCCGCTAGAAGAAGACGAGCTGCTGGAGCTTGAAGATGAGCTGGAACTGCTAGATGAACTTGAAGAGCTGCTGCTTGAAGACGAGCTAGAGCTACTTGAAGAGCTGGAGCTTGAAGATGAGCTTGAGCTGCTTGAAGAGCTGGAAGATGAACTGCTTGAGGAACTGCCACAATCAGTGGTGGTTTTCCAAGCGTATTCCCATGCCCAGCCTTCGCCAGGAGCGTATGCTCCACCGGTTTCACACCATCCAGCTACGATACACTCGTAAGCGCCACCGGCATTAGTTACTTTATCACCCGCTTGATAAGCCGTTCCCTCAACGTATGTAGGACAACTACCGCCGCCAGACGAACTGCTTGAAGAGCTTGAGCTGCTGGAAGAGCTGGATGACGAGCTAGAGCTACTTGATGAGCTGGATGAAGAGCTCGAGCTGCTGGATGAGCTGGAAGATGAACTGCTTGAAGATGAGGAGTTACAATCTTCCAAAAATGTCCAGGAACCATCGCTACCTGGAACAGATTGGGTCCACCAATTCGCCTTGTACGCTGCACTGTTATGAACCATAACATCGCCTCCAGAGGCGTGGCTAGGGTCACCTTTCCAGTCTAGCTGGGGCCAATCAGGATAAACATTTGCTTGACAGTTCGCTGTCTGCGCTTGAGCACTGACTGCGAACAGACTGCCTAGCGTCAGGGGTACTGCCAACAGTAGCTTGGACTGCTTTGAAATAGACATAGCTATTCTCCGTAAGAAGACTCCAAGAACAATATGAGAAAGATTTGGGTGATTACCCGCGGCTATTGCTTATGGAGATCAAATTATTATTAGAGTTATTGTGCCCTCGGCATAGCCGAAGGGAGGCAATTAAAACATGCGTTAGAATACTAAGACAACTTGCGCGCTGCCTACAAGCCACCAAACTTCACTATCATGTGACCGTGTTTGCAATGCGGCCATGGTTAATTAGCCCAGCGAATAGGTTACTTTGTTTTGTATCATTTTTGAATAGCAACCCTGCAGGGTTTTATTAATAGCTATCCTGAAAATATTAAGTCCATAGAAATCAATTACTTAACGTTAAATAATAACCGTGCTTTTTTATCAAATACCTATTCGCAATACCGATATTTAGGTCTAAAAACGCCAGACAGTCTCAAAAATGCGGATTTATTCTCCTTTGGGTATCTCCGGGGAGTGTTGAGTTTTAAACTATTTATTAAAAATTTTTCGTTGTTTTATGAAAAAGACACAATAATTCTTCTAAAAATTTTGATAATTTTTTGAATGAAACCCACACTTTTCTCCTGCGTAAATATCGTGAAAATTAGAAAAGCTATTGTGATTAGGAATAAAAAGGTATGAAAAAATAAAGTGTCCATTAAATCATTAGTTGGTCAGGTGTTGGTACTATAGTTTGAAATGAAGTTGTAGAGTGGTATTAGGTGGCTGCTTGAATTATGCGAAATAAATATAAGGTTTCTATATGATATCTGGAGGTTCTCCCCATGTTGGGGAGAACGTTATTTGTTGGAACTTGATGGCATCAGGCTAACCAAGTTATTCATAACACCATCTAAACCACCGTAAACTGTAATCTTATCGATTTTAGTGGTGATTCTTTCAAGAGCTTCCAGCTCTTTCAAACGCAATAGTACTGGGTTGTTTTCCATCACCTTTGCTGTGTTATGCAGTGATCGCATCGCTTGAGTTTCCTCTCGGCGTTTGATCAAGTTGGCTTCAGCTTCCTTTTGAGCTTCAACCACCTGGTTAAGGATTTGCTTCATGTCACCAGGTAAGATGATGTCTTTCACACCAACGCTTAGTAACTGAATACCATACTCGTTCAGCTTATCTTTCACTCCATTTGCGATTACTGAGTTTAGGGCATCCTTATCTTCTAATAATTCATCGAGTAGTTTTGTGCCCACTGCTTCTCGTAATCGAAGTTGAAGTTCAAGATACAAAAAGTTCGCATAGTCCTTTAGTTTGCGAGCTACGGTTTCGGCATCTGTCAGCTTGTAGCTTGCGGATAAGTTAATACGCAAACTCACACGGTCTTTGGTAAGAATTTCCTGCCCACTTACATCAATGGTTTGCAAGCGTAAATCCAACAGTTTTACAGAAACAGAACGGTTGTATTTCCAAAAACCGTAAGAACCGGACTCCAATACCTTTTCCAATTTACCGTTAACCTGTAGTAAACCCACATGTTCGTCTGGTACTTCAGCATAGCTCACTGCGTTGTCCACGTTGCGACTTGTACCAATTTTCAGCCCTCGACCTAAAAGAGCAACCAAATCCGGATTGATTTCATAATTAACAGAAATGTCTGTTATTTCAACACGTACTTCTTCGGTACTCTTCCAAGCAACTAAAAGATTACCGGGAGGCAGAATATCCGAAACTTTGTTGTCTCGATAAATTACACCGACTTCTTGGTCACCCAGTTCATATACGTCAATATAATCTTTTAAGACATCTTCGTACTGTCGGATTAAGAACTTCAGCCGAGGGTGATCAAAAAATACCTTTGTAATATCGTACTTCTCAACGGTGTATTTCTTACCGAATGTAAATAATGTGTGTCGACCAGGACTAAGTACTTTTTGCAACCTGTCTCGATCGAACAGTAATACCCGCTCATTGTCGGCAATATCAATTTCTTTCCAAAAGAACATACTTCCTCCTTTTGCCTATTATGGTTAATTGGTGAGGCTCACCCTTGGCATCAGGGGAGTCAGGCTTGGGGTAGTTAGGAATCCAGATCAGAGGAGGACTTATGTCATTCGCTGAAAGTCTTATTTCCCTATAAAACCTAAAGCAAACACCAATAAGTACCCTTGATGTGTTTATCGTAAATATCCGACCCACCTGAATCGGCTGATGCCTCGGCGCTTTGATTTTTCCGTTGAGATAAATCTCCATGCCTAAATCAAAACCATGAGCCTCTAGTAGATTTTTATACAAGAACCTGAATCTTGAGAGGATTCGAACCTCAGGTCTCTCGACCGTTACCTTAAGAGTCGTTTTCAGCGACTTGGTGTTTTTGACGGGATTTGAACCCGCTACCGATAGATTATGAGTCTATTGCTCTACCCACATGAGCTACAAAAACCGTGGTAGTTTAATCTTGCTTTTGAATTGGTACGCAGTACGTCAGCAACGCTGCGCCAGCCTGGTGTACAGAACCAGTACCGCTAACTCTCAACATAGATATAAACTTCTGTATGGAAAGCGCCGTAATCTCTTACGCCGGCCCCCAAATTCTTTTTCCGGAAAATTGCTTTTCCAAATAATTCATTTGATCCTTCAGTACTACGTGCTGTGATAAGTACATCCGCTCGTAAATGTTGGGAACAAATGGAACTGCTAAAAGCGCCATACCCGCTTGCTCCGGAGTCCTGTTACCTTTACTGTGGTTGCAGCGTTTGCATGCGGTAACAACATTCTCCCAAGTATCTTTCCCGCCTTGCCCCCGTGGAGTAACGTGATCGCGGGTTAAATACGCGGTGTCAAATGGATGACCACAGTACAAGCAGTGGTGGTTATCACGACGAAACAACAACCTATTTGAAATTGATCGAAGTTGACCGCGTAAAAACATTTCTCCTCGCGTAGCAATAACCGGCGACATTTCAAATGAAGACTGAACACCTTGGCGATTCACGCCACCGTGAATTATCAAAGCTCTGTCGCCAATCCCCCAAACTACGAGATTTTTAGCGTACAACATCGCGGCTTGTTCTCGACTCAACCAATGAGTCGGAACGCCTGATAAATCTAATCTAAGAATACGTGCCATCACCTTTCTCCCCCAAAAAACAAATTGGTCGCTCCATATGTATGGCTCCTCCATTAAGCTACGAAGACACTAGTGTTTGATAAATGTTGTGTTGTCAGCAGAGCGATACCCGCCACTGCATAACGTGTTTGCTAATTGAATGCGTTTATTACGATCACGCTCAGTAATAACAACAAAACTTGGTAATAAGTTCTTGGTTAATCCCCAGCGTAAAAAATCGCATCCTGTGTCGCGACCAACTAGATAAAAATCAATTGCTACAATCGACACTTGTCGTTCATTCAATATTTTCTTTGCTGATCGACTATCGGAACAATAGAAATCAGCTTGATAAAAACCTGCTTTAGACACTGCTAAACGCATTGTTCCTCTCCTTGTTTAGTTACAAAGCCCTTTGGGGTGTCCTTCGGGACTCGAACCCGTACTGATTTGGCTCACAACCAAAGGCACTGCCATTATGCTAAGGACACCCCAAAAGGCTCTGTGGTTAATGGAACTCCCGGTCGGATTGGTTTGTACTTCCATGTACAAAGTCGCTGCGCGACCTGCGCTACGCGCATCCCAAATTTGTTCCAGACAAATTTGTCAAACCAATCACCGTTCGGTTTCGACTAATTTTCCGGGAGAAAATTAAGACGCCGTTAGGCGTTCACGTAGTGATGATTTACATGGATGTAAATCACAAACCCGGCGCTCCGTTCATTAAGCTACGGGAGCAATGAAAATTGTCCGCCCGGCAGGATTCGAACCTACACCTATCGACTTAAAAGGCCGATGTGCTGCCGTTACGCCACGAGCGGAATAGAAATAAATTTGGCACTCGATGGAGGACTCAAACCTCCAGCTCCGGTTTCGTAGACCAGCGTTTTCTTCGGTTAAACTAATCGAGTAAAAGTTGGAGCCCATGGTCAGGAATGGTGTTTTACATCCCTGTAATACAGTTACTTCGTAACCGCCCTAAAGGGCGCCTTAATTTGTTCCTGACAAATTAATCGAACCGAACAGGTTCAGCTGCTTTGACCGCCATGGATGGCGGAAATGCAGATATTGCAGGAGCAAATATCTGCCGCCATTTAAGCTACATGGGCAAAATTTGGTTGACGTTGTCGGTTTCGAACCAACTACCCCCGGTGTGTAAAACCGGTGCTCTCCCGATTGAGCTAAACGCCATTTTTTTGGTCGGAGGTATGGGAGTCGAACCCATCTATGCCGGATTAAAAGTCCGGTGCTCAGCCGCTAAGCCAACCTCCAATTAATTGGAGCGGTGTAAGGGAGTTGCGATATGCGTCCATGCATATCGTCTCTTCGAGATTGCCTTGCGGCAACCAAATTTGATCCTTCAAATTTGTCGAACCCTACATTCGGTTAGACACATGGATGTGTGGTATGCAGATTTTGCAGGAGCAAAAATCTGTCAACACCGCGCTAAATTGGTCGGAATAGTAGGATTCGAACCTACGACCCCTTGGTCCCAAACCAAGTGCTCTCCGCAAACTGAGCTATATTCCGAAAAAATAAAATCTTTGGCGGCTCATACCGGATTCGAACCGGTGATCTCTCGGCTGACAACCGAGCGCATTCGGCCTGACTATGCTAATGAGCCATTTAAAAAGAAACGCTTGAGATTACAGCGTTGGTATCGAACCTTTCGGAACCGTACCGATTGCTTTGCCGGCAATCGTTAATTCCTTGCCCACTTAAGCTTCCCGAGGAACACCCAAGTAATTCGACATGGCTGCCTTTTTTTAGGTGTGGCGTTACACCTGTCGCGTTTTGCTATTCTGCCCTTCGGTTACCGCGAGCCTTGCGAGCTCTGAAGGTTTGCCAACCAACGTGCACCTTGTGACAGATGATCTTCCAGCTTGCGACCAGTTGATCAGCCTTGTTCTACTTACGTAGCAAGGCCTTAAGTCATTTTCACAAAACACCGGACGTGTCTTTGCATTTTTCATATTTGAAATACCGGAGTTGAACCGATTACCTATTGATTAAAAGTTAATCGCTCTAACCAAATGAGCTAATTTCTCAACCTACTGCGGCGAGCACGTCCTGTGGTTTCGCCTGCTTTTGACAGACCAAATGCCACTCGCCACATGTCTTTCAGCTACCGCTTACTCGACGGTTTTCAAAGTGTCGGTGATTTCTCCCGAAACTTTTCAACTGCACAAACGCACTTTCTTGTGAATCGTACCTTTGCACTACCCTTCGCCTATTCCAGGTAAATGTACTGGTATGAGCGTGATCCAACACCACTTGCTGATTTATCAGCCTGCATTCCCCGAAGGTGCATAAACTGATTCAAACGCTCTACATCATTCCTGGTATCTCCAACCTTGAGTTGAAGACCCGTAGGCTCGGCTTGCATGGATTGACCAGATTGCTCTGGCGGGGTTACGTAGGCGTCCCCCCTTTAAACAACTTACATTGCGCTATCTAGGCCATACCCTAAAAGCGAAAATTGGTGGACCTGGACGAGAATCGAACTCGCAACCTTCTGTTTGCAAAACAGATGCTCTCCCAATTTAGCTACCGGCCCATAATATTTGGAGCACGAGGCCGGATTTAAACCGGCGTAAAACGGGGTTTGCAATCCCGCGCATCGTCTCTCTGCCACTCGTGCATTTTAAATTGGCAGCAGTGCCAGGATTCGAACCTGAAATACGTGAGTCAAAGTCACGTGTGTTGCCAGTTACACCACACTGCTTTTTTATCTGGTCGTGGAGGGTGGACTTGAACCACCAACATCGAATTTATGAAATTCGTATTTTTCCGTTTAAACTACTCCAAGTTGTTTGGTGCAGGAGGTGAGAGTCGAACTCACAACATCTGGGATTTGAATCCAGCGCGTCTGCCAATTGCGCCACACCTGCTTTTTTAAATTGGTAGCCAGCCCGAGACTCGAACTCGGAAAATCATGTTTCTAAAACATGCATGTATGCCAATTCCATCAGCTGGCCATTAAATGGTTACTTTTACAATTTGGTGCGTTGGGAGGGAGTCGAACCCTCAAAGTAACAGGGCTTAAACCTGCTGTGTATGCCAATTCCACCACCAACGCTTTGTTCAATAATTGGAGGAAGGTAGAGGAGTCGAACCCCAGCCATATCTCTACAGCTCGCCGGTTTTCAAGACCGGTTGCCCGCCATTGGACCGTACCTTCCAATATGTTTGGCAGAAGCGAAGAGATTCGAACTCTTGAAGCAATTGTTATTACTTGCCGGTTTAGCAAACCGGTGCCTTCACCGCTCGGCCACGCTTCTATTTAATTTGGTGAGGATGGGTGGAGTCGAACCACCAAAGCTTTCGCCACGAATTTACAGTCCGCTAGAGTCGCCGCATCTCTTCTGTGCATCCCCATATTTGGCTACTACGCTTGGCTTCGAACCTAGATCTTCCCGGTTAACAGCCGGGCGCTTTACCAGTTAAGCTACGTAGCAATCAAAATTGGTGTAGAGAACTGGAATTGAACCGGGATCTCCTGGGCTTCAACCAGGCGCTCTCGCCATTTGAGCTATCTCTACGAAAAATGGTTGCGGAGGCCCCATCTGTTTTAATCAAAAGGGCACAGACGTTCTTGGACTTATGACTATTTTGTGTGGAACAAAATTAGGCATCGCCTAGAAGTTTGCGAAGCAAATTACCTACATGGATGTAGGTAACCCATCCCGCGTGATGACTGCTTCACTACTTCGCCTTAAATTTTTTGGCACGCCAGGTAGGATTCGAGCCTACGTAAACTGGTTTTGGAGACCAGTGCATTACCTCTCTGCCACTGACGTATCAAATTGGTGGACATGACGGGATAAGCAAAAGTACGTCCTGTACTTTTCCCTTCGGGTGAAGTTCAGCTCAAAACGCTCCAAGCGTTTTTTCGAACCCGCGAAAGGAAACAACTGAAGCATTACTTTCAGCAAAGCGAATTACTTGGATAACGCGCGCCAGCTGACACCCGCCGTAGAGCATCGAGCCTGCATCCTCAACCATGCGTAATTGCTTATTTCAGTAACCTCCGGTTTTACCCGGCTACCCTTAACCTAACGTTTTTGGTAGTGGTTCTCCATTCTCGCCTGCATGCCCAATTAAAATGGTGTTCCCGAGCGGAATCGAACCGCCGTTTCCTGGTTGAAAGCCAGGTGTCTTCACCGTTAGACCACGGGAACTTGGTCGGCACAGTTGGATTCAAACCAACATCTGCACCCGCTTTCCATAAATAAAAAGGGGAGTGAGCTTTGTCGTTAAGTCCAGTGCCGAAATTAAAGCGACCAAATTGTTAAATAACTGATACCGTGTCGGTGGGTATCGCACCTAAAATTTTTGTTTCCGTGCGTCCTCTGCACGCTTGGCAATTCCTATTGCAGGAAACAAAGCTTTTATCGAGGTAATTGCTGTTTTCAGACGTTCTGCCCTTCATGGCATACAGTTCGTCCAGAAACTAAAAAACCCCGATTGTTGCCAACCGGGGTTTTCGTGTTCACCGGAAGGCACAGCCTTCCGTTAAAGAAAAACTGTTTACATTAAGTTGTCACTATCATTCATCACGCAGGTGTTCTCTATCCCACTACGGAGCCCGCTTGTACTTTTGGATGGCGTATACCAGGCCGATAAATAAAAATGCTTGTTATGTTGTTGATAGTTAAAGTTCATAATTTTTTACTTAATGTTTTTTGTTCGTGTTGCGAATCTGTTTTAAACGATACGCGTTGGTTTTTTTCTTTGCAAACTTAATTTATGGTCAATTTTTCGCTGTATTTCAGAAAGTTATATGGCTTATATTTTCTTTAGGGTGAGATATTCCCTATCGCTTAAAATCGCAATATTTTGGGAAGGGGTTATCGGAGAAAAATTGATAACAACTCAAAATTTCCCTACCGGTTAGATCACACTATTCATCTATAAAAAAACGTTCTAAGCCTCATATAAAATAAATTTGTTTTTCCTCTTGTATTAATAAAATTGGTGGGCCGTGAGAGAGTCGAACTCTCGTAACTGGCCTATGAAGCCAGCGTTCTAACCGTTTATCTCCATGGATGGAGTGTATGCCGAGGCTAGTATGGAGCAAGCTCGGTGAACTAACGGCCCTTAAACTCTTACTTACAATTGACTCACTCCATCCTGGTGTTCGGGCTGTGCTCGCCGTCACTGCGTTCCTGCGCCAAACCATTTTGTCTGGAACAAAATTGAATAGCGAATGCTACCCAAAGGGTGAATGCCAAGGAGAGCATTCATTAATTTGTTCCATACAAATTTTTTTCAGGCGAAAAAAAACCCGAAAAGCGTTTTTCGCCTTCCGGGTTTTCTGTTTGATTTACTTAAACTGAAGCTGGAAGGCAAATCGCCTACCAGAATCTTTGTCTAGCAGGCAACGTATGGACGTGGCAGATCTCCATGAGCATTACATATCGCTCTGGATTCCCGCGTAATAAAACTACTCTGCTTCGAATATAAGTGAATCATTGTTCTACCAAATATGTTAGTTGCGCGAATTATAAGCGTCTTAATGTGAAAATCAATTGATTTCTCATGAAATTTTGTTTCTTAGATCAATGTGCCCAAAAACAAAAGTAAAAAAACCTGTTTTAAATCGTGGTTTGGGTGTTCTCATTGTTGGTAGCTTATATCGTATGAGATATTGAATTAGTAGGAATCAATTTTTCTATCATTCAATTAATTATGTATCCAGGTGTTAGCAATCATCTTGCCCTTGTCTGGTATCAAAGATCTCTAATTTACTCCTGTGAGGCATGAGTCATTACTACTGCCAGATTCCACAACCTTAAGGTTTTTAGAGGGCATAGGGGAATACACTTTCCTGTCAGCGCGTAGCCAATGACCAATTCCTAAAGCATGCTATGAGGAGCACGAAAAATCGAATAGCTAAATTCAGATGTCGATGAGCTAACGCGGGATCAACTTTTTGGTTTTGATTGTGAATATAAGCATATCTGCTATCTAAAAAGCGATTGGGTGCCACGAAGTGTAACGATTGGTCATGTTGAAACCTTGACCAAATTGGATAAAGGAAAGTGCTGTTCCGCGCAGAAGTATTTAAGAAATCGTTTCACACGATTTTGTTATCTGGGGAGAGCACAAACAAAAAGAGCTGGTCGTTTTTACATATTCACTCAATAATTGTCTTTAGGTTTCGCTCATCTCTTGTCGAATACTGTGTACGGGGTTCGTTTTTATGCGTGAAAAACGAACCCCAAATTAGTCTTTACCCATAAAAATGTCTTGGGTGTGTTTCTTTTCATCCGGTATTTAACGAGATTTCAGATGTATACATGCATAGGCGTAATTTGTTTCGCATACCTTATTTAGTTATTTTTTATCGCTGCAACGATATCTTCAAACGTCTTTTTTCCATTTTTGGATTTCAAGTAATTATTGGTAGTTGCAATTAATGCGTTAATATTTTCTGGTGAAATATTGTCCATTTGATCCTGTTTGATGGTTAACTTGGGCTCCAGCCTGTAATACTGTAAACCAGCCTTCTCTAGCGCTTTGAGTTGATTATCGGAGACCATTTGCACTGCACTTAGTACAACACTTAGCAAAGCTCCCCTGGTATGGGCCTCACCTTCCAAATCATAAAGCTTTTCCACGACCCAGGGTACAGTACTCCAGTTACCATCTTTGGGGGTATCATCTGTTGCGTTGTTATGAATACCCACACCCGCACTTCCAGGGTATATCCCGGTACCTAGGGAGATAACAATAATATCTTTGAGATCCTTGGCCAGGCCTGTGCGCAGCGCTTCTGCCACTCCCCATACGGCCGGATCGTTAGACATCGTTCCTCCATCAATAACCCATTTTTCCGGCATAGGTGAACGCAAACCTTTTCCACCACCTACGTGGGCCACAGGGAAAAAAGTGGGCGCAGCACTGGTGCCTCGTGCAGCTTCCCATACCATGTAGTTGTGCTTGGTTTTGTCTTGAGCTGCGTCGAACCAATTGAATAAGTAAGGGCCGTAGTCTTCTCCTTTAACCGGTGATGCCACTATATCGCCCTTGCTGTTTACAATATAAGCTGTGGTGAACATTTGGCGAACACGTGAATCTGGCAAAAGACGAATATGAGCATTGCTTTCTGAAAGTGAGGTTGTTTTTCCGAAGGTTTTTTGGAGAAAAACTTCAATGCCTTTTCCGCTGCCATTGTCTACACTGTATGTAGCGCACATTTCCACTAGGCACTCTTCAGGAGTAAAAATATCACTGCCATTATTTTTGTAAATTTGCACAATCTGTTCAGCAGTGCGAGGTAGCTTGTCCTTTTGTTTTATGCTGGTCAGCGCGGCAGAAATAATCCCCCCGGTGGACGTGCCCCCAATGACATCAAAAAGCTGATAAGACTGTTTTCCAAGAGAAGTCTCTATATGCTGCAAAAACGTTGCGGGAATGACTCCTTTTATACCGCCGCCATCCAACGCCAGTACAATCACTTTTTTTGTTGGTGTATTTTTTTTAACGGAGTGTGGTTCTTTGGCGAAGGTGAATCCAGATACTAAAATCACATTGATAATCAGGAATGCAGCCATTTTCTTGCTTATCATACGTCTCCCCCTTGGTTTTTTTTATGAGACGTTGCAACACTAACGCTCAGAAATTTGGATGGCAACCAGTATGTATTCTATCGAACTTGTTTGGCGTCTATTTTTTTAAACGGTATTTGTGCCGAATTGTGGATCGCACTAGAGGTAAACAATAGTCAGGGTGTGTAGCCTGCTCTGGAAAGATAAGCAATTTGCTGACTGAGTAAAATGGTGGTTTATACTTCTTATACTAGATTGCCGTAAGCTTGATTAATGGCGTTTGCTTATAGCCGCAAAGGGGATTGTCTGAGTACAAAGCGGCAAGGCGTCTAATATGAAACATGCAAAGTCACAGCGTAATACCTGTTTTTTTGAATGAGAAGTGAATAAAACAATAAGATGTTGAAAATATGAGTACGTTAACCTCATCGCTGCAAAGAGATTTTCAGCTTAAATCGATGTTCCGGCTTTCTATCACAGCGGGGAGTGTGTTATTTCCTATCGCTATTTATCACTTGTTCTATAATGACGTTCAAATAGGCTGTGGTGCTTTAGTTATATCGCTGAGTTTATTTTTTGGTAGCTGGAGTTGCTATAAAAAAACCTATAGATCTATCTACACGTTTTTTCTACTTATTCCGTTTTCGACTTTCTATGTAGCTTATCAAATGACCACTGTGGGAATAAGTTTTAGCTACTGGAGTTATCCCACTATCTTGTTGTTTTATTTTATGTTGACGGAACGCCAGGCGTGGTTATCCAACATTCTGTTTGTACTTGTTACAGTTCCACTCGCTTGGCACCTTTTTGAAGTGCGAGAAGCAGCGAGGTTTGCGGTTACTCTCCTTGCAGTCAGCGCGTATGCGGCGGTTTTCCTTCGTGTTATATCCAAACAAAATGGCGAATTAAGCCAGCTTGCGATTACAGACCCTTTAACTGGTGTGTACAACAGGTCGCTACTGGAGGATTCTTTGGATAAAGCGCTACATCAATCTGGCCGAACAGGTACTGCATTCACACTCATTGGAATAGATATCGATAATTTTAAACAGGTAAATGATGAGCTGGGCCACGATACCGGTGATTACATTCTTATGCGGTTGGGCACATTCTTAAAGAGCTTCTTCCGAGAGAGCGATAGAGTGTTTAGGACGGGCGGAGAAGAGTTTATCGTACTCGTCCATAATTCTGATGAGGTCTGTTGTATTGATCTTGCTGAAAAAGTAAGGAAAGAGATTGAAATTCTCTCATTAATACCCGGTCGTAAAATAACGGTCAGCATTGGTGTGGCTGGATCAGGCTCTGAAAAGGATTGGAAGGTGTGGATGAAAAGGTGCGATGAGAACTTATACGAAGCCAAAAATAGTGGCCGTAATAAGGTGGTTGCGGTTTAACCTCGTTGGGTTTTCATCTTTCTAGGTTTTATAAATTTCAGCGTTTTCATATCTCAAAAGTTATCCTTTCGTTACAGAAGAGTTACACCGGCTCAAAGCTTTTCAACGAGGTATGCCTTAAACTTCTCACCGGTGCCCATTACGGTTATTCCTTGTCTAGCAGGCCGTGCAAGCTTGTGCCTTTTAGCAGGTGAGATAATAAGTGTTCACCTGGAATGCTGCCGCCGTGCAGGGTTTCACTTGCTTTTAAGATTACGCGAATATCGTCTTTGGATGGAAACACTTCAGGAGGTTGCTTGTCGGCAATGCCGAGTAATTTGTAGACCGCCATTATTGCCGAACGAACCGAATACTCAACAGTAAATACGCAATCTTCTGGTATCTCGGTGAACTGCCCGAGAAATGCAAGGTTTTTACTTCCCTCGGGAACGACTTCGGGGCGGTCGCCTTTGACGCGGGGTAAAAACTGGCTGGTGATATAGGGCATCATGCAGGGAATGACCTTGGTCGTTTTCAATATTTCCGGAATCTGGTCTTCGGCACCCCAATGGTAAAGTAACTCTTTAAGTAGCTCTTCACCGGTGCAATCACACATTTTCTTTTTCACGTAATCACCGACGTTATCTGGAAATAATCCATAAGCCCAGATCGCGAGTACATTCTTATCCGGTTGACCATCGTACTCTTTTGGTTGGTGGTCACCCACTGGCTGGCTTCTGTATTGAGGCTGGCGGTTGCAGGTCACACTCATTAGCCAGCTGGAATCTTTGATAGTCATGATGCCGCCTGTGACGGCTTTATGGGAGTATGGGTCTACACCGGTGAACTTCTCTAATAAATTCGCTATGGGGGAGTCGGTAGCAGTAATGGTAAAAGAAACAAACTTGCTTTTATCTATGTTCGTACAGAAAACATCGGGCTTGCCAAAAGCGGGGTCTTTGGCTGCAATTTTTCTCCACAGGCTCCAACAGGCCCCGGTTTCGGTGTTAAGAATGGCTGGTGCATTATTATTGCCGGTGGATGAATTCTCGGTCATTGAACCGTTGGTAACCAACACCAAATCATCTTCAGTTGTGTCGATGGTTTCTTCTTTTGCCTCGGTACTGGAATCGGAAGTACGAAGAAGATGGATCGCAGTGACAACCTTTTCGTTGTTTTCAATTTTAATATCCAGATCTGTCACCTGAGTGTTTAAATCAAAATTAACTCCTTGATCTTTCAGCCATGTTTGCAAGGGCAATACCATAGATTCGTATTGGTTGTAGGTAGTAAACAAGATATTTTCCAGCCTGCTCATAGTGGGCATCAGGTGCATAAAGCGCTGCATATAGCGCCGCATCTCAACCACGGAATGCCATGTTTCCATGGCAAACATGGACGTCCAAAAAAACCACATATTGGTTTCAAAGAATGAGCTTGAAAAGAACTCTTTTACTGTCGTTGCACCTAACTCTTCTTCGGTTTTTATGGTTAGCTTAGTGAGCTCCAGAACATGTTTTAATGAAAGCCCTAATGAAGAATCTCGATCTGGTTCACCGCAGTTGCTCATGAGGCGGCACTTGGAAGAATTTGGGTCCCATTGGTTTACATCACGAATCGTTTTTAGAACGGTATTGTTCGGGTCTGGAACAAGTTCAGACGTCCCGTCATCATTTCTTTTAGTCATTAGGTCTGGAATGAACGAATAAAGATCCCAGGTGCACTCATAATGCGCTTCCATTTCACGACCACCGCGCATAATGTATCCATCATTGGCATTGCCACTTCCATCCAGACAACCACCGTTGATATCCAGTTGTTCCAAAATGGTGATTTTATCCCCGGCCATATGACCGTCCCTAATCATGTATGCAGCAGCAGCTAACGAAGCAATACCTCCGCCAACAAGGAAAGCGCGTTTTTTTTCTATACCCTGCTTTCGGGACGCAATCACTTTGGTGTAGTTCCCAATCATAATTCGTTCACTCCTATTAAAGTGCCATGTTTTTTTTCTTGCCGATAAATACCCGTGGTAAATCAGATTTGAAAAGCAATAGATACCTATAGCAAAAGGTTACAAAACCCTTTTCGAATTTATAGGTGTAGCGTATATAGAAAACGGCGTAGATTTTTTTATCCTTTGTATTAACGCTACTTAGAATTATTGCTGTCCGTGCGCCTCAATGGACGTATATTTGAGGGTGTGTACTATTTATAGTACAAAATTTGAGGGTACTTGCAGAAAATTGCTTTTTGGCTCCTTATTTCTTTAATACACAGATTGATGTTGGATAAATATGTGCGGATAAGTTAGCTTTTTCTGGGAGTAAGCGAGCAATAAATATATGCAAATTACTAAGCCGAGATTTCTTATCAAACTTAAAAATGAAGAATACGGTATAGCAAGGCACTGCTAAGTAGGGTTGAATTGTATACCCCGCTGGAATTCAGCGGGGTATTTTGATATTACTTGCTAAAGAACTTTCTTCTTGAGGCGAAAACTGCAATCGCGCCGATAAATAGTAGTGCTATCGATCCAGGCTCAGGAACTTTCACTAAAGACGTAAGTTGACCAAAGACTGATCCAGCTACATGCTCTCTCCCGTTTTGCCAGTCGGGGTGGTTAGGGTCAGTAAATCTAAAATCAATTATTGTGGCCGGTACCTGATTGAATAATTCTTCCAGATCAAAATTCGCTAGACTTGCACTCATCTCGTCGAGAAGATCCATCCCGGATGCTCTGGAACTAAAAGTCAAAGAATGTGGGTAATATCCATTTACATAATAATCATCAGGAATCTCACCTGAAGGTCCAAATTCTCCAGAATTTCCTGTTGAACTGGGGTAGTTGTTTTGTCTAAACTCAAATCCCTCATTGCCTTCAGCCCATAAGGCAGAATAGCTGCCTGCCCAGGAACCCGGTATCGATTCGAGGTAGGGCTGGTAATCATATGTACCGCCTTGGTAGTCGAACGATAACGAAAAGTCTGTAACAAGCCCTGAGAACCGGGTGGATGACAAATATGAGCCTGCATTTACGGCTGCTTCGGAGTCGATGGTAATGCCACCAGTAAAACTGGCTCCGGAAAAAGGCGAATTTCCGTTGGAATTATCAAAATAGGATTGGAATACCTCTCCGGAAAATTGGTAGGAAATAGGCGCTGCTGTTGCAGCCGAGCTGAATAAAATTAGACATGAAATCCAAATATTTCTAAACATAGTATAACTCCCTAAAAAACTGTAGCACTACAATATACTACAGCCCATTTATGTCAATATTCTTGATGGCAAAGGAGTAGACAATCAACTCCCAAGTTTAGTTTCCTTGTTAAACTTTGGTTAAAGTTCAGTTTTTTATCTGGTGTTCTCCCGTACTTTTTTATTATTTTAACGAGCATTCAAATACTGTTGTGTTTCCGTTTGGTGATTCCTGAGAGTTTCTGTTTCATGTTTAATAAAGGTGCTTCTTGCGTTAATAGTATATTCAAAAAAATAAAAGTTGTACTTGATGCCTGATAGTTCGATCAGCGGAAGATAAGTTCTTGGTCACACATGTGACAGCAGAGCTTGCAGTCCGGCTTCTGCTGCAAGCTCTTTTATGAATCGGCGAGCATATTGATGAGTATTTTAAACTGAGTGGGTTTGATGGCGCTTCAGGTGCGTAGTCTATAATGACAATATTTCATTGGCATTCAAATCGACCCTCATCTGAGAGGTATTTTGAGATTCTGTTCTAAAAATTTACGAACATACTCACGTAAATATGAATCAACTTCGTACAGAAGCAATCTAAATAACGCAAGGAACAAGCAATGGGACAAATAATTGAAGAGTTGTATTTCGATGAGATGCCAACGAATCTCTATCGTCACGGGAGTGCAACAAGTGCTCAAATGCATAAACCTCGTACAATGCCTCCTCGTGACGCCGCTCAGGTTCACGATTTAAAGATATTTGAGAAAAATGGTGAGTCGTGGGTTGATCATGAGTCCGGTGGGATATCACTATTTAATAAGCCTAACCCTCGTTTTGGGAATCGCTGGTGGAAATTGCCTAAAGGGACTAAGATCCCACCTGCATTTCGTGTAAGTAGAGATAAAGGTATTAATAAAATTACAGGTCAAATTCACTATACAATTCGCCCAATGTACGATATGCCATTGGCGACCTTTGTGCAGCATTTGAAAGAGTTTTCAAAGTTTGCTGTTCCTGATTTTGACGTTCCAAAGCAAGGAGTAAAGTAAGTTGGAATTTGGTGAAAAAGAAAAAGTTGTCATTTTGGCGGCATTAAATCAATACATGGCTTCTATTGAAAAATCACTAAATGATGGTGAATTGGACGAGGAAGAGAGCGCAGATTTAGTTAATGATGCCAGCCTGCTTGAAATAATTATTTCTCGATTTGAAGATGAAGCATAATCTTGAGTGTGGCTAGGTTGAAAAATGGGTTTTCTGACGAACTAGAAGAAGCTAAAAGCTCCTTGAGAGAAAATTTGGGGGTGTCTCCGACCCCTTTTTTGGTTTGAGGCAAGGAAAAGAGTTGGTTTTGATAGATGCTAGGGCGGAAGGTAAACCATATTGATCAAATGCCTAGTTGGCAATGGTAATGCTTTCAGGAGCTGGTATGGAAGAGAAAGAAAACAATGGAAAATTAAAAGGCGATGTTCAAAAAATTAACGTGCTGAGCATTTTGAGGAAGGTCGCCCTGTATTTATCGCCTGTTTTTGTGTACTGGGTATATGCATCGGGGAAAAGCTTCTCAAGCGGATATTATTCCGGGTATGGAATTAGTAGCAATTATTTTCCGGGTGATTCTTATAATTATTTGTACAATGCATTTGTAGGATCAAGTTTTCTATTTTTTGATGTTTTGAACGCTTTTGGCGAGATTGCTTCGTATTTTGTTCCAGGTATTTTATTCTTCATTATGATCATCAGTATTTTGACTAGCTATGATGATAGCCGGGAGAGAAAAAATAAAGACGGGGAAGAAAAAAAGAAATCCCATTTTGTTATTGAGGGTCTTGCAACCGCTTTTTTTGCTTGGATATTTGTGTTCGTAATAATTCTAGGAGCGTTCTTCGTATTCTCTATCATATATCAGTTTCCCATATCCTTTTATAAGTATGGAGAAGACTACGCGATTAAAGAGAAGGATGGTTATATATCGTGTTTCTCTAAGCCTGTTAAAGAACGCGAGCACGAGTGTACATGTGTATATGAGAATGATAAATTGATCTCAGCAGGTAATTTGGTAGATGTCTCTAAAGACTGGATTGCGATTTATCATGCTGATTCGGTTAGAGGAGAGTCCCCAAATGGTAAAGTCATTCTCACTGTTGGTAAAAGTGACTTTTGCGAGTCTAGCATTTATTTAGATAAGAAGTAAAAAACTGGGGTCTGTCCCAAATACCGCTAGTCCGAATAACTACGTTTATATGATATTTTAATAGAGAAGCAGTGCATGCAGCAAGGAGTGATTCAGTGGATCACCATAATGTGAACTATGGTCCAGATCATATTTACAATGATCTAATTAATGACAAAAAAGGGGTTGAATCAAGTTTTACTTTGGAGAGTCCTTTGGTTGGTTTGCCAAAAATTATCGAGATAATCCAGAAACTGGAGGTTGAAGACTCTGAATAATAGGAAATCCAAATATCCATATAATGAGTTTTCTGAACAAGAGTTTAATAGGTCAGAAGCTCCCATAGCTCACGCACCCGTTTTTCTTCCAAAATTACTTCCCTGCTCAAAATGTGGAAAATCGATACCAGTTAATTGGTTGGAGAAAAGATGGCTGCAAACCAATATCGGTACCTTTGAGGGAATTAAGTATGCGAAAAGACTCAGTTTTTTATTCGATTGTGACAGGTGTGATGGCTCATGTGAGTGGAAGATTAAGCACGTAGAGCCAATTTCGAGATACAGTTTTTTTGGTGATGAGGCTTTCAGGCATGTAAACGGATATACGATATGCACTTTTGGATTGGTTGGTACTAATAATAATTATTTGGATGAGTTAAGAAGCTGTTTGAGAAGTATTAAGAAGGAGCTTCTTCCTAGTGTATCTCCAGATCACTAGCCTTTGCATATAAAAGACTTTTACCAAGAGGGAAATAGAAAAAGAAGTAGATACTTTAAAACGTGGAATGATGAAGATGCTAGAGACGCACTGAAATTTGCACAGGGTAAGATTGCAGATTTATCAGATAAAATCTATCTGGGCTGTAGTGTTGGTATTGCGAAGAAACCTGGCCTTCTAAAAGTTGAGAAATTTGAAAAATATTTAAAGCATACCTGCTTTTGGTATTCATACGTGCATCTTCTTGATATGTCATGCAAAGTTGGGGTGATACCAGACTACTTTATAGAGTCTGATGGGAAGGATGGCTGGGGAAGGCAACAGTTCATAGGAATAAAATACACACCACTATTTGTTGAGCTTTCGAGATGCAATAATATTGCACCACCCCGTTTCCTTCGTAAGAAACCATCAATACTATTTGAACTGTCCGATGTGATTGCCTTTTCGGCTGCGCGAGAGGCATTCAAACGTATCGATAATAAGGAGCCAGATGTATCCACTAGTGGACTAGGTAAAATAAACTGGTATGGTTTTGATTCAGAAGGAAACCCATTGATTTCAGAGTCTGCTGGTTACCCTTGGAAGGAGTTTCATGAAATTCCAGACAGGTACTAGAAGCTATTAGAGAAATCAAGCCTAAGGTTGTTCTGTGCGCCCTGTTGTTTAAAGTAAGCTTTACCTAGGCTATCAAAAGCAATCCTTCCTTTCTCGATAACCCCAATTGAAGGTTCCCAGATAGAAAACACCAGAGGTGTTCTTGGTATATCAGTAATACCTATATTCAGCTTTTTGGTCATATACTTCGCATCATCTTCCGTATTGTGCAGGCTGATCCACAAAAAACTCGAAGTATTCATTACTGATTTATCCACTTCCTGTCCTCGTTGAACTGTTGCTAGAAGCGTAGCCCCCAGCCTTAAAGATTGATTAATCAGTACCCCCCAATAACCCTAAGCTTTTGTGCAGTTGGTTACCGCTGCTAATTCCTCCACAATAATGGTGGCAGGCTTTTCGCGGTTCTAAGTATGATCAAACCTACAAATTGGTCAAATTTCTATTTATTGAAATCGGAGGGTACTTCGGTATTTTTGCGTTACCCGATACACATGGAATATGTGTTTACAAAACATGCTTTGAACTAGACTTCCTCAAATTCTTCTGGATCGGAATTTGAAGGTTGTGGCGCTGGTTTTGGCCATTGAATACGAAGTTGGTTGGTAAAACTTTCTATATCTATAAAAGCCACTACTTCTCCACCATTTGTTAACTCCCACTTACAGTTTCTCCACTCGATGAATTCTAGGAAGCCTGCACCTTCGCCGTGCTTTACCGCGGCATAATAAAGCCCCTCAAGCGTAGGTGTTCCATAATCCCAATCTAAAATAATTTCTGCTTTCATGATATTTCCTTAATATTCTGTTCTAAATCTTTCTGCTATTTCGGCCAGTTGGGGTAAATATTGGTTTTCAAGGTTGTAAGGCCCTTGAGTCTTCGCAAAAAGCAGAAGTTGGTGTTTATTCTTGTCGATAAAGTCATGGCAGTTAATTGTTTGTGCTAAACAAGGTAGATAGATAATGTGGGGGGAAAGGGATCCTTTCGCAAATTAGCACTTGCGTTGCCGAAGTTGTGGCTGTGAGGCGGAATTGCTCGGCCCATCCATGGGTCTCGGCCTTCGGCTTGCCTTACGGCAACCAAAAATGCTCCCGGCATTTTTGTCGAATCACCGACACGGGGATTTTCAAGCCTCGCCAGAGCACCCCTATACCGCTCTATGCCCCGTGGTTACTGGGTTTGTAACTCTACGTTTCCCTATTTTTCACTAAAAAGTGGCCCAAATGTGGTACCCAAAACTGGTCTTCAAAAATGCCTTTTCTACTGTTGACCTGAGAAGACTATGTTTTGTACTATTCAATCTAGGCTTGAAAACCAGCGCCAGCCATCGGCGTAAAGACTTCTTTTCTAATTTAGTAATATCTTCTTATACGCGAGAAGAAATAGGTGGCTTATCTCGCTTGGAGCTATTGCTATGTCTGAATTTAATCGACTTAAGTTACTTGCAAAATTAACTAACACTAAGCAGTTTGGTATAGGCCATTGCCAAAAGCTTGAACTATTAGTTGACCTGCTTTCTGACGCGGAAAGCGTAAATCATTTCTCCTCTGAAAATACTGAACTGAAGCTGCCGACTTGCCCATTGTCTTTTTTGGCTCAGATTCATTCTGCCTCTGATTATTTGAATAATTTTGAACTTGACGGGTATGACGACTACCAAAGAGTTTGGATTGCTGTATCAATTGTAAACAACCTTGTTGAGGGAGAAGATGATTGCGATACAGCTTATACAAGCTTTATGGATGGTGAATACCTTCATTTGACCTCTACAGGGGTCAATCATCCATATGTTGGGCTAGGGCGGTGGTTCGTGAAAGAGTACCCTGTCATTTATGGAACTCAAATATGGTGTTATCACGCAGAGGCTGCAAAAAAAGCGGGATTCAATACGGCAACTACGCAGGCAATTGAGGATGCGATTCGAATAATTGTCACTAAATCTCTAGATCTAGAACAGTACATATTTTTTGGGATAGGTTATCCTGACTTACCATTTTGGTACCGTTGCCTTTCCCAAAGCTTTGCAAACAGCGCTGAAGTCAGTGACTACTATAGCGGGTATGTAAAAAAAGTCTTAAGGCAACTACGAAGGGAGTTTGTTTAACAGGTTCTAGGCCTCCCCTTTGGGGCTGAGATAAATGGAGGAAGTGCTGCTAGCGCTTCTTTCTAGCCTTCCTAATCCTCGCCCCTTTCTTACAAGGCTGGTAGAAACCTTTCTTAAACCGGCCTTTTGCGTCTCTGCCTTTTCTGACGGTTTTCTTGGTTCTTCGAGTGGTACGCTTTCTTGCGGACATAACGTCTCCCTATACTAGGCTAATGCAGTTCTCAATAGTGGAATCAAAATAGTGGTTTGCAAAGCTTGCGCCTTGCTCATATGTGGTGATTGCTTTTATCAGCGTGAACATTTGTGCTTCAAGTTCCAGAGGCTTGTCTGGTGATGTGTTTAATTGCTTACTGACATAGCGAATGTATTCTTCTGTTTTGTTTTCAAAGGCTGGGGGTAGGTAGAAACAATTCCTCGAACGGTATTTATTTCCCTGCGGTTGTGGCATCTGAAAATTCGGGTCATTGCACGAATGCCATATTCTGGACTGCACAAACTTTGCAAAGGTTGGGTTACTTTGAAATTCGGCCATGCCTTTTCAGTCGTTGTGATTATCGTGTTTGATATTACCGGGGTTATTTAAGAGAATGCTCAAAGGCTGTGAGCTTCGTCTGAGCGTTCCTAGCATGAGTAGCAATAATCCTAATAACACTAACTTGGTGTTCATCGAAAAAGCGAAGTTAAATACTGTCTAATGACATTGCCTGCGAGTGATGCAAGCACCGCAGTTAATACAAAAATAAAAACCTGCATATTTAGACCCTCACATTTTCCGCGAGGAATACTTGATCGTTGGTTTCGCCTTCAAAGGCTAGTTCTAGACCGCAAGCCAAGGCAGTTCGGCTTTTAGAGGTGTGTTGGAAAAATAAAAATCGAACTACCAGTAGGACAGACTACCCGCGTTTTACGACATACTTTTGCAAGCCACTACAGATGAATAGTGGGGGCTTTTTAAAGCTTCAAAAGCTATTAGGGCATTCCTCCACTATTTTAATGATAATGCGGTACGTGCATATGGCACCAGATGCTTAAAAGGATGTACTAGGGAAGCATGCACTGTGCTAGATTTTGAATAGCAAACAGCGAGCGGGCTTTAATGGCCCTTTTTCTATTGTTAATGATCTGGCTGTCACTTATCCTACCTCTCACAAGTTAATTGAGATAAACACATGGGATTCTTTGAAACTGTATTAATAGGATTGCAATTTAAGCGCCTTCAAAAACCAGTGGTGTTTTTCATGATGCTTATTAACTTTGTGTTCTTTTTCTTATTCGGTAGCGCAATAGTGTTTGCGAGCCTCGAGGGAATTTTTACTGGAAAATCGATAACAGCTTCCGGAGCTTTATTAGCGACTAGCATTATTCCATTTGGTATTTGTCTTGTTTGCGCGAATCTCCTAAAAAAGTGTGTGCAATAGCGGTGCGTAGCGACGTTAAAGGATGCCCTGCCAGTCATGAATAAAATTGAAGCAAGAGAAATTGTAAGTCAGCAGGTAATTGAAAAGTATGAAGGCTTCTCTTTAATGGATGAGTCAACCCAAGAATTCGCCACATGCTTTGCTTTTTATTATCAGAATGACCAGTACATAAAATCTCGCAACATATTAGAAATGAGCGTAGGTGCTGGGCCAATCCTTGTTTGTAAGAAATCCGGAGCTGTCTTTGAGACAGGTTCAGCCCATTCTGCAGAGCACTATGTGAAAGCGTTTGAGTCTTGTGGTGACCCTTTCGGTGAATTGACTGAGCATATCTTGGTATTTGGCTGGAAAGAAGGTGCTGACAAAGTGGCAGCAACAAAGCTTATCAAAGCTAAGTCTGGTTTAAATTTACGGGACTCCAAAATAATCATTGATAAAGCACTTAAATATGAAGAGTCTCGTTTCTCCACGGAAAATAGTGAGGAGTCAGCTTTCGTCAGTGAAGAGCTGAGCAGGCTTGGCTTTGAGTGTAAGCAGCTGTGGAGCAATCAGTGCTGATTAGTAACGGCGTGGTATGGATTAATTTGTGAAGGAAGAATCGCTTTAAATAAAAGTGGCTCAAATGTGGCCCTTTAACGAAAAAACTGCCATAACTGGAAAGTGCTAGGGGCTTCTAAGTCTTTGTTTCCAAAGAAAAATTATTGTTACCCGGAGGCCTGAAGTTGAAATGGCGGTGAATCACAGGGAGGGGTTTTAAATTTGGTTGGGTGGGGCATCACGAGGCGGAATTGCTCGGCCCATCCATGGGCCTCGGCCTTCGGCTTGCCTTACGGCAACCAAAAATGCTCCCGGCATTTTTGTCGAACCAAGCGGTGGTTCTTAACCACCTCTGGGCTTTGGGATTCAGGAATCGCAGATACAAAAAAGCCCGACTCGGGAGTCAGGCTTTGATGTTTTGAATAGTGGTGCCCAGAGGCGGAATCGAACCACCGACACGGGGATTTTCAATCCCCTGCTCTACCGACTGAGCTATCTGGGCACTTCGGTACACGCTTGAGGTTGTCCTCTATCAGCGCGAGGCGCGTATTAAACAGGTTCAGGATGCAATCGTCAAGGGTTTGTTACGCTTGTATTGCTTGTTGGTTATTCTTTAGGCGGAACGTAGCCTTCGGCTTTTTCGTAGTCGTCGCCGCTAAGGAATTTTTCCCGTTGTTCGGTGAGGTAAGCGCGGGCGGTAAGGTCCATCATGTTGAGTTGTTTTTCGTTGATGAGCATGGTTTGGTGGCTGAGCCATTCTTTCCAGGCTTGGGTGGATACGTTTTCGAAGATGTTTTGTCCCGCTGCGCCGGGGAGTGGTGGTAGGTCGAGGCCGGGCAGTTCTTTTTGGTATTTGCGACAGAATACGGTGCGTGTCATGTCTTGTGTTACTCCAGGGTAAATTCTTCGCTCAGGGTTTTAATTTGGTCGATCAGTTTTTTCACCGGTGCGGCGAGGCCGATGGATTTTGGTTTGTGTGGGTTATACCAGAGTTGTCGGTTATCGTCCCGCACTTCGTCCGGGGTTTTGTTGATGCGCACTAGTATGGGGTGGATAACCAGAGTGTAATGGCTGAATACGTGGTTGAAGCTCGGCCATCGTTGTATGTCTATCTTGTTGTGATATCGAGTAAGTAGGTGTTCACTTGCATCGGTTTCCATGTCCAGTTCTTCAAAGCTCCAGAGTCCGCCCCATATGCCTTGGGCTGGCCGTTGATGCAGTAGTAGTTTGCCTTCAGGGGATTGCAGCATCAGCATTTGTGTTTGTTTTACGGGTTTTTCTTTTTTGGGTTTTTTACCTGGGTAGGCTGTGGGTTTGCCTTGTGCGTAGGCTTGGCAGTCCTGTTGCATTGGGCATTCTTCGCAGCGGGGTTTGCTGCGCGTGCAGAGGGTTGCACCGAGGTCCATGATGGCTTGGGTGTAGTCATGGGTGCGCTTGCAGGGGGTATTGAGTTCGGCTTTTTCCCATAGCGCGTTTTCGATTTTCTTTTCTCCAGGCCAGCCTTCGACTGCATAGAAGCGAGTGAGTACTCGCTTTACGTTACCGTCCAGAATGGGAGCCACTTGTTTAAAGGCGATGCTGGCAATGGCGCCCGCGGTCGAACGGCCTATGCCGGGCAAGGTTACCAGTTGTTCAACGTCTGCTGGCATATTGCCTTGGTATTCTTCGGCCACAATTTGGGCACACTTGTGTAGGTTTCTGGCGCGGGCGTAGTAACCCAGGCCTGTCCACAGGTGCAGAACGTCATCTTGCTTTGCTTGGGCAAGGCTTTCGAAGTCCGGGTATTTCTGGGTAAAGCGCTCAAAGTAGGGGATGACGGTTTCTACTTGGGTTTGTTGCAGCATTATTTCTGATAGCCACACCCGGTAGGGGGTGATGTCTTTTTGCCACGGCAGGTCTTTGCGGCCGTGTTGGTCAAACCAGCGTAATAGACGTTGGGCAAATTGCGTGTCTGGCATAGTGGTTCTTTGGGTTATTTCAGGGGGCGCTTAGGGTACAATGTGCGCTCTTTTTTTACGACTCCCTTCAAACTCATAGATGTCTCGGAATAGTTATGTTGAAAGAAACGGTTTTGGTTGCAGCGCATAAAGCGATGGGCGGCAAGTTGGTGGATTTTGGTGGTTGGAATATGCCCGTCAATTATGGTTCGCAGATAGATGAACATAATGCTGTGCGTACTGACGCTGGAATGTTTGACGTGTCTCACATGACGATTGTTGACCTGAAGGGAGAGCAGGCCAAGGAGTATTTGCAGTTTCTTTTGGCAAACGATGTGGACCGGTTAACCCTTCCCGGTAAGGCGCTGTACTCCGGCATGATTAATGGTTTGGGTGGTGTTGTTGATGATTTGATTGTTTACCTGATGGAAGAGGGGTACAGGTTGGTGGTGAACTGTGCAACCCGGGGCAAAGACCTGATGTGGATGAACGCGCAGTCTGAGGGTTTTGATATTGAGCTTGTGGAGCGTGATGATTTGGCGATGATTGCGGTTCAGGGGCCGAATGCCAGAGCTAAGGTGGATGGCATTCTTAACGATGCTTCTTTGGCGGATTTGAAGGTGTTTCAAGGGGTAGGCCTCAAGGGTGGTACGGATTGGTTTGTTGCCCGTACCGGTTACACCGGGGAAGATGGGTATGAAATTATGTTGCCAAATGCGGAAGCAGAAGGTTTTTGGCAGCAATTGGCAGAAGCGGGTGTTGCCCCGTGTGGCCTGGGTGCTAGGGATACGCTACGCTTGGAAGCTGGAATGAATTTGTATGGTCATGAAATGGATGACGACACGTCGCCATTGGTGGCAAATATGGGCTGGACTATTGCCTGGGAGCCTCAAGACCGGGATTTTATAGGTCGTAAAGAGCTTGAGGCGGAAAAAGCGGCAGGGGTGAAATACAAACTTGTTGGTTTGTTGCTTAAGGAGCGCGGTGTGTTACGTTCTGGCCAGGAAGTGGTCGTGGAAGGGGTTGAGGACAAAGGTGTCATTACTAGCGGAACCTTTTCTCCTACCCTCGGTTATTCCATTGCTTTGGCTCGTGTCCCCAATGTTGATATTGCTGGTCAAAAAGTCGAAGTATTGGTGCGCAACAAACGTTTACCTGTAGAGGTGACTAAACCTTGTTTCGTGCGAAATGGCAGCAAACTGGTATAGAATTGCGGCCAATTGAAATAAAAGTTTTTAATTAATCGTCCTTTAAGGAATCGAAAAATGAGTGAAATACGCGCAGAGTTGAAGTACTTAAGTAGTCATGAGTGGGCGCGCGTGGAAGATGACGGCACAGTTACTGTTGGCATTACTGACCACGCACAAGAAGAGCTGGGGGATGTGGTTTACGTTGAAACACCTGAGGTCGGCTCTGAGGTTAATGCCGGAGCGGAAGCGGGTGTGGTGGAATCTGTTAAAGCGGCTTCGGATATCTATTCGCCAATATCGGGTGAAGTGATTGCCATTAATGAAGCGTTGGAAGATGCGCCAGAAACAGTGAACAGCTCTCCATATGATGATGGTTGGTTTTATAAAGTTAAGCCCAGCGATGTATCGGAATTGGATGCGCATATGTCTGCAGACGAGTATAAAGCTCAAATCGAAGAGTAACTGTATTAACTCTTTATATAGCCTCGGTATTTTTTGTGAGAAAAGCATTCCGGGGCTTTTTTATGTCTGGTGATTTAAGAGGGTGAAAAGTGGCTAGAATTGTTGTGGCGATACTGTTTGCTGTTTGGGCATCTTTCTCATTTGCAGAAAAAAGCGTTTCTCTGCGAGGTGTTGAGTATTTGGGGGTCGGTGACGAAACCTATTTTGATACCAAGGGAGAGGTTTTGTCTGTTGGCGAAATCATAACAATAACCGATGAACGCGGTTCGGCAGTCACTCGGTTTGCCAAGGTTAAATCTATCTTATCTGGCGGTAGCAAAGCGATTGTGCAGGTTGTTGATGCGCCAGTTAAGCAGCTTGGTGAGCAGCATCAGGTAGATACCAGTCGATACGATAAAGCGTCAAAAGATTTGTGTGAAAAAATGAAATCTTGTTCAATGGCCGAAATGGAAAATGTGCCAGCGGCAATGCAGCAGTTACTGCAGCAGACATTAAGTAATGTGTGTGACACAATTTCTGCGAATTATCAATTGGAGGTGGCCTATCAGGATCTATATGACCAGGCTGCAAATTGTATGGAGTCACTTACTCAGTTGCCGTGTGAGCAAGCGGTAGAGGCTGAGGGAAATGAAACCAAACAATGTCAGGAGTTTCAAAAACAACTTGAAAAGTATGAAAGCTAATTGAGGAGATGAAAATGCTATCGGCAAGTGATGCGTTGGAACGTTTAAAAGAAGGGAATAAGCGTTTTGTTAATGAGATGAGTAACAGTGAGTCGTTGAACAATATGTCTCGTCGTTGTCGTCTTGAGGAGAAGCAGGAACCCTTTGCCATTATTTTGGGGTGTTCGGATTCTCGCGTTCCGGCGGAAATTGTGTTTGATCAGGGGCTGGGTGACTTATTTGTGATTCGTGTAGCGGGCAATATTGTTGCGCCTTCACAGGTGGGGAGTGTTGAGTTTGCAGTAGAGCAGTTTGGTACCAAGTTGGTTGTGGTTTTGGGGCATTCACGTTGTGGTGCGGTAAAAGCCTGTATCGACGCTGTGCATGCTTCTGCCGATATGCCATCAAAAAATGTGGGTTCTATTGTGAATCGTATTCGACCTATTGTGGAAACTTTGGCCGAAACCGAACTTGGTAATGATGACGAAAAATTAATGGCGCATGCGGTTAAGGCAAATATTCGTTCTTCGGTTGACCATTTAAGCCACGGCTCAAAAATAATCGAACAAAAAGTGGGTGCGGGTGAGCTAACTATTGTTGGCGCAGAGTATTCGCTTGATAGCGGTGTGGTAAATTTCTTCTAAATAATAAAAAGAAAAAAAGAGCTGTGTTTGAGGGGATGCCGCTCTGTTTAAGTAGATAAATAAAAATGTAATATAGCGGTGTTTTTTAGCTGTAGTACTCAGTGCTGCCTAAACCCAGTTCGTTGACGTGTTCTGCCAGGTTCGCAAAATCATAATCTCCCAGCCCGGTATAAACTAGTACCACTTCCTTTATTCTATTCCATTCGTGGTCTTCATCTTGCTGGCCTAGAATTTTATGTGTGCCGCAAACGTGTTCCGCCATTTTTAATATTGCAAGCAAGGTTTTTTTTCTGCTGTCGCTGCTTTCTTTTTCAAAAGTTTTTACGACATTATGGTGTTCGTGGATCGCCTGACATAAAAAAGCGGGCAGGTTCCAGGATTTGCCAACGTAATATCCCACTACGGCGTGATTGGTATTTATCAGCTCATTTTCTATGGCTGTTACGCGTTTTCCTGGGGTGGAGTATGCTTCGGAAAGCACTTGTTGGTAGTTTTCAAAGCGAGCCATGAGCAATGGAATCCCCGCGTCGCGGAATAACCCCAGTGTGTAGGCTTCATCGGAGTTGGGGTAGCCGATTTGTTTGGCAATTGCCGCTGCAGCCATGGCGACATCCATTGAACTATCCCAAAAGCGCCCCATTGCAATAATGTCATCGTCGGATAATGCCCCTTTAATGGATAGGGCGTTGACCAAATTGACTACGCTGTTTACGCCTAAGAGATTTACCGCTTGAACAATAGAGGTGATGGTATTGGCGTGTTTAAAAAACGGAGAGTTGACGGTTTTTAGAATGCTGCCGGACAGGCCAACATCCTGACTGATTAGCCGGGCTATTTCGCTGATGCTGCAATCCGGGTTGAGCTGTTCCATTTGCAGATCCACCATGACTTGTGGCTGTGGTGGTATCGCAATGCCTTGCATGATTTTCTGAATTTGTTCCGAAGTGAGATCAGTAGCCATGAGCTAAGCACTCCATAAACCCGTAAAGTCTGCTTTAAGTCGTTGGTTTCGTCAGCTTTGGGGGTGCAGGTGTTGCTATGTGTGATCCCGTATCGTTGGGTGGGGTGGCTCTGCACAGGCTGGCGGTAATTACTATCTAGTTTAGACCAGCCTTTAGCAGGAGCAATGGGTTATTGGTCGAGTTGGTGAAAGCTATCGACAGCGCCTTTGATTGAGTTATAAAGATCATCCCATTTTATTTCTGTGGTTTGGTTGCAGGATTCAATCGCTTTATTTAGAGAAGGCTCGACGAGCGATTTCTGTTCTTTGGGTAAAAAGCTGAGTGCGGGAAGCAGGGAGCTTATTTTATTCAACATGCGTGGTGCCCAGGTTGAGTTTTCTTCCCCTTGGTCGGCACGTTGCTTTTGTTCGGAAATATCCAAGATCAGGTTGGTTAAGCTTTTCTCTAAAGTCTGGCTAACCCAGGCCTGTTTTTCCGTGTTGTCGAGAAGATAGTATTTCCGGTTAAGGTCATCTTTTTTCTGGGAATTCCACTGCTCTGCGAGCTGATTAAAATCCATTACCAGCAGCTGGCTCTGTAACTCCAGGAGTTGTCGCCTTCGGTTATTGGGGGTTTCGGCGAGGAGTTTGTAGCCCTTTTCTATTTCATCTGGCGTTAATTTGAGGGACTCAACATAGTCTGAGTATTGGCGTTGTCCGTCATCACCAAACAGCATGAACTCGATTGCGTATAAGCCAAGCGTTGCTGATTCCTCATCGGCAAAGCCGTGCTGGTTGCCTAGGGTTTCCGGGGTAATTGGTAAGCCAATATCGTGCACAAGGCCGGAATAGAGGTACTCGCCAAAACTATCGAGGTAGCCGGGCTGGATCGGTGCTGCAAATAAGCGATAGTTCAGGCTTTTAAAGCTGGTTAATGCCGGCGGAGCATTTTCTGCCAGCTGAGAGATAAGATAAAAATCACTGTTTACCTGATCGAGTTCGCGCCATTGTTTTTTGGCGGTCTGGTGAGTTTCTTCTGATGGCGTGGCAATAAACTGTTTGATTGCGCTATCGAGTAGCTCGACCATCTCGATATGTTTTTCGATAACGAGGCCGCTCTGGTTCCATAGTTGAGTGCCAGCTTCGGTTAGCGTTTCCTCGGATATGCTGGGTGCCTCTATTTCGGGTACGCTGATTTCCTCATTTTGACGGCTGCACGAAGCAATTAGGCCGAGCATTAAAATGAAGGTTCCTGTGAGTAATTGTTTATACATTGCGTACCTGTTCCGTTGGGGTCCTTGAGTGTATTTACCTTAAGCTGATGACAGGCCAGCCCTGTTCTTCTGCGTGTTGTTGTAAGCGAGGGTCTGGATCCACTGCCGTTGGATAGGATACTTGTTGCAGTAACGGAAGGTCGTTCATGGAATCGCTATAGAAGTAGCTTCCTTCCAGAGATTCTGGGCGTCCTTCTAGCCATTCGGTTAGGCGAGTAATTTTGCCACCCTGAAAGCAGGGGGTGCCGCTTACTTTCCCGGTAAATCGACCTTCATTGTCAGTGGCCAGCTGGCTGGCGAGAAGATGCTCTATCCCGAGTTTCTGTGCAATGGGCTGAGTCACAAATTGATTGGTTGCGGTAATAATTAGAAGAGTGTCGCCGGCTGTACGGTGTTTTTCGATCAGTTCCCGTGCCTTTGGCAGCAGTATGGGGTCAACCTTGGTGGCGATGAATTCGTTGCGCATGGTATCCAGTTCGCCGGGAGAGAAGCGGGTGAGTGGTGTGGCAACAAATTCAAGGTACTCGTGTATATCGAGAGTGCCGTCGACATAGTCGCGGTAAAACTGGTCATTGGCTTTGGCGTAGTGAGTATCATCTACTATCTTTTGTTCTACGAGGTATTCTCCCCAGGCGTGGTCGCTATCGCCACGAATTAAGGTGTTGTCTAAATCAAAAATTGCTAAAGCCAAGGAAGTTCTCTCCGGTTGTAGAAAAATGAACATCAATTAGATGGTGTTTGGTATTTGCTGCGCCTAAGGGTCTTGTGGAACAATAGCTTGAAATTATAACAACATTCGCTAGATGAGGTTTGTGTGATAGATGATGACGGCTTCCGCTTGAATGTCGGTATTGTAATCGCCAATGAGCAAGGTGGCTTGCTTTGGGCGCGTCGCGTTGGCGGGCAGAACGCCTGGCAGTTCCCCCAGGGTGGTATTAAAGAAGATGAGTCTGCAGAAGAGGCGTTATACCGGGAGTTAAATGAGGAGGTCGGTTTAAGTCGGGAGGATGTGGAAGTGGTTGCGGTTACTAAAGGCTGGCTCCGCTATCGATTGCCTAAGCGACTGGTTCGTCAGAAAGAGCCTCTATGTATAGGCCAAAAGCAGAAGTGGTTTTTGCTAAAGTTAAAGTCAGGTGAACAAAGTATTCGTCTTGATGCCAGCCAGCCAGCGGAATTTGATGACTGGGCTTGGGTAAATTACTGGTATCCATTGTCGAAAGTGGTGTCATTTAAGCGTGAAGTGTATCGAAAAGCGCTGAAAGAGTTGGTATCTCCCTATAATCGAGTATTTGGTGGCGCAGTGACTGATTCAATTGAAGATAGTAGTCCCGGTGAGGGTAGCGCATGCTGCACTGGCTAAGGAGTATTGTTCAGGAGGTTAACGCTGCGGGTGATTTACCCGATGCGCTGAATATTATTGTTGCCAGAGTTCGGGCGGCAATGAATACGGATGTCTGTTCCGTCTACTTGCGAGACCCCAATGGCCGCTACGTACTGCGCGCAACCGAAGGCCTGAACCCAGGGGCGGTGGGCAGTGTTTCGTTGGGTAAGAAGGAAGGTTTGGTGGGATTAGTGGCTTCTCGCGAGGAGCCAATTAACCTCGATGCTGCTGACTCGCACCCCAAATATCAATATTTCTCCCAGACTGGAGAAGAGCGTTACTCAGCGTTCCTTGGTGTGCCTATTATTCATCAGCGGCAAGTGCTGGGTGTGCTGGTTGTGCAGCAGGGTAACAAGCGTCGCTACGATGAAGGGGAAGAGGCGTTTCTGGTGACCATGTCTGCGCAGCTGGCGGCGGTCATTGCCCATGCTGAAGCTACTGGCGCCTTACAGGATTTAGGTAAGAAGGAAGAGGCCAAATTCACTGGGGTTGCCGGTGCGGTTGGTGTTGCAATTGGCCGTTGTATTGTTGCCTCTCCTGTGGCCGATCTAAATTCTGTGCCTTATCAGCGGTGTGACGACATTGATGAAGAAATTCGTTTCTTTCAGGCGGCTGTTAAGCGTGTTCGCGAGGATGTACGTGAACTGGGGCAGCAGCTGGAAAACCGGTTAAGCAAAGAAGAGCGGCTATTATTTGATGCCTATATAGGCATGTTGGATGATGCTTCTCTGGGTGGGGAAGTCGCTCAGAAAATTCGTAAGGGCCATGCCGCTCCTTATGCTTGGAGTGAGGTGATTCTGGAGCATGTTCGAACATTCTCCAGTATGTCTGATACCTATCTAAGTGAGCGTGCGGCGGATGTGCGTGATTTAGGCAGCCGGGTTCTGGCTTACCTGCAGGAGTCTGCCAAAAAAGATCGAAAACAGGAATATCCTGACAATACCATTCTGGTTGGCGAAGAGCTGACCGCCTCCATTTTGGCTGAGGTTCCTCAGGGTAAGTTGGTGGGGATTGTCTCTGTTCGAGGTTCCAGCAACTCTCATATTGCTATTTTGGCGAGATCAATGGGAATTCCCACGGTGGTGGGGGCGGTGGATTTGCCTTTTACCCGTCTGGATGGTCGGGAGTTGATTGTCGATGGCTATCACGGCGCGGTCTACAGCGACCCTTCCGACAGTCTGCTGGAATACTTCCAAACCATTGTTGAAGAAGATAAAGAGCTGGTTGCAGGCTTAGAAAGCCTGAAAGATCTGCCGTGTGAAACTCAGGATAAGCATCGTGTTGCACTCTGGGTAAATACCGGTTTAATGGCGGATACCATGTTGTCGTTGGAGCGCGGCGCGGAAGGTGTGGGCCTGTATCGAACGGAAGTACCGTTCATGCTGCGCGACCGTTTTCCCAGTGAAGAAGAGCAACGTATTACCTACAGAGAGCAGCTGGAGGCTTTTGCACCCTATACCGTTACAGTGCGTACGCTGGATATAGGGGGGGATAAGTCTTTACCATATTTTCCAATTTCTGAAGATAACCCCTTCCTTGGCTGGAGAGGGATTCGGGTGACGCTGGATCACCCTGAGATATTCCTTGTTCAGGCCAGGGCAATGCTAAAGGCCAGTGAAGGCTTAGATAATCTGCGTATTATGCTACCAATGATCACCAACGTGGCTGAATTGGAGATTGCGCAGATGCTTATCCATCGAGCTTATGATGAGCTTGTGGAAGAGGGCTATAAAGTTAAAATGCCGCCAGTGGGGGTGATGATTGAAGTGCCTGCTGCGGTATATCAGGCCAGAGAGCTGGCTTCTCGTGTTGACTTCCTCTCGGTGGGGAGTAACGACCTCACTCAGTATCTTCTAGCGGTCGATAGAAATAACCCACGCGTAGCAGACCTTTATCATTCTCTGCATCCGGCGGTATTGCGAGCTTTGCGCATCATCGTGCAGGAATCCCACAGTGCGGGTATTCCTGTGAGTATCTGCGGTGAGTTGGCTGGTGATCCAGCTGCGGCACTATTGCTCGTGGCGATGGGGTATGATGTGCTTTCCATGAGCGCAACCAACCTGCTTAAGGTAAAATCCGTCATCCGGTCGGTTTCTATGTTGCAGGCAGAGAATTTATTGGACGAAGTGATGTCTCTACCGGATGTGGAGTCGATAAATATGTGCTTAGAGGCAACCTTGAAGCGGGTAGGTATTACTCGTTTGTTGCGACCAAGTGCAGACAATACATTTGGCAGTTAGGCATTAGACAATTCATTGTTTCGTCAAATTGTGTCATTAATGTTGCCCTTCCTTTACTTTGTTAACGTGATAGCGCCACAAACAGGTGCATTGGGGATCCGTTTTATATGTTGAAATATCCTGAAATTGACCCGGTAGCCATTTCCATTGGCCCGTTTGATGTGTTGGGGAACACGTTAGGGCCGCTGAATGTGCATTGGTACGGGTTGATGTATTTATTTGGTTTTGCTTTCGCATGGGCTTTGGGGTTATATCGTGCGCGAAAGAGCTATTCCCCTGTAAAGCCGGCTCAGGTGGAAGACCTTATTTTTTACGGCGCTGTTGGTTTGGTGGTTGGTGCGCGTGTTGGCTATGTATTCTTTTATAACTTTGGCGCTTTTCTTGAAAATCCTGCCTGGCTTTTCAAAGTGTGGGAAGGGGGGATGTCCTTTCATGGTGGATTGCTGGGCGTGCTCATCGCAATGGGGCTCTACTGCAAAAAGATAAATCAGCACTTTATTGATGTAACTGATTTCCTTGCGCCTTTGGTTCCAATAGGTTTGGCGCTAGGTCGGATCGGTAATTTTATAGGTCAGGAGTTGTGGGGTAGAGAAACAACGGTTCCTTGGGGAATGGTTTTTCCAAATGATCCAGACCAGTTGGTTCGCCACCCATCGCAATTGTATCAAGCAGGCTTGGAGGGCTTGGCGCTCTTCGTGGTATTGTTTTGGTTTTCGCGCAATCCCAAACCGCGTGGTGCAGTATCCGCGATGTTGTTAGTCTGCTATGGTATTTTCCGGTTCTCGGTTGAATTTGTCAGACAACCTGATGCACATATTCAATTTGATTTATTTGGCTGGATGACTCGTGGCCAGATTCTCTGTGTGCCTATGGTTTTGGTGGGGCTTTATGTTTTGTATTGGGCATATAGACCTAAAAAAGATGTGGGCTTGCAGTCGAAAAATGCGTAACGGTTGAAACAAAGAGGTTATAACATTTGAAGCAGTATCTCGATTTGATGCGTCATGTGCGTGATAACGGAACAAAAAAAGAGGACCGAACAGGCACTGGCACCATAAGTATTTTCGGTTATCAAATGCGTTTTGATCTCTCGCAAGGCTTTCCTTTGGTAACTACGAAAAAATGTCACCTCAGATCCATTATCCACGAACTACTCTGGTTTCTGAAGGGTGAAACCAATATTAAATACTTAAAGGATAATGGAGTAAAAATTTGGAATGAGTGGGCGACAGACGAGGGGGAATTGGGGCCCGTATACGGGGCTCAGTGGCGTTCGTGGCCAATGCCGAATGGCGAAACGCTTGATCAAATTACTGCGTTAATAGATCAAATAAAAACGAAACCCGACTCGCGTCGATTAATTGTTTCCGCGTGGAATCCCGCGCTACTTCCCAATGAGGGAGTATCTCCGCAAGAAAATGTCCAAGCGGGGAGGATGGCATTACCTCCGTGTCACACATTGTTTCAGTTTTACGTTATAAACGGGAAAATATCCTGCCAGTTATATCAAAGAAGTGCGGATATATTTTTGGGAGTCCCGTTTAATATCGCTTCTTATGCGCTTTTGTTAATGATGATTGCGCAAGTGACGAATTTGGAAGTGGGTGAGTTTATTCATACATTTGGTGATGCTCACTTATATCTGAATCATTTGGAACAGGTAAATGAACAGCTGAGTCGCGAGCCTTTACCCTTGCCTCAGATGAAAATAAATCCAGATGTGAAAGATATCTTTGGTTTTAAGTATGACGATTTCGAGCTACAAAATTATGAAGCTCATCCTCATATTGCTGCGCCGATATCAATATAGGATAGAGGTTTAATATGAGTGAGTTAGCTTTAGTTGTAGCGGTCGCCGAGAACGGAGTAATTGGTCGAGACAACCAACTTCCTTGGCGATTAAGTAGAGATTTACAGTATTTTAAACGTGTAACAATGGGTGCTCCAATGATTATGGGGCGAAAGACCTTTGAGTCTATAGGGAAGCCTTTACCAGGTAGGCTCAGTATTGTGGTTACGCGACAGCAGGACTGGGCTTTTGAAGGTGTTAAGGTGGCTCACAGTCTGGAAAACGCCATAGCAATTGCAGAACAGGCTATTGCTGCAGGTGAGTATGAAACGGATCAGGTGTTTGTGGTGGGCGGTGCTCAGTTATATGGGCATGCCATCCAAATGTCGGCTAAGCTGTATCTTACCGAGGTACACGCTGAAGTGGAGGGAGATACATTTTTCCCTCGTTTTGATCGTAACGAATGGCGGGAAGTTTCTCGCGAAAAACCTGAAAAGGTTGACGGTGACTCTCACCCCTATTCGTTTGTTATTTTGGAAAGAATCAGCGCTACCTCCTAAAAGATGTATGCGTTTGTGAGTTGATTGTTGCTGGGGCTTAACGGCTCAAATAATCAAGACGCTTAAAATCTGAACTTGTGTTACTCAAGTGTTACCTTGTTGTTACCTTGCAAGTGGGTATTTAAGCATTGTTGTTACCTTTAGTAATGATGGTTTGGCGTGAAAAACGTCTCAAGACATTGTATTTGAATGTTGTCGAAGCCTCTTATTACAATGCGACACACTTGGTTATATCCAGTCAAAAAACTCTTTTTTAATACGTTGGGTAGAAGGGTTACATTCTGCTCAATAGCACATTCTGTTAATGCAAGCACCCAGGTTGGGGGAGATATGAAGAAGCAGCGACTCAAAGCTGTGGCATTGTCCACAGTCCTTTCTGCCGGCGCACTAATAGCTACTAGTGGCGCATACGCAGACAAAACTTTAGATGCCATCATGCAGGTTGGTCAGGCCAAGACTACTGCTGGTCAAGCATCGCAAAAAAAGATCGATAAACTCGCATCTGACACGACTGACCTGTTGCAAAAGTTTAAAACTACCAACAAGCAGATTGATGGTTTGCGTGTTTATAACACTCAGCTTGAAAAGCAATTGGCTAACCAGCTAAAAGTGATCGAAGACCTTGAAGGCTCTATCGATAATGTAACCGTTATCGAGCGTCAAATTCAGCCTTTGATTCTTCGTATGCTTGACGGTCTTGAGCAATTTGTCGAGCTGGATATCCCTCTTCACAGAGAAGAGCGTTTGAACCGGGTTTCGGATCTTCGTGACAACCAGGATCGCGCAGACATTTCTGTTGCTGAGAAATTCCGTCAGGTTCTTGAAGCTTACAGCATTGAGTCTGAATACGGCCGTAAAGTAGATACTTATGTTGATACTTTGGAAGTGGGCGGTGTTGAGCGTCAAGTGAACATTCTTTCTGTTGGTCGTATCGCGTTGATGTACCAAACAACTGATACAAAACTTTCTGGCGCTTGGGATCAAAACCAGGGTGCGTGGGTAGAGTTGGATGCTGGTGAATATCGCGCAGCAATTCTTAAAGGCATTCGTATCGCTAAGAAGCAAGCCTCGATCGATGTAATGCAGTTACCAGTCTTGGCTCCGGAGGCAGCACAATGAAATTGACTATAAAGAAAAAACTTCTGGCATTTGCCGCAGTCGGTGTTATGTCATTTTCTGGTGTGGCGTTAGCCCAGAGTAACGACAAAGCAGCTTCGCTTGAAGAACTATTACAAATGGTTAAAGAAGCGAAGATTTCTGAAAGTAAAGAACATCAAAAACGTGAAGCGGAGTTCCGTCGTCAAAAAGCCAATCAGGCTAACTTGCTCAATCAAGCAGAAGCGACTAAAGCTGCGGAAGAAGCTCGCTCAGCGCGTTTAGAACAAAAATACAAAGAACAAGAAGTACTCGTTAAAGCTAAGCGTCAACAGCTTGATGAGCGTATGGGTTCTTTGAAAGAGCTATTTGGTCACTTGACTTCAACATCTGGCGACCTTCGTTCAAATATCGATACTTCAATTGTTAGTGCGCAAATCCCTAATCGTACGGATTTCCTTGCTGACCTTATTGAAAAAATGAACAGTGAAACCAAACTGCCTTCAATTGATGAAATTGAGCGTCTTTGGTATGAACTACAACGTGAAACAGTGGAATCTTCCAAAGTTGTTTCATTCACAACAACTGTTTCAGACCCTGCTGGTAATAAGTCTGAGCGTACCGTGGTTCGTGTTGGTAACTACAACTTGTTGTCTGATGGTAAGTACCTTACCTTCGATGCCAAAAGCGGTACTTTGAGCGAACTTGCTCGTCAACCTAGCCCAGCTCTTCAAAAAGCAGCTGTTGACCTGCAAAATGCCACTTCCGGCTTTACTAAGGCTGGTATTGACCCAACTGGTCCTTCAGGTGGTAACTTGTTGAAAGCCTTGATTAACAGTCCTTCTATTAAAGAGCGCTGGCACCAAGGTCGTCTAGTAGGTTACATCATTTCCGGTGTAGGTATCTTTGCTCTGCTAATTGCTTTCTGGCGCTTTATTATCCTTGCTGGTATCAGCTCAAAAGTAAGCTCTCAGTTGCGTGCTAGCTCAGCCAATCCAAACAACCCACTGGGTCGTGTATTGAAGGTTGCTGAAGATAACCCGACTATTGATACAGAATCTCTGGAATTGAAACTTGAGGAAGCTGTTCTTAAAGAGCGTCCAAACATTGAGGCTTACCTAAACCTATTGAAGATTATTTCAATGGTTGCACCTCTATTGGGTCTATTGGGTACGGTTACCGGTATGATCGTGACCTTCCAGGCAATCACTATTTACGGTGCGGGTGATCCTAAAGCAATGGCTGGTGGTATTTCCGGTGCACTTGTGACAACAGTACTTGGTCTTGTTGTCGCTATCCCAACAGTACTTCTTCACACTTTCTTGAACGGTAAAGCCAAGCGAATTCTTCATGTACTTGAAGAGCAAAGCGCCGGCATTATCGCTGAAAAATCTGAGAAGTAGAGGAGATTACCCATGCTGGCATTGATGGAAGCATTAGCTGACATTCAAGCCTTTGTGGAGTCGGGCGGCCCGATTCTCTATGTGATCGCCGCCTTGGCTTTCGTCATGTGGACCTTAGCTTTTGAACGCTTTTGGTTCTACAAGACCTCTTTGGGCAAAGTTATTAATTCGACATTAGATGTATGGGAAGCAAGAGCTGAACGTAAGTCTTGGAACTCCAAGCAGATTCGTGTGGCACTGATCTCCCGTGTGTCTCAACAGATAAACCAGAACCTCGATGTACTGGGTGTTATGGTGACCTTATGTCCGCTTCTAGGACTGTTGGGTACCGTAACGGGTATGATCGAAGTGTTTAACGTTTTGGCTGTTACCGGTGGTGGTGATGCTAAATCTATGGCTTCTGGTGTATCGAGAGCAACGATTCCAACAATGGCGGGGATGGTTGCAGCGTTGTCGGGTGTATTCGTCACTACGGTTATTGGCCGTATTGCCGAACGCGAGAATCAATTGCTCGAAGACCATTTGACGATGGATCACTAATAAAGTGATCCAACAACTTGGCCTGAATTAAGAGAAAAGACATGAGCAAAAAGAATACTGAAGAAGAAGCAGGCGCGATTGACTTAACGCCAATGCTTGACGTGGTTTTTATCATGTTGATCTTCTTCATCGTTACCGCGTCTTTTGTAAAAGAGCCTGGGGTGGAAATTAACCGCCCCGATGCAACTACGGCAGAAAACGTGAAAACACCAATATTGGTGGCGGTGAATTCTGAAAATGAGATCTGGGTAAACAAAATAGAAGTGGACCCCAGACAAGTTAAAACGCAGATTCAACTTCTATTAGCCGAATCACCTAAGGGTAAAGTGGTTATCCAGGCAGACAAAAAGTCTAACATCAAGACTCTGACTGAAGTAGCTAACGCAGCCCGTGATGCTGGTGTAAGTGAAGTTACCATATCTGCTGAAAACTAGTGGGAATCCTATGAACATTGCAAGATTGTTTTCGTCGATCATTCCTGCGGCAATTGTGACGTCGGGCTTGTTACTGCTTATGCATGTTCTAATCCTGCGTAACATGACTGAGCCGGAAGATGGTCCTGAGTTCAAGATTCCAGAAATCGTGATGCCTGAGAGGGAGATTTCTACGGAATATGATACCAGCAAACCGGAAAAACCTGATGAGCCGGAGGAGCCACCACCTGAGTTACCTGAGCCTGAGTTTGAAAGCCCTAATGTTGATACAGCGTTAGTTGTTGCACCTAAGGTTTCTACAGACATTAAAATTGGTGGTATCGGTGGTTTTTCCAGTGATGGTGAATACCTTCCTATTGTTAAAGTAGCACCAAAATACCCAGCGCGAGCTGCGGCCAAAGGCTTGGAAGGCTACTGTACAGTTGAGTACACCGTGACCAAAACAGGTGAAACTAAAGACATTGAAGTGGTTGATTGTCCGCAGTCTGTATTTGCTAGTGCATCTATTAAAGCTGCACAGAAGTTTAAATATAAGCCTCGGGTTATCGATGGTGAGCCAATTGAAGTGCCTGGTGTTCGCAACCGATTCACTTACGAAATGGCGAAATAAACGGTGGTAAAGCATATGAGATTAGCTTCTAAGATAAAAAAAGGTGCCTATAGCACTTTGGTCGCTGGCTTGCTTTTCACTGGTGCGACAGCGCTGGATCAGTTATTAACTGATGCTGGTTATGAACCTGCTTTTGTGGCTTCTGCTGAAGCTCAGGGAGCCCAAGAGCGGCGCCGTACTCCGGCGATGAGCGAAAAGCTATTTAAACAATTGGCTAAAGTGGCTGAATATGCTTCGCCTCCAGAAGATTCTGGTAAGCAACCTGATTTTCAGTCAGCGTTAAAAGAAGCACGTAAAGTTGAGAAAAACTGTTCCAAGTGTAACGAATATGAGATGGCTCAGATCTACAACTACTATGGTTGGATCTACTACTCTTTGGATGATATGCCCAATGCGATTAAGTACTACAAGAAAGTTGTTGCTCAGTCGCCAAATATATCCATTGGTCTGGAAGTCGCTACACTGGACACAATTGCCAAGTTGAGTTTTTCATTAGATCAGTATCAGGATGCTCTTGATTACCACGATAAGTGGATGAAGCTGGCAACCTTGGTTACTGCAGATGCTTTCGCTTTCCGAGCGCAAGTGTACTACCAAATGAAGAAAAGAAAGGATGCTCTGAACAATATTAATCGCGCTATTAAAATGGTTGAGGACAAAGGTGATATAGCCAAAGAGCCTTACTATAGTTTGCAGCGTGCATTATATATTGAGAAGGAAGACTACAAGCTGGCAACGGCTAACTTGGAAAAAGTAATTCGTCATTACCCTAAAAAGTCTTATTGGATTCAGTTATCTGGTTTGTATGGCTTACTGGAAAAATCTGACCGTCAATTGCATTCCCTGGATACTGCATACCTGATAGGTGCCGTGGACAAAGAGCAGCAGATTATTAATCTTGCATACTTGTTCTTGGGGCAAGAGTATCCTTATCGAGCCGCTAAGGTTCTTGAAAAAGGAATCAAAGACAAGAGAATTAAAGAGACCGAAAAGAACTTGGATCTTCTTGCCCGCTCCTGGAGCCAGGCGAAGGAAACCAAGAAAGCTATTCCTGTCATGTCCAAGGCGGCAGCGATGTCCGAGTCGGGTGATATGTATAGCCAGTTAGCATCTCTTTACCTTGATGACGACGATAGTAAAAATGCTATTGCTGCTGGTAAAAAAGCGCTTGATAAAGGTAAGTTAAAGCGTGAGGGTGAGGTTCATGTAAATATGGGTATTGCCTATATGGACCTTAAAAACTACGGTGCTGCTGTTAAATCCTTTAAGGAAGCAATGAAGGACAAGCGTACTCGTCGTTTCGCAACCAACTGGTTGAGATATGCTGAAAACGAATACACTCGTGACCAGCAACTCAAAAGGGCAAATGGTTAGCAGAAGTTTTTAGCCAACGTATCGTTATAAGGCGGACCTTTTCAGGTCCGTTTTTTGTTTTTAGCTTAAAATCTATTTCTTGTAAGGAATTAGATATTCTATGTTTCGTTACTGAGTGAAGCTTCTTGAGGAAGTCTTCCTGCTTGAAGTAATTATCTAATGGTCTGGTAGGTCCTGCCCTAATACTCTTCCTGTTTTCAGATCTATTGAGTTCCGAGGGAAATAACTCTCTTTGTTGGGCTAATTAAATTTCCTGGTGCTTTTTATTTGAACTTTCTCTTTGTCTTAATTTTGAAGGTTTAGCAGAATACATTTTTTGGTCTGCCTGATGTAAAAGCTCATCTACGGTTTGATTTCGTGTAACACTGGTGTACCCAGCGGTTAACCCAAATTGGTAACGTGATAATTCCGGCTTCAATGTGTTTTCGAGTTGATTTATGCGAAGCTCTGGGTTGGGGTCGTCTAATATAAAAACAAACTCATCTCCACCAAGTCGATACGCTTTTTCCTCGTCAGATAGGAGAGAGCAGACGGCCTTGGATACGCGTACTAAAACATAATCGCCAGCTTCATGGCCGTAGTTATCGTTTACTTGCTTAAAATTATCCAGATCAAGGAAAACCAGCTTTGGATTTTGCATTGAGTACACATCAGGAAAGTCTTCAAAAAAAGCGCGTCTATTTGCAAGTCTAGTGAGTTCATCTGTACGCGAGGCATGTTTAAGCACGTCTATGAGGGTACGTTTCTGACGAACCATATCCATGAATGCCAGGCAAATAAGGAGCACTCCAGCGGTGAGTAGCGCCTCATCCAAATCCATTTGATCGAGCTTTTTGGCCCATGGTGAGGTGTGGATGGAATCAATGATGTCTACAGCAGAGCCGATGCAAAAGAGTACCCACCCTAAAACCGCCAGTTTCCTGTAGGCCCTAAGCCATAGTTCGACAGCCATGCTTAGGGCCATCAATACCCCAAGCATTTCAGTTGCAATATCTATAAATGATGTGAAATAAAAGTGTAAAAAAGTCCAAATTACGAACCCATTTAGCCATATGAAACCGTGGATATATCTTCGTTTGATACTACGTATACTCATTTGTTTTCACGCTACCAGCAACCACACGTCGTTAAGCAAATAAGGGAATGGAATTGTGGTTTGTACTTCTATTTCAGTATCTCTTTTAATGTTAGTTTAATCTGCGACTATTTATAGAGAGGGTCAAGTGTTATCGGAGGTGCTTTTACAAAAGCTTGATTAATTTCCATTTCAAAAATTGATGTATCTTATTTTGAATTTGATTGAATTTTCCTCGTTGGTAGGATGGGGGTGTTGAGGTAAAGACAGCAATACTAGATGCAAAGACTGGGTGATTTTTTTGGGGCCCACTCCCTCAAAGGAGGGGGTGGGCTATATTTACATACTAACCTAGTGGTTCCAGTTTACTCAGATCTCGTACTGCGCCCTTGTCCGCACTGGTTGCCAGACTTGCGTAAGCGCGTAATGCTGCACTTACTTTACGTGGTCTTTCTTTCGCAGGCTTCCAGCCAAGTTGATTCTGTTCGGCCCTTCGTCGAGTCAGCTCTTCTTCGGAGAGCAATACATCAATTGTTCGGTTGGGGATATCGATACGAATCTTATCGCCGTTACGTACTAAGCCGATTGCGCCACCCGATGCTGCTTCCGGTGAAACGTGACCAATGGAAAGCCCGGATGTACCACCGGAAAATCTGCCGTCCGTTAATAGAGCGCAGCTTTTTCCGAGCCCTTTAGATTTGATATAGGAGGTGGGATATAGCATTTCCTGCATGCCTGGGCCACCCTTAGGGCCTTCATAACGAACAATAACGACTGAGCCGGCTTGAACTTTATCAGCCAGGATATCTTGTACCGCTTCATCCTGACTTTCCGTAACGTATGCAGTGCCTTCAAAAACGAGAATAGAATCGTCTACCCCGGCAGTTTTAACAACACAACCGTCTTCGGCGATATTGCCTTTCAGCACGGCTAGCCCACCTTCTTTACTAAACGCATATTCCAGAGAGCGGATACAGCCGTTTTCTCTGTCTCCATCAAGGGTTGGCCAGCGAGTGTCTTGGCTAAAGGCTTCCTGAGTAGGAATCCCTGCCGGACCTGCGCGATAAAACTTATTTACTGCTTCATCGTTGTTTTGCTGAATGTCCCATTTGGCAAGTGCTTCAGCCATGGTACTCGAATGTACCGTCGGAGAATCTGCATGCAATACGCCTGCACGGTTAAGTTCGCCTAGAATGGCCATTATGCCGCCGGCGCGATGTACATCTTCGATGTGATATTTCTGGGTATTTGGTGCGACCTTACAGAGCTGGGGAATTGTACGGCTCATTCTGTCGATGTCTTCCATCGTGAAGTCCACTTCGGCTTCCTGAGCTATCGCGAGCAAATGCAGAATGGTATTGGTTGAGCCGCCCATCGCAATATCAAGTGCCATGGCATTTTCAAAAGCGTGCTTATTTCCTATTGTGCGAGGTAAAGCCGTATCGTCTTCTTGTTCATAGTAACGTTTAGCGAGCTCTACAATCAGGCTCCCCGCGCGTTCGAACAGTTGTCTGCGATCCGCATGTGTAGCCAGGGTAGTGCCGTTGCCAGGTAAACTGAGTCCGAGCGCCTCTGTTAAGCAGTTCATTGAGTTAGCGGTAAACATCCCGGAGCAGGAGCCACAAGTTGGACAGGCGCTACGTTCGATTTCTGCAACGTATTCGTCGGAAGCTTTGTCATCAGCAGCTATCACCATGGCATCGACAAGATCCAGACCGTGGTCCGCCAGTTTGGTTTTACCTGCTTCCATCGGGCCACCAGAAACAAATACGACTGGAATATTGAGTCGCATCGCAGCCATGAGCATTCCCGGGGTAATCTTGTCGCAGTTGGATATACATACCAGAGCATCGGCACAGTGTGCATTGACCATGTATTCCACTGAGTCGGCAATCAGGTCTCGACTGGGGAGGCTGTAGAGCATGCCGTCGTGTCCCATTGCAATACCATCGTCGACGGCGATGGTATTGAACTCTTTTGCGACACCACCGGCTTTTTCTATTTCCCGAGCAACAAGTTGTCCCATGTCTTTCAGATGGACGTGGCCGGGCACAAACTGGGTAAAGGAGTTGGCGACAGCAATAATAGGTTTTTGAAAGTCTTCATCTTTCATTCCGGTAGCGCGCCAAAGTGCTCTTGCACCGGCCATATTTCTACCTGATGTAGTCGTTTTAGAACGATAGTTCGGCATTGCTTTGCTCCAGTTTTACGTAGTGGCGGAAGGATACCAGATTCAAGGAGAATGGTTTAGGGCTTGTCTACCGGAATGAAACCAACTCGCCAGGCTTTGAAAGTCTTACCAGCGTAGGAGCTGTTTAATTTAGCTTGCCGTTATATGAGGGCGGCAGGGTAATGTTTTTCCAGTTGTTTATACAGGAATGCGTAACGTTTGTGTTGTTTGTGGTCAGGGGGAATATTGCCCACTGCTCGCAGGCATTTTCTACACAGTTTTTCGTATTTGTCCTGACAACCGGTTGCTTCTGTGTCGGCCAATATGGCTTGAATAAGGTTTAGGTTAAGGCCAACGTGTTTGGGGTAGGTAAATAATGCTTCTTCAAACACTGAGATAGCCGTTTCGAAATTCTTCTGTTCGTAAGAACCAATACCCTGTTTGGTGAGCTTGGCTGCGACTTGTTTGCCGGTGTCGCTGATAGGTTCGCCAGTGATGCCATCGATAATTTGCATTACTTCTGCGTTGTTCTCGTGACGTGCTGCCAATTGGGCGAGTACTTCGCGAGCTTCATCTTCCTCATCGAGTGCGTGCAATGTACGGGCAAACTCAAGGCTGGTTTCCAAGTTAGGAGCGGAGAGGCCGTTATACAGTTGTTTTGCCTTTTGCGCGGACTCTGCGGCTTTATCCTCTTTGCCTTCACTTAATAACAGTTGGGTTTCAACCATTTGTGCCTGTGCTGTTACTTCAGGGCGGTCTGCATAGCGTTTTCTTGCTCGATCCAAAAACGTATTGGCCTGCTTCAAAATCATTTTTGCATCACTGGTTTGATCGCCTTTGGTGACATCTGCCGCTTTCCGAGCATAGTTAAAATAATCCTGTTCGGACTCATGGCAGGAGTTCAGTCCCCACTTTATGGAATGCTGGTACGACTTTAAGGCGATTTCATCGTCGTGATTTTGCTCTGCCAACTTGGCCAATCGTCTGTGGCGCAAAACCGATTTGGGCGATATCTGGGTCGCCTTTTCCGTTGATTTCTGTGCGAGCTGTGTTTCCTTTTTTTCTAGGTGAAGCTCGGTCAACATGTCGTGAGCCTCAATATAGCGATCATCCTCTGCGATGATTTCGCTCAGCATTTTTTCCGCTGCGTCATATTTCTTCTGTGCCAACAATGTTTTACTCATGCCTAATCTGGCCCACATTACTGGCTTCTTTCCGAGGACGCTTTCATATAGCGCCTGAGCTTCCTTAAGTTGTTTTAGTAGGAAGTGCAGTTGCCCTTTCATTTTCAGGCAGTCTGCGGAATATTTGCTTTGGTTAGCAATCATGTCGTTGCAAAGCTCTAACGCATTCCGATAGTCTCCGTCTGAGATTGCTTTTTTAATAGGAAGTAATGCTTCGTGTCGAACTATGGCTTTGTTGAGCCTGACTTTGAGAGAGGCTTGGGTGTATGGCTTGGTAATATAATCATCCGGCTGACATTCCAGTGCACCCAGTACCATTTCCCGAGATGACTCACCAGTAATCATGACAAAAAGGCTGGTCATGAGAAGCACGCGTAAATAACGAACTTCTTCCAGAATTTGTTGGCCGTCTTTACCTGCCCCCAGGTTGTAGTCACATAGAACTATGTCATAGCGTTTTTTAGAGCAGAGTTTAATTGCTTCCTCACCGTCAGCAGCGGTATCGCAGGACTGTGCGCCGAATGTTTTTAAGGTGCGTGTAAGTGAACCACGGATTTCAGGAAAGTCATCGATAACCAAGCATTTTTTATTGTTATAAATCTTAACAATGTCGATTTGCTTGAGGCCGTCTTCTGCTAAAAGTGGGTTCATTCGGTATGTTCCTGGAGCCAATTGGCTCTGTTTACCTTGATAACCAATGACTCGAATCTTATTACGCGTGCATCTATTGATAGAGTTTAGGCAATAATTACGATATTTGCCGAAATAGGCCAGGAAATAGCTGAACAAGTCTATAGTGAGTGCTTACTATAGACTTGTTTGAATTGGGTTTAGTTAAGGGGTTTGAGGAATACTTTGGATTTGCGTTGGAAGTTGTAAAGGGTTTTTCGCGACACGGGAAGCATGTCAACATGGCTCTCAGTGAACCCCTGCTCGATAAACCAGTGGGCTGTTTGCGTGGTTAATGCATAGAGCTTCTCAATGTGAAGTTTTTGCGCGAGCTTCTCCACGTGGTTGAGCAATTTTGCTGCTCGGCCACCTCGTTGATAATCTTTGTTTACCGCCATGCAGGCAAGCTCGCCTGATGTGCCGTCCTCCAGCGGATATAAAGCGGCGCAGCCGATAATCAAATTATCTTTTTCCATTACAATGAAATGATCAATTTCTGTTTCTAGCCTTTCTCGAGAACGTTTTACTAAAACGCCCTTTTCCTCTAGAGGTTGCATTAGGCTCAGTAAGCCACCCACGTCTTCGATACGTGCTCGCCTGACCGTTTCATAACTGTCCCGATAAACCATCGTGCCGGAACCGTCTAAGGTGAAAAGTTCTTTTATTAGCGCGCCATCTTCCTGTGCGGAGATCACGTGTGCGCGTGCAATACCACCTTCGCAAGCTTTGTGACAGGCGCGTAACGAAAAATAGGTATTGCTTTGATTGTACTGAGCCGTCCCCAAAAGAAATTTTTCACATTGGAGAAGAGTGAGTTCCCGGTATTGAGTGCCCTCTTCGTCAATAATTGGGCCGTCATCGTTATAGGCAATTAATTTATCCGCCTGGAGCGCAAGGGATATTTCGATGGCGACATCAGCAAACGAGAGGTTAAACAGCTCGCCAGTCAAGGAGTAACCAACTGGGGAAACCAGAACAATTTTATTTTGGTTTACGGCATCACGAATACCCTGTGAATCAATGCTTCTAACTTTGCCTGTTAGCTGAAAATCGATTCCATCGATAATGCCCCTTGGTTTAGCGCTGACAAAATTACCACTCAAGGTTCGAATTTTCGAACCGTGTGCGGGTGACCCCGGCAGGCCCGAGGAAAACCCTGCTTCCAACTGGAAACGAGCCTCACCAACGGCTTTGAGAACATCGGTGATATCTTCCCGCGGAGTAATTCGAATACCATTAAAAAATTCGGATTCTTTATTTGAAAGAGCAAGCTGTTTTTCAATTTGAGATCTGGCACCGTGAACGATAACCAACTTAGCGCCGAGACTTTCCATCAGAATCAGATCGCTGATAATGTTTGAAAAGTTTTCGTGCTCAAAACAATCTCCGGGCAACATAATGACAAAGGTCTTGCCTCTATGTCGATTGATATAGGGGGATGAGTGACGAAACCAGCTAACGTAATTTGCGTTTTGGCTATTTTGATTTTGTGACACGCTTAAAACCCGGTAAATATTATGTTGGCAAGAGTATAAGTTTATACCTTTCTAACGGCAAAGAGTGGTGATTAATTGAGAGATAATATTTACCGAAGTAGATATTTGATCCTGTTCGATAAACTCATTGGGTTGGTGAGCCTGATCAATTGATCCTGGCCCCATAACAATGGTCTGCATTCCGAGCTGCTGTAAAAATGGTGCTTCAGTGGCAAAAGCGACAGCATGCGAACTATAACCGGTAAGTTGTTCTGCTACTTTTACCAGTTCGCTGCTTGCCGGTTCCTCATAGGGCTCAACCCCTGGAAATAATTTACTTACGGTGACATTAGTCCCGTCTTGTAACCCGGCCTGGCTAAGTTTTTGATCGATTTCATGGTGTAAATCGTCGAGATTCATGCCGGGCAATGGTCGCAAATCAAATTGGAGTTCGCAGGCGTTACAGATTCGGTTTGGGTTATCTCCGCCATGTACACAGCCAAAATTCAGTGTTGGATAATCAATTTCAAAATGGCTGTTGGTGTACTCTGCACGCAGCTTTTGGCGATAAGCTTTTAGCTCACCTAACACTGTATGCATGGTATCCAGTGCATTGTGCCCCAGGTTTGGGTTGGATGAGTGCCCGGCGAGACCTTGCACACTGACTCTCTCCATCATTATCCCTTTGTGCATGCGCACCGGTTTCATGTTGGTGGGCTCGCCAATAACGGCGTATCGCGCTTGTGGCAAACTGGCTCGAGTTAATGCCCGCGCACCGGACATTGAGGACTCTTCATCAGCGGTGGCTAGGACAATGATTGGCTGTCTTAACTGATGTAATTGGTTTTTAATGGATTCGATTGCAGCGAGCACAACGGGGAAAAAACCTTTCATATCCGTTGTTCCCAAGCCGTAAAAACGGTTGTCCCGGTCACTGAGTTGAAATGGATCCTGTTGCCACTTATCTGGATTGCAGGGCACTGTATCAGTATGCCCTGCCAACACTAAACCACCGGGCCCTTTACCATATGTCGCAATTAAGTTTGCCTTGCCTGGTGCATCTGCGATGTGCTGAATAGTTGCTTTAAACCCCAGGTCGCTTAACCAGTTTCCGAGTAGTTCGATCACCGCTAAATTACTCATGTCTATGCGGTCGTCGGTGCAGCTTACCGATGGTGTAGCGATAAGCTGGTGTAAACGATCTTTAAAAAGCGTTGTGTTGAGCATGGAGCTTTTATTCCTGGGTTGCGTTTAAGTAGAACGTTGACTTCATGACGGTTATTGCATAACCGGAAATGTTAATCCGATTGTCATCCAAGTGTAGTTCCAGGTAGCCCCCACGTTTTGATAATTGCTTTGCAGAAAACGTTTGTTTTCCCATTAAATCGGCATAAAGAGGGGTAATTGCTGTGTATGCCGAGCCGGTAACCGGGTCTTCATTTATACCGTAAGCCGGCGCAAAAAAACGACAGACAAAATCCGTGTCGTCCAATGATGGCGACGGAGCGGTAACGCAAACGCCTCGATAAGGTAACTTGGCTATAGCGGCTAGGTCCGGTTCGAGAATTTCAACTTCGGTGGCATCGTCATAAAAGACAACTAAATCTTCCCAGGCATAGGTTGCTTTGGGGTTGCCGCCTAATATTGAGGGTAAATTGGCTGGTGGCTCTATGGGGTGCGGACGGTTCACCGGGAAATTCAACGTGATTTTGTCGCCATCGTAGGTTGTTGTCAGAATGCCACTTTTGGAGTGAAACTTTATCTGGCCTAGGGGCAAGCCATAGTGGGTGTGTAAAACATGTGCTGTAGCCAGCGTTGCGTGTCCGCACAAATTCACTTCTTTGGTTGGTGTAAACCAGCGAATTCGGTAATCGTCACCTTTTGCTACTATGAAGGTGGTCTCGGACAAATTAATTTCTCCCGCAATGGCTTGCATTACGAGTTCTGGCAACCAATCTTCTAAAAGGCAAACGGCTGCGGGGTTACCCGAAAACACCTGCTGTGAAAAAGCATCAACTTTGTAAATCGTGAGTTCCATATCTTTAATCCGAGCGAATTATTATTAATTGTTGAGTTTGGTTACTTGTTTGCGAGAGTGAAAGAGCTACAATCGGCTTCATGAGTGGTGTGTAAACATCTTACCACCAATAGAAAGAGAGTCACTATGGTAGCGGCAATGGCAGCACAGCGTTCTTTAGATCTCCGTTCTATCATCACGGAGTTACAATCTGATGGTTTTATTTCCCAGGAAGAAGCCAACAGGCTGATGGGAGCGAACCGAACTCCTGAAGAAGCCGCTTTGCACCCTATCACATATGTGGCCAGGCAAAATATCGAAAATCCTAATAACCCCGGCCATCATCTCGACGAAATGATCTTAACGGACTGGATGTCAAATAAGAGTGGTTTACCGCTATATCATATCGACCCCATGAAAGTGCCTGTGGCAAAAGCATCGGAAATAATGTCCTATGCGTTTGCCAAGCGTCATGGGTTGCTATGTGTCAATGTCACAGGTGACGTGGTCACTATTGCAGTTACTCAACCTTTTATGACGGATTGGGAATCACAGCTTGGTCAAACTGTTCGCCAGGAAATCCGAAAAGTTATTGCGCCGCCTTCCGATATTGACCGTTACCGTGTTGAGTTTTATTCATTAGCTAATTCCGTTTCCGGTGCTGTGAGTGGCGGGGGCAATCGACGTTCCGGCGTGACTAATTTTGAGCAGTTGCTTGAGCTGGGGAGTTTAAAAGACCCGGAAGCCAATGATCAGCATATTGTGAATATTGTTGACTGGTTATTACAGTATGCGTTTGATCAGCGCGCCAGTGATATTCATATTGAGCCGCGTCGTGAGTATACGCGCATGCGTTTTCGGATCGATGGTGTTCTGCATAACATTTACGAATTTCCGCCATCGGTGGCAACAGCGATTGTCAGCCGTTTAAAAATTCTTGGTCGAATGAACGTGGCAGAAAAAAGAAAACCGCAGGATGGCCGATTAAAAACGGTGCGTGAAAGTGGCGCGGAAGCGGAATTGCGCTTGTCTACTTTGCCAACGGCATTCGGCGAAAAAATGGTCATGCGAATTTTTGATCCGGATGTTTTATTAAAATCCTTTGAGGATCTTGGCTTAACCGGGGATGATTATTCCCGTTGGCAGACCATGCTGAAAAAACCACATGGAATTGTATTGGTAACCGGCCCGACGGGGTCGGGTAAAACCACAACCTTGTATTCCTCGCTAAAAACGTTAGCAACCGACGAGGTGAATGTCTCCACCATTGAAGACCCAATTGAAATGGTGGAAGACAGCTTTAATCAGACTCAGGTACAACATAATATCGACCTGGATTTTGCTGCCGGTATTCGCACGTTAATGCGGCAGGACCCGGATATTATTATGGTGGGAGAGATTCGTGACCTGGAAACCGCACGTATGGCCGTGCAGGCTGCATTGACCGGACATTTAGTGCTTTCCACTTTACATACCAACGATGCACCTTCTGCTATCAGTCGTCTATTGGATCTTGGCATTCCCAGTTATCTCATTCGTTCGACGGTGATTGGTGTTATGGCCCAGCGACTGCTTCGAACTTTATGCCCATCCTGTAAACAGGAGTCAACGGTGAAAACAGCGGACTGGGATGGACTGGTCAAACCCTGGAAAGTGGCGAAGCCGCAAAAGGTGTTCGAGCCAGTTGGTTGCCTCGAATGCCGCAATACCGGTTATCTTGGTCGACAGGGTATATATGAAATCCTGCCGTTGAGTGAGAGTGTGCAAGGGCTGATGACCGATGATGCGGATTTAATAAAAATTCGCCAACAGGCAATGCGTGAGGGAATGAGAACTTTGCGTTTGAGTGGTGCGCAAAAAGTAGCTGCAGGAAAAACAACGGTATCGGAGGTGATGCGCGTTGCACCACCCCCGGAAGCCAGTTAAAGCTTAAGGCGAATGCCTGAGTTACTCAGCACGCTGCCTATCAACATAATGACAATGGTGAACGCTATCGACCAGGCAGCGCCTAACCATCCTCCGCTGAAAAATTCTGGCCTAACCGGAATATTTATCAGGTTTAAAAAAGCAATCACAATAAAGGGAATGATATAAATTAACAGGGAGTTATTCGCTGCAGGGTCGAACAAAAACGTCCAGCCTTTTATCTGCTTCACTTCAATGAGCCATTGCAAGAACAAGAAGCTGATGATGCAGAAAAACAGACTGAACAAGCCCCATGAGGGGGTTCCCCATATTTTTGATATGGGTGAGACTTGCCAGAATATGCATGCAAAGACAAACGTAACCGCGGCAAATATCAGCGTGTTGGTTAAGTAATTCTGTCTCAACTCTTTATGATAAATAAGTTGAGACATCATTGCGCCCATTAGCACCATGCCTGCGTGGGTAGTATTTCGACGGTTTTCATATAGCCAGTCCAGCATGACATTGCTATTTCCCGCTCCAATCGAATCCAGAAGCACAAATAAGGCAAAATAAACCAGCGCCGCTATGGCAAGAAACCTTAAGCGTTGGGTAACCAGATAGACTGGGAGGGCTAAAACATACGCCCAACCTATTTGCCCAATAATGCCCCACCATTGGGTTGTCATACCCTGACCATCCACGCCCTCGTAAATCCACCAAAGAGCTATGAGCCCTGCAATTCCCAAGCCTTGCAACGCAAGCTTTATATTGGGTTGCATGGTTTTAGGGTAGTGGCACCAGACAAGGAAAAAGCACAGGTACATGAGCAACGACCAAGCGGAGATAGGAAGCAGCATTTTTTCTGCATCCCAGCCCCAATAGGTGTTCACCATGAAAAAGCCAATAAGCATTAAACTGGCTCCCCGAATTAGGCTGTGTACCAGCACACCCGAGGTGCTTGCTCCCCGGGAAAACCGGATTTGCGTTGCAAACGGAATAGCCATACCTACGATAAATAGAAATGCCGGATAAACAACATCAGTGAAGGTCATGGTATCTGCGTCTGCCGCCGCGTGTCTTATCCAGGCGGGCATGCCTTTGGCGCTACTGACATTGTTGACGAAGATCATAACGAAGATTGTTATTCCTCGAAAAATATCAATAGGCAGTATTCTTTGATTAGGAAAAGCGTCCGTATTCATAACGTGTACATTACTATGATTCTTGAAAAATTATCTGCGAGTAAATATCGCTTAATTATAGAGGTTAATCTTCTCAGTATATTGCAGTATTAGCACCTGCTAAGTGTTTTATCTGATAGTTTAGTATGCGCATTGGGTGGCGAATGCAACAAATGATCAAATCTAAAATAGATTCATATGTTTAGCATGAAAAATATGTGGTTTTTGTTAAAAGGTTTTGTTGTTTGCTTTGTTTTTCTTATGCTGTTTTCTTGTTCGACTTTGCCGCCGAGACATAGCCTTAAAGAACATATGGATTATGTTGCTTTGCATCGGGAATTAGTTGAGTTTTGTCGTGAGCAAGAAGCGTTTATTCTCCAAAACGGTAGGCCGTTAACTTCGTTTGAGAGAAAAGTTGCAGAAAAAATAGGCGTACAACATCCTGAGAAGGTGCGAATTGTTCGTTCCAGAGTACTACCGAAGTTTACCGGTGAGTACCTCTCTGTCTGGGCGGAAAAACACCACTTTCATGCTCAATCAACTGCAGCTTTTACATTTGGTTACGGCATTATTATTCGAAAGAAATACTCGGCAAGTAAACCGTTACTGGCTCATGAACTCACCCACATTCGTCAGGCAGAAGGGCTTGGGCTAGAAGTGTATCTGAGTCAATACATACAGCAGTTGAAAGACATCGGGTACTTTAAAGCGCCTTTTGAGCAGGAAGCGAGAGTTGTTAGCGAAAACTATTATCGGTTGATGTTCCACGATATTTAACATTTCACTGTTTGCCGGGAATCTGGGATTAAGGGAAAGAACTTTCAGGTTGATAGAGGGAAATGCCGATGGTTGCCAGAAGCTGATTAAAAAATGCCGTTTCGCGCAAAGCCTGATAACGGGGATCCACGTTTATCCAGAGTACTTCAAAATGACGCTGCTCGACCGCGAGCTTGAGCTGATCCATAGCTGCCTGTTCTTCACCTATAGCAAGTGCGTAACGGGCAAGAGACAGGGGAGGTTCATACTGCCCAATGTTTAGGTGAAGAGTGTCGTCGAATGCCAGCCATTGATAAATAGCTGTGATACCTGAGTTACCCGCTTGGTTTTTTAGTTCTGCCAATATTTCTTTAGGGTAACCTGCATGTTCCATAATCCACAGAAGTTCGCTGATCGCCGCATCTTCCTGATTGGTGAGTTCATAAAGTGATTGTAAGGAAACATGGTAATAAAAATCGTCAGGTGTAATTTCCTCTAGTATTTTCAATGCCTGAAAAGCTTTGTTATAAGCTCCACTCATCGTATAAATCCAGGCCGATGAAGTTTCGTGAAACGCTTTTGGTTCGCGGTCAATATAGGCTTGAGTATATTTTTCTGCCTCTTCAAACATACCAAATGCCAGCAGAAACTGAGCATAGGTACTTTCTGCGTGACTGTATCCAAGAGCCTGTTGGTAGTGTTGTTCCGCCTTCTGGAAATTCCAGTCCCAAAGGAAATAAATACCGGCGATTGTTAAATGTGCGGATTTATTTCGAGAGTCCAGTGAGAGTGCTTTTTGGGATAACTCTCGAATCTGCTTTATCTGGGCCGCATCTTTGCTACGAAGTGCCGGGTAGAGTTTTTGCTCTGCAATCAGCGCGTATGCTGGTGCGTAGTCCGGCTGCTGCTGAATAATATCTTGTAATATCTGAAATGCCTGCTGTGTATCTCCGTTTTCGCTAGCCAGCAAATATCTGGCATGTTGAAAACGTTGGGTGATAGTTGATGTGACTTCCTGTGTGGTTGGTTGATCGAACCAACTAAGCATCACTATTAAGGCAAGTGTGCAGGTGGTAGCGAATAAAGCGATCAGGGCTTTAATATTTAGGTTTATTTTTTGTTGATTGGGTTCTGTAGAAGAATTTGGTATGGATGTCTCATTGGCAATGAATCGATAACCAACACCGGGAAGGGTTTTTATGTACCTAGGGTTGCGGTAGTTGTCGTTTAACGCTTTTCGTAGATGTGTGATACACACATAGAGAGCATCTTCACTTGCCAGTCGGTCCTTCCAAATCGATGACAGTAGTTCATCTTTGGGAATGTCCTCTCCTGCGTGAAGAATAAAATAGTGCAAAACCTGGCATTGACGATTCTCCAGCTGAATAGCTTTTTCCGAGCTGGATAGGGTATTGGTGTTTAAGTCGAGCACCCATTCGTCGAAATAAAGCCTACTGTCTTTTTGCATATAATTTTTTTACATGGGGCTATGAGTTAAAGTTGCTCGATAGTAAAAAAGTCTGTACCTATTAGATAATGACCACCTCTATCCGAGGTGGTTTTGAAATGGCAAATAAAAGTTAAATTAAAATAATACCCGACAGCGAATCGTTCCCGGAATCGATTTTAGATGCTTAAGTGCAACATCACTGTACTCGGAGTTGATGTCCACCACAACGTAGCCGACCTTGTTATTTGTTTGTAAATACTGGCCGGTGATGTTGATGTTGCTTTCAGACAAAACCTGGTTTATTGCCGTTAGAATTCCGGGTTGGTTAGTGTGCACGTGCAATAAACGATGTGAGCCTTTGTGAGAAGGTAACGCAACCTCCGGAAAATTAACGGAAGAGGTGGTTGTCCCGTTATCTGAATATTTAATTAACTTCTCGGTAACCTCGAGACCGATATTTTCCTGCGCCTCAACCGTTGAGCCACCGATATGTGGGGTAAGTATTGCGTTGTCAAAGCCGCGCAAAGGGCTGACAAATTCATCGTTATTACCTTTCGGTTCTACGGGGAAGACGTCAATTGCCGTTCCAGAAAGGTGACCGCTTTTCAATGCTGAGGCTAATGGATCAATATCAATGACAGTGCCTCGAGACGCGTTAATTAAAATCGCCCCTTTTTTCATTTTTGCAATTTCTTCTGCGCCGATTAAATTTTGAGTATCATCTGTCTCGGGCACGTGTAAGCTTACAATATCGGATTTGGCGAGAAGTTCGTCCAGAGTATTACACTGACTGGCATTGCCGAGGGGTAACTTGGTAATAATGTCATAAAAGATAACATTCATTCCCAATGCTTCAGCCATAACACTGACTTGACTACCAATCGAACCGTAACCAATTAAGCCGATTGTTTTGCCTCGTATTTCGTATGAGCCATCAGCAGATTTATTCCATTCACCCCGGTGACAGCCTGCATTTCTTTCTGGTATGCCTCTGAGAAGTAGAATGGTTTCGGCAATAACCAGCTCGGCGACGCTGCGGGTATTGGAGTAGGGGGCATTAAATACTGCAACACCGTATTCCTGTGCTGCCTCCAGGTCGACTTGGTTGGTACCAATGCAGAAACAACCAACGGCAATCAGTTTTGGGGCATTTTCAAATATTTTGCGGGTGAGTTGTGTTCGAGATCGAAGTCCCACAAAGTGAGCGTCTTTAATTTTTTCGATCAGCGCATCGTCGGTTAACGCTGTTTTAAGATAATCAATGTTGGTGTAACCCGCATTTTTTAAGCTTTCTACAGCGGATTGGTGTACCCCTTCCAGTAGGACAAATTTGATTTTACTTTTTTCAAGGGAAGTAGTAACAGCTTCAGACATAGATACAACCTGATTGGTAATTTAACGTGTGTAAGTTACGACGCCAGTAGACGTGCCCAGCAATAGAACATCTGCGGGTCTTTGGGCAAAGATGCCGTTGGTGACAACCCCTACGATATGATTAGTGTGTTGCTCGATGGCAACGGGGTCTGTAATAGTTAAACCGTGTACATCAAGGATGATGTTGCCGTTGTCGGTAACAAAGCCTTCTCGGTGTTTCGGCGTGCCGCCGAGCCTCTCCAGCTGTTCTGCAACATAAGTTTTGGCCATCGGGATGACCTCCACTGGTAGAGGGAAGTTTCCTAATGTGTTCACCCATTTGCTTTCGTCGGCAATGCAGATGAATTTTTCGGCGCAGGCCGCAACAATTTTTTCACGGGTAAGGGCACCACCGCCGCCTTTGATCAGGGCCAGTTCTGGAGTGGTTTCATCTGCTCCGTCAATGTAAAAACCGAGATGGGAATACTGGTTTAAGTCGAACACTTTGATGCCGTGTTTGGTCAGCCTGTCTGCTGAAGCCTTTGAGCTGGAAACGGTTCCGTAGAACTTATCCTGGTGTTCTGCCAGTAGGTCTATGAATAAGTCAGCGGTTGAGCCGGTGCCGATGCCGAGAACGGTGTCTGGTGTCAGGTCTGGAACAATTAAATCTATCGCAGCCTGTGCGGAAGCCCGCTTCTGATCGTCTTGGTTCATTGGATGTACCACATCTTGGTTTTACTGGTGAGAAGGTCGCTATTCTACGTGAGTTGGCCCGATAAAGGGATAGTCAGGGCGTCCTCCTTTGGTAGTAAAGCCTATTTATAGATAATTGTTATAGTTTGACAGAGTTATTGGGGAAACTTGTGTAAAATTGGGGCGTCCTTAAATTCACAACTATTTTTAGAAGCTCATGCCCCAGTCCTACGTTAAGCGCATCTTAAATGCACGCATCTATGATCTTGCGGTAGAAACACCGTTAGAAGACATGCCTCTTATCTCCGATCGAACCAAGAATAACGTGATTATTAAGCGTGAAGACTTGCAGCCGGTGTTTTCATTTAAAGTTCGGGGCGCGTACAACTGTTTATTGCAGCTTACCGACGAGCAGAGGAAAGGCGGGGTGATTGCTGCATCAGCGGGGAATCATGCGCAAGGTTTGGCCTTATCGGCTAAACATCTTGGGGTGAATGCCACCATCGTGATGCCCCGAACCACGCCAATGATTAAAGTTGAAGCAGTTAAGCGCAGGGGAGCGAAAGTGGTGCTTCATGGTGATACTTATGATGAGGCCTCTGAGCACGCGCATAGTTTGGTTGAAGAAAAGGGAATGACGTATATCCCTCCTTACGACCACCCTGATGTCATCGCCGGGCAGGGAACCGTTGCTATGGAGTTACTCCGCCAGCATTCTGGGCCAATTGATGCCGTGTTTATTCCTGTTGGCGGGGGCGGTCTCTGCGCGGGTATGGCGGCGTACATCAAATATGTGAGGCCGGAAGTCAAGGTCTATGCGGTTGAGCCTGAAGATGCGGCGTGCCTTAAACTGGCGATGGACAGAAAGCGTCGAGCGGTGTTACCTCAGGTGGGTATTTTTGCTGATGGAGTTGCTGTTGCGCAGATTGGTAAAGAAACATATCGCGTTTTGAAAGACACAATTGATGGCGTGATTACCTGTAGTGCGGATGAGATGTGTGCTGCCATTAAAGACATTTTCGAAGATACCCGCTCTATCGCGGAGCCGGCTGGCGCGCTGTCGCTGGCAGGCTTGAAAAAATATGTTGCGGAAAACGGCGTTGAAGGGCAAACGCTGGTGACCATTAACAGTGGTGCAAACACGAATTTTGATCGTCTACGTTACATCTCGGAACAGACAGAAATCGGTGAGCAGAGAGAAGCCATTTTTGCTGTCACTATTCCTGAAGAACCTGGCAGTTACAAAAAATTCTGCAGTTTGCTTGGTAAGCGTTCTATTACTGAGTTTAACTACCGTTACGCTGATAATCGGGATGCGCATATTTTTGTTGGTATGCAGATTTTGCCGGGTGGTAATGATCGACAGGAGATTGTTGAGAAGTTGCAAAAGCACGGTTATGACGTGGTGGATATGACGGACAACGACATCGCCAAACTGCATATACGCCATATGGTCGGCGGTCATGCACCACAAGTGGAAAATGAAATTGTTTATCGGTTTGAGTTCCCTGAGCGTCCAGGAGCTTTGTTGCAATTTCTCACGAAATTAGCCGGGCGTTGGAATATCTCTATGTTCCACTACCGTAATCACGGATCTGCTTATGGTCGCGTTCTGGTAGGTATGCAAGTGCCATCTAAGGAAAGGAAGCAGTTGGAAGCTTTGTTGAGCGAACTCAATTACGGCTACTCGGATGAAACGGATAATCCAGCTTATCAGTATTTCTTATCGTAGACTGAGCAAATTTTAGGCTGGGTATTTGTTGGAGGGCGGTTGGGTCATAAACCGCGCTCCAGGCTAACTTAAAGCTTTTGCGTTCATCAAGAATGCTCAGATCTTAAAATAACAATAAATAAAAGATTTATGACCTATTTTGCACTGTTGTTTGGTATCACCAAAAGCTTGTATATGTTGGGCACTGTGCAGTGCCTGATACTTGCCTTGTTTCTGTTCTTAAGCAAACGTAATACCTATGCCAATAGAATATTGGCGGCATGGGTTTTGTTGTTTGCATTTGAGTTAACACAAATTGTTGTGATGATGCTGGGAATGCGAGAGACCAATTTTTACGTGTCTTTTGATTCTTTGTACGGCGTATTATTTTTCTTTTATCTTCGTAGTTTTTCTTATGGTAAAGGGTTTGCAAAGACGGACTTGTTGCATTTCATTCTGCCATGTCTTTGTTTTATTTATTTGTTTATGACCAACGACAATGTTGGGGCGTACGTGGGTTTAGGCTACGCTATTTTTAATTTTCTGTATTTGAGACGCTATAGAAAAAGAATGAAAAGCCAGCTTTCGGATGTTGATCGAATCAATATTCGTTGGCTATATGGTATGACAGTTTATCAACTTGTTATGTGGTTGGGGGTGTTGGCCATTGTCAGTTTTATGTTTATCTTCTCTCCACCGTGGAATTGGTTTTTGCCCACCCTATCCTATATCCCCGCGACCATCTGGATCTTCTTATTGGCCTATTTGGGCTTGGCTCAACCTAAGGTATTTGTTGTTCATGAAGTGGAAATTAACCACACCCAGCCTGCTGAACATCATGATGTTGATGAGCGCTTAAAGCTGCGACTACTTTCAGTGATGGATGAAAAACAATTGTATCTCGATGGAAACTTGACCCTATCGGATTTAGCTCAACAACTGGGTTCCAGCGCGCACGAAGTTTCCCATGTTATCAATCAGGCGTTTGATAAAAACTTCTGTGACTTTATTAACGGCTACCGAGTTAAGGAAGCGGAACAGCGCTTGCGAAGGTCTTCCGATAAAATTATTTCTATTGCATATGATTCGGGCTTTAACAGTAAGTCCAGTTTTAACCATGTATTTAAACAAATGACTCAGCACACGCCGAGTGAATATCGGAAAAAATTTGCAGAGCTTGGGCAGAGAGTGGAAACTCTGCCCGCAGAATAACTTAGAGTTCGGCTAAGTCGCTTTCCTTTATAATAATTTCCAATCCGAAAAGGTTGTAGTAGAGCATATTTTCACCAGCAGCGTACCCGGGTTCACCGTTGATAATCGCAGTGAATAAGTTCGCCATACGTGTTAATGCTTGCCCATCGGCAAATGGGATAGAGTGATTAGGTAATATTCTGGCGACTTTATCCTGCAGTGCGGCAAGTTTTTGCGCTGATTGGTTATAGACTTTTAAATTTGATTCCGGCAAATGAGCAAATAGAACTGACTCATAAAACACGTCGCCGGTGTACATTAATTTTCTTTCTTCATCCAGTAACACGATGGAGTCGGGTGAATGGCCGGGTGCGGTAATCACTTCCAGTTCAACGCTGCCGAGATTAATTTTTGTTTTGTCTCTTAGGTAGATGTCAACGTGATAAGGTTTGATGTGGTAGTCGGGCCCAACATCTTTGTAGTACGGGCCGTATGCACGTTTAAGAAATTCGATCAGGTCTAGATTGTTTAAACCTTGTTGGCCAATTCGGGTGTATTCATCGTCTGCGGCCATAATAAAAGGAAAATCAGTGTTCGAGGCGACGTGATCGTAATGCCAGTGGGAGTTTACAAGTAGCAGTGGTTTGTCTGTCAATTGGTCAATGATTTGCCTAATGTTGCCCAGGCCCAAACCGGAATCGAATAACAACGCTTGTTTGGTACCCACTATTAAGTACGCGTTGACGTTTTCAAATTCAACTTCTGTGAATTTTTCATTAATGGTATAGATGCCTGGGAAATTACGATATACCTCAATATTCAGGTCGTTTTCCGGTACTTTGACAAAGGGGGTTAAGTCGGAGCCGGAGGTCAATGGTAGAGGAAGAGTTTTGTCTGATTCTATCAGGCAGGCTTCATTAACCAGTTTCCAGGGACCATACTCGTTATCGGCATTTGGTCGATGGTTTTTTATCCACCACTTGGCTTCGAACGACTTGCCTGCGTATTGAATAACATCGCCTTGGGTGTAGACCAGCTCTGAATCCCAGTAAGGGACGGTTTCGCAGGTGTCTTCGATAGCAGCATGGCCATAAAGCCCAAAACCGCTGAGTAGTGCGACGCCCATTGTCTTTATTAATATTGTTTTCATGTTCATCGATTCCTATTTGGAAAAAGGATAGGTGGATCGACAAACTAGGATTTTGGGTTGAAATAAGCGTCCAGATTTATGAATCAGGACTTCTTTGTCCGGAAAAAGTGGATTTCGGCACAATAATTAGCATAACAAATCTGTCGGATGCCTCTATTTTGAGTTGGGCACTAATACTGTGGCGAACGCATTGGTTAATGCCTGTCAGGAATATCTAAATAACTAATAATTATTAATGAGGAATGGGAAAGGGCTTCTATGAAAGTAGTTTGATGTGTGTGAAAAAGAGCCCCGAATTTCTTCCAGGACGCCCTATCTCGGATTTTCACACTTTTGTCGCCAAAAACTCATATTTTTCATGCGCCGGACTTCACACTTTGGTGTGAGTGTTTACTATATCTGTGATGGCCGTAGCACTTGCATTAAAAGGTGTCTGGAAATGAGACTGGGGTAGCATAAGCTAATAAGTATAGACACATTTTTGTGATGTGTATTTGAAATTTGGCATGTAAATAGGTATAAATTCAGCTCCGGTTATAACAATAAAAAATGTAAACGGGCGAAGAGGCATTAGCTATGAAAACTGATGTATTAACTCTAGCTGCTCTGGTGTTTGTTGTAGGGCTATTAGCGAGTGGGTTAGGGCTCACAGATGTCTTTGATAAAGACCCTGTTCCTCCTGCCGCGTTACAACAGGGTGTTGCTACACGCTAGAAACTGTTACTGCGGGGGCAGGATGCCTTCGCAAGTCGATACACCAATTAGAACCAAATCACTTCTCTCTCTGTTACCACTCCATCCAAACTGACATCCCACTCACTTGGTTGTAATTCGATTTCCTGAATGGCGTGAGCCAAGCCCACAAACTTTGTTTGGTATTTGTGTCGCATACGGTCAGATGCGAGAGTTCTATCGTAAAACCCTCCCCCCATACCCAGGCGGTTTCCTCTGCGGTCAAAAGCGACAAGAGGCATAAATATAATATCCAGTTGTTGTATTGCGCACTGTGGTTGGCTGATGTGTGGTTCAAGAATACCGAAGCGGTTTTTCTTTAACGTTTTGTGTTTGCCTAACTGGCGAAAAAGCAATGTTTTATCGGCCTGTATGCAAGGTAAAAAAACTTTAATTTTATTTTTATTACAAAGGGATATTATTTCGTCGGTGTTGATCTCTCCATCGGCTGCAAGATAAACAGCAACTTTCTTTGCGTGGCGTAATAATCCGCTACCGACTATTTTTTTTGTAATTTTTTTTGCATGAATTTGTTGCTTTAAAGGAGAAAGAGCATTTCGCTGTGCGCGAATCTTTTGCCTTAGATGGGATTTATTCATTAATGGAGGGATGTATAGTGTGAGAGAATATGCCCGGTAGTGCCGCTGTTGACTTTACCTTGAACCGGGAGGTCCAAGGGGGAGGGAACTGACATATATAAGGCTTCCCGTCGAGCGGACATGCACACCAATATGAACTAGTTGCCTCCGATAAACACTTTATCGGCTCAGGGATTCAGCCAAGCTGGCAAACACCCCAGGCATGTTTTAAGTATACGCATGCTTTTCTTTAATCACCAGTCTTGACTTTTAAATTTTTAAACTTCGTCAAATCTTAATTAAAAAAAGCAATCAAGTGAAATGAGTTGCTTTCCAGTGTGGTAAATTTGTTGAGCTTATATACGCCGATTTCAGGGGTGTTTATTGACGTTTGTGTATTTCGAAAACAACGAATATGTGTGTAAGTCAATAGCTTTTTAATTGAAAGTTTTAATCAAAAAAAACATAAGTTTTTTCTGTTGTTTTTTACTAGCGCCAGATTCTGTTTTTGTCAAAGAATGGATCTGAGCATTGCTATTTCTTAATCGTATAAAAACACGTCGTTAATTGTTTGCTTTTTGTAATTTTGGGGCGGTGTTGTATGCGGTAAGGTGAGGAGTGCAAGTAGGGCATGTGGGTAGTTGAGTGAGTACCCACATGAGCAGGGAAAGCTTAGTTGGTGGAGCCTAGGGCTTTTTCCAGTTTGTGCGCTATCCGTTCCAGAGAGCTAGTGTCCGCCGGTTTACTGCCTTTGCGCACCAGCTGCAGTTCGTGGCACAGATTGAGGGCGGCCATGACTGCCATACGTTCAAGGCCAATAATGGCCCCACTGGATTTGATGGCACGCATTCGTTCGTCTAGCTCGCTTGCTGCGCTGATCAGTTCATCGCGCTCCTCGGCTTTACATGCAACTTGATATTCCTTGTCAAGAATATTGACGAATACTCGCTGATTTTCTTTCACGGGTTGGATTTCCAAATACTTCGCTTAAGAATCTAATCTTCTTTTAGGTTTTTTAACCGGTTAATCATAGCTTCGACTCGAGTCCGAGCTATTTCATTTTTTTCCAGTAGCCGTTTTCGCTCTTGGTGCCAAGTCTCTTCCTTGGCCTTTAAGGTGGCGTTTTCCTTCTCCAATTTACCGCAGAGCTCAATTAGCTCGTCAAGCTTGGCTTCGACATTGCTGAGTAGTTGGTTTGACATAGTGTATCTACAGTCGCGCAAATGATCACGTTAAAGGATCTTTAGGGTAATTAATTCCTTCGCCGAATTCTACTAAGCTTTCGCTAAGTATAGTGTTTTCTTGAAAAATCATGAAAAAGTACAAGGTTTTGGGGCAAAAATGTTAGCATTGCCTCCTCTCTCAATCCAGGCCTTAGCCTTTTCCAAACAAACGTTAAATCCGAGTTATGAGCAATATTCTAGAGTTTTCGTACTTAAATGACTTCTTCCTCAATATTGGGGCAGTTCCCTCGCCTTCCAAGGTCCACGGCTTTCTCGTGGGGAAACTATGTGGTGAGCAGCAATACACTGCCGAAGCCTGGCAGCAAGACCTAATTAAATTCATGGAACTGGAGTACCTGCCTCCGGCAGAGGAAGAGATGGAACAGTTGATATCGCTTAAAGCCCTGGCAGAACAGGCACTTGGGGATGAGCAACTGTCTTTTACTCCCGTATGGCCTGACGATGAAGCCAGTCTGCATCGTCGCGCGGCGGAAACGTCCCTTTGGTGCGCAGGCTTTCTTGAGGGGCTAAGTGCTTCTGGTCTTGCTAACGATACATTAAAAAATACTGACGACGCAGAAGACACTCTGCGGAGCATCGCCCAAATCTCGCAAATGCAAACAGAGTTTGAGGACGAAGATTTGGAAGAGGCTGAAAAGTCGTTGGTGTCTTTGCAGGAATTTGTTCGGACGGCTGTTCTCAACGTATATTTAGGTAAGAGTGGAGCAAGTGCTCCAATCGCTGACGAAGACGGCAATCACACTATTCACTAAAGGTACTTTTTCCTTATGACTATAGGCAAGCAAGAATTCAGTCGACGCCGTAAAGCGTTGATGGAGATGATGGAGCCAAACAGCATCGCAATATTGCCTTCTGGTCGGGAGCGCACCCGGAGTCGTGATACGGATTATTTCTTTCGCCAGGACAGCGATTTCTATTATTTGACTGGTTTTACGGAGCCCGATGCGGTTTTGGTTCTGATCCCCGAGCGAGAGCACGGCGAGTTTGTTTTATTTTGTCGGGACAGAGACCCGGAAAAAGAAATATGGGACGGCTATAGGGCTGGGCCGGAAGGCGCCATTGTTAAGTACGGCGCAGATGATGCATTTCCTATTGATGACATTGATGAAATCTTGTCCGGTTTAATTGAAGGCCGGCAGCGGCTTTACTATGCGATGGGGCGCGACGCTGATTTCGATAAGCACGTAATGGATTGGGTGAATCGTATTCGTGCCAAGGTGCGCTCCGGGGCAACCCCGCCTGGGGAATTTCTCGATCTCGACCATATACTGCACGACATGCGGTTGTATAAAAGCGCCGCGGAGATACGCCTGATGGAAGAAGCGGGTCGTATTTCTGCCGAGGCTCACATACGTGCTATGAGAGCCTGTAAACCTGGGGTGTATGAATACCAGCTTGAAGCGGAGATTCGCCATGAGTGCGCTATGCAGGGAGCGAGAGAGCAGGCCTATAACCCGATTGTCGGCGGTGGCAAAAATGCCTGTATTCTGCATTACGTGGAAAACACCGATAAGCTGAAAAATGGTGATTTGGTGTTGATTGATGCGGGCGGAGAGTATCAGGGCTACGCGGCGGATATTACCCGCACTTTTCCGGTAAACGGTGTTTTTTCCAAAGAGCAGGCCGATATCTACCGGGTTGTATTGCGGGCTCAGGCGGCTGCGATGGAAAAAATTGTGCCGGGGAACCACTGGAATGAACCTCATGATGCTTCCGTAGCGGCAATCACCCAGGGGTTAATCGACTTGGGGCTGTTGCAGGGAGATCTCGGAGATAACATAGAACGGGAAACGTTTAAAACGTTTTATATGCATCGTATCGGTCATTGGTTAGGGCTCGATGTGCATGATGTCGGCGACTATAAAGTGGGCGATGAATGGCGTGTTCTGGAGCCGGGTATGGTGATGACGGTTGAACCCGGTATCTATATATCGCCAGACAATGAGCATGTCGCAAAAAAGTGGCGTGGTATCGGTATCCGAATTGAGGATGACGTGCTGATCACCAAAGACGGCTACCGGGTTCTAACCGACAATGCGCCGAGAACAATTGAAGAAATTGAAGCGCTGATGGCGCAGGCTTAACGGATGAAAAAACAGCAAGCTCCAGCGGAAAAACAGGATATTGTGATTGTTGGTGGTGGCATGGTCGGGCTGTCACTTGCCTTATTGTTGTGCCGGGAAATACCTCAGCTCTCTGTTACTGTAATTGAATCGCTTCCCTTTCCTTCTGACGCTGTGGCTCCGATTGTTCAACCAAGCTTTGATGAACGCTCAACCGCACTGTCTGCGAATACTGTTGAAGTGCTCCAGAATCTGGGTATCTGGTCTGCGCTTTTACCTGCTGCTTGCGAAATAGAACAGGTTCTGGTTTCTGATCGGGGGCATTTGGGTGGTGTGACTTACGCCAAGGAAGAAAATGGTCAGAAAGAACTTGGTTATGTTGTGGGTAACACGGGTTTTGGACGAGTGTTGTTTGAACAGGTTCAGGAGATTGAGCAAATAAACTTGATTGGTGAAGCCGTTGTGGAATCGATCATGCCAGTCAAAGGTGGTTCGCAGATTTTCTACACCGATGGTCAAGGGGGGCACGTTTTATTTTCCCGTTTGGCGATCATTGCTGACGGAGCAGATTCGCGATTAAGAGCTGGTCTTGGCATACAGGTAACAGAAAAAGCCTATGATCAGCATGCCTTAATCGCTAATGTGGAAACCGATCAGGCTCATAATGGTCGTGCATATGAGCGATTTACCGAGCAAGGTCCCTTAGCGCTGCTGCCGTTAAAAAGCGATTCCGGTGTAGGCAAATTTGCATTGGTTTGGACTCGGCCGAGTGAGCTGGTTGACCAGTTTCTCGATATGTCTGACGACGAATTTTTACAACAGTTGCACTGCTTCTTTGGCTACCGGCAGGGCAGGTTTCTGCGAGTCGGACAGAGAGTAAGCTATCCTCTCAAGCTGATGATGGCTCAGGAGCAAGTGCGAACAGGGATAGTGTTGATGGGGAATGCTGCGCACTTCTTACATCCTGTTGCTGGCCAGGGTTTTAATTTGGCTTTAAGGGATTGTGTACAGCTTACCGCTATTTTGGGGCAGTCCTTGCGCAACGGCGAAGAGATTGGTTCTTTGAGTGTGTTACAGCGTTATATCGCTGAGCAAGAGCAGGACCAATGGTTAACCACATTTATTAGCCATAGTTTTAACCAGTTGTTTTCCACTGATCGTTTTTCTTCACAAGTGGTACGCACCAGTGGGTTGCTATCTTTAGAGTTGTTGCCGGTTGCCAAGCAGATGTTTTTCAAGCAGATGATGGGACAGGGGTTTTCCAGAACCAATTTACAAGCGTTCAAATAGAAATATGCATTCAGATACCGTTAACCCAAAAGAGCAACAATTCGACGCAATTATTGTCGGCGGAGGAATGGTTGGCTGTTCGTTGGCGATTGCACTGGCAGAGATATCGGATCAGTTTTCCATTGCTTTGCTGGAGTCCGCGAATACGTTTGCCCAATACACAGCCGAGGCTTTCGACCCGAGAGTAGTGGCGTTATCTAAAAAATCCAGCCAGTTTTTGCAGGGTATTGGTGTGTGGCAGGATATATCCCTGCAGCGACTTTGCCCGTATTTTCATATGACAATCTGGGATTCTGAAGGAACAGGAAAGCTGGAATTTGATTGCGATGATCAACATGAAGATAACCTGGGTCATATTGTTGAAAACAGTGTGGTAGTTAAGGCGTTACAGCAGAAAATTGAAACCTTGAGAAATATTGTCTTCCTCCAGGGCGTGGGCTGTAAGGATGTAAATTTCTACCAAGACGACTGCGAGCGTAACACCATTGTAACGGACAGCGGGCATAAGCTTACCGCGCCCCTGCTTATTGCGGCAGATGGTGCAAAATCCAGTTTGCGCAGTAAAGCGTTATTGGAAACGCGGGAATGGGACTACGGACACACTGCGATCGTCACCACAGTAAAAACATCCCTGTCTCACCAGTTTACAGCTTGGCAGGTTTTTACCAGTGATGGTCCGCTTGCTTTTTTACCTTTGAGTGATAGACCGGTATCAGAGAAAGATGAAGCATCGCAGAATTATTGCTCAATTGTGTGGTCACTGAATTCTGAGCGGGCAAAAGAATATTTGTCCTTACCAGATAGCGAATTTATTCAAAGACTAGAATTGGTTTTTGAGAAAAAGCTCGGGTCTATTCTTGAAGTGGATAAGCGTTATGGCATCCCGCTTCGTCAGCGTCATGCGAAACATTATGTCCGGCCCGGATTCGCTTTGGTGGGCGATGCGGCCCACACCATACATCCCCTTGCAGGGCAGGGGGTGAATTTAGGTTTTTACGATGTTGAAGCGCTCGCGCTGGAGATAAATCGAGCTTGGCAACGGAAGGTTCCGCTACAGCATTATTCTATTTTGAATCGCTACCAGCGCAGCCGCATGGGGCATAACTTGGCTACTATGTCGGCAATGGAATTTTTTAAGCGTGTATACGGTGCCGAATCTCCGGCTATTCGTGTCCTGAGAAACGTTGGAATGACTTTTGTGGATCAGCACCCCTGGTTGAAAAGTCGGTTGTCGCAAATAGCGGGTGGTCTTTAACAACTACAGTAGGTTTGAAATTTCGTGCAACGCAAAAGTACATCAACTACGCCCAGTCCTAATGCGGTTGTTTTTGCGGATCCTGAAGCCGAAGTCTTCGCAGTTAATAAAAACTGGTTGTTGTGTCATTCGTGTGGCGAGTTGCAAAAGGTGGTCGCCATATCGGCTGAAAGTGAAATGATCTGTTGTAATTGCAACAGTGTTTTACATATCGGCCGTAGTAAATGGTTGGGGTGGGGATTATCGCTAGCCGTTACCTCCCTAGTGCTTTTTTTCCTCAGTAATGCTTTTCCTTTTATGACGTTGGAAGTTGGCTCACAGAGTCAAACCGCGACTATTCTGGATGGGTTTTGGGCATTGTTCGATCGAAATCAGTGGTTACTCGCCAGCTTGGTTTTGACTACAGTATTCCTTTTTCCTTTGTTTGAAATATTTTCTTTTCTCTATTTATTAATTCCGTACAACCTCAATAAAAAAGTACCCGGCCAGCGAATTATTTTACGTTGGTTAACCCAGGCACAGGACTGGAGTATGCTGGAAGTATTTTTATTGGGGATGCTGGTGGCTTCGGTAAAGCTGAACGATATGGCTATTTTGCACTTTGAAAAAGGTGCCTATGCGTTTTTTATTCTGGTTTCCGTTTTGATTCTTGCTTACCTCAAGTTGGACCGACGGAGATTGTGGTCCTGGATTGAAACAAATAACTACTTCTGTCGTGATGAGTTGGAGTGGGTATACGATTGCCAGGTTTGCCAGGCAATGGTGGGGAAATCGATCGTGGAATCAACAGGGCAATGCCCTCGTTGTCATGCTGAAGTGCATAAGCGAATCCCAAATAGTTTGCAAAAAACTACAGCGTTAATTATTGCCGCCACTATTTTGTATATCCCAGCAAACATTTTGCCCATCATGACATATTCGTCGCTGGGTGTAGTTGAAACGGATACGATTTTTTCCGGAGTGGTAGAACTCATTACCGCAGAACTGTATTGGATTGCGATTGTGGTGTTTGTGGCCAGTATCCTGGTGCCTATCGCCAAGTTAGTTGTGCTCTCTTATTTGGTATGGTCTGTTCATACCAAAATGAAGACCGGTGTTCGGCACCGCCAATTTTTGTATAAGTTAACCGAGTTTGTCGGACGCTGGTCCATGGTGGATGTGTTCGTCGTCACCATGCTCGTCGCGATTGTCCAATTTGGTTTTGTTTATACTGTTGAACCTGAACCTGCAATTATTGCTTTTGGTGCGGTAGTGGTGCTGACCATGGTTGCCGCCGAATCATTTGATCCTCGATTACTTTGGGATGCCCTAGAGAATGAAGATACTGAATAAAGCCGACGTAAAAAACATTCCTACCATCTCACCGGTGTGGATAGTGCCAATTGTTGCACTCATTATCGCGTTATCGTTGGTTATTCAGGCGCATTTGGAAAAGGGGGAGGAAATACAAATTAACTTTACCAAGGCGTCGGACATTATTGTTGGTCAGACGTTAATTAAATTAAAAAACGTCGAAGTCGGGGTGGTTAAGAAAGTGAAATTAAGTGGAGACTTGAAAACGGTTCAGGTGTTCGCTGAAATTGATCGTGATGTGGCAAATCACCTCAGTGAGAATACTCGATTCTGGGTGGCGGAACCCAAGATCAGTGCGACAGGGGTGTCTAACCTGGGGACGCTGATTTCCGGTGTGTATATTGTTATGGACCCTGGTGAAGATGGGCCATATGCCACGGAGTTTGATGGTTTGGATTCATCCCCGGTGTTTGTTTCCGATGATCCGGGCACACAGTATGTTTTAGAGTCGGCAGACTTGGGATCTTTGGATATTAGTTCACCAATTTATTTTCGTCAGATTCGTGTGGGTGAGGTGACAGGTTATCAGTTGGCTGAAGCTAACGATCGGGTAAATATTAATGTATTCATCAAGGCTCCCTATGACCAGTTAGTACAAACCAAAACACATTTCTGGAATGTGAGTGGGGTGGATGTGTCAGTTGGTGCGGAAGGCGTGACCGCAAATATGGGGTCGCTGGTTTCGCTATTGAGTGGTGGTATTGCGTTCGAAACCGCAGCTGGTTTTGAAGATGCGGAAGTTGCGGAGGAAGGTTATCGTTTTAGTTTGTATCCGGATAGGGAGTCGGTGAAAGACGGTAGTTACAACATTCGCTATTACTACCTATTAAAGTTTAGCGAATCTGTAAAAGGTTTGTCTGTCGGTGCGCCGGTAGAGTTTCGTGGATTAAAAATTGGCGAGGTGGTGGATATTGACTTGGTTTCCGCCGATAACAAGCCCAACAGCCTGCATGTCTATATCGCAATCGAACCACAACGTTTGGATTCTGAGGCCAGCCCAACTCGGGAAGAAGCGGATACCTTTATCGAAACATTGGTTAAGCATGGCTTGAGAGCACGAATGTCTTCTGGAAACCTTTTAACCGGCTCGAAGTTAATCGAACTGGTTTATACCGACAAACCGAATTCGGTGCCCCTGGTGCGCAGTTCGAATTACACCGAATTGCCGACACATTCTGACCCAAGTGAAGAAATGCTTACTCAGGTTTCTGTTATTTTGGAGAAAATAGAAGCGGTTCCCTTCGATGATATTGGAGAGGATTTGGCGGACAGTCTATCCAGTTTAAAAACAATACTGGGCGCGCTGGAAAGCAATAATACTGCGGGTAAGATTGATCATGCGGTTCAGGATTTGTCCCTCGCGCTGAACAAATTGTCGCAGGCAATGGAAAGTGTTGACCAGGTCATTGCCCCTGATTCTGAGTTACAGCATGAACTGAACGGTACGCTTAAATCCGTTGGCAGTGCTGCGGATTCCGTGCAGCGCTTTTTGGATGAGCTGAACCGTCATCCCAATGCGCTCATATATGGTACTGATAAAGAGAACTAAGCATTCACTAAGGCCCAGACCCGGTAGGGGTAACTTATGACAAACTTGAAAATATATACCTTGTTGGCAGTGCTGTGTCTATTGGGGTGCAGTTCCAGTGGGCCGAAAACGCAATACTATTCATTGTTTGCCGATCAGGCGTTGGCATCGGATACAGCAGTTCAGATCAGTCTTGGTGTGGGTCCGGTTATCTTGCCTGATTTTCTGAGCAGCGGTGCAATAGTCAGCAGGACTCCTTCTCAGCAGGTACGGGTGTCAGGCGTTCATGTGTGGGCCGGGCCGCTGGATGATGCCATCGTTCGTGTTCTGGTTGGTGACTTGTCTTCTGCTTTGGGTAGCCACAATATCCAGGGTTTTCCCTGGGATGCTCGTATCCGACCGGAAAAACAGCTCCGCATAGAAATAGAGGATTTCTCTGGTGTTCGTGGTGGTAAGGTGAACCTGACTGCTCGATGGAGCCTAGTGGATGCCAATCGAAGGGCTTTGATCAAGCATGAGCGCGTTTCGTTCTCCGCAGATACCAATGGGAGCGAACCTGAGGCTTATGTGGCAGGGCTGAATGATTTGCTTCATCAGTTTGCCAGACAGCTGACAAAAGAAATTACCCAGCAACGATAATGCTGGGCAGATATTGGATTACATACTGAACAGGCTAGATCTGCTACTGCATAATATCTGGCCTTAATAACCACAGAAAAGTGGTAATTGAGAAGAGAAAATAGGGCATGTTTGCCCTATTTTTCATGAATGCCTATAGGGCTACAATGTTTTCCGCTTGAGGGCCTTTTTGACCACTGGTGATTTCAAACTCAACCTTCTGACCTTCGGCAAGAGTTTTGAAGCCTGAGCCTTGAATTGCGCTGAAATGAGCGAAAACGTCTGGACCAGATTCCTGCTCGATGAAGCCGAACCCTTTGGATTCATTAAACCATTTAACGGTTCCAGTAACTTTGTTGGACATGATGTTAATTCCTGTACATTTACAAGTAATAATGTGTCTTGTTTAACAAGACGATTGCGATAGGAAGTCTGCTACTACTTATAAACAACAGTGCGAAGCGTCATGGACTGGCTTGCGACGAGGTCAATAATAAATAGGCTACACTTTCTAGCTGCTGCTGATTTTATACTCGCTATTATCAGAGTCAACAGTGTAAGTGGGTTTTCTGGCGTAATTGGGCAGAATCCGTCAGGTTATATCACCTGTTATTTGATTAGCCAGTGGTGGATAGGTAGAAAACGGTCATCAAGCATAGTTGATGGATGGAAAGTCCATTTGTATAGAGTAAGTTGTAGCATTAGAAGGATGTATACAAATGAGTGTAGAACTGGGTATTTGGAAGACTCTACCTAGAGGTGTAATTTGGGATGGTGTGTTAAAAGATGGCAAGACCGGGATTACCTGGGTTATGTCATTAATTGGTGCAGATGAATACTGGGTGCGAGGCTTTGTACAGCACGCTGATGGTTGGTTGCATGTTGGCGGAAGTGGTAACGCTGCGGCAGGTATAAAACTGAAAGTTACATCAATCAGCGGTGCATATGGAAAAATGGTTGTTGCGGGCTCATTTATCAGTCACCCCCAATGGAAAGGCAGAGGGGTGTACACCAGTTATCACGATGCAATTATCAAAACCTTTCACGTTAAAATCTGGCAAAACGGTGATCCAGGCTACGGTCACGGTAATACACGCCGGTCTGGGCCGTTAAGATTAAATGCTAAGCAGCAATATTTCTTCAATAGAGGATGGAAGTTACACAAACACAATCAGAAAGATACTTTTTATCGAGCAGAGGTACGTCCTGAGTGGAGTGCTGCAACAGGTTGGTAAGTCTTTTGATTCTTTGCTAGTTATATCAAATCGTTGGCCGGTAAACATTACTGGCTGACGTTTGTTATTGGTATTACCCCGGTTTTAGTAGAGCTTTTCTATAAATATTCTTTTCTCGCAATTTATCTCATCTCTAAATTCAGACAAAACGTAACAGTCCTCTCATTATTTTAGGAGTACATTAACGCTCAGTGATTCGGTCTTATTGGTTATACGAATCTGAGAGGTGATAGAAATGAAAACATGGGTAGTGCTACTGTGTTGTTTTCTTTTAGCAAGCTGTGCGCGTCAAACAATTCGGATACAAAACGAAGACGCTTCTTCCGTTGGTGTAACAAAAATGCATCATTTCTTCGTCGGTGGAATTGGACAAAGAACAAATGTAAACGCAGCAGAAGTTTGTGGTGGAGCAGAACATGTTGCGGTAGTTGAAACTCAACAGTCTTTTCTGGATAGCGTACTATTCCTGGTTTCCTATGGGGTGTACGCCCCCCGTACGTTAATTATTTATTGCAGAAAATAATACGTTTTTATGTGCGTCAGAGGTATGTGAGTTGGTATCATTCTATTTGGAATTATCATCAATCGTTGTATTGCACTCGGTATTATTACTGAGTATTTGTTATTTGTTGCGACGTTAACTCTAAATGTCATCATAGGGTGTTGGCCCTGGTGACCTTGCCTTATGAAGCTCTATGTCTATATCAAACATTCACAATTTTTTGCAAGCTCATTCCATTAAAGGGTTCCTCTGTCATGAAGAGGGTACCGCACTTTACCAATATGCAAAACTAGCGGCTTCGGTTGGGCCGGTTCTGGAAATCGGCAGTTATTGCGGAAAGTCGAGTGTCTATTTGGGTACTGCATGCAAAGAAGCGGACGGCGTGTTGTATTCGGTTGATCATCATCGTGGATCGGAAGAGCACCAGTATGGTGAGGAGTATCACGATGAAGCGCTTTATGATGCCGCCAATCAGTGCATGAATAGCTTTCCTGAGTTTCGTAAAACCCTGATGTTGGCAGGCTTGGAGCAAAGTGTTGTGCCAATGGTTACCGCATCGGAAACCTTGGTTAAACACTGGAGCGGTATTTTAGGAATGGTTTTTGTGGATGGTGGGCACAGTCCCGAGATGTCTATGGCCGATTGTGTTTCATGGGCAGAGCATATTGCCGTCGGTGGCTTCTTAGCGATTCACGATATTTTCGAATCGCCAGAGAACGGTGGTCAAGGGCCGTACCTTGGTATGAAGGCTGTGCTGGATTCAGGCCGTTATCAATTGCAGGACAGAGTAATGTCTTTGGCGATTTTAAAAAGAGTGAGCTAAGTTTCGTATTCTATTGTTAGCCCACATAGGCCGGTGTGGTGAAGAGAGTAGAAGCCGGGGAAATGTGAAACAGGGCATCGGCTGCTAAAATGCAGGCGGCGGCTGTCCAGCTGGTTTTTTCTTCTGGCCATATCGCATCGTCTTCATATACATACCCTGTCCAGTAACCTCCGTCGGTATCCTGCCATCTTGCCAAGTTGTTATACAGCTTGAAGGCAGTTTCTTTTTTCCCCGCAGCAATAAGTGCCATAGTAAGCTCGCAGGATTCCGCAATGGTGATCCACGGATGGTCATTCACACAGCGACAGCCGAGATCCGCTTTATAAAATTCATGCCAGCGAGATTCTATTTTGGTTCTTGCTTCGTTTTCGGAGTAGGCACCACTTAACACCGGGTAAAACCAATCCATGGAAAAACGTTGCTTGGACTCCCAGGTGCGATCAAAGCGCCAGGGTTTGTTCTTTAGTGTATACGCCAGCTGTTTATGTGTGGTTACCCAGTGAGCTTTTTCCGCATCTAAAAGGTTTGCCAGATTGATAGCGCACTCCAGGCTTCGTAAGGTGGATGCGCAGCCAGTGACAAGGGCATCTTTTGCTAGTTGCTCCTGTTCAGATTTTGCCCAGAGAATCTCGCCCTCTTCCGATTGCCAGCTCACAACCAGATCTATGGCTTTTTCAATATATGGAAAACTTTTCTTTGCTTGTTGTTTGTCTCCGGTGATGAGGTAATCGTGCCAAACACCGGTTGCCGGGTAAGCAATAAAATTGGATTCTTTTTTGAATTGATTGAGAGGCTGTTCCGGATCAGGGGTTAAATAGTTGGAAAACCAGCTTCCATCATCATTTTGTTGTTGAAAAAGCCAGAGCCAGGCCTGTCTCGCTTGAGTTGTGTGACCTGTGATATTGAGAGCCATGGCAGCCTCTACATGGTCCCAAGGGTCGAGCTTGCCATTTGGGAACCAGGGGATAGCGCCTGTATCCAGTTGGCAGAATAAAATGTAGCCGGCCGCTTCTTCTAATCGATGGGGAGTCTGCAGTGACTGAGTGTTAGACAGTTTTGTCATGTGCTTTTTTGAAATAGGCTACGTGGCTTTTTCCCAAAAACGGATTGAGAATCTGTTCCAGGGCTCGGGTAATCAATGGGCGCTTTAATAAATCCCAAACTAATAATTTATGGTAGCTGCGTAATAGAATATTTTCTTTTTTTGCATTCCAAAACATGCATTTTAGCCACCAGTAAGGCGTATGCAGAGCATGGCTTTTATGTTGGCGAATAAAATTAAAACGCAGTTGTACGATGTCTTCACTCAATTGACGAAGGTTAAAAATATGCACATGTCCGCCTTCGACTTGGGCATACTCTTCGGCCAGACTCCAGCATATTTTTTCTGGCCAACGGGTCGGTACTGAGATGGATAGGCTTCCACCGGGTTTTAGGATCCGCGTTATTTCTATGAGGAAAGCTTGATAATCCTGAATATGCTCGAGTACTTCAGAGCAGATAATATGATCGAAAGCTTCATTGCTGAAGGGGAGATGAAAGCCATTTGCTTGGATAAAAGTGCAGGTTTTTTTTCCAAAAAAATCTCTGCTTTTACTTTGCGCGTTTTGTAAGTCTTGAAAGCTGAGATCCAAGCCAATTACGGTGGATTCGGGAAAATAGTATGCAGTTCCGATAGCGTGTCGGCCTTCTCCACATCCTAAATCAAGAACGTAATCGTTAGCGCGTATGGGAATGTGTTTAAAGTTAACCGTGAGCATGATCGATGACTTGCGATTGGTAAAAGTCTGTCATTTGCTGTGCTACTCGAGACCAGCAGAATTGTTCTTCGATACGTTTGCGCCCCTTAATACTTAAATCTTTTCGCTGCTGTTCTGACGATAGTATTGTTAGAAGCTCGTTCGCAAGGGCGGGGGCATTTGCTGCGGGAACAATCACTCCAGCATCGCCCACGACTTCTGGCAATGCGCCACCGTCCGTACTGACAACGGGTAAACCACAAGCCATCGCCTCTGCAGCGGGTAAACCGAAACCTTCATAGAGGGAAGGGCAGACTGCGACAACAGCTTTGTTGTATTCCTCCACCAGCTCCGGGGTGGAGAGGCCGTGCTTAAATGTAATCGCATTCTGCAGCTGGTACTTTGAGATAAGCCTGGCTGCATCGCCGTTCTCTTTTAATTTGCCAATAATCACAAGGTGTGTTTCTTTGCATTGATTTTTTAGCTGGGCAAATGCTTCCAATAAATACTTCAGGCCTTTCAGTGGTTGGTCCGATGACGCGGTGGTAATAACTCGATATGGACGTTTTTCAATATGGCCTAAGGGCTTAAAGGTTTTAGTATCGATACCATTTGGAATGACAGATATGGATTGACTACAGCGGTTGAAGCACTCTGCGATATCTCTCTGTGATGTCTCTGAGACGGTAACAACATGTTGTATTTTGCTGACAACTTTTTCCTGCATGTTAATAAAACTGTACCAGCGTTTAGCTAAAGATTTATAGAGTTTATCTTTAGCTGCTTCAATTGCCAGATCTCTGTCTCTGTGGATTGGATGGTGAATGGTACACACCACATTTTTGTGTCGTTGGTGAAGCTTCAATATACCGAAGCTTAAGCTCTGGTTGTCATGGATGATATCGTAGTTTTGTTTCTTCAAAAGCTTATACACCCGGCGCCCAAATGTGTATGGTTCGCCAAAGCCGCCGGTTAGCATTTCCCACCATTCGTAAGTGTCGGTATAAGATTTCAAATGATGCCAGCGTAGTGCCCGGACATGATTTTCATGTTCGTATAAATTCAGGCTGGGGACTTTAATCAGGTTTACTGACGAGTCGAGTTCAGGGTAGGGCGGGCCGGAATAGACATCCACCTGATGTCCCATATCCGCCAGCGCCTGGCTTAGGTATTTTAAATAGATGCCTTGACCACCCACATACGGGTGGCTGCGATAACCCAGCAATGCAATTTTTAGCACGAAATATCACTTCAACTTGTTAGTGGGGCGGCAATTGTAAACCAGCCTACCCGCATACGTTGAATTTTATTGCCAGAGAAATACTGCTGCTTTGGGGTGTAGGTTGTTTAGCTAGGTTTTTTATAGATTAGAAAGAAAAGCTTTGGTGTCAAATGTAAGTGGTAATCTGCGTACCAATGTGCCTTTGGTATCGAGAACGAGCAATGTAGGGAAGCCGGATACTTGATATTTTTGACTGAAAGCTTTACCCGCTTCTGTTTCGTATTCAATGCGGGTAAAAATATATTTTTGATTGATGGCTTGCTGCACATCGTTATTGCTCAGCACATTTTTGTCTAGTTTTCGACAGGCTGGACACCAAATTGCTGACATGTCCGCGAGTACCAGTTTATTTTCCTTGCGGGCTTTCTCAAGGGCTTGTTCCAGGGGTATTTCTGCCAGACCAGTTGCGTCGAAAGCCTGACGTCCCAAATAGGATTGCAATTTCACATTGGCGAAATAGGCGAGAAGTAATAGCACTCCAAAGCCAATCAGGCTGCGCCAGGGGTTCTTTTTATCTTCTTCGGGGTGGGAAGTCAGTTCTGTCATTCTCTCTATCACTGTTGAACATTACTAATAAGGCGATGTTTGCCAGCTATTGGTTGTGAAAGGTATGACAGTTACAGAGGGGGGTGAGTTCACCCCTCCGTATATAGAAGGGGATGGAGTTTAGTGTTCTTCTCCATGATCAATATGGGAATCGAGAACTTTTAGTAATACACCCGCAAGCGCGGCCACCACGACAATTGCGCCCATACTGCTGAGTAAGGCGATTCCTCCAAAAAATACTGCATCGTTCATGTAGTTAGCTCCTTTGTTATATCGTTATTTGATGAATATCGGATTAGGCTACCCTGTTTGAATTTTAGTCGGTTTGACGAGCGTCAATCAGGTGATTTGTAGTCAGAGTAAACATCTTTCCTAGCCCTTAGCGGCCCCTGCCCGCTATAATTGCCGGCCTATTGCCAAATGTAAGATAAATGAAGAGTTATGGTCATGGCTGAACGCAAAGCATCGGTCAAGCGAGATACGCTTGAAACCAAGATTTCCGTGAGCTTGAACCTCGATGGAGAGGGGAAAGCCGTATTTGATACTGGGGTGCCGTTTTTGGAGCACATGATGGATCAAATCGCCCGTCACGGTTTGATTGATCTGGATGTAACCTGCGATGGTGATACCCACATCGATGACCATCACAGTGTCGAAGATATCGGCATTACACTCGGACAAGCGATGAAAGAAGCTGTCGGAGACAAACGAGGCATTCGCCGTTATGGCCATGCCTATGTTCCTCTGGACGAAGCCTTGTCCAGAGTGGTTATCGATTTTTCCGGCAGACCCGGCTTGGTAATGAATGTTCCCTTTACTCAAAAACGTATCGGATCATTTGATACTGAGTTGTTCTCTGAGTTTTTCCACGGTTTTGTCAACCATGCCCAGGTAACCTTGCATATCGATTGTTTACGCGGTGCGAATGCGCACCACCAGATTGAAACGGTATACAAGGCATTTGGCCGCGCCCTGAGAATGGCTTTGGAAGTTGACCCGAGACTGGGTGGTGCCATGCCATCAACCAAGGGAACGCTATAGTTAGTTAAGAGAGAGCCGCAGTGTTCTTTCCCTGTCGTGATTTTTTCATATGAGTAAAAAGAAATTAGCAGTGATTGACTACGGAATGGGTAACCTCCATTCCGTGGCCAGTGCCGTAGCCCATGTTGCGCCGGAATTAACCGTTACTGTGACCAGTGACCGGAAAGAAATTGCGGATGCTGATTCGGTTATTTTCCCTGGTGTCGGTGCCATTCGTGATTGCATGGCGGAGATTCGCCGTCTGGAATTCGATAAGGCCGTGAAAGAGTACATCGATTCCGGTAAACCCATTCTGGCAATCTGTGTGGGTATGCAGGCGCTGATGGAATTTTCTGAGGAGAATGACGGTGTTGAGTGCTTGGGTGTATTTAAAGGGCAAGTCAAAAACTTTGCCAATAACTCACAATTTCAGCAGTCCTCTGAACGGCTAAAAGTGCCCCATATGGGTTGGAATAACGTCGAGCATAGGCTTGATCACCCGTTGTGGGACGGTATCGAAAACAATGGTCGGTTTTACTTTGTACATAGCTATTATGTCGAGTTAGCAGATACTGCTTGTCAGGCGGGCACCAGCGATTATGGTCTGACGTTTACTACGAACATTGCCAGCGGCAACGTTTTTGCCGCGCAATTCCACCCTGAAAAAAGTCATACCAATGGCCTTAAGCTATTGGAAAACTTCGTCTCTTGGGATGGCAAATTTTAAAACGCTATTTGCAATGGTTTTGTCTTTCACGAATATGTTCGAAGCTATAAATACCATTGCTTGATAAAAACGGGAGTGCTTTGGGTGATTATTATCCCTGCAATTGATTTAAAAGACGGTGCTTGTGTCAGATTGAAGCAAGGCATTATGGAGGATTCGACGGTTTTCTCTGACGATCCTGTTTCCATGGCAAAACGATGGGTGGATGCGGGTTGTAGACGTTTGCACTTAGTTGACCTAAACGGCGCTTTTGCCGGTGAACCCGTAAACGGTGGTGTGGTAACGGCGATTGCGAAAGCCTATCCTGACCTTCCTATTCAAATTGGTGGTGGTATCCGTTCGGCAGAGACCATCGAGTACTATCTGAATGCTGGTGTGAGCTACGTCATTATCGGGACCAAAGCGGTCAAAGAACCAGAATTTGTGACAGAGATGTGTAAGCAATTTCCAGGTCACATCATTGTTGGTTTGGATGCGAAAAATGGTTTGGTCGCGACAGATGGTTGGGCGGAAGTTTCGACCACCAAAGCAACGGACCTGGCCAAGCGTTTTGCTGATGACGGCGTCAGTTCTATCGTTTACACGGATATTGCCAGAGATGGCATGATGCAGGGGGTGAACGTAGATGCCACAGTGGAAATGGCCGAGGCTTCGCCTATTCCGGTTATTGCATCGGGTGGTATCACCAATATGGATGATATTCGTGCGCTACAGGCAAAATCCTCTTCTGGAATCATGGGGGCAATTACTGGTCGTGCGATTTATGAAGGCACTCTGGATGTTGCTGAAGCACAAACCTACTGCGATTCTGAATCCTAGAAACCAAGAACAAACCCGCTTAGCGAAGTTATTTTGAGTAAAGTGTTATGGCATTAGCGAAACGTATTATTCCCTGTTTGGATGTTGATAAAGGGCGCGTGGTAAAAGGCGTGCAGTTTGTTGATATTCGGGATGCCGGTGACCCGGTAGAAGTGGCAAAACGCTACAACGAGCAAGGGGCTGATGAAATTACGTTTTTGGATATTACCGCCAGTCATGAAGACAGAGACACAACGGTACACATTGTCGAGCAGATAGCTGCCGAGGTTTTTATACCTTTGACAGTTGGTGGGGGTATTCGTGAGTTGTCTGATATTCGAAATATGTTGAACGCGGGTGCAGATAAAGTTTCGATTAACTCAGCGGCGGTGAAGAACCCTGAGTTCGTGAAAGCGGCTGCGGAACGCTTTGGCTCGCAATGCATTGTCGTCGCCATTGATGCAAAAAAAGTCAGCAAGGAAGGTGAGCCGGACAAGTGGGAGATCTTCACTCACGGGGGGAGGAAACCAACCGGCATTGACGCTGTTGAGTGGGCCAAAAAAATGGTGGATTACGGTGCAGGCGAAATACTGCTGACCAGTATGGATTGCGACGGCACTAAAAATGGATTTGATTTGGGTGTGACCAAAGCTATTAGTGATGCCGTATGTGTACCAGTGATTGCCTCTGGTGGCGTTGGTGACCTTAGCCATTTGGTTGATGGAGTCAAATTGGGCGGAGCAGACGCTGTGCTGGCGGCCAGTATTTTCCATTTTGGTGAGTACTCTGTACCCGAAGCAAAAAAATATATGCAAGAGCAGGGGATTGAAGTCCGCTTGTAATACGCGTGGTTTTGGCTTGGCTGGCAAGAATGAAATCGCTCGAACGATTGAGCAAATAATTTAGCCTGGGGATACTATTCAGATAGAATTAAGGCCAGACATCGTGTCTGGCCTTAAAGAATACTGGGTCGCGTTTGATTAAGCTGCTGCTCGACCGTAGCGCGTTAATGTTTGAACGATAGAGGGTTCTGCGTGAATAATAAAATCGATAAAGTCGCTGGCACCGGTTTCCGCTTCGCTTAGTGAGTCGAATGGGCCAATATCAACACCTTCTCGTGTACTGTAATACCAGTAATTACCTTTTTGAAAGTATCGACTGTTTCGATTTGGTAGTGCAACTCCGTCTTCACCGTTTCTGTTCATAACATCTTCTCTCATTACAACTTCCTTTAAGTGTTCTGCTAAAGCATCTAGGTTTCGAGCTTCGGCACCCCTATGTCAGTATTTTTGACACCAACAGCGCCTCGATAATTGGGTGTAAGTGTTAAGTCCTTGAAAACACTATACTTTTTAGAAAGAATTACTTTTTTTGAATTCTGTCACGTTTTCGTATAGCTATTTTTGTGCCAATACACACCCCGGTACCGAGACCGCTGATCAAATTATAGGCTTGTGATTCAATCCTGCAGTTGTTTTTGGTCTTAAATGTGATGCTTGTCACATAAAGAGTGTGAATTGCTCGATAGGTGGGGCGGAGTGGGGTTTGAACGGTCAGGATGCTGGAGGCGTATGAATATAATCGAGAAGTTCGGAAACTTTTAATAGTTCGAAGCCCTCATTTTTTAATTGGGGAATTTCCTGCTGTAGGATTTCCAGCGTCAGCTTGTGTGGGTGCCCTATGGCGATGGCGTGGCCGTGTTTACGTGCTTTATTTTTTAAGCGTGTTATTTGATGTCTAATGGATTCAGCATCCAGGGTATTGTCGAGGAATACGTCGCGAGAGGCGTAGTTTAAATCCAGATAGGCGGCAGCATGAGCAGCCTGGCTGTTGATCGAAGTACGGCTATCAATGAAATACAGCTGGTCGGCTTTAAGCCGCTCCATAACCCAGGTCATCGGTGCTAACCGCTCTGTAAGCTTGCTTCCTCCGTGATTGTTAACACCTGCTACGTTAGGAATATTCCTTAGCATGTCATCCAGTTTCTGTTGAATTTCCTGGCGAGACATATTTTCCTTTAACCCATTTTCCCAAGGTCTGTTTCCAGAAATTTCCATCGGTGCATGGAGCATGATTTCTATGTCCAGATCGTGTGCGTTTTGCGCCAGGTCCACACCGTAGGGAGTAAATGGAATGACAGATAAAGTGACTGGTTGCGGGAGTTTGAGGGTTTGTTGTCCTTCAGAAAGCAGGTAGCCTATGTCGTCAATGATGATCGCGATTTTAGGCGCTGTTACTTCTGGGGCTATGGGGCCAAGGTTCGTTGCTTTCGCCACCGTACACAAAAGTAGTGCGATGGCGAGCAAAAGTCGCGTCAATAAACGTTGCTGCATGGTTTACTTAAATAGCTATTGCGCGTCTTTATTGATGTCAACGTTGTTGTCGCCGTCAACCGCATCGCTGGTTTGTTCCTGCTCAGGGGTTGATGTTTGCTGGCTAAGCAAGTGAATACCTTTTAATATATTTAAGGCTTCGTATAGCTGGCTGTCCCGATTAAATAATTCCTGCGCAGATTCCTCTGCTTTTTTGTCTTTTGACTGAATATCTTTTCCGCCCTTGGCGTTTTTGATATGCCCAGACAGATCTGCTTCACTGACCCCGTTACGCTTTTGTACGGCGGTTACTCGAACCCGTTCAACCGTTATATCAGGAATGATACCCTGAGCCTGTATTGAGCGTCCCTTTGGTGTGAAGTAAAGCGCGGTTGTGATTTTTACGTTTTTGGTTTCAGTCACGGGAATAATCGTTTGTACTGAGCCCTTGCCGAAACTCTGGGTGCCTATTAATAGTGCTCTTCTGTGATCCTGTAGAGCGCCGGCAACAATTTCGGAAGCTGATGCGGAGCCACCATTAATGAGTACAACGATCGGTAAACCCTGACTGATATCTCCAGGAGATGCCGTGTATTCCGTGTTGGAGTTGGCTATACGTCCTTCGGTGTAAACAATTTTTCCTGATTGCAAAAACAGGTCAGATACTTCCACCGCTGCTTGTAATAGTCCACCGGGATTATTGCGCAGGTCTAACACCAAGCCTTTTATATCGGCATTTTTTTCCTGTAGTTTGGCCAGACCATTTTTGACATCATCCGCTGTTCGAAGCTGGAACTGAGCGATACGAATATAGGCGAAATCATCTTCGATGAGTTTTGAATTAACACTTCGGACTTTTATTGTGTCGCGAGTGATTTTTATATCGAATGGCTTATCAACCCCTTCTCTGACAATGGTTAGAATAATGTCTGAGCCTTTGGGGCCTCGCATTTTCTTAACCGCTTCGTTTAGGGTGAGTCCTTTTACGGTGATGCCGTCGAGTTTAATAATTAAGTCTCCGGCTTCTACGCCAGCGCGCGCTGCAGGGGTGTCGTCGATTGGGGATACGACGCGAACAAAGCCTTCATCCATGCCTACTTCAATTCCGAGGCCTCCGAATTGGCCTGTAGTATGTTCCTGGAGTTCCTTTGAGGATTCCTCATCCAGGTAGGCTGAATGGGGATCCAGTTGTTGAAGCATTCCACGAATAGCATATTCAAGTAATGTTTTATCGTCGATTTCCTCAACGTAGGCGTTACGAATATGGTCGTATGCTTTGGTAAAGACTCGTAGATCTTCGAGGGGCAATACGCTGACTTTTTCAGTTTGAGCGGGTGGTGTTGGTTCCCCTGCTTCATCATCTTGTGCGACGTCTGACTGTGAACAAACACTTAGTCCCATCAATAGGCCGACCATTACAATGAAAAAAGCCGGTGTTTGTTTTGTTGTAAACCAAGCCATGATTGTTATAACCCCAATTGTGCCACTTAGCTGTGTTTATCTAAGTGTATAAGAATAATCGCTTTATCGTTTAACTCTTATGCTGATTTAATCCAATATTTTGGATTTGTTGGTTTGCCGTTGCGTCTTAGTTGGAAATATAACGCGGCCTGGTCGAGGCCTCCACTGTTTCCAACCGATGCAATGGTTTCGTTGGCTTCCACCCATTCCCCGATTTCTTTATACAGAGTCTGGTTGTGTGCATAGAGCGACATAAAACCTGAACCGTGATCAATAATAATCAAGAGTCCGTGACCACGAAGGTAATCTGAAAAAACAATGCGTCCGTGATGGATGGCTTTGACCGGTGCGCCGGCTTTGGCATCGATCATCAACCCTTCCCAGAGAAGTTGGCCATCTGCTCTGCGGGAACCATACTGGTGCTTGATTCGACCTTGGGTTGGCCATGGAAGTTTCCCTTTCAAGCTGACAAAACTGGATTTCGCGCCTGGTACATCGATATCTTCTATTAATGATGTAACTTGATTTAGGAGCCGTTCCAGGCGATCCCTGTCTTTATGTAAAGCCTCGAGTTTTTGCCCTTTGCTGCTGATATTCTGGGTTAGTTTGGCAATAGTTGCCTGTCGCTGGTTTTGAGCACTGGCGAGTTGGTCTCGCTTTTTCTTAAGATCGTTGTAGTTTTGTTGTAGCTTTTGTGCCTCGTAGGCAATCTCGGGTTCGATTGTATTGATACGCTCAATCGTATCGGTGTAGTCAGAGATAATTTGTGCTCTGGCTTTAACCAGATAATCGTAATATTTCAGGTTGCGGGCGACAGTTGTCGGGTCCTTTTGGTTGAGCAGTAATCGAATATTGGACTGGGTTCCCAAACGGTATGCGGCATTAATATGCTGAGATACCTGGTTTTTCTGAGATGTTTTTTTTTGATTCAGCTGGCTTCGTTCATCGCGCAGTGAGTCCAGGTTAGATTGGCTATCCTTCACCTTTTGTTGAAGCTTTTCTGCCTTTTGGTTTAGCTGGCCAATTTCCTTTTCGGTTTTTTCCAGGCTTTTTAGTACCTCATCGCGACTGGATTTGGTTTTTTCCAGCTCTGCTTTTAGCTCGTTAATTGAGCGTTTTAATCTTTCGAGACGAACTTTATCCTGCTGCTCGTCCGCATGACACGGCGATATCCCCGCGATGAATAGCGCGAGTATTATCAGTAGTGGACGGAATATGTGTGTGTTGATCGAATGCATGGCCACAAGTGTAACCTGACATTGTGAAATTGTAAGCTCCCTCCTTGGAGCTAGAGGAATTTATTTCCGGGAGATTAAGCTTTTTCCTGTCATTTCAGCAGGTTGCTCAACATTCAGTAGGTCCAGAATAGACGGTGAAATGTCGGCCAAACCACCTTCCAGTAAACTGATATCTTTATTGCCTACATAGGCGAGAGGAACTGGTAGGGTTGTATGTTGAGTATGTTTTTGGCCTGAAACATCGTCAAACATTTCTTCGACGTTACCGTGGTCAGCAGTGATTAACGCTTCCCCACCGACTTTTTCCAATGCCGCAAACACTTTTGCCAAACATGCATCAACCGCTTCAACCGCTTTAACTGCTGCATCAAAGTCACCGGTATGGCCAACCATATCGCAGTTTGCGTAGTTACAGATAATCGCGTCATATTTGCCTGACTCGATAGCCTCAACCAGCTTGTCTGTTACTTCCGGTGCACTCATTTCTGGCTGGAGATCATAAGTTGCAACCTGAGGTGAAGGAACCAGAATGCGATCTTCGCCTTCATATAGTGATTCCTGACCACCACTAAAGAAAAAGGTAACGTGGGCATATTTTTCGGTTTCTGCGATACGAAGTTGTTTTTTGCCTGCTTTTGAAACCACTTCACCAAATGAGTTAACAATATCTTCTGGTGGAAATGCGCAAGGGGTCTTGATATCGGCGGAGTATTCAGTGGTCATCACAAAGTCAGCCAGCTTGGGTCTGAAACTGTGGACGAATCCGTCAAAGTTCTCGTCGACAAATGCATTGGTGATTTGACGTGAGCGGTCAGGGCGGAAGTTCATGAAAATAACAGAGTCACCATCTTCCATTGGTGCGCCCTTACCATTTTCGTCAGTGATTACCGTGGCTTTTACGAATTCATCGTTTTCATCTCGCTCATACGCAGCTTCCAGCGCATCTACTGCTGAAGATGATGCAAACTCAGCTTTGGCGGAGGCCAGCAAATCGTATGCCGAGTGGACTCGATCCCAGCGGGAGTCACGATCCATTGCGAAATAACGTCCGCAAATACTAGCGGTTCTGCCTACGCCTAACTCGCGGAATAGAGTTTCAGCTTTCTCCAGAGATTCTTTCGCGCTGCGTGGTGGCACATCACGGCCATCAAGAAGTGCATGGAGGTAAATCTTTTTCACACCGCGCTGTGCGGCCATTTTCACCATGGCAAACATGTGTTCTTCATGACTGTGAACGCCGCCGGGAGATAGTAGCCCTAGAATATGGACGGCTTTTCCTGCGTCTTTGGCTTTGTCTATCGCGTCAACGTAAACTTTGTTGGTGAAAAAGTCGCCGTCTTCTATGGCCTTATTGATGCGAGTGTAGTTCTGATATACCACCCGGCCAGCACCTAGAGTCATGTGGCCAACTTCAGAGTTACCCATTTGACCTTCCGGTAAACCAACAGCAAGGCCAGAAGTGCCGATTAGCGTTTTTGGTGCGGAGGCCCACACTTTGTCCCATGTTGGCGTTTTTGCTGCACGGATAGCATTGTATTTATCGGTTTCCGAATAGCCAAAACCATCCAAAATAATGAGAGCGACGGGTTTACTTACATCAGTCATAGCGTTTCCTGTGTGTTAACGGAGGGCCGAATAAGGTACGGCAAATTCGAATGGCCGGTATTTTACGCGCTTTGCAGTCGCTACTCCAATGGCATATCGATGACATTCCATTGATATCAAATATTTTTTTGACATAGCTTGGATAAACCTTAGAACAGATCTTAGTCAATTGGAGGGGACAAATTCACGTCGTGATCGTGTATACTCGCCGCTCTCAAAATATGTATGTTATGTAAGGGTATCCGCCTGTGGATTGGACATTATTTATTGCTGAACAATGGGTATTGTTGAGTATTCTGGCTGTTTTGGTTGCGGCTCTGGTTTTTGTTGAGGGCAAACGTGGTGGTGAGACCTTGTCTTACCACGAGATGACCCGGTTATTTAACGATGACCAGGCATTACTTCTGGATGTGAGAGAATCAAGCGAGTTTTCCGGTGGTCATATTGCTCATGCCATTAATATCCCGCATACGAAACTGGCAAACCAGCTAAGCCAGTTGGAAAAGCACAAAAGTAAAACCGTTGTAGTGATCGATAAAATGGGTCAACACTCCGGGGTGGCTGCTAAAACCCTAAAAGAGAATGGCTATCAGGCAGCGAGATTGCAAGGCGGTATGACCGAATGGCAATCACAAAATCTTCCGGTAGTGAAAGCGTAGGGGCTTGATAAACCGGTGTTGACCCCCAACTTGATGGGTAAACGCATTATTAGATTATTTATATTCAAGAATACAAAGGCCAAGTCATGTCTGAAGAAAATACTCCTGTAGAAGAAAACCAAGCCGCCGGTGGCAATGCTAATGTGCCTCAATTTGCGCTCCAGAAAATTTATGTAAAAGACATGTCTTTCGAGGCGCCGGGAGTTCTGGAGTCCTACCCTGAGTGGAAGCCAAAAGTCGAACAGGATCTAAATACAGAAGTCGGCAAAATCAAGGAAAACCTGTTCGAGGTTATCTTGAAATTGACTGTAACTGTGAAGCCTGCAGAAGATAAAACCGCTTTCCTGTGTGAAGTGCATCAGGCCGGTATTTTCTTTGTTGATGGGGTTGAAGGAGTTCAGTTACAGCACCTGTTAACATCCGCTGCTCCACAAATTCTTTTCCCTTATGCTCGCGAAGCAATTGACAACATGACTGTCCGTGGAGGTTTCCCTCCGTTGGCTTTGCCTCCGATTAACTTTGATGCAATCTTTGCCAAAGCCATGCAAGAAGCTCAAGCTAAGGCAGAAGCTGAGCAGCAGGGCGAAAAAGCCCATTGATTCCCCTCATTGGAATTCAAAAGACCGGCTTAGGCCGGTTTTTTTATGCATGGAAAATGGTTGTAATGCAATCTCTGTACGTGAGCGCTTTTTATTTTCTGTTTTGAAATAAAAATGCAATCGTGGGGTGGTGTTCAGTTTGCTATATAAATGATAAATAATTGAATATGCAGGAAATTGGCTGCAAGGAATTATTAAAAGAAAAATAACTCGCCAACTAAAAAATATTCAGCTGATGTTGAGCGATATTGAAGGCGAGAAAAATCAAGAGTATCGATTCTAGGCTAATCCATGTAATCCGGGGCTTGTTCTAAAGCCCCGTTCTTTGTGTTTCCGCTAAATAAAAATCTCTTTCACGTTACTTCTGGACAAGCTCATATCAAACGTTATGTTGTTGAGCCCAGGATTGGTATATGCCTGTTCGATAATTTTCCTGTTGAGTGGTGAGTTTATTTCGTCCTGAATAAAATCATCCATAGATACCCACTTGGCTTCAAGTACTTCTTCTGTATCTTGTATGGCAATTTCATTGGTTAGAGCGGAAAGCTTGCATACGACATATATATTAGCGTTGTTGAATTTGTAGGGGTAGCCCGCGAGGAAGCCTGAGACTGATCGAAATTCACTGTCTACGCCGGTTTCTTCTTTAATTTCACGTATGACTCCTTGACGAATGGTTTCTCCTGCTTCAAGTATTCCGCCTGGTAATTTATACCCTTTATAAACGGAGTTTCTTTCTCGTATTACCAGGATTTCCTTGTTTGCATTGATTACCATGCCGCCGACGCCAACCGTGTGAGTGGGGGCAAAAGGTGCATAAGCATTTGGAGTAAGACGTTTGATCAGGGTGATTTCTGTTTCATGGCAGTTGTGAAAAACAAACCCGAGCGCTGTCGCGCAATGTATATATTTTGATTGATTTATTGGTAGGGTTAGCCAGATGAGTTTTTTATCTTTTTTCTCCCATAGGTTTATTTCCTCTATGAGATTTTTAGAAAATGATTCAAGGGTTATTTCTTTTTCGATATTGCATATCTCGATACCGTGAAATTCATTTTCAATAATTTTCATATTTTTTATCCGGATGGGAATTTTTTTTAATTTGCGCTTTTATTCGGAATTTTGCCTGTTTAATTAAACAAAAGTACGGTTAACGAAATGTGAAACTTCTATTGGAATAATTTTATTTTATAGTTCGTCAAGGGAGTGTAGTTTCACCCAGAGGAATACTTTATGACAATAAAAAATCTAATAGTGGTTTCGTTTTTTGTACTTTCCGCTAGTTTATTAGCAAGCCCATCCTTTTCGCAAGATGATATTGATGTAATCCGTAATGCGGAAGAAGATGCGGTTGCAGAATTGGATTCTGATGATGTCGACGACGATCTAGATGATGATGACGAAGCGGAAGACGAAGCGGAAGACGAAGCGGAAGACGAAGCGGAAGACGAAGCGGAAGACGAAGCAGAAGACGAAGCAGAAGACGAAGCAGAAGACGAAGCAGAAGACGAAGCAGAAGACGAAGCAGAAGACGAAGTAGAAGATGACGTTGAAGACGAAGTAGAAGATGACGTTGAAGACGAAGTAGAGGATGACGTTGAAGACGAAGTAGAGGATGACGTTGAAGACGAAGTAGAAGATGACGTTGAAGACGATGTGGAAGATGAGGTTGAAGAAGAAGTAGAGGAATCTACTATCTAGCGGTTGACAGCTGAGATTGTAAAATTTGTGCTCAAATAACTTGTGACCTTGGAGGGAGACTAATTACAATGATTGGTCTCTCTCGTTTTTTGTATATGATGTAATGAATAGATTTATTGTTCGGGCGTTATCCCTGTTTGCACTTGTGAGTGTTTACTCTTTTGCCGAGGAGGAAGAAACAGGTTATTTTTTCGATTTAGAGTTAGGGGCAAAGTACTATTCGGATATCGTTATAGACGACACTGGTGAGCGCTCAAATGAGGCTGATTATGCGACGTGGAGCGCATTCGCAGTTGAATATAAGAATGAAATGGAGCATCGCAATGTTAGTCTGAAATATCGTGTTTCGGACAAGCGTTTTGATACACAAACCCAGTACGATACCCAAATGCATATTGCTACAATTCAGGGTGATTATCGGCTGGCTGATATTCGTTTTGGTCTATCCTATCGAGAGATTTATACTCTTACCGATGGGACGGAATTCCTAAAAGCTTCCCAGATTTCTCCCTTCGCTTCCTCCTTTGTTTCAAAGCATAATTTTCTGCGTGGAGCCTTTATTTACGAAGATAAAAGGCTGGATAACTATAAAGCCAAAAGCGGAAATAAGACGGCACTAACCATGGACTGGTATTATTTTTTCGGTGGTTTCAAAAGTTACTTGGTCACAGGTTATAAATACCGTGATTTTAGTGCGAATGACCCAGTAAATTCCTATGTGTCGCAACGGGGAAAGCTGCGTTATAGTAAGCGGTTGGGAAAGCACAAGCTTTCAGCGGGTGTGAAAGCGGAAAATCGCAGTTACTCCGAAGTTTCCGGTAATTCAGAAGACCGTTACGATTATGAGATGGAGTGGGAGTATCGAATTACATCTCATATAAAGTGGGCGACCGAAGTTCAGTACGAAGAGCGCAGTTACTCTGATGGCAGCCCCGGTGAAACAGAATATATAGCTTCAAGTATTGTTAAACTTAATTTTTAGGTTTGTTCCCCTGAATCAGGCCAGAGCCGTACACGTGATCTCTGCCTGGTTCGCCGAGATCGATAACCTGTTCCTGTAATATTTTTTCTTTCTGATTGGGGTTGCTGGCTAGAAGGGCGCTGACAAAGGGTGTTGCAAAGGAAGTTCCTGAAGAGCTGGTGTAGCCTCCGCCTACTTGTGCGTGGGCGATATCCATTCCTGGCGCAGCAATATCCACATGCTTGCCTCTTCCTGCCAGTCGATATACCTTGTTTGTTTTGGGTGAAACGCCTGTAACGCCAATAACATCTTCATAGGCAGCAGGGTACACAGGTGCGGATGTTGGACCGTTATTTCCAACAGCGGCCACTATGGTTGTGCCTTGCCGTATAGCCTTTTTAACCGCAGTTTCAAGTAGCGAGTTTGCTGGCCCGCATAGGCTTAAATTGATGATTGGGACTTTATTGCTAACCAGCCAGTCAATTGCCTGAATAATTGCCAGCGTTGAGGTGGTTTCCCCTTTTTTCGGATGATTAAAGAACACCGATGCCGAATATATTTTTGCCTTTTTTAAAAGACCTTGATAGTTGTTCGACTGGCCGCAAAGAATGGATGTGACTGCGGTTCCGTGTTCCATGGGTTGTTTGCCGCGAATAAAACTTTTTTGAATGATTTCGCAGTTAGTAAATGCGGCGTGCTGTGCGTCGACGGCGGTATCGATGATGCCAATCGGGTTGTTTGTATTTTCTGTAATATGCAATAACTGATTGGGATGATAGCTGGCAGGCAATATCTCGGTCGTTTTTGTTGCGGAGTTATTGCTATAAAGATGGTTTCTATCAATCACAAGTGATTCGATTTCTTTTTCGCTGGTGAGCTGGATTTTCCCTTCGGAGAGCTTGAGAGCATCTGAAGTGGATAGCTTTCCCAGTACCATATCCAGTCCGCTCAAGCGTCTATGCTCGATGAAACGAAAGCCGCTTTTTTCGAGTTTTTCAATGCTTTCTTCTTCGACCAGAATTAACCATTCTCCCTTTATGCTTTCCTCTCCGTCTTCATCTAGAATCAGGTCAATATCAGTTATTGGCTGGTCATAAATGAAATGATCGAGGTCTTCGCTGTCTTGCTCGTCAAGGTCGGAATCATCGTCTAGATCCTGTTGGTTATTGTCTCCGTCCAGATCTGATTCTATATCTTCGACTTCATCTTCCAGTAGATCGTCGTCGCTGACTTCGTTATCCACGGAATCTTCTGTTTCCTCTTCGATATCATCGTCGAGTTCCTCCGCCAGATCCCCTTCGAGTTCCTGCTCAAGATCGTCTTCCAGAGTTTCTTCCGTTTCCTGATCAACGGATTTTTCGATATCGTTCTCTAATTCCTCTTCTAATTCGGCTTCAATAGAATCTTCTATGTCGGATTCGGCTTCTTGTTCCACCGCCGCTTCTATTTCATCATCAAGCTCTTCTTCTACCTGAGCCTCAATATTGTCTTCCACCTCCTGTTCCGTGGCTTCATCTATTGCCTGGTCCAGCTCGCCACTAATCTCGTCCTCTACGGTCTGTTCTACCTGGTTTTCAATGGTTTGTTCTATCTCCCGCTCAATATCGTCGTCCAGGTCATCCGCCTCATCGTCGTCGTCATCATCTTGAGCATAGGCAGGCATTACGGGACTTACCGCGAGTATGAGCGAGGTTGTACCGAGGAATAGCACGGATAAAAGCAGTGCCCGCAGGAGGATTGTTTGGTATTTCACAGTGTTTTTGTACCGCTTGAATCTGATAATTGTGTGCCAGTATAGATATTTCTTGGTCGTCTATAAATAGAATACGATCACAAGACTTTATATATTCCCAGGAATAAAAGAAGTAAGTCGGTCGTTTAAATAATAAGAACAATGAGGAGTTATTCATGGGAATAGGAGACGATGTTCCGCGCGAGGACATTGTTAAGGTATTACCTAGATTGCGCAGATTTGCTTATTCACTTACATCGGACTATGACGACGCCGATGACCTTGTACAGCGAGTTGTTGAAAAAGTACTGAAGCGCCGGGTTCCAGAAAACGCAGATTTACTGCGTTGGTGCTACCGTGTGTGCAAAAACCTATGGGTGGATGAGATTCGCTTTAGAGATGTGAGACGTCGTGCCATTGATGAAAAATGGTTGGATGTACCTGAAGCGGTCAATGGTGAAGCCGAAATGATTGGCTGGCTGGATGCAAAAAAAATACGGGCGGTCATGGACAAGCTGCCAGAACGTCAGCGGTTAACAGTAAGTCTGATCACCATTGAAGGAATGAGCTATGCTGAAGCGGCAGAGTTTTTAGAAGTGCCAGTGGGGACGATAATGAGTCGATTAAGTCGAGCCCGGCAGGAATTACATAGAAGGCTGGTCGAGCATCGATTAGCCGCAGGAGAATAAGCATGATAGATGATGAATTGCTATCGGCGTATCTTGATGGGGAGCTTTCTGAGCATGAAGAGGCGCAATTACAAAAGCGTCTGGTAGCAGATCAGTTGCTTCGTGAACGTTTGCAAGAGCTCAGTATTATTGATGTTTATGTGAATCGAGCCTTTGATGACATCAATGATCAACCGGTACCTGATAGCTTAACCCAACTGATGACTACCCCGTTCATCTCTGAGCGTTTGGTTCGGTTTGTGCCCACTATTATTGCCCAGCAGCCTGTGCGTGCACTTGCTGCCAGTGTTTTGGTTGGTCTTATGGTTGGCATATCGTATTTAAATATTTTTTCATCCGTGGATTCTCCGTCCGATCAGATCGCAGATATTCGTAGCTGGATTGAGGGTGATACTTTAGGTGGCTTACTTGAGCAAACAAGCTCAAATCAGACTGTCTCATTCGAGCAGGGTGCCAGTTTTCATGCGGTATTAAGTTACATCTCTAAAGATGGCCGCCCTTGTCGAGAGTTTAAACTGTCCAAACAAGGCAAGACGGGGCATGGTGTGGCCTGTCGTTTCGAGCAAGAACAGTGGCAGGATGAACTCTTTATTGTTGAGGCCGTTGCAGTACCTACGGATGGCTATACTCCAGCTTCTGGGCAGGCTGTGTCCATTGTTGATGCATATATTGATAATGATATTAGAAGCATCGCCTTAAACGCTGCTGAAGAAAAAACGCTTATAGATAATCAGTGGCAAATGAACTGATTTACTTTACCGCCATTCATATGAAAAGCCATTTGCATGCAAATGGCTTTTTTATTTAATCCTTATATTTCATTCTGCTCGCTGAATGATTACTTTCATCTTGCCGGGTTGTTTTAGCAAGTCTATGCCGGATTCTATCCTGCCTAAGCGAATGAGTCCCTTTGCATGGCCAAAATGACGATAAAAAATAGCCAGGTTCCCCCAGGGGGCGTAATAGGTAATATCCCCTGCTTGGGGGGTAATCCCTTCCGGTGCGCCGTCGACAGGTAAGCGCTGTGGTAAGTCGCTTATTTTTTCGGTCTGATTGTAGTCATTTAAGGTTAGCGTTAAAGGCAGTAAAGAGATAAACGATTTTGAGGTTGCGTTATCGTAGAGGTCTGCCGTGACCTGTGTGTTATTAATCAGGATGAATACTTTCGTCATCGATTCCTTCTTCTCCTCTGCCGGCTTAGGTGGTGTCTCTCCCGATAGGCTGGTCAAACTAAAAAACAACAACACGCTAGTGAGGCCATGTATCAATAACGCTCTGTATTTAGTCTTTCTCGGGCAAACTATACGGGTCGAAAACATGGGCTTATTCCAGGTACTGTGCGTTTGTAACAGGTTCTAGCCAATCTACATTTTTGCCATTTAGTTTTTCCTGTACAGCAATATGGCTCATGCCTGTGTTACTGGTCGCGCCGTGCCAATGCTTGTGTCCTGGTGGGCACCATATTGTATCGCCAGCATTGACGACCACTTTGGTTTCTCCCTCGCATTGCGTCCAGCCCTGTCCGGCAGTCACAATCAGTAGTTGTCCAAGAGGATGTGTATGCCAGTTGGTGCGGGCTCCGGGTTCGAAAGTAACGAGTGCGGATGTAATTCGTGATGGCTCCTGAGCCTGTAAAAGAATGGGGTCTATACGTACATCACCGACAAACCAGTCTTCAGGGCCTTTAATAGAGGCTTGTGAGCCATTTTTTATTAGTATCATCTTTTTCTCCTGAGTTTCGTTTTTTGTTTCTGCGATAACTGGGCCGGATACAATGCTCAGGCCATATAGAACACAAATAATTGCGAAATGAATTACCGATTTTGATGGACGCACAAAAGGGAAAATTGAGTAATGGGTCATCGTTCTTTTTCCTTTCAGTAAAATAAAACATAGCCATGAAAAAATGTTGTTTAATTTTTCTCGTTCAGGTGTTGGTTGAAAAAAGATTCCAACTTACTCCACGGAATAACGTTTATTCCGTCATATAAATCTACGTGTCCAACACCGGAAACCAAAAACAGCTCTTTGGGTTCGGCCGCACGTTGGTAGGCGTCTTCGCTAAATTCCAGAGAGTGTGCTTTCTCTCCGGCAATAAACAACAAGGGGCGAGGTGAAATCGTCTCAATATCATTAAAGGGGTAAAAATTCATAAACTTGGTATTACTGGTTAATGTCGGGTGTGTAGTGAGTTCGGGGGAGGAATTCTCCGGTGTAAATTTGCCCCTCGCTGTGCGATAAAAATCGTAAAACTCTTTGGCGATGGGGTGTGAGTTTTCGTCAATTTCATGGGGAGAACCGCCGGTGTATTGTATTTTTCCCCCGGAAAATTCCACATATCGTTGTTCGGCGGCCTCAGCGATGATGTGCTTGCGCTGATCAAGGGATAATGACTTGCCGTACATGTGTCGGCTAAATGTGCCCATATCGTACATACTCACGGTGGCAATGGCTTTTATACGCGGGTCGATTTTGGCTGCACTAATGAGGAATCCGCCGCTGCCGCATATTCCGATACCACCGATTCGATTTCGGTCTACTGCACTGTGACTGCCCAGATAGTCGACAGCAGCACTGAAGTCTTCGGCATAAATATCTGGAGATACCGCATTGCGGGGCTCGCCTTCGCTTTCGCCCCAGAAAGATAAATCCAGGGATAGCGTGATAAATCCGTGCTCCGCCATTTTTGTCGCGTATAAATTAGCGCTTTGCTCTTTTACTGCTCCCATTGGGTGGCCGACGACAAGTGCGGGTTGTTGACTATTGGGGACAATATTTTTAGGGATGAATAGATTACCCACTACATTCATTTTGTATTGGTTTTTAAAAGAAACTTTCTGCTTGATAACCTGATTACTGGTATAGAAATTATCTGATCCGATTGACATATCAGTCTCCGCAAAAGTGAATGCACTAATAAAGATCCCAAGTAACGTGATGAGTTGTTTCATGAGGTTGTCCTTGGCGTATGATTGATACAGTTATTCTCCTGCGTTGCTGCAGAATATCGTTAGAGTAATCCACTTGAATTCTTGCCTAATCCTCTTGGTGTCCATCTTTTTGGTAGCGAACTCCAATATCTGCATATAGAGTTTCCTTTGAGGAGGTATAGAAAGCCTATGGTTAAAAAACGGGACTACAGTGAACAGCTCTGCCCATTGCAGCAGGCGATGTCCAGAGTTATCTCTAATTGGGTCGAAGGGCCTGATGACTGGGCTACGCCAGTTCCGAACTTGGGTTTTTTCAGACGGGAAGAGCTCACGGAGCCATGTTTTTGCCTTATTGAACCAAGCGTGGTGTTAGTTGTGCAGGGGACAAAGCAAATTCTGGCGGGCAATGAAGTATTTCCTTATGACACATCTAATTTTCTGATTACATCGTTAGATTTACCGGCTAAATCGCAAGTGTTGGATGCGAGCCCTCATAACCCTTGCCTGGGGTTAGTCTTAAAGTTGGATATTCGCATTTTGGCGGAGTTGATCGCGCAGAGCGGTTTACTGCATCAGCGAGAGCAGGCATCCGGAATGAGCATCGGATTAGGAGCGATGACGCCGGCGATTATGGAGCCGTTAAAACGTCTGCTTGACCTGATGGATGAACCTGAGGCGATTGATGTGTTATCTCCCATTATCCAGCGGGAAATACACTACCGATTACTGTTGAGTGACCAAGGTTCCTTGTTGCGGCATATTGCCTCGGTGGATAGCCAGGGACATCGAATCGCCAAGGCTGTCGATTGGTTGAAAGGAAATTTTGCTTTGCCACTTCGTGTTCAGGAACTGGCTGCTAGAGTTCAGATGAGTACACCAACGTTCCATCATCATTTTCGACAACTTACTGCTATGAGCCCATTACAGTATCAAAAATGGTTGAGATTGAATGAAGCAAAACGACTGATGATTAACGAGCATATGGATGCGTCCAGTGCTGCCTTTAACGTGGGATATGAAAGTCCTTCGCAATTTAGTCGAGAGTACAGTCGGTTGTTTGGCATGCCGCCAAAGAGAGATATACAGGAAATGCGCCGCCGTGCAGATGGTATCGGATAGAGATCAAAGCGTATGGTGTTCTGGTTTTTGGCAGTGGAAAGTTGACGTGCATACAGGATTTGTCTGGGTGCATTAGTTCAATATTATTCGGGAATAAATCGTGTTGCCTCTACAGGTTAATGCCCAATTAAATGAGCACCTTATACGGGTGCTCTGGACGAAAATGTATCTGAACTCATGCTATTTAATATGGTTTTTCACGTATTAATGAGTTGCTAAGTTCTGTTCTTGAAAAATGGTTGTACTAACCTGGGTTAGTTTGACTATTTCCACTTTGATTTTATTGGGTCCGACTATCTTGTCTACGAGATATTGCGAGAACGGCCAATAATATAAATCGGCAGTGATTGTTAGAGGGAAAGAAATGTCGTTGTGTTCTATTTCGCTGACGTATTCAACATCCATATGTCCCATCGGTAAAATACGTGTGTCGGATAGAATACGGTCTGCTTCCCATACGTTAATATCCACTTCCTGATTGTTTTTGTCCCCCAATACCGCTTTGAAATTTTTCGTTCCTTTTTCTGTGTGGCCGTCTTTAACTTGACCAAGGCGATAAATAGTTTTTCCGTTGGCATCCTTAACTTGATAATCAATCCATATTTCTCGGCCTTCTGGAAACCCTGTTGGTAGTTTGTGCCCGGCACCAATATTGGTGACACGTATTTTTGTACGCAGCGAGTAATTACCAAGTTGTGTCTCTGTGATTTCCATCTTGGCCGAACTTCTTAGCATCTCTCTGGCTTTTTCTGCCATCCCTTCATTGCCGAAGTGGGTATGTAATGTGGAGTTACCGCCGGAAAAATAATGCGAAGCTACGCTTTCTCTTTCTTTTCCCATAATCGCTGATTTCACCATTTTAGCTTCCGGTTTCATATGGCAATCCTGGCATTCAATACCTTGAGCGTTGTAAATACTGTCTCGCCACTCATCGTAAGTACGCTCAACTGCAAGCTGATTAAAAGGATGGGTGACGTTATGACAGGTTGCGCAAAATTCCGATTTAGTATGCAGCTCGGAATACGCTGTGTCGTGGTAAGGTGATTGAGCATCACTGCGGGGGCCGAATTTAAGCGGCCTACCGTATTTTTTTGGCGTGAGAACATAGGCCCCGTTGCCGTTGCCGTTTGATGCAGACATGTTGTGGCAGCTTTCGCAATCCACACCTGGGCTATGGGCTTTGTCTTGACCTACTGCGACAGCGTTGCCTGTCGTGAGTCCGATAGGGGTATGGCAGCCTATGCAGAAGTTATCGATAGCGCCATTTGTCGCTTTGCTCGCCATCTCTAATAAGGATCGGTAAATCGGGTCTTCCCAGGATTTTGCCATAACGGAATTTTGCCATTGGGAATAGATTTCCTGATGGCAGCCGGCGCATGTTTCAGTTTTTTCAAAAGCATGTTCTGGCATTGGGTTAGCAGACGCCTTGGCTCTGGAAGGGAAAAAAGGCGCTTTTTCGTCTTTTTCTATCAATTGTGTATCCAGGCCATTAATGTTTAAAGGAATCTCAACAATTCCTGGTGTGGATGAAGAGTGTTGCGCGTCGGAAGCTTTGTTTTCTGCCCAGGTTTTGTTGCATAAGACAATGCATAAAAAAATAATGACAGTCACCCGTATAGAAAGTAGTTGTTTCATTTTATCTCTCCAGATTTTTTTAATTATTATTTCTCTCGATGGATGAGCTTGGATTTAGCCATCCTGAACTGTGGTTTGAGATGTCGTTTTTTATAGTTGTTAAATTAGTTTTTTCTTATTTTTATTTCTGGTGCGTTGTCAATAGTAATGGATTTTAATGAAGATTAGACAAATCTTTTTTGTTGATTATGGATATGGTAAAAAATAATTTATGATGGATTTGTGAGGCGTGATAAAGATAAGAGCCATGATCTGGGACTCTTATCTTTATAGAGGGGATTATTTTGCGTCTTTTAATATTTTTTTCGCGTTATTTCTCTCCAGAATCCTATTCCGGTATTGTTTTATTGCTTGATATTGTTCAGGTATTTTAAATTCCCCAGGGAGGCGGAACATATAGTCAACTATTGGCGCGAGAAGTGCGTCTGCAATTGTGAAATGATCAGATGTGACAAATTTGTTTTTTGATATTTGTTCTTCGATAAGTGATAAGCAGTAATTCCGGTTTGGGATGGCACCTTTAATCTTCTCGATTTGTGTCTTTTGGTTGTTCTCATTAATTTTAATAAACTCGACAAGATAATCCCGGATAAGCGCCTTATCGATATACGTGGCAATATAAGAACACCATTGTAAATGTCTGGCTTTTTCTTTTGGTGTATCCGGTGTCAGCGAGGGACCTTCCCCGATGTCGTTTAGGTAATGACAAATCGCGATGCTTTCTGTTAGTTGGAATTCACCATGGATTAGCACAGGCACTTTGGCAAAAGGATGGATTGATTTTAATTTATCGGATGGGAATTCGATTTGCTGACCATCGATATTGAGTCCAAATTCATAGTCCACCTGTTTCTCTTCGCAGGTTAACAGGACACTTCGCAGAAAAGTGCTGAACTGTGGCCCAACAATATAGATGTTTTGTTTCATGTAAATTCTCCCAAGAAATTGTTTGCTAAACGGCGAGGGTCAATTTACGCTTTGTCAGAATATGATCAAGAACATATTTTGATGTTGTACAAGGGGAATGGGTTATGGCCTGGAAAGAGACACATAAGCAGGCGACGAGAGAGAAAATACTGGCGTCGGCGGCCAAGCTTTTTGCGGTCAAAGGCTTTGAGGGGGTTGGTATCGACGAAGTGATGCAGGATGCAGGTCTGACCAGGGGAGCGTTTTATGCTCACTTCTCATCCAAATCCAAGCTGTATGAGGAGTCTATACTCAATTCAGCCAAACGGGTTCGTTCGAGATTATTGCCCGATGAGGGATATTGCTTTTCTCTGAGTGATATTGCCAACAGCTATTTGGGGCAGGAGCATTTCAGGTCTTTGGATATGCGTTGTCCATTGTCGTCTCTGATTACCGATGTTACTCAGCAGGATGAGGTTGTTCGCGAGGTCTATACCCGGGTTTTTAACGGCTTTGTAGGGCGTCTGGTTAATGAGACGGGGATCTCCCGTGAGGATGCGTTGCAGAAAGCGGTATTGATGGTTGGCGGAATGGCTATTGCGCGGGCGCTGACAGACGAGAGCTTGAGTGAGGAGTTGCTGGAAGTATGCAGTGCTTCTGTCGCGACGTCTGGTACATTTGCCTGATCTATACCAATGCATAGTTAGTATTATTGACCGATAATGGATTAACTTTATGTGGCCTTTGTATTGAGTGATGGGTGGCTTGTTTAAGCGCCTGCTCTGGTGGGCTGAGGTTTATATCGAAGATAAGGCGGTATTTTTATGACAGATATGGTGGTTAAGCTTTACGATAATCCACTTAAAAGCGACCCTAAAGTCAGTGGGGAGCACGGTATTTCCATACGTAGAGGTATGGCGCTGGATAAGCAGGTAATCTGCGATTTTGTTGACCAGCATTTTCGCGATGTCAGCCCTGGCTGGGTGGATGAGTGTGCAGCGGCATTGTTACGCCAGCCTTCTTCTTGCATGATTGCGGTTCATGAGCAAAAGGTTGTGGGTTTCTGTTGTTATGATGCGACAGCGAAGGGCATGATTGGACCTCTGGGTGTGGATAGTAGTTACCGTGGTAAAGGGATTGCAACTGAATTGCTATACGAATGCATTCAGGCAATGAAAGCGGACGGTTATGCCTATGCGGTGATTGGTTGGGTCAGTTCAGAAGACTTTTATGCCAGAGCCTGTGGTGCAGTGTCCATTCCCGATTCCCACCCCGGCGTGTATTCGCGTAAAGTGGTCATCTGATTTTTTGTACAGAAACAATTCAGTCTATAAATACTGGCGCAAATTTATTTTTGCGCCATTTTTTTTGTTAACATTCGTTGACTGGCCTGTAAAAAAAACAGCTAAAAACTGGAGCCGGGTTGTTGCAGAAACTCAATTTCTTCGGCTGTAGATTGTCGTCCCAGAATTTTATTCCGATGTGGATAGCGTCCAAAACGTTCGATTATTGCTTTGTGTTTTAATTCAAAATCCAAGTTATTTTTTTCGCCATTTTTTTCAAACAATTCAACAGCCTGTTCGTGAATGATTAGAGACTCACTGTGCATATATGGCATGTACAGGAAACTGCGTTCAGCGGGGTTTAGCGCTTTGTCTGCGCCAAGGTGTACGGCTTCCTGGGCTAACGCAAGGGCCAGGGAATCTGTCGTGAAGGCCTGAGCTTTATCGCGATAGATATTTCTCGAAAACTGATCGAGTACGATGACTTCCGCCAGCCGTCCATGTGGGGAGTGTCGCCAGGAGAAAAGCTCGCATGCACTCGCTTGATTGTGTATCAATTGAAAGCGGTCGCGAATGTCCTGATCCAGAGTGGTGTCTTTCTTCCACCAGTGTTTTGGGGTTAGTTTACTAAACCAGAAATCAATCACTTTCGTGTGCATGCTCACAGCTCCGTTACAAGGCTGAAGGTTTATACAAGGTTTCCTTGATTGTAATCGTAGATGGCCTGCTCAATCTCTTCCGATGTGTTCATCACAAATGGCCCCCAATTCACTATGGGTTCTTTTATGGGTTTTCCCGAAAGAATCAGGGCGCGGCCGCCAACTTCTTCGGCATGCAGAATGACATGGTCTCCCTGGCTGAGTTTGGCCATCGAGTGGGGAAGAAGCTGAGCGGTACGCACGGTTTCTCTAATTTGTAATCTACCTTCGAACGTGTAAATCAGTGCGGTGTTCTCTTCTTTGAGTGGCAGTGTGACGGTTTCTCCGGCAGCAACATGAACATCATAAAAATCCGGTTGTGTCGATTTACCTTGTATTGGGCCTGATACGGCATCCTGTTCCAGGGAAAGCGTTCCAGCAATAATTTTAACCGTACTATGTGTGCCTAAATTTACAATTGGAATCTCCGATGCGGAAAATTCTTTATATGCCGCCGGCTGCATTTTTTCTTTGGCTGGCAGATTTAGCCACAGTTGAAAGCCGTGCATTTTACCTTCGGTTTGCTCGGGCATTTCGGAGTGAATAACGCCACGTCCGGCGGTCATCCATTGCACTGCTCCCGGTTCAAGAACACGCTCGTTCCCCATATGGTCCCGATGTCTCATCCGTCCTTCCTGCATATAAGTGACAGTCTCAAAGCCTCTGTGTGGGTGCTCAGGGAAGCCGGCCATATAGTCGTCGGCATCATCGGACACGATTTCGTCTAACAACAAAAACGGGTCGAAAGCTTGTAGGTTGCTTTGTATTGCTGTGCGCAAGATTTTAACGCCCGCACCATCTTTTGTTGGGTGTGCCTGGTAAAGGGTTTGTAGATTGCGCTGTTTCATGAGAATTGCCCTCGGTTGTGGGGTCGGTTGAAATCAAGTTCTGGCCCGGCTGGAATAATATGCGTCGGGTTGATGGTTGTGTGGCTGCCGTAATAGTGTGCTTTGATTTGCTGCATATCCACCGTGCCCGCGATACCGGGTATCTGGTATAGCTCCCTCAGATAATTTGACAGATTCGGGTAATTTTCGATCTGGCGCAGGTTGGTTTTAAAGTGACCGTGGTACACCGCATCAAATCGAATTAATGTGGTAAATAATCGCCAGTCGGCTTCCGTCAGTCTGTTACCTGTCAAATAACGTTGTTTACCGAGCTTTGCGTCCAAATTATCCAGTGTGTTAAACAGCGTGCGAAACGCTTTTTCGTAGGCTTGCTGCGTGGTGGCAAAGCCGCACTTATACACACCATTGTTCACTGTGTGATAGACCAGATCATTTATGCAGTCGATTTCCTCGCGAAGGTCAGCAGGGTAATAATCCTCTGTGTTTCCGGTAAGCGTGTTGAAGGCGGAGTTAAACATCCGAATGATCTCTGCTGATTCGTTGCTGACAATGGTGCTGTTGAGCTTATCCCACAACACCGGAACGGTGACTCGCCCGCTATAGTCTGCTTGGGCTGCCTGGTATATCTGATACAGATACTGTGCATTTGGTAGAGGGCTTTCTTCTTGGTTGCCAGCCAACTCCCATCCATGTTCAAGCATCAGTGGGGCGACAACCGTGACATTGATATGCTCTTCCAATTGCTTTAGTTTGCGAAAAATAAGAGTGCGGTGTGCCCAGGGGCAAGCGTAGGAAACGAACAGGTGGTAGCGCCCACTTTCCGCAGGAAAATCGCTGGTGCCTATCCAATTACGAAACTGGGAATCTTGACGGACAAATTCTCCTTGTGTCGATTGGGTGTCGTACCATTTGTCTTGCCACTCGCCATTGACTAATAAACCCATGATTCTCTATCTCCTGACTATTCAGCCTTTTTCTAAACTTTGTTCATAAATATTGTTTGTTTTTTGCATATTAAATCGAGAGATTGAGAGAAAAAATCAATGATATTTGATAGATTTATTCAAATAATTTGAATGATTGAACGTTGTTGACGAGGTGCTCTGTGTCCAGTCCGATTACGATAGATGCTTTAGAGGTGGTTGATGCTATTGCCAGCAAGGGCAGTTTTGCGGCGGCGGCGAGTGCGTTGTACCGGGTGCCCTCGTCTGTGACCTATACCGTGAGTAAGTTGGAGGAGCAATTGGGGGTTGTGTTGTTCCGTAAAGAAGGGCGTCGCTCGGTGTTAACACCGGCTGGTATGGTTTTACTGGAGCAGGGGCGTGAAATTCTTCAGGCGACGCAGCGCTTGGCGGAGATGACCCGACAAGTCGAGAAGGGATGGGAGTCGCAACTCACTGTCGTAGTGGACACCATACTGGATCCACAGCCCATCTATACGTTACTTAGAGAGTTTTATCACGAAGTTGGCCAGCAGGTTGAGGTTCAGATTCAGGAAGGCGTGTTGGGTGGCAGCTGGGAGCTTTTACTGGAGGGGCAGGCTGATTTGGTGGTGGGGGCCTCTGATCCGGTACCGGCTTCTTCAAATGTCTGTGTGAAAGAGATTGACCGGGTTCAGTTTGTGTTTGTTGTATCGCCTGATCATCCTTTGGTTGAGTTGCATAAGCAAACAGGTCTGTTAACAAAAGAGGATATTGAATCCTATCGGGCGGTGGTGGTACGCGATTCCTCCGTCAGTTATGCACCGGTCAGCAAGCGGGTGTTTGCTCGGGAGAGTGTGCTGTCGGTGCCTTCCCTCAAGCATAAAATCGATGCGCAGATTAATGGGTTGGGAGTGGGTTTCTTACCCCATCACCGTATAACGGCAGAGTTAGCGGAGGGGCTGCTTGTGCCGCTTAATATTGACCTTGATCTCGATCCCACGCCTATTTACGGAGCGTGGAAAAAGGGGAATACCGGGAAGGCTCTACGTTGGTTTGTTGATGGTTTGGAGCGACACGAAAAGCAGTTTGTTGAAAGGAGACTATAATTTCAAAGTAATGATACTTCCAGTCAGTTGTCTAATTGTTAGTTGGAGGTGTTAGACGAGCCTCGTTCTCTTGTACTTTACATATTCTGATGCGATTTAATGTACCAGCGTGTCCTTATTAGACTATTCACCCTCTTATTGGGTGGTTTACTGAGTGTGAATCTGGCTTTTGCGGGTTCTAATCAAGTTGTTTCTGTAAACGCACTTCATGCTTTTTCCAGAGGGGCTCCAGATACTCATCCTCTCACGGTGATGGCTCCCAGTGGGGTAATAAACTTATTTAATACATTTCGGGCTGGACGAGATCCACTTGCTATCAACTACTTTGGCGGTCAGGGGGCTTTTCGGGAAAGTGCTGAGCTGACATTGGTGGTCCAGGCTTTGCACTTTGGGGGGCTGGATAACGCCATTGATTATGTTCCCTATGTCAATTCAGGGCATCAGCGGTATATCGATTCCATGGTCAAAGGGCGCTACGTCATGATGGGCGAGAGTATTTGGCTGTCGGATGTAAAAGACCGGGAAGATGAGTTGTACGTTACCCAACCTCTGGTTCGGCCAGGAGAGTTTTATGTTGGCCTTTACACGCATCCTGATAACAAAAAAGCACTTAAGGCCCGGACAATTGAGCAGATTCGTAAGCTTTCCATCGTCACCAACCCGAATTGGCAAAGTGATGTCGATGTAATTCATGCAATTGGTTTTGACAAGGTGTATTACGCTGAAGCCTTTACTTCGATGTTGCGAATGGTAAAAAGGCAAAGGGCGGATGTGGTGTTATCGGCTTTTTCGTCCAACGAAAACTACGAGCATAGTTGGGATGGTGGTGTGCTGATTCCCATTCCCGGTATTAAAGTGATGTTTCCTGGAAGTCGGCATTGGATAGTCAGCAAAGCGCATAAGGATGGTGAGATGGTATATCAGGCTTTGGAAAAAGGGATTGAGGCTTTACGTGAGAAGGGGCAAATACGCAAGGCTTATATCGAATCGGGTTTCTTTAATCAAAAGGCCGCTAGCTGGAAATCTCTTGAATATCATATGAATATGACTACTAAAGCCAGTGTTCCATAACCATATTGCAGCGGGCATATATGGGGTGCTGTTCATAACTGATAACTTTAAAACCATTCTTTTTGTATAGGGCTATTGCAGTTTTTTGTTCGATGTTGGTCAGGAGAAATGTTCGATGCTCGCCAAGCTCCTTGAGTTTATGGAGAGCGTATGAAAGAAGCTCCTGCCCATAGCCACGGCTTTGGTGTTCTTCTGCAACTGTCATTCTTGCGATTTCGAATATTCCGTGGCTGTGCTTGATGAGTGCGCAGCAACCGATGACCGTATTATTAAGCGTCATAGTAATAACATAGCCCCCCCGGTTTATAATTTTTGCCGGGTTGGCCGCTAGCCTTCGGTCGACATCTTCTAGAGCATAATGCTTTTTTATCCAATCTTCATTGAGTTGAATGAAGTCTCTGAGATGTTCAGTATTGTTAATGTAGATTTGCTTCTGCATCAGTGGAACCAAATCTCGTTTTTCTCTATTGCCTGGTTATTTAAATAGCCTTTGTGCATCACCAATAATAGCTTGTGAATAGGCTTTTCGCCTGACTGGCGCTGGAAAAGACGGCTATTTCTTTTGTTTATTGAGCTCTGCTGGCGAGGCGATCTGTTCTTATTTCGCATCCCTACAAGATAAAGGCTCACCACCTATACTGGAGCTAGAGTAGCAAGTATTTAAAGTGAGAGACTTTTGTCTGATACATTAAAGCATAGCGAAAACAAAACGGAGGTCGCCATTGATGCGAGGTTTGAGATTGAACTGTTTTCGCGCAGAAGGCGGATTATTCGTTTTATCCTGTTAGTTGTGATGTTTATTCAGTGTCTTTTTTTTGCCAAGGCGATAGTTGATCAGATTTTTATTCGTCAATTAGTGATAGGTATTTCTCTAATGGCGGCGATTGCTACATTTTTGATGCTTCATCTTCGTTGGTTAGATTGGGCTGCATTTTTTTTGCTTTTTTCTGTTGTGACCAGTGTTTTATTAGCTATTACAACCAATGGCGGTATTTATCAGGTTTCCACTGGCTGGTTGCTAGTTATTTCCCCGATGGCGGGGCTTGTCGGTGGCGTTAGAGCGTGTAAGTTCTGGTCTTTGTTGACCGTGCTATTGGTAGTGATACTGGTAATTGCGGAGGCCAATGGCGTTCACTGGAAAGACTTAACACCAGTTTCATCCCGCATCACTCAAATGCAGTTTCATGTCATTGGTCAAGTGGTGATATTACCTACCCTTATTCTTGGTTTTTTAATGCAGTTTGCTCGATATGATCGGCGTATTGAAAAACAGTTGGTAACAATAAGTGAAGAAATAAAAGAACGGAAAACTGCAGAAGCGAAAGCTGTGCTGTCGAATTTAGCGAAATCTCGGTTCTTGGCGAATATGAGTCATGAGTTGCGTACGCCTTTGAATAGCATTATTGGCTTCTCAAAAAGACTGCTGCGAAAGTCTGATAGTTTGTCAGAGAAAGATCTGGCGGCAATTGAAGTTATATTCAACAATGGCAAAGCCCTTCATTTGTTGGTCAACGAATTATTGGAGCTCGCTGATGTGGAATCCAGTGATTTCGAATTACATAAACAGCAAGTAAATATTGCTGATGTTGTGCGTGAAGCGGTGGAGTTGTTTTGTGTTTCGGAGTTGCCTGACGGTGTGGATGTCGAGCTTGAATGTGATATGCCGTTTTTTATTGTTGGTGATGTGGGTAGAGTGTTGCAGGCGTTTCGAAATTTGCTCACGTATTGTGTTCACAAGGATTGTAGCAAGATGTTTGTTACTCTTTCTGTTATCGATGATGGTCATTGGGCAGAGTTGGAGATTGGCAATGATCATGATGTGATGCAGGTTGAAACCGTGCGGGGGATGCTTTCCGTTGACAGTCGCAGGATTGCAGAAGGTGACCCGGAACGGCCTGTTGCAGCGTTAGGCCTGGCTATCGCGAATAACCTTATCCAAAAGCATGGTGGACAGCTGAAGGTCGAATCCAATACGCCAGGTGGTCTTTCATTTCACGTTCTGTTTCCCTCCACGGTTCATTCTGGTTCAGCATAGATTCAGTCTCGGTCATTTAATCTACCTCTAAAAGTGAAACGCCGGGAGGTTGGAACCATGAGACTCAAAAGAAACCGTTTACTGATCGCTTCAGTTGCGCTCACTTCAGTGTTGATGGTGTGGGGAAGTGCTGAAGCTTCGGAAAAAACTCGACCAGATATTCGAGGATTTGATGGCAGTCGAAGTGAGCATCGAGGTGACAGACGGGTTGAGCGACGCAGGGACTCGGAGCATCGTTCGCATCGCCGTCAGGAAACACGTCGAGAACACCGAACGGAGCATCGGCGAGAAAGTCGTCGCCATGGTCATCATCATTATGATGGCCATGATTTGGCGAGGGATATCCTTATTGGTGCCACCGTTTCCAGTCACTGGGGACACAGCCACAACCAATATTGTGACCATAAGCGCCGAAGACCTGTAAAACGTGGTTACTACTATCAGGATCGTTGGGGAGATTGCTATTGGATTGAGCGCTATAACGGTCACGAGATCCGCAACTCTGTTGCGAGACGTTACTGCTGGTAATTGTCGCCTATAGCTGGATGAGCACCGAAAGGTGCTCGTTTGTCAGTGATCAGCTTTTATAGACTGGTTATGCCGTAATTTTCAGTTCTTTCAATTTTCTGGTGAGTGTATTTCTTCCCCAGCCCAGCAGTTCTGCTGCGTCACGTTTTCTGCCGCGTGTGTGCCGTAAAGCAACTTCGATGAGCGTTTTTTCAAATCGTGGTGAAGCTTGTTTTAGTATGTCTGTCTGGCCGTTTTCCAGTTCCTGTTTGGCCCATATTTCCAAAGCCTTAAACCACTCCGCACTGGTGTTGATATCGGCTTTTTCGTTTTGAATCAGTTCCGGTGGTAAATCAGAAATTTTTACTTCCCTGCCGGAGGCCATAACTGTGAGCCAGCGGCAGGCGTTTTCGAGCTGTCTTACATTGCCCGGCCAGGGTAATTGACGAATATAGGAGATGGTTTCTTCTGCAAGAACTTTGTGTTCAACCGCCAGCTCTGCGGCGGCCTTACGTAAAAAATGTTTTGCTAGTTGTGGAATGTCTTCGCGTCTTTCGCTCAGCGAGGGAATATGAATGCGAATAACATTGAGTCGGTGAAATAAGTCTTCGCGAAAACGCCCTTCGGCTACCAGTTTTTCCAGGTTTTGATGGGTCGCAGCTATGACTCTGACGTCCGCCCGGGTGGGGGTGTGGCCACCGACGCGATAAAATTCACCGTCGGCCAGAACCCGTAATAAACGAGTTTGCGCATCGGCGGGCATATCGCCGATTTCATCCAGAAAAAGAGTTCCTTTATCGGCTTGTAAAAAACGGCCTTGGCGTTGACTGGCGGCACCTGTAAACGCGCCTTTTTCGTGGCCGAATAATTCTGATTCAATCAAGTCTTTAGGGATGGCGGCCATGTTTAATGCAATAAAAGGCTCGTTTTTTCTCGGGCTGTGTCGGTGCAGGGCTTTGGCTACCAACTCTTTCCCGGTTCCTGAAGCGCCATTTATTAACACCGTAATGTTGGATTGGGACAGTCGACCGATTGCACGAAACACTTCCTGCATCGCTGGCGCTTCACCAATAATTTCAGCATTAATGGACGGTGCCGGTTCAATTGGGCTTTGACTGTTTTGTGCCGCTTGCGCCAGGGCTCGCTGGGTAACATCGACGGCTTCTTCTATATCAAAGGGTTTTGGTAGATATTCAAAAGCACCTCCCTGATAGGCCGAAACAGCGCTATCTAAATCAGAGTGGGCAGTCATAATAATAACGGGTAACTGTGGGTATGATTCCTGCATTTTGGCCAGCAGAGATAAGCCGTCTATACCTGGCATTCGGACATCGCACAGTACCGCTTGTGGAGGATTGCTCTCCAATTCATCGAGCGCATCTTCGCCATTTTCAAAACATCGGGTGGATATTTGTGCTTGAGAAAGCGCCTTGTCCAGTACCCAGCGAATGGATTTATCGTCATCTATGATCCAAACAAGATTAGAAGTCATCATGTGTCCTTAAGGGGATATAAATCACAAATTCAGTTGCGTGAGTTTTGTTTTGGTATTCGATGAGGCCGTTATGTTGACCTATTAAATTCTGTGCGATGGATAAGCCCAGACCGGTTCCTGACGCTCGCCCGCTGATCATGGGAAGAAATATGTCATCAATAATCGATTCGGGAATGCCGGGGCCGTTGTCTTCTATACCTATTCGTACAACCAGCGGGTAATAGGTTTTACCAATGGTGTATTGGCGTTGGATACGGGTACTCAGGGTTATACAGGGGGCTGTTTCGTCTTCTAGTTCCTGTAGTGCCTGCATGGCGTTGCGGGCAATATTTAAAACCGCTTGAATCAGTTGCTCCTGGTCACCCAGTAATTCTGGAATACTGGGGTCGTAATCCCGTTTTACTTCTATCTGATTTTTACTTTCTGCCCGAATAATTGTGGCGACATGTTCAAGCACCGAGTGAATATTCAGTAATGCTTTTTGACTGGGCTTGTTGGGTCCCAGCAGTCTGTCGACTAAGTTCCGCAGACGATCGGTTTCGTCGATGATGACTCTGGTGTATTCACAAAGCTCACTGTCATTGAATTCTTTACTGAGCAGTTGTGCTGCCCCCCGTATACCCCCGAGAGGGTTTTTGATTTCATGTGCCAGGCTGCGTGCGAGGTTGCGGGATGTCTCCCGGTAGGATAACAAGGCTTCCTCTCGGCTAATTTTCATGAGCCTGTCTTGAGGCTGAACCTCAATGATAATGTTGCCGGTTTCCGGGCTGGGGGAAACGGAGTAGTCGACTGTAATTTTTTGTTGATTATGCAGTGTCCATTGCGCCTTGCGCTTGGTGAAATTGAGGTTTTCGCGCAATGCGTGTTGCAATGAGTTGGGAGTGCCATCCTTAGCTGAAAAGCAGTCGTGTATGTGTCGACCCTGCATTTGGTCACAGCTTAAGCCAAATAGAAACTCTGCGGATGCATTCAGGTGATAGATGCGGAGGTTGTCGTCCACCACGATCACTGCGGTCATCAGAGAGTCCAGAACAAGTTTATAGTCCATTTGTGTTTTGGGTGTAGTTGAGGTTGTCATGGCTACAGCAATATCCGAACCAACATTGGTATTTGGATTGAGCTCCCATATACAGCGGGGTACAGCGAAGGGAGGAAAACCGGTGATTGATTATAATGCTAGCCCTCGCACCAAGTTGGTGCAAGGGCTTGTGGGTTAAGATTTGGGGGAGGCTCTGGGTTTTCGGTTCGGCCGAATTATGTGAATGGTAACGGGAGGGGATGTGATCACCGCTTCGCCCTGACGACCGATCATGGTTGCGATAATGGTTTTCTCCCCGCGATCGATCCGTTTTACCGGTATTTCAATTGCTCCCGCGCCTTTCGCCAGGGTGTATTCCTGTCCGGAAAAACTAATGGAGATGTGTGAGTAGCTTGGCATATCTCCCTTGATTTCCACCGCTACGGTAATGCTGTCCTGGGTCGGCCCAATTTGACTGCCGTTGGTAGGAGAGGTCAAAACCATGGTTGTTTCGGGAATGAATGCTTTACCCTGCTGAATTGTTCTGGGGCGGTACTGAACCGGAGGTTGAGTGTTTATCGGTGGTAAATCCACCTCCTTGGCTTGTTTATTGGCCCCGGGAGTATCGGTGTAAGTTACCCGGCCTTTATCGTCCACTGTTTTATATACTTCATCTGCCCAACTTAGATGGGCCATAATGAGAGCTACTGATATCAGTAGCATACGAGGGAATAATTGGTTGTTTTGCATGGTTCTCTCCCCGCAAGTGCATAGCACCGTCATATTAAGCTTTTAACACGATACTGGGAACGTCTACTCATGGAAACTGTAGAACTGCGAAACTTAGATGAGCAAATCAATCAGTTAGTTCGACAAAAGCCGGATTCACAAAAACAATTGCTGCTGATGCTGGCTGCTCGATCGATCTTCAGGTCATTGCCCTTGCTGCCTTTGCCTGGCGCTACGCAGGGAGTCTCCGAAAAGGTGGAAAAATTCAATAGAGAAGACGAGACAATCACCACTGGAGACTTGCTTTCGCTTTATTCCGTTTTGATTTGTGCCTACCAGGACGCGTTAGGCCAGGAGCATGAGTTGAAATTAGAGGAGTTTGGCCGCTCCTTGAGGGAAGCGCACTCCCGCTTTGAGAAAAGTGAAGCGTTTGCTCCGTTATTTTTATCCTTTGCTAACTTGGCTGAGTTGGGACTTGATCAGGGGATGGAATCAAACGCCGCACTCTGTGGGGAAATTCTTAGCTCGGAAATTGGATTGTGGCACAGGCAGGGAAGTGAGGTTGCAAGCTTAAGCGAGCAAGCGATTAGTTCTGATGTGAGCTACCTATCCGAGCATTCTGTGTCGGCACTTTCTGAACAGAAGCTTTGGCCTGCAACCTCTGATGAGTTAAAACAACTCTATGAGTCGGTGTTCCTTGAGGCTCTCGCACGGGTAATTAGTCAAGCTGGTTCAGTTGATGAAGAAAATGCGCTATCGACAATTTATGCCAGTTATCAAAAAATTATTGAACGAAACTTTGAAGATGAAAAACTGCGAGCAGATTTTCTGGTTGCACCCGAAACAGGAGGAAAAAAAGAAGATCATCTGGATCGAGAAGGGCTAGTGAGTTCGCTGGCGAATTTGTTGACGGATCGTCGCAATGGTGAGCATTTAACCATTGGTTTGTTGGGGCATTGGGGGTCGGGTAAAACCCGCGTTATAGATTTGTTAAAGCAACGTCTCAGGAAAAATCGAAAACAGCCTTTTCTGTTTGGTGAGTTTAATGCCTGGGCTTATGAGCATTCAAAAAATATTCAGGCGGGGCTGGCTCAGGAAATGATGGATGCGCTCACGAGTTGTCATTTGGGGTTTGAGTTGGAAGGTGCAAAGGGCGTTAAACGGTTTTTGTATGTGCTGACGAATCAATGTGTGCAAATTGGCTGGAACTTGACCATGCGAATTTGGTTGGCGTTGTGTTTTTCATATAAAAAATACACAACCAAAATGACAATTATCAGCATGTTTGTTTTGAGTGTCGTGCTGTTTCATGACTCTATATACCACTATCTTGTTAAGTGGAAGTTATATACCGCAGATAAGCATTGGCTCGGAGCGGGGTCTGTTTTAGTTTTGATGGCAACGTTGTTTACTTTTTATAAACAATTTCGTGTGTTACTTGCACAGCCCTTTACCAAAGAATTGCTGACTTACGTGCGTTTGCCTGATTATGCGGAGCATTTAGGGCAGGTTGCTGTTATGAAGGATGACATTCGGTTAATGTGTAATATTCGTCTACGTACACCGAGTGTTGATAAGTATGATTTTAATTTGAATATCGGTCCTAAACGACGAATGTTATTTGTTGTCGATGATCTGGATCGATGTGGTCCAGAAGGTATTGTCAAAACATTTGAGGCAATCCGTTTGGTTTTGGATATTCCTCAAGTAACGGTGTTGATTGCAGTTGATCAGCGAATTGCGTTAGCGGCGATGGCGCTGCACTACGAGTCTTTAGAAAAATATCATGCGTTAAATGATGCAAAGGCAATTGCTCGGGATTATTTGGGTAAGATGATTCATCTGCCTATTTTGTTACAGGAGCCTGAACCCAATACCGTTCGTCAGTTTTTGGGATATATCTGGGGTGATGACCAGCAAAAGCGAAGTCAATGGCAGGGAATACTCAGTCAGGTAGATAAAAATGGATATTTGATTGAAGTGGATTCCAAAAAGAAAGCTGTTTCCGGTGGGGCTGCTTCTGGAAGTTCTCTAGTTGGTAATATTTCTTCAGAGAAGATAATTAAAAGTATTATTTCGCACCCGCTATTCGGTGGGGACAAAGATACGGAATCTAACTTTCAGCATGGTTTGAGTGATCAACAAAAAGCAGCTTTTTCTTTTTGGGCAAATCGCTTTGAACTATCCAACCCAAGGCAGCTTAAACGTCTGCACAATAGCTATAATTTGGTTCGCCTGGTTTCTAATGATGAAGATACGCCTGTTCTTGATGACAAACCCTTAAGTTATGGCTTGATTGTCGCTCTGTTTTCAATTGAATACATCAATAGTATCGAAGACGCGGCGTACAGAGATAAACTAATGAATTGCCTTTACTATGATAAATGTGAAGATGAAGTTCATGAGTCGGATGTTGCTATTTTTGATGAGGCAAAAAGTGTCATTCAAACTGCCTCCGAACGCTTCTACTTAAAAACGGAAGATTATGATGATAGAGCAACCTTTTTAAATTTTGTTTCGTTGTTTGTCCTCCCTGCTATTGATTAACCGTGATATACCAAGTCATCCTTCTAGGATGACTTGGTATTGGTGGTTTAGCTCGTCGGAAGTCTATTCTCCTCGTTTTATCTTGTATGAGTCGATCATAGTATTGTGGTAAAACTTGCTTAAGCTTTTCTCCTTCGCGCGCTTTTCAGCAATCGAAATACTGTTGAACTCAGCCTCGTGAATCAGTTTTCGATAGTTTTCCAGCCTTCTTGCATCAATTTGTCCAGTTGCAACTTGCTCGAGTACCGCGCAACCAGGTTCGTTTTCATGTTTGCAATCACTGAACTTACACTTATTTGCGAGTTGGTGTATTTCAGTAAAGACTTCTTCTATATTTTCCTTGTCAGCCAGTATTTGGATTTCTCTCATGCCGGGTGTATCTAAAATGACTCCGCCTTGTGGTAATAAATGCAGGCTGCGAGCAGTAGTTGTATGCTTTCCTTTGCCATCGTTCTCACGGATTGCTTGTGTGGTTTGCACTCCGTTCCCGATCAGACTATTTACCAGGCTGGATTTACCAACACCTGAAGAGCCAACAACGGTTAGTGTTTGCCCGGCTTTGCACCAGGGGGTGAGCTGTTCAACATCGGTCGATAAAGTGTTTAACGCAAATACCGGTAAAAAAGGGTTGAGTTTTTCTACTGCATATCGTTTGTCTTCATAATCAGGACAAAGGTCGGCTTTAGAAAGAATTACCACTGCTTCTGCCCCGGATTGTTGGGTTAAAGCCAGGTAGCGTTCAATTCGGTTAAGATTAAAATCTTCGTTCAGTGAACAGACAATCATTACTGTATCGATATTCGCAGCGATTAATTGCTCTGACGATTGTTTGCCTGCAGATTTTCGAGAAAACAGAGATAAACGCTCTAGGCTTCGAATTGGTTTGTTTTCTTTATCTAGAACAAGCCAATCACCAACCGTTAATGTGTCCAGGTGTTTGGGGTAAGCAATCAGGCGCTTACCTTGTTCCATTAGCAAATCGAGATGGGATTTATGCACGCCGGAGACTCTACCAATGAAATGGTTTTCTAGCTCGGATAACGAAAGCTGTTGTTGGAAAAAGGTTTTCCAACCTAATTGAAAAAGGGAATATTGTGTAGACATGAGAAGCCCTAACGTAATTGACGTCAATAACTCAGGGGCTGTGTAAGTGCCCCGGCTTTAAACCGGGCCTGGAATAGTCAGTATATTGGTTAACTGAATGCCCGGAAGGTTCTTGCTACAATCATGTCTACCCTCCGCTAATATCTATGTGATCAGGCATGAGAAGCTATCAAAGTTTACGGTGATTGACAAGTTCATTATCCGCATAAATTGATGTGTTTTTATTCGAGCATTCTTTTTATGTATTCTAATATTGAAAGGTTTTTGGCGTGTAAATTCTTTATGTTGTGTGTTGGGTTGAATTGGAGCTTATGTTGCTTCACATTTAATTACTCCGTGATATTTTCGTGATGTATTTGCGATAGCCATGTGAATAATAGTTTCTATATTGAAGGCGCTTTAATTTTCTACCAATAAAAATAATTAAGTAGGAGTGCTTCCCATGTTTTATTTTCGATATCTGTTGTGCTTTCTTTGTTTGTCTTTTACTTGTTCTGTTTATGCCGAACATAAAGTTGGCGCCAGTTTGACTCTGGTTTCCGATCGATTGTTGCGAGGTTTTTCGCTTTCTAATGAGGAGCCATCTTTATATGGTGGTGTGCACTATGGTAATACCAATTTTGGTTTATATGCTGATGCTGTGGTGTTTACCAATATACAAATAAACGGTGAAGATGAGCTTCAGTTGGATGCGGTATTGGGGTACAAATTTGATTTAGATAAAGTCAAACTTGATGTTGGATTCGTGCAGCATGCTTTTTCAGAGTACAGTGAATCCGATTCGGGCGAAGCTTATGCGGGTGTGATTTTTCCCAATTTCAGTTTTCATTACTATGATAACGTGGATGTGGAAGAGGTGTATCTGGATGCGAATGGACATTATCAATTTGCAGAAAAATACAACCTGTTATTGCATCTTGGACAATTGAACTCGGACAACGATAGTGTGGATTTTGTCGATTACAGTGTGCAGGTGAACAGGGACATTGAATGGTTTACAACGTTCAATATCGGTTTAACCTACTCCTATAACGACAATGATGAAGCCTTAAAAGACTTAGCTGGTTCACGGGTGGTTTTGGGAGTGTCAAAACACTGGTAGTTAAATATTTTGTTCTAAACACTCTGCACGGGGTGTTTAATCTTCCATATGAATATTTGAGTGTGTTTTTAAACCGCCAATAAAAAAGGCCGCGTAGTGCGGCCTTTGTTTTAAATGCTTAATTCAGCAATTAAACACTGTAGTACATATCGAACTCAACTGGGTGAGTTGTATGCTCAACGCGGTAAACTTCTTCCATCTTCAAGTCGATGTAAGCGTCGATAGATTCATCAGTGAATACGCCACCTGCAGTCAAGAAGTCGCGATCTGCGTCTAATGCAGCAAGAGCTTCACGAAGTGAACCTGCAACTTGAGGAATCGCTAGTGCTTCTTCTGCTGGCAAGTCGTACAAGTCTTTGTCTGCTGCATCACCAGGGTGGATTTTGTTTTGAATACCGTCGATACCCGCCATCAATAGCGCCGCGAAGCACAAGTATGGGTTAGCGATTGGGTCTGGGAAACGTACTTCAACACGCTTCGCTTTCACGGAAGGTGTGTATGGAATACGGATTGACGCAGAACGGTTACGCGCAGAGTAAGCCAACATAACAGGTGCTTCGAAGCCTGGGATCAAACGCTTATAAGAGTTTGTACCTGGGTTACAGAACGCGTTAAGTGCTTTTGCGTGCTTGATGATACCGCCGATGTAGTAAATCGACATTTCGCTCAATCCTGCGTATGCGTCACCAGCGAATTGGTTTACGCCGTCTTTCCAGAAAGATTGGTGAACGTGCATACCAGAACCGTTGTCGCCAACGATTGGCTTAGGCATAAATGTTGCGGTTTTGCCGTAAGCGTGAGCAACGTTGTGTACACAGTACTTAAGGATTTGTACTTCGTCCGCTTTTTTCACAAGAGTGTTGAATTTAACACCGATCTCACATTGACCAGCAGTGGCCACTTCGTGGTGGTGAACTTCAACGTCAAGACCCATTTCTTCCATCGCAGCACACATAGCAGCACGAAGGTCGTGTAGAGAGTCAACAGGAGGAACTGGGAAGTAACCACCTTTAACTCGAGGGCGGTGACCCATGTTACCGTCTGAGAATTCGTGGCCAGTTGACCATGCGGCTTCTTCAGAGTTGATTTTTACAAATGAGCCTGACATGTCAGAGCCCCACTTGATGTCATCAAAGACGAAAAATTCAGGTTCTGGACCGAAGAAAGCAGTATCACCAAGACCAGTTGACTTCAAGTAGTCTTCAGCACGCTTGGCAACAGAACGTGGGTCACGCTCGTAACCTTGCATAGTGTTTGGCTCAACGATGTCACAACGAACGATAACAGTAGGCTCGTCAGTGAAAGGGTCAAGAATTGCAGTTGTGTCGTCTGGAAGAAGAATCATGTCAGACTCGTTAATACCCTTCCAGCCAGAGATAGAAGAGCCGTCGAACATTTGACCATTTTCGAAAAATTCTTCATCAACATATCGTGATGGAATGGTTACGTGTTGCTCTTTACCTTTAGTGTCGGTAAAACGCAGGTCAACCCAGCGCGCTTCGCTTTCTTTAATTAGATTCAGAGTCTTCTCTGACATGAGGATGCCTCCAGGGTCTCGGCCCAACAAATATATGGATTTTGAAGTTGTATCTGGGCAGCTTAAGGCTTCTTACTGTATTAATGAGTAAGGCGGTTATACTCAGATGAAGGCAAGTTACGGTAAACTTGCCTTCCTTCGAGGAAACCATCTCATTGGATACGTAGATCTATAAGATGCTCAGGGGAAATCTGCTTTTTCGCTCGTCTTTGCGAGCTGCAATCTTAATGCAATCTCGCGAATACGCAAGATAAGCTTGCCTCCAATAGGGCAATATATGTGCCAGATTAAAAATCTGGTTTTTTTTCTTGAAAAACAAGAGCTTATTCAGGAAGAGGTGGAAGAGGAGAAAAATGTCTGCACTAATTTGGTGCGGTTTTGATTGGTTTTGCACCTGTCTGGTGCGTAATGATTGTGTGTTCGTTTGTTTATGAATTTTATCGTACGTCTTTTCCCTGAAATTACCATTAAAAGTCCACCCGTTCGTAAGCGATGGACCAAGCACCTTACTGAAAACCTGAGAACGCTATCGCGTCGTATACACGAAAAAGCTTCGGTCATTCAGGATTGGGACAGGCTGGAAGTGCGTGTGCCATCCGAGGACGATTCAGTGAAGGAGCAGATGATTGATTTGCTTGCACGTACTCCTGGGATTGCCAACTTTTCCTATGTTCGCGCGCACCCTTTCTCCACTATGCATGATATTTATGAGTTGACCTTTGATGCATGGAAGGACGGGTTGAGTGGAAAAACTTTTTGTGTCCGTGTTAAGCGTAGCGGTAAACACGATTACACCTCGACGGAGATTGAGCAATATGTGGGTGGTGGTCTAAACCAGAATTGTGATACGGCTGGGGTGAAGTTAAAAGACCCGGATGTGACCGTCAATTTAGAGGTAAAAGATCAAACCTGTTACATCGTCGAACAGAAATACGAAGGTTTGGGTGGGTTCCCAGTTGGTACTCAGGATTCTGTTCTGTCTTTGGTTTCTGGTGGTTTCGACTCCACCGTCGCCAGTTATATGATGATTCGTCGTGGTCTTCGAACACACTATTGCTTTTTTAATCTTGGCGGGCGGGACCATGAGCTGGGGGTGAAGGAGATAGCCTTCTATTTGTGGAATCGTTATGGCTCTTCCCATCGAGTCCGTTTTATTACTGTGCCGTTTGAAGGTGTGGTAAGTGAAATTCTGCAAAAAATAAATCCGTCGAACATGGGGGTTGTGCTTAAACGCATGATGTTTCGTGCTGCGGACAAAATCGCAGAGAAAGGTGGAATTCAGGCGCTGGTAACAGGGGAAGCCATTGCTCAGGTTTCCAGTCAAACGATTACTAATTTGTCGGCTATTGATGCGGTAACGGATAAGCTGGTTCTGCGTCCGCTTATTGTGATGGATAAGCCCGATATTATTAAACTCTCCCGTAAAATAGGTGCTGAAGAGTTTTCCGCTAACATTCCTGAATATTGCGGTGTGATTTCTGTTAAGCCATCTTCTAAAGTTAAGTTGGAGCGGGTCGAAAAAGAGGAAGCTGGTTTCGATTTTGATAAGTTGGAAGACGCAATTGCTAATTCCCGTGTGCAGGCAATTGACGAGGTTATGGAAGATGTTGAGCAAAGGGTAGTTGTTCAGGAGGTGCAGGAGATTGGTGATAATCAGATAGTTATTGATATTCGACATCCTCATGAGAGAGAAATGCGTCCATTGTCTGAAGAATTGGAAGTTGTTGAAATTCCTTTTTATAGTTTATCGACAGAGTTTTCCGGGTTGGACCAGAATAAACAATACTGCCTATTCTGTGATAAAGGTGTAATGAGTAAGCTTCATGCGGCACACTTGATTGATGATGGATATCAGAACGTGTTGGTATTCCGACCAATGAAAAAGTAGGTTAAAGCAAATATGAAATTAACGACTAAGCAAAATCTGGGAGTGGTTATCGGTGGTGTTGCTGTAGTTGTATTGGCAAGTTTTTTAACGCTTTACTTTTCCGGTGTGATTTTTCCTGATGGATTTGGCGGTAAGAAAAAGGGATATCAAAATGTCACGTTTACTGATGCGGTCCTGACCTGTGAAAAAGAAACCAGAGACAGCTATGGTAATAAAATTAAGTTACTGACGGTAGATAATCACTCTAGCCGTTACGAGCAAAATGCATTTTTGTATAAGATTTTTTTAAAAATGAATTTGCGCAACAAGGAAAACAAACCTGCTCTTCATTATATAAGTTGTTTTGTTAAATCAAGTAATGGACGAATTGCAAAATATGATGTGTATGAAGAGAAGGAGTCGAAAACCGAAGCAAATAGAAAGGGAGATTCTAACGCTTTTGGTTGGCCAAGATAAGTCAATACTGCCTCCCTTTGATTTTTGTGGCCAAAGGACGAGTATAAATTACCCGCTGAGCGGATGATTTATACTCGTTAGTCGTCGATGTTGGCAGTGCTTTACTTGGGGGTTAGTGCTATTTCCCAGTTGTCTGGCAAAGAGAATAAAAACACTTCCCGATGGGGGAGACGCCCTCCCCAGTTGTTCGAAACATAAATTCTGTTACCAAATAGATTTATTGCAGCAGGTGCTTCGTCGCGGTAGTTGCCGTCATAACGATTGTAATTGTGTCCTATTCTCCACACTATAGGTCCTTCTACAGATGGTTTGTTTTGCACCATGAACAGTTGATCTGCTCCCCAGTCTATGTCATGGCTGGAGTGAGTGACATTTGAATAGGTGTTAACAAATATCCAGTTCGGTTTGGTTTCCGGCATCTTGCCGTAATGAAAACCATTGCTCCAACCAAAGTCTGCATGCGATGCAACTTCTATCCGGTTTTCATAGCCGGACATACTGCCCGACACAGCAATTGAATCCAGCCAATCTGTTCGATTGTTTTGGCTGACAAAATATTCCACGCCGTTTTCATCGAAAGTCCACCCGGAATGTGTTTCGCCAACAGATATTTTTTTCGGGGACGTAGTTGTAAAATTGAAATCCAGGGGCCAAAGGTGTGCTCCATCAAACCAGGTTCCAATGTCTTCAGGTCGGGAGCCGTAGCTAGCATCACCCCAGCTACGTCCATAGTGCAGCACGATTCCTGTGCCTTTGGGGGAAACTTCTACCATGTTAGGGCGGGGGAATGTACTTGCCGTGCTTCGATGATCTAGCGCTGTTCCTACGAGGTCTTGTGGTTTTAGAGTGTGAACTTGATTTGTCGATATCTGGTAGTGAATGAATGCATCGACTACATAGGTTTGTCCATTGTAATGGGCGGCCATCCAGGCCCAGTGATCACTGTCGTTGGAGCTGTCTCCTTCTACATCATTATAAAGGCGTGTTGAGTTTGGGCTGTGGTCAGAGAAATCACGAATCAGTGTGCGTGTTGAGTCCTGATTAGTCACATCGTCAATTTGATAAAACCCCATTTCATCGCGGTAATAAACACGTAGTGGATGGTTTCCGGTTAGGTCCCAACGAACTTCGTGAAATTCGCCAATAGAGGCGGTCGAGTTTTTTCGCAGTTGTGTAATTACATCTCCGTTTTCACGGTTTACCACCCAGCTTGAGGTTGAGTTAGCGCCAAAGACCAATAGATATTTCCCTGACGAATTCTCTGGGGAATATCTTGAATAAACAATCAATGCATCGTCTGTTCCGGTAAGCTCTGTTGCATCGGTAATGCGCGTAATTTTTGTCCCGGTGATCGGGTCGATAATTGATTCGCCTTTTGTTGGTACGTTTTCACCGAGCGCAGGAAGAATAATTTCCTTGTGGGTGATGTAATTTGAGGTTATCCCCGTATTGGGTGAACCCGAGCTTGTTGAAGAGCTACTGCTTGATGTTGATGATCCACTTGAAGAACTGGTGCTTGTTGATGAGCTTCCTGTCGAACTCGAACTCGAACTCGAACTCGAACTCGAACTCGAACTCGAACTCGAACTCGAACTCGAACTCGAACTCGAACTCGAACTACTTGAGTTCGATGTGATAGCGCCTCCAGAAGAGCTGCCTCCGCCGCCGCAGGAAGCCAAGCTTAATATGGTAAGAATAAATACAATAAGAAAATGTCCGTTTGTTTTCAATTCTGTGTTCCCCAAATAGTAATAGCAAAGCAATTCGCTAAATATCTCATAAAACAAAAATGGTTATATGAAAAAAATTATTTTTATTACATGAGTCACAAAATATGCTGGATTAAATCCGCAAGGGTTCACAGCGTGAGTTGTCTTGAGTGGCTGTATGACGGGATATATAGATGTGTTGTTAGGGGGCTGCTGAATCGTTGATTTGGTAAAGTAAAAAAGCCTGAATCCATATTTCTTGGATTCAGGCTTTTTAATTGATACCCCTGGTTTAGGAGGGAATCTTTTTAGAAGCGTAAATCGATACCGGCACCAATCGAAGTGTATTCGGCATCGTCTTCACTTAATAGTGAGCGGTACTCCATATTGAAGTTAAAGCGCTCATTTACGACAAAGCCAATACCTGCTCCCCAGGAGAAACCCACATCGTTTTGCGACTGAGAGCCTGAGCCGTTGGTGTAACCTGTGCCTTCACTGGCAACATTTGCTACGCCGAACAAGCCGTATAGTTTAGCAGTCTGGTTGGCTAATTCCGGGCGATAGTAGATGGCTTCGTAATGTTGAATTTTGTGTTTATATGAATAAGGTGTTGTGTCATCAACGTACACAACTTCATCGGATAGGCTTGTGCCAATACGAGTATCAAAGCCAAGCCAGGTATTGAGGCGCATGCCACCATAGAATTCAAAGGTTCGGAAGGTGACTCCGTCGGGTGCTACACCCGCTTCAGAATTTCCAGAATCAATAAAGTTTGCGTCAAGATGGGCGTAATTGACCCCAATAAACCATCCATCCTGATCGTCCGCGACCGCTGACCCAGCAAAAAGGATCAAAGCTGAAACGAGTAGTGCCCTCATGAGAATCATCTCCTATAGCAAATCGTAGTTATGCAAAGCATTTTAGACAATTGTTCCGTATAAGTCAGTGCCTTATATCATTTATTTTGAGTGGTTTGGGAGAAATAGTTGGTAAATTATTGGTTTTCTTGAAGTTCTGCGCATTTGATGCAGTAACGAGCAGTTGGATTTACCTCTAGTCTTGCTTCAGCAATTGGTTCCTCGCAGGCTTCGCAATAACCATAATCGCCCGTGTCAATTTTTACTAGCGCCCGTTTTAGTTCTTTAATCTGCAGCATGGCCCTGCGTTGCTGTTCCTGTGACATCGCTTGAGATTGAAGAGCATCCATTCGTGAAAGCCTGCCCACTTTGGATTGGTCTAATTCGACGGTTTGGGCGGCTTCTTCTTGTGTGTCGGCGGTTTCCTGGTACTGATCTAGCAGCGCAATAAGGGCTTGTTTACGAGTATTTCGGTTCATTTGGCCAGCTTTTATTGTATTTTTATGAATTTTTCAAAGTATGGAGGGTATATGTGTGGGTCTACAAGGCATATAGACGACAAAATCGATTAATTGCGCTATGTCTTGCCATTTTTGCAAGCTATAATGCGCGCCTTTTGAACTGCCACCCCCATACTACGGCCTCCTGCTGAAAGAGATATCCTGTGATTGAGAAACTCCGAAATATTGCCATTATCGCCCACGTTGACCATGGAAAAACCACTCTGGTCGATAAGCTTCTAAGCCAGTCCGGCACACTTGATCGCAAGGATCAGGGCGCTGAACGTATCATGGACTCGAATGATCAGGAGAAGGAGCGCGGGATTACTATTCTTGCCAAGAATACTGCTATTACCTGGGGAGGTTACCGCATCAATATCGTGGATACCCCAGGGCACGCCGATTTTGGTGGTGAGGTAGAGCGTGTCTTGTCGATGGTGGATTCCGTGCTTTTGCTGGTCGATGCGGTTGACGGGCCCATGCCACAAACACGTTTTGTGACTTCCAAAGCCTTCGAAAAAGGCCTGAAGCCAATTGTTGTAATTAACAAAATCGACCGTCCAGGTGCCCGTCCAGATTGGGTGATGGATCAGGTTTTTGACTTGTTTGATCGCCTGGGTGCAACGGAAGAACAACTCGACTTCCCGGTCATCTATGCATCAGCTTTAAATGGTATCGCCGGCGATGACCCTGAGGCGATGGCTGACGATATGACGCCACTGTTCCATATGATTACCACCGTGGTGCCTGCGCCCAATGTTGATTTGAATGGCTCGTTCCAGATGCAGATTTCCGCTTTGGATTACGATAGTTATGTGGGGGTTATTGGTATTGGTCGTATTACCCGTGGTGAATTAAAGCCTGGTCAACAGGTTGTGGTTAAGCAGCGGGAAGGCAAAGAGCGCAAAGGTAAGGTGTTGAACGTAAAAGGCTACCACGGCCTGGAGCGAGTCGATACGGAACTGGCAACGGCAGGTGATATCGTGTGTATCACGGGTATTGATGGTCTGGGCATTTCCGACACTCTTTGTGATCCGGCTAATGTTGAAGCTTTACCACCACTAAGTGTGGATGAGCCGACCGTCAGCATGACCTTCCAGGTGAACGATTCTCCTTTTGCGGGTCTGGAAGGTAAATTCGTAACCTCACGTAATATCAAAGAGCGTTTGGAGCAAGAGCTTATTCATAACGTGGCATTGCGTGTTGAGCCAGGTGATTCTGCTGATAAATTCAGAGTTTCTGGTCGTGGAGAGTTACACCTTTCAGTATTAATCGAAACCATGCGTCGTGAAGGTTTTGAGTTGGGTGTATCCCGTCCCGAAGTAATTCAGCGCGAAGTGGACGGCGTAATTGAAGAGCCCTTCGAAGCGGTGGTGATTGATGTAGAAGACCAGCATCAAGGTTCTGTGATGGAAGAGTTGGGTTTAAGAAAAGCCGAGCTAACCAATATGGAGCCTGACGGAAAAGGCCGGGTGAAGCTGGAATATATCGTACCGTCACGTGGCCTTATCGGTTTCCGCGGCCAGTTTCTTACCATGACCTCTGGTTCCGGGATTATGACCAGTATTTTCGATCACTACGGACCGGTAAAAGAAGGCGAAGTCACCAGCCGTCAAAATGGTGTACTGGTGTCGATAGTCAAAGGCAAAACCCTGGCTTATGCGCTTTATAATTTACAAGACCGTGGCCGTTTGTTCTTAGGGCATGGCGCGGACGTATATGAAGGCCAGATAATTGGTATTCACTCCCGTTCGAATGATTTGGTGGTCAACCCAACCAAAGCAAAACAACTTACCAATATTCGTGCAGCAGGAACTGATGAAGCCTTGATACTTAGTCCACCTATTCGACACACACTTGAGCAGGCTTTGGAGTTTATTGAGGACGATGAATTGGTCGAAGTGACTCCGACGTCTATTCGTCTGCGTAAAAAACTGCTGACAGAAAATGAACGTAAGCGTGCAAAAAACGCGAAAAGTTAATGATTACAAAACGGGCCTGAATGGCCCGTTTTTTTGCTCTATAATTTACGTCACAGTCGTCAGTGTTTGACGATAATAGATGCTAATCTTGTAAGAGATGAATGCTTTATATCGATGATACAATTCATGGTTGTTTGACTGTACGTTTTCTAGTGAAAATAAAACACAGCAGTCCTGCACTAAATAGAATTAGCGACGATGGCTCTGTTACAGAGACCGGTGATGTACGAAACGAACTCAAGTTAAAATGTATATTCATATTTGAGTTTGTAGCAATTCGGCCGCCATAGCTACTGATTTCACCATTCAAATTTAAAATCGAATCCATTGTGTCATCATCAAGCATTGTAGGATAGTTTCCATTTCTACTGAGTTCTCGGAAATCAAATTGAACAAAGTCTATAGTCGAAGATGCCAAACCACTCATGTCTTTCAATGTCAGAATTGAGCGATCACTGTAATAAGTGTATTCAGGATTATTTGTAAAAAACGCTTGATCGTTTAAAAGCTCTAGCCTGCTATCATAAGGGGCGGTATAACGATCATCCAATCCATCTGGGGTATAAATTAAAGAGAAACCACCGAAATCCATTTCAAAACTTACGACTGGATTCCTGAACTTGTTGGATGTGATCCAATCTCCACTTGAGTACTGTGTAGTACTCCGTACACCTTCAGTAGCTGTATCCAGAATATAGTAACCGGAAAAGGTGTCGCCAGAATTGAATTCACCGGATGTTGCAGTCATGCTTCCGGTAAAGTCATACCTGATTAGGCCTGCGTGTGCAGAGCTGAATATCATTGTTAGTGTCAGTACAATAAAAGCTCTATTTAACATATATCTCACTCCTTTATAAAAACAAGCTTAGTTTGCGAATCTTATTGAAGAACAGGTACCTTTTTCAGAGGTAATAGATAATAAATTTGGATTTAGTTGACGTCCGATTGGGAGTACTGCTTCCAATCGAAGTGCTGTCTTAATCAGAAGCTATGTAGATATGTTGACGCCAAAAGAAGTATCTTGTCGGTATTGTATTTTTTAATGTGAATATAGAAAAGTACACAAGGCGAAATATTTGTGTGTATATTGTTACAATACTTAACAGTATTGCTTACCTTTGGCCTGAATCAAAATTTGTAACCTTGTTGTTATAAGTGTTTTTCTCACTGTAGGTATTCTCTTAAATATGTCTTGACCTCTCAGGCTTTTTTAGGCACTAGAGAGTGCTAATAACCTAGCTTAGGATAAGTTGTTTACGATTAAGAGAAAAGTTTAAAAAAATGGGTGAGCAAATGATGCGCTGATAGTGCCGGGCCTGTTGAAGTTGCTGATATATTTGGCTGGGCGTACCGTTAGCCAGGTTCAAGTAACATGTAGCAAAGAGAGCAAAGGATGAATAGTGGCTGTTAACTCAGAGAGAGCAATACTTTTTTGTGAGGTTCGCCCCTTACCTATAAGCTTGTAGGTAAGGGGAAAGAGGTTTAGTAAGTCCAGCCTAGGGTGACCAGAGGTGTTCCACCAAGATCACCAGATAAATAATGCTGGTAACTTATTGAAAAGGTAAAGCCATCGGCAATTAATCGTAAGCGAGGCGAAACATAAATACCGCTGTCAACGTCGATATCTTCTTCATAGCAATCTGAGCAGTTGCCAATGCCTCTTTCTGATCGCCAAATCAGTTCCATGCCTGCGAGCATATCAATACCGACATATTTTGATGGCATAAAGGTGTAGCCACCTTCGCCAAAAAATGCGGATGCGCTGGCATCGGAGCTTTCTGTAGAGCGATCCCCCCAGTTACTTTCGACTTGCTGGTTAAAGCTTCTGTTATCTGAATAATCCAGATACGAAATACCGGCACCGTAAACAAAGTTTTTGTTTTGCCCCACCCAACCCACTTTTATGTAGGTGGCGCTATCGCCTATGCCTTGTTCTGAGGCTATCTGTGAATCAATGTCAACTCTTCCTCCGCCAATATACCAGGCGTTACTGCGTGCAGGAGCTTGCTCCTGTGGTTGCGGTGTTTCGGCGTAGACTCCCATGGTAAGGAAAGCGGTACTTACTCCGATGATTTTTTTTATTGTCTGCATAATTCTTCCTTAGTTTCCTTTTGCGTGAATGAGATTTTATCTGAATAGAGATAAAAGCTCAGTCGATGATTGTGTGTGTTTTGAGCTTGTGAGTGGTTGATGTAACACAAAAAGTAGACAAAACGACTGGCTACAGAAAGTCGGAATTAAATAAACCTGATTTCGGCCTTATCTCGTTGATTTAAATGAGATTTTTCCTGTGGTTGTCAATCCAAAATAAAGAAGCAATCAAAGGCTTTACAGCGCTGAATCTCTGGGATATAAGGCGAAATAAAAAACCGTATTGCGGTTGCTGCCATACATAGGATTTACTGTCGAACCCACACCTTTATGCCGTTTAAAGCCCACTTCTTAGCACTTACCGAGAGTTTACGTTTCCTTGAATCATTTTGGCGGGAGTCCTCATTTTATTGTTTTAACATGCAATGGCGGGAAGATTTTCCGAAACTGAATGACGCGCTTTTTTCTATGGATGATGCGACTTTTAGGAAGATGGATCAATTGCCTGAAGTCTTAGCCCCGTTCTTAAGTCAGCATATACCTGGGTATGATAATGTAATCCGATTAACTGAAGTGGCGGCGTTGAATCATCGAGTAACGATAAATCCCAGATTGCAGGTCGATGTTCCAGGGCGAAAGTGGTCGCAAATTGAATCCTTTATTGGTGCTTTACCTGTTGTCCCCTCAACAAAAAACAAAACGGTGGTGGATTGGTGTTCCGGTAAATCGTATCTGGGGCGTGCGGTGGCAAATTATTGGGGAAGTAAATTACATGCGGTCGAATGTCAACAGGCGCTATGTGAAAGCGGACGAGCATTGGCGTCACCCTGGGTCGAGTCGGTTCAGTTCAGCCAAAAAGATGTATTAAAAGATTACCATGATTTTCTGTCGTCTGATTTTGTCGTGGCGCTACATGCATGCGGTGATCTCCATCGATCGCTACTAAGGCAATGGCGACAAAGTAATGCTACTCACTTGGTCTTGGCGCCCTGTTGTTATCATCAATGGTTTAAGGGCAATTACGTTCCCCTATCTGAAACTGCACAAAGCAATAATTTGGTATTAACAAGAAACCAGGTTCGTCTTGCTGTGCAAGAAATGGTAACGTCTTCTTCCCGTGTGCGCAGTCAGGTTGCGTTATTGGGGCAATGGCGAATGGCATTTGATTTAGTGCAACGAGATATTCGAGGAGTGGATGAATATCTGTCTACGGTGTCTTTACCTTTTTCTAGTGTTAAAAAAGGTGCGGAATTTGTTATTCGTACTCTGGCTGAGCGTAAATCTATAATTATTCCGCCGAATTTTGATTTTCAACCATATTTAATTCGTGCAGAAAAACGCTATGCTGAGTTTCAGCGTTTGCAACTTGTTGCACACGGGTTTAGACGTGCATTGGAATTGTGGTTAGTTTTGGATTTGGTTTTATTTTTAGAAGAAGGTGGTTGTGAGGTTGAACTCGCGAGCTTCTGCTCGCGTGATATTACACCGAGAAACCTTCGTATTTGTGCAACGCGTAAGGCGATGTAATTCTTATCATGTACTCAAATAATTATACCCTCTTAAGGGAGCTGGAATTAAAAAAGTCGACCAAACCTTTTCTGGCAAAAGGGAAAAGTGTTAAACGTTGTGCAGCTTGTCAAATGGCGGAAAAAGTCTGCATTTGTGCATGGCGTCCGCAGGCGAGTTGTAATCTCGACTTTGTTTTACTTATGCACAGACTTGAGCTTTTTAAACCGACAAATACAGGGCGTCTAATTGCGGATGTTTTTCCCGAAAGTAAGGTGTATTTATGGAATCGATGTGAGCCAGAGTCAGGTTTACTCAAAATATTGAATGACCCGTTACGTGAATGTTTTATCGTTTTTCCATATCAGTCTTCAGTAGAGCGCAGTCGAAAGGTTGTTCAAAATATTCCAGTCTCAGATAAGAAAATCACACTGATCCTTTTGGATGGTTCCTGGAAACAATGTAGTCGAATGATAATGCTGAGCCGTTGGTTGGATAATGCTACCTGTTTGAGTTTGCCCGACACGTTGGTGAAGTCCTATTCGGTTCGAGATTCCGGGAAGTCTGATCGTTTTTCAACTGCTGAGGCCGCGGTCAGTTGTTTAACATTATCAGGAGAGATACAGGCTGCTGAGGTATTGCGGCACTATTTTAATGTGTTCAACCTGCACTATCTCGCCACCCGAGGTTGCTATCAACCCGTTTTAACGGAAAGTCATCAAGCTCTGCAACAATATATGGGGTAATTCATATGTTGCTGCCGATTCTGCCAAGTCCACAGCGGTAGGTTATTCTTTCGCATTCGGGGGTAAGTAAAATAAGAGAAAAAGTAGGCGGTGTAATTTAGAGAGAAACTAGGTGTAGGGGGGAGGAGAACGCGTCCTTGCGTATTCTGGTAAGAAGTTAAATCATTAAATTGGTAATCACTGGGGCGGAGTCTGCGCTATACAGGCTATTGCTGTCGTAGGCAACAATATAAAACTCATACTCACCTTGATCCAAGTCTGCAATCTCGTATTCGCTGATGGTTTGGTCGTTAACGGTAATTTCGGTGTAGTACATATCGCTGGTTTGTCGGTAGTAAATCACATAGCCACCGATCTCACCTAATCCTAAATCACTGCCATCTTCCCGGGTTGTTGGGATGTTCCAGCTAATAACAGCTGACACTTTAACTGGAGTTGGGTCAGTTGTTGTGGTGCTGTCGGTTGTAGTGGTGCTGTCGGTTGTTGTGGTGCCGCTATCAGTAGTTGTATCTCTATTGTGTCTGGAGTTGGAAGATGAGTTACCACCGCCACTTGCAGTGTCATTTTTGGGTTTGTAGTTAGTAGTCTCTGCAACCTTGCTGGTTTGGTCGCTAGCGGTGGCGCCTTCATCGCTTGAGCTGCCGCATGCGGCAAGAGAGAAGCTGATAATAAGAGCGGCGAGAAGCTTGAAGGATGTACTCATTTCTATAACCTCGAATAAATCTAGTACTTTCGTTGCATTATATTGATTGAATTTAGTAGTTCTTGAGTATTAGTTAACACTTTTCTGTATATTATTTGATCATTTTTAAAACTGTGAGTTAGATCTATGTGGGACTGTGACGCGTTTTTCCTCTTTTTGGGGGGAGAATTAGAAAATGCTTATAAGCAGAGAAAAAGTACTAGATTTGTGTGTTTTTATAACTTTAAGCTAATGGAAAGGCTGAGTATTCACCGCTATCAGTCGACCAGAGGGTGTTTTTGAATCTTGAGTTTCGTCCGCCCCAGTGTGGGCATGCCCAAAAGCTCGGAGAAGTGGAAAGAGGGATTTTTTGCCCTGGGAACATGGGCTTATTCTAAGAAGTAAGGGGCCTGTTGCGTGAAAGCTGGTATCTGTATTAGTTGCGGCACCAGATAAGACAATCGCTCATTATTTACCCCTGATTTTTATATTTAAGGATTTGCCGCTTTCCCGTTCTTGTGTTTTTGCTTTACCTAACACCTCTCTTGTTCACAAATCCACGTACTTTTTAAATCTCGAAGCCTGGCTTGTGTTGGCTAAATGTTTGTTATGTTTCTAAAGGAAAAATGGTAAGAATGTTAAGTGCTAAGGCTATCAGTAATGATTATTCTGAAATGTTGGTCTGTTACTTTTTTTAACAGTTTTCTTCTTTTCAATAATGCCTTTAGCTATAAGGTAGTATTTGATTTTTCTTTGATTGCAAAACTTTTAATGTGGCGTGAAACATCAACTGTTATTTTTTAATCTTTTTTGATCAAGATTTTTCTTCTTAAAAAATAATTGGTTCAATTTTTTGGTTTCCAAATAATTTTTATGGGGCAAAAAATTCCAATTTGGCGTAATAATTTTTTTAACAAAAAATTAATTTTCATTCCAGGTAGTGGAGCTTCAAACCTTGTCTACACTTTGCCTACTTTTAACCAATAAAGGGAAAGGTGATGGAAGTGTCTGTTAAAAAAATAAATCGTTTTACTGTGGTCGCTTGCTTGGCTGTGGGTGCATTGTTTGCAACGTCAGGTAGTTATGGTGGCGATACAATCAACGCCGGGTGTATGCAGGACCTGGCTGGCTTCACCACAAACTGTACTGCAAATGATGTAGCCATTTCTGGTGTGGCAACCAATCCCGATGGAACGCATCAGCTGACTATTCATGATGACGGCTGTGCTTATCAGGGCGATACTGTTACGTTTACTGCAACTTTCGATTTGGAAGTGACGGCAAAAGAGCGCCATGATATCGGCATATATTTCGCAACGGATGGCGACTTAAATGGTGACGGCGCAGTGTCGGGTAGTTGTAGTGTGTCGACTTTAGATTATCAGCCTGACCCTCCTTGGCTTGATTTGGACGGGACGACAGATCCATTTCCGGGCACAAATATTATTTCCAATGTACAAGATACCTGTGGCGACATTGATAAACCTGGACATAACCCATTACATCCAACAGTGACATTAACTGCGGTGTGTAAAGATGATGACAATGACGGTTTTTTGAATTTGCCTAATTGTACTAGCTGGCGACAAAGCGGCGCCAACGAATTGTGTACCAGCCCGTTAGACGCTTTCCCTGGTGCGCCATCAAAATGTCGATGTGACGAAGGGTTTAATGTTCCTATCTCTGTCCCACCTGCGCAGTTAAAAGTTGTAAAAACAGCGTCGCCGACTTCTCTCGTTGAACCCGGTGGTGTGGTGACATTTACAGTGAGTACAACGAATACTGGTGTTGACCCAAATAATGGTGTCACCATTAATGCCATAATGGACAGTATTTACGGTGATGTGACGACTTCCGGTCACGATAATATTATCAGTACGACATGTTCTGTTCCCCAGTTTGTTCCTGTTGATGACGGAAATGTCGGTGGCGTAGACACTTATACATGCAGCTTCCAGGTCAACCTTTCCGGTAACGCGGGTGACACCGAAACAAATATTGTTACCTCATCTGGTACGGATACGCACGGAAATGCCATTAGCGGGCAGGACGATGCAACAGTCACTATAACGGATGAGTTGCCCAGCATTTCGGTTACTAAAACGCCTTCGGTAAATGAAGTACTTGAGCCCGGTGGAAACGTGACCTTCTCGGTATCCGTTACCAATACCAGTCTGGCATCGAGTGATACGGTGATCATTTCTTTGTTAACCGATTCTATTTACGGTGATTTAAATGGTAAGGGAACCTGTAGCGCGCCCCAAACCATTGCTCCGGGGGCAACCTACAACTGTAGCTTTACTGAGTTTGTTGCCGGAAATGCCGGTTATACCGAAACGGATGTGGTCACCGCGTCGGGTGCGGATGATGAGGGAAATGCTGTTTCCGATTCGGATTCTGCCACCGTTGTTGTAAATGATGTGCCATCCAGTATTTCTGTTGTGAAAGTGGCAGATCCGATTGTGCTGCCTGAACCTGGCGGTAACGTTACCTTTAGCGTTTTGGTCAGCAATGGTTCGGCAGTGGATACCGTCATCATTAATTCATTGGTTGATGATATTCATGGTGATTTGAATGGTCAGGGTAATTGTCTCGTGCCGCAAACATTATTACCGGGTGAATCTTATTCCTGTAGTTTTATGGTGTTTGTCGCAGGCGATGCCAATACGTCTGAAACCGATGTGGTGACAGCAACAGGAACTGACGACGATAGCAATGTGTTAATGGCTGCAGACGATGCAACGGTAGATTTTGAAAACGTTGCGCCGGCAGCGACGGTCACCAAAACAGCAACGTCCGCAACGGTGACTTATCAAGTGTCAGTACGGAATGATTCTTCCGCAGAGTCTTTAAACCTGAATCAACTGATGGATAACATGTTTGGTGATATTACCCAGGTGCAGGGGGCTGTGGTGAGTACGACCTGTGTTGTTCCGCAAGTGTTAGCGATCAGTGGACAAGCAAACGATACCTATAGTTGTTCGTTTGATGCCTTGGTGGGGTCGAGTCCACATACTAATACTGTTACTGCAACGGTCGGCGACAATGATGGTTCGACCGCTGTGACGCCAAGCGATAGTGCAACAGTAACTTTGGAATAAAAGGGGTAAAGGGTTAGTCTGATGGCTTTCGGGCTAACCCTTTTTTATCACTTAAGTTCGACTCAATTTACTGTTTTAAATATTTTCTAAACGGCTCGTACTGCCATCTTCGAATCGCCACAACCATGGTGTTACCGTGTTTTTCGTGGGGTGGTAATGGGGCATCTTGTTGTAACAGGCCATTAAACTCTTTGGCCAATATTCGAATTTTCTTTTGCATCTCACTATTTGATGATTTGGAAAAAATCCCGTTTAATACCAATAGCATTTCCTCATCATTTTCAAAACGGGATTGAAAAAATTCCTGCTGGACTCGTTCGAGAAAAAAACGTTGAATGGGACCGTTGGGACGCCAGCGGAAGTTCGGTGCAATGAGTAGTTTAATTCGATTGCCGGGTAGGAGTTCGATGAGTTTGATTCTGTCCAGTTTTGCCAGCATTTGAATAAGCTCATGCTCGCTGAAGGTGAACTGGTCCATAAGTTCGTCGAAGTTATAGCCGTTGATGACCGACAGCGCCACCATAAGCAGCGGCAAGTCTTCTACAATATCTTTTTCCTGATGTTCTTCCAGTTGCCGTAGTTGAGGTTGCTCAACTTCCATGTGTGTCACTATATCGGCAACGGTTAAGTCGATCATCTCGCAAACGCTTTCGAAGCGCTGTAGGCTAAAGCTTTCATCTGCAAACAACCTCTTTACGGATGCCTCGCTTAGTTCGAGCCATTGGGCGACATCGCTATAGGTTTTGCCGTGTGCTTTAAGTTGCTTTTTGAGGGTGCTATGGAGAGAAGATGATTGTTTCATGGCAGGATCTCAATAGGCATAATGGCCTGATGGTATCAATATGTGGTACTTTGAGCAATGAAATCTAATTCTTTTGGTTTTTTGGTTGTTTATATTGCTGCCTTTGAGATGATGGCGCTATATGAAAAGAAATACAGGGATATGGAGCTATGCAAACATCACGATTTCAATCCGGGGCTATCGCATTTTTCGTTGCGGTCTTCCTGAATGCCTTTGTCGACCTTGGTCATAAAATCACCATACAAAACATTCTGTTTAAGGTCTATGACGGCCCAAATCAGGTAATTCTTACTGCCGTATTAAATGCCTTAATTTTGTTGCCCTTTATTTTGTTGTTCAGCCCGGCTGGGTTGCTGTCAGATAAAAAGCCTAAAACCGAAGTAATGAGGATCACGGCATGGGCTGGTGTCGGATTAACTATCGCCATTACCCTGTGTTATGCCGTCGGCTGGTTCTGGCTTGCCTTTGCCATGACATTCTTATTGGCTGTACAGTCGGCATTTTACTCACCAGCAAAATACGGCTTTATTAAATCCTTTTTTGGTAAAGAAAAGCTGGCCTCCGCAAACGGCAGTGTGCAAACCATATCGATTATCGCCATTTTGGCAGGCACGTTTATTTTCTCGATCTTATTTGAAGTGCTTTACCCGGAAGGAGTAACCGACAAACAGCAAATCATTCAGTTGCTTATCCCCATCGGTGCGCTGTTGGTAGTGAATGCAACACTTGAATTGATTATGGTTTATCTGTTGCCCACAGTGAGCGAGGAATTGTCGGATGAACCTTTTGACGCAAAACGGTTTTTGACAGGAAGAACCTTAAAGGCAGATTTAAAGCCGCTGTTTAGTCATCAGGTTATTTGGTTATCCGTGATTGGCTTATCTGTTTTTTGGGCGATAGGCCAAGTCATGCTCGCGGCATTTCCCAGTTTTGTTAAAGCTGAACTGCAAATCACCAACACCATTGTTATTCAGGCGATTCTCGCCGCGACAGGTATTGGTATTGCGTTAGGGGCTATGTTCGCCGGGCGGTTTTCTAAAGGGTACATCGAGACTGGACTGATTCCTCTCGGTGCCGTTGGTATTGCTATCGGTGTAGCGCTTATTCCCAGTATGTCCAGTGTGACAACCTTTGCCGGGTTGTTCTTTTTGGTTGGATTTATGGGGGGAATATTTATTGTTCCACTAAATGCGATTATTCAATTTCATGCCAAAGAATCTGAGTTAGGTCGCGTATTAGCCGGCAATAACTTATTCCAGAATATCTTCATGTTTAGCTTCCTGGTGTTAACCGCTGTGTTTTCTTTGGTTGGGCTGGAAAGTAAGCATCTGTTTTATATCACCGCTGTGGTTGCTGCTGTTGGGTGTTTTTATACCATTAAAAAACTGCCTCAGAGTTTGGTCCGTTTTGTTTTAACGTTAATTATGACTCGCCCGTACAAAGTTGTGGTTCAAGGAATGAAAGACATACCGGAAAAGGGTGGAGTATTGCTTCTGGGAAATCATATTAGTTGGGTTGATTGGGCCATAATTCAAATCGCTTACCCAAGGCAAGTCCATTTTGTGATGGCAAAAAGCATATACAGCAAATGGTACATAAAATGGTTTCTGGATTTCTTTGGTTGCATACCGATTGCGCCAGGTAAAAACAGTAAGAAATCGCTAGAACAGGTTGCTGAGTTGCTGAATGATGGAAAAGTGGTGTGCCTGTTTCCAGAAGGCATGATCAGTAAAAATGGTCACTTGGCGGAATTTAAACGCGGTTTTGAACAGGCGGCACAACAAGCTAACCCGGACGTTGTGATTCAACCTTTTTATCTGCGCGGTTTATGGGGGAGCCGTTTCTCGCGTGCTTCCGCCGGTTACAAGCGCAACCGTGTTTCGCCGCTACGTCGAGAGGTGATTGCTTCGTTCGGTAAACCTATGGATCGCTTATCAAATGCTTCTCAAGTTAAACAACGTGTATTCGATTTGTCGGTTCTGTCCTGGAATAACTTCGCTGAGCAGTTACCAACTATTACCCATGCCTGGGTAAATCAATGTAAATCCAGTAAATCATCCTTGTGTATGGCCGATGAAATAAGTGGCGAACTGTCTAACAGTAAGGCTTTAACTGGTGCGATTACGTTGGCGCAAAAAGTAAAAAGAATAAGTCATGAACAGAATGTTGGCGTTATGTTACCAACCAGTGTGCCAGGCATGCTAATGAATATGGCAGTGTTGCTGTGTGGTAAAACGGTGGTAAATCTAAATTACACCGCCAGTGCTCAAGCCGTTGAATCTGCCGTCGAGCAGGCTGAAATAAAAACAATTTATACGTCTAAACGTTTTGTTAATAAACTGGAGAAACGAGGGATTCAGCTAAACAGTGTGTTTGAAAAAGTAAACACGGTTTATCTGGAGGAGATGAGAGAGACAATATCGCCAGTTATGCGTATTGTGAATTTCTTGAGCGTTATTTTATTGCCAGGTTGGTTGTTGAAAATACTTTTCTGTCCTCGGCGAGATCCTGAATCTCTGGCGGCAATCCTTTTTTCCAGTGGGAGTGAAGGCGCCCCTAAAGGTGTTCAGCTCAGTCACAAAAATGTTATGGCAAATCTACGTCAGGTTGCCGATGTGCTTAATTCAGAAGGCGACGATGTCATTACCGCAAGCTTGCCGTTGTTCCATGCGTTTGGCATGACGGTCACGCAGTTTATGCCGCTGTTAGAGGGCATACCTGTGGTATGTCACCCTGACCCCACGGATGCATTAGGTTTGGGTAAATTGATTGCGAAATATGAAGCGACCGTGCTCTTTGGTACGTCAACCTTTTATCGAATCTATGCTAGAAATACCCGTTTGCATCCGTTGATGTTTAAGAGCCTGAAATTTATTGTATCCGGCGCTGAACGATTAGACCCGAAAGTCCGTCACGCATTTTCTGAAAAATTTAATAAATATATTCTGGAAGGCTATGGTGTGACTGAAACAACACCGGTTGCGGCGGTGAACCTGCCTGACCAGATGAATATGAGGGATTGGAGAGTGCAAAAAGGTGGTAAGCCCGGAACCGTAGGTATGCCTTTGCCGGGCACCAGTTTTAAAATTGTTGATCCAGAAACGTTTGAAGAGCTTCCTGCAGGAGAAGATGGCATGATCCTGATCGGGGGCGCACAGGTTATGAAGGGATATTTAAATAACCCGGAAAAGACAGAATCAGTGGTAAAAATAATTGATGGTATGCGTTGGTATGTTTCTGGAGATAAAGGAAACCTGGATGAAGATGGTTATTTAACGATTGTTGATCGCTACTCCCGTTTTGCCAAATTAGGTGGTGAAATGGTGAGTTTGAGTGAAGTGGAACGTTCAGCTCAAGACGCTTTCGATGAAGATGATTTGGAATTTGTGGCAGTGAACTTACCGGATGATAAAAAGGGAGAAAAAATTATTTTGCTTACGGATTCGGATAAAACTTTAGAGCAGGTGCGGGAAAAAATGTTACAGAATAAGTGTAATCCATTACATATTCCGTCCGCTATAGTGCGTGTTGAAGAAATGCCTAAGCTGGGCTCAGGCAAAACAGACTTTACAAAAGCCAAGGAACTGGCTGTCGGTTAAAATTAAGTGTTAATTAATGACAATGAGGTATATACCTGGACCGAAAAGCGAAAGCTTGGCGTTGCTGTTCAAAAACACTCAATTCATGGAAGAATTGAGTGAGCTACAGGGATGTATTTATGCGGTTTTTGAACAGCAACTGCGAGCTTTAATTGAGTACTTTTATCGGGTTGTAGTGAAGTAAAAACAGATACATAAAAAAGGCCACGTCTGTAATAGATCGTGGCCGAGTCGGGGTGTTATGCGTTCTTAATTAAGTAGTCAAATGCCGAGAGAGAAGCTTTCGCACCTTCACCCATCGCAATCACAATTTGCTTGTACGGCACTGTCGTGACATCACCGCAGGCAAAAATACCAGGCTCACTGGTCTCACCTTTCTCATTTACAATAACTTCACCATAGGGCGTGAGTTCCACTATGCCTTTGACAAATTGGCTATTGGGTACCAAACCAATCTGCACAAAGACGCCGGCTAAATGTTGTCTGTGAACTTCTTCCGTCTCTCTGTCCTGGTAATCAATCGCTGCCACCTTGCCGTTATCGGCAATAATTTCTTTAGTCGCAACATTCTTCAAAATTTTGATGTTGTCCCGAGCTTCCGCTTGGTTCACCAGAACTTTATCTGCTTTAAGCTCGGGCAAGAACTCAAATACGGTCACGGATTTTACGATCCCGGATAAATCCAATGCGGCTTCAATACCGGAGTTGCCGCCGCCAATTACTGCCACATCTTTACCTTTGAAGAACGGGCCGTCACAGTGTGGACAATAGGCAACACCATTGCCGATATTTTCTTTTTCTCCCGGCACACCAAGCTCACGCCATTTGGCTCCGGTAGCAATAATCAATGTTTTGGTTTCAATCACTTGGCCTGACGTTAAGGTTAATGTTTTTATATTACCTTTCTCAATGCTCTCCACCTGGAAGTGTTCGCGAACGGTAATATCGTATTCTCGTAAGTGCCCATGCAATGCGTTGGTTAACTGTGGGCCTGTTGTTTTGGGAACGGAAATCAGGTTTTCAATTCCCATGGTATCTTTTACCTGACCGCCGATTCGGTCTGCCACAACGGTGACTTTTAAACCTTTACGTGCGGCATAAATTGCAGCAGCAACACCAGCCGGACCACCACCCACCACAGTGACATCTTGCACAGGCAGTTTTTCCTGTTTAGTTGAACTGCTGGCAATTTCAGGGTACTTCTCTACCAGCTTTTCAATAATTTTTGCCGTGTCGATTTTACCATTGGCAAATACTTCGCCATTGAGGTAAACCGAAGGCACACCTTGAATATTTCTTTCTTCAATTAATTCAGGGAATACGCCACCATCAATCATCTCAGCAGAAATATTCGGGTTGATTACAGCAAACTGGTTGAGTGTTTGCACAACATCCGGGCAGTTGTGACAACTTAGGCTGACAAATATTTCAAAATTCAAGGGTGTCTCAATTTGAGATACCATTTGTTTAACGGTGTCGTCCAACTTGATTTCTGTTCCCGATAATTGCAGTACCGCCAACACCAGGGAATTAAATTCGTGACCGCTGGGGATACCTGAAAACGAAATGCCGGTTGCTTCGCCGTCCGCTTCCAATACGAAGGTCATCGGACTCTTTACTGTTTCCCCCAGGTAGCGTTCCTCAAATATGATTTTGTCGGATACTGACGCAAAACTGGTTAGGAAGCTGGCGAGTTCCGAACGTTTTTCATGGTCTCCCAATTGCAACACCAAATTAATCGTCCGTGTCATATTGGCGGTATAAGATTTAAGAGCATCAAGAATATCTTGCGTTAGCATGGTTTATTTCCTATTAGTAAGCTGTGCTAGGGGCAGCGAACTGCCCCGTTTTGTTATTTAGATTTTGCCGACAAGGTCCAGGCTGGGTTTCAATGTTTCCTGGCCTTGTTCCCATGCCGCAGGACATACTTCACCATCGTGGCTGGCTACGTATTGCGCGGCTTTGACTTTGCGTACCATGTCTTTTGCCGAGCGACCAATCCCCAAATCGTGGATTTCAGCTACCTTGATTACGCCTTCTGGGTCTGCCAGGAAGGTTCCGCGAAGAGCCAAAGCTTCTTCTTCAATCATCACGTCGAAGCCGCGTGTAATGGTGCCGGTTGGGTCGCCAATCATTGGGTACTTGATTTTACCAATGGCTTCGCTGGTGTCATGCCATGCTTTATGCACAAAGTGGGTATCTGTTGATACGGAGTAGACTTCCACGCCCAGAGATTGCAACTCGTCGTAGTACTTCGCCATGTCTTCCAATTCAGTTGGGCAGACAAAGGTAAAGTCGGCTGGGTAGAACAAAAAGATCGACCATTTGCCTTTCACGTCATCGGAAGTAATAGTTTTGAATTCGCCGTTGTGAAACGCTTCAGCCTTAAACTCTGGGATTGTCTGATTGATTTTTGCCATGTCTCATTTCCTCTTGGGTTCAGTTTTTGATTCATTTAGTTCGGTGCGTTGACTGCTTGATTGCACCTGTTGAAAACATGAGTGCATGGTAAAGAGCTTGAATGATCTTTAAAATCGAATAAAATTGATTATGTCGTTCGATAAAATTGAAGGTGGACTATGATTACCCTCAAACAGCTTCATTACGCCCTGGCTGTAGATAAGACCAAGCACTTTAAGAAGGCGGCAGAGGCTTGCTCTGTATCTCAGTCAGCACTGAGTTCGGCAATCTCCGAGCTGGAGTCCCAGTTGGGCATACAGCTATTTGAGCGGGACAATAAAAGTGTCATGACCACGCCTATCGGTCAGTTGGTGCTGGAGAAGGCCCAGTCCATTCGTATGCAAGTGGATGAGTTGGCCTTGTTGGCTCAAAGCGAAAAGCAGCCGCTCTCCTACCCGATTTCAATGGGGGTGATTCCCACTATTGCCCCTTTTTTATTACCTGTGGTGCTTCCGGCCTTACGTGAACAGTACCCACAACTGCGGCTGACGATCATCGAAGAGCAATCCCATGTTCTGGTGGATATGGTGCGGCGAGGGGAATTGGATACGGCTGTGTTGGCGCTACCTTATGCCTTAGATGGCTTACACGCTTTTGAATTCTGGCAAGAAGATTTTTATCTTATATGCCATCACGACTTGCCCTATGCCGAGGCAGATGAACTACGTAGCGATCAATTGGACCCTGGGTCATTATTGCTGCTTAAAGATGGCCACTGTTTAAAAGATCACGCCCTGGCAGCCTGTAAATTACAGCCGAGTACCAGTTCGGAAGCCTTGGCGGGTACCAGCTTGGGAACCCTGATTCATATGGTGGAAGGCAAAATGGGGAGTACGCTGGTGCCACATATGGCTTTGCCTCAAATATTAAAAGAGCACTCGGCCTTGCGAGCAGTTCATCTAAATGAGCCAGGCCCTCATCGAAAGATCGCATTTATTACGCGCTTGAATTATGCCGGTGTGAATAATATTCAGTTATTGATGAAGTTGTTCCGCGCCCAATTGGATGAACATCTAGGTGTGATTCGAGCGAAAGTTTAACAAAATCGATTTACTCATTCATTTTTTTTCAATTTACAGACATTTAACTGACTGACATTCTGTCGGCCAGCTGATGGAGGAAAGAATATGAAACGAGTAAATAAACCCAGACGACAAAGTAGCGCTAAGCAGAAGGCTCAAAGTCATTCCGTAAAAGGGATGCAGTGTAACTACAGTAATAACTACTACGGAGATTTGGCATGCGTCGTTAAAAGTCGATTGCCTGCTTGAAGTAATATTTTCTGATTGATTAAGTTATTGGGTCTGTGGGGCGTATTGCGCCCCATTATTTTTTGTATTTTATTAAGCGTTAGTTTTCACCAAGGAAACCACCTGATTGGTGTGCCCACAACTGTGCGTAGGTTCCTTTTTGTTTAATCAATTCCTGGTGAGAACCCTGCTCTATAATATTGCCCTTGTCCATCACAATTAACCTATCCAAAGCCGCGATGGTGGACAGTCGGTGGGCAATGGCAATGACTGTTTTGCCTTCCATTAATTTATACAGGTTTTCCTGAATCGCGGTTTCCACTTCTGAATCCAGTGCGGAGGTGGCTTCATCCAAAATAAGAATTGGCGCATTTTTCAGTAATACCCGGGCTATTGCTATTCGCTGGCGTTGACCGCCAGAAAGCGTGACGCCACGTTCGCCGACATGTGCGTCGTAACCAGTTCTGCCTGATGGGTCGCTAAGGCCTAAAATAAATTCATGGGCTTTAGCCTGTTTTGCAGCTTCAATCATTTCTTCATCGGTTGCGTCCGGCTTGCCATATAAAATATTTTCTCGAACCGAGCGATGCAGAAGCGAAGTGTCCTGAGTCACCATCGCAATTTGTGCTCTGAGGCTTTCCTGTTGCACATCACTGACATTTTGTCCGTCAATGGTAACTGTGCCCTGTTCGACATCATAAAAACGGAGAAGCAGGTTTACCAATGTGGATTTCCCGGCACCGGATCGGCCAACCAAACCAATTTTCTCTCCAGGTTTAATATCAATATTCAAGTCGTCGATTACGCCACTTCCCTTGCCGTAGTGAAAACAAGCGTGGGTAAAACTAATGGCTCCCTGAGTTAATTGGATCGGGTTGGATTGTGGTGTATCTTGCACCTCTTTCGGCTGGGAAAGCGTATTCATGCCGTCTGTAGTCGTACCTATGCTTTCGAACAGGCCGGATATCTCCCACATTACCCATTGCGATATGCTGTACAAACGCAGTACTAAAGCAATGGCTGCGGCGATAGCTCCGGTTGTGATACTACCTTCCATCCACCGCCACACCGAAATAAAAACGGTTGAAGCAATCAGTCCCGCATTAGATAACCAGACAATTACATCCAAACCCGTGGCTAAACGCATCTGAGGGTAGACAGTTGTGAGGAAATTTTTCATTCCTTCTTTTGCGTAATTTTCCTCTCTGCGTGAATGAGAGAACAGTTTTACCGTTGAAATATTGGTGTAAGTATCGACGATTCTTCCAGTCATTTCAGAACGGGCATCGGCTTGTCGTTGAGCAATATTTTTAAGTCGGGGCAAAAAATAATACAAAATAGTGCAATAGGCGATGAGCCAGCCAATCAATGGTAGGGCCAGACGAAGATCGAGACTGGCGGCAAGCACTACCACACTGGAAAAGTAAATTAATATATACAGCAATACATCCAATAACTTCATTACGCTTTCACGAACGGATAGCGATGTTTGCATCACCTTGGTTGCAACACGTCCCGCAAATTCATGTTGATAAAAGCTCATGCTTTGCCCAAGCAAGTGGCGATGAGCTTGCCAGCGAATTCGCATTGGGAAATTACCAAGTAGGGTTTGATGAACAACCAATGAGCGGATTAACACGGAAATAGGTAAAAGAACTAATACCACCGTGCCATAGGTGACAAATAGTGAGCTATGTTCGCTGAGTAGTGTTTCGGGCTTGCTGCTATTGAGGATATCAATCAACTCCCCGAGAAAATCAAATAGGGAGACTTCCAATATCGCAATAGCACCGGTTAACAGTGCCATTAAAAACAAATATCTACCGGAGCCTTTGCAGTAATGTAGGCAAAATGCCACCAGGGAACTGGGTGGTTGTTCTGGATCATTGGACGGAAATGGAGCAACAAGTTTTTCAAAAAAGCCAAACATTAAGCTTTTTCCTTTAATTCTGTTAAAAGTGGAGACGAAGAGGGTGAGTCTGGGAATGATAATTTTTCCGGGGTAATTGTAGAGTGATATAGTAAGAAGTCACGATAAATTAAGGAGAAAAGTGTGATAGCTGTTTTGTCGGTGCCTGTTCGTTCACAAGGGTTGTTTAGTTTTACCCATCTTATTACACCTAGAGTCGATGAGTGGGCGAGTTCAGAGGGGAGAGAAAGCCGGGGTGAAGGTTTGTGCACGCTGTTTGTTCAGCATACTTCTGCAAGCTTAATCATTCAGGAGAATTATGACCCGTCTGCGCAACGTGATTTGGAGGCCTGGTTAAACCGGCTGGTGCCGGAGAATGACCCACTTTACACCCATACTCTGGAGGGGGCGGATGATATGCCTGCGCATATTAAGGCGACACTTACGGCTACAAGCTTGTCTATTCCGGTTATGGACGGACGTCTCGCTCTTGGGACGTGGCAGGGTGTGTATCTATGGGAGCATCGTCGTCATCCTGGGGAGCGACGTGTAGTGCTGCATATTCGTTAAGGAGCCGACGAGGGATTGGAGCTTCCAGCCACTCTTCGGCATCCTCTAGGGTGTAGAAAATCTCGACATCCCAGGGAAGGTTTTCACAGAGTAATTTGTACCAAGCGGCTAAAGCATTTCCGCTTCTATCACGATTTACGACTGTGGCAAGTTTGGCGTAAGGGCAGGTCTTGGTCATGCCTTTGTGGTAGGCAACTAACTGCTTGATCTCTTCCGCAGAGACATAAGAAAGCAACGCTTCCGTCCAATCCCCGATGATGTATTTCACATCATCAAAGCGAGGGTCGCCACTTTTCTTTAATGCGGTCTCTAAAAGCTCTTCTCCCGTCACTATGCCTGTGTATAGGGTGTAAAGCATTTCCGGATGAGACCAGTCGTCTTGAATCGCCACAAAAATGTCTCAAGTAAAACTCATCTGTAGGTAAATAGTAGCATTTACCCTGTAGTATGTGTTTATTAGAAAGTTCCTATTTATATTTAATATAGTGACTCAGTTGTTCGCAAGTTAATTTCAGTGTCATTTTGGAATGGAAGGCGGCTCGCTTATGTGAAAACGCGAGGATATAGACGTCTGATTTTGCTGGCCTACTGAGAAATACCACAACAGAGGTACTCCAATTACCAATATTTTTACTTAACCCTGATTTTTTAGAACAAAATTTAAAAAAACTGAGAATTAATAGATTAATTAATCCAGGGTGATATTTTTTTAAATTTTTTGATGTTTATTGTGAAAAAGATCTTTTTATTCTTGTTTTCAGTCTTGATGGCGGGTAAATAAAAAGCCCCTCGTGGAGAGGGGCTTCGAATAATTCTAATCCGGGTTTTGGTGTTTAGCTTTCTTAGGTGTTGGCCTCTTTGCCGAACAGCTTGCTTAATGAAATTGTTTCGTTATTGATAAGAGGCTTAGCCCAGAAAGAGATACTTAGAATGAAGCCGAGTGGGATATAAAGCAATACCAAGGCAACTTTCAGGCCGTATAAATCACCAGCGATACCCACAATGAGGGGTAACAAGGCTCCGCCAAAAATACCTGAACATAAAATGCCTGAGAAGGCCCCGTGGTGGTCTTTACTGGAGTTCAGTGCGAGAGAGAATATCACAGAGAACATGACTGAGATGAAAAAGCCGGTTGCAGGGAAGGCCATTAGAGCGATCTCCTTGCTACCGAAAACTGCTGCCGCCAAGCAGCACATGGCAACTAGCGTGAAAAGTCGTAAAACAACCTTTGAGTCCAGTAGTTTCAGCAGGCCCAGGCCTAAGATACAACCTAGTGACATCAGTCCCCAAAAAAGTCCAACTGCTTGAGCACCTTCTTTAGTTGGGTCAACACCATGGTGCGTTGACAAATATTGTGACATCCAATTCGCTAATGCTTGTTCTGTGCCCACATATGCAGCGATACCGAGTGCAAACAGGATCACTTGTGGCTTTTTCAATAGCTGAATATAAACATCAGCTGGGCTGGAAAGCTCATCGCTGGCAACTTGAAGGCGAGGGATGTTCATTTGTGAAATTATTGCCAGTACGACAATAAAGATCACAGCAAACAGCCAGTAGAATGAAACCCAGCCAAGATTTTCAGGAGTCAGGCTAGCAACTGTTTGCGCAATTGCGCTGGCGTCACCTTTCGCAATTTCGGCCATAAGAGCAGAGAAAACAAACGGACTAACAAATGAGGCCAGACCAAATACCAACTGTCCCATAACAGAGAAGAAGGCGAAATGGGCTTCACCGCCAGCAGTACGCATTAGCGGATTGATGATTACCTGAAGCATCGCCATGCCCATTCCTATGAAGAATAGAGCGATTAGTGCTGCACCATAAACAGGGAAGATTGAAAAAATTGCCGTGCCTATCAAGTTGACGCTAAATGCTAGAAGCATGGCTTTTTTCGGGCCGATAGATTCTGTCATCGCACCTGCCGGGATCGACACCAAAAAGTAGGCTAGGAAGAAAGAAAACGGAAGAAAGCCCGCCATGGTGTTGTTGATTTCAAAGCCCTCAATAATTAGTGGCATCAAGGGCCCTAAAATATTGGTGACAAACGAAATGACAAACCACAGGCAGAGGATGAAGAGTACGATCATATTATTGTTTTTCATAGCCTTAGCCTCGTTGAAGAACGGATAATTTAAGCTGTAATTTTAGTTTCTGCCAGCACTGCCAGTTCACCGTCGCGAATATCGCCTCTTGGGCTTCGACTGATGACTGTGGAAGCCAGATTGCAACCGGTTTCCAATGATGTGTACAAGTCTAATCCGAGAATGCGTGCGTGAAGATAGCCTGCATTAAAGGAGTCTCCTGCACCGATCGAGTCTTGTACTTCAACGGGCTGAGCCTTGGCGGTAACTGTGTTGCCGTTTTGCCTTCCCATTGAACCTTCGGAGCCCAGTTTGACTACCAGGGTAGCGCCTTCAGGCATGCATTCATGGATCATATCCATTGCTGCGGATATGTCTTGTGTGTCGGCTAAGTTAAACGCTTCGATTTTATTTACCAGTAGGTGGTTAATGTAGGGTAGCCATTCCAGAACTTCACGTCGAACTTCAGCGTTCCATCCTCCCGTGGGCCAGCCAGTATCCAGCGCAACTTGATAACCCAGATCATGAAGATGCTTAAGGAGTTGGATATAGGTGGTTCGGAGTTTGGGGGTCAGGAATACGCCGGTAAGTAAAACAATATCCTTGTCTGACTGAGCAGGGGCCAATCTGGCGACCGCGTGCTCGTATTCCATATGCTCAAGGTGCCCCTTGGTTGTAAAAATAGTGCGTTCAGAGCAGGAGTGAGTTAAACAAACAGACATTGTTGTCGGTTGATTGCACTCGCTGAAATAGCTGTTGGTATTGGCAAAGTGAGATGAGAGCCATTTACCAAAGTGATTGTTGCCAACCAGGGAAAGCAAGGTGTACTCACCTCCCACATAGTTTAATGCTAGAGCGGTATTACATGCCGAACCACCAGGCCTGAGTTCATGTTTTTCAGTAATGGTTTCGGTACCGATTTCTGGCCAGTCGTTAATTGGCCCAAGGATAACATCGACGCCAACATCGCCAATGATGGTGAGTTTGGGAGAACTAGGACTCATTACTGCAAAAGCTCCTGAGATGATTTGCTAGTTTGTCTGTTGTTCGCAGAGAGAAGCTCGACAGCTGATAAAAGGGGTCGTTCTGCCTCTAGTGCAAAAAAACAGCCTGTGTTGATAGACATTTAAGCGATTTATAATGTTCTTGTCAATAAATACAATCATTAGATGTATTTATTTGATAGATATCTTATCGGCTTAGGTTGATTAAGTTATAATCCACTAATATTCCTTTCGAATACGGCTAGAACACACCGACACAGCCTTTGTTTCATTGATCGGAAACTCATCTAACAATAGAAGTGAATTTGCTGGAACGTGGTACGAAGATTTCCAGCACGGGCTTTAATAATTATCAAATCAGGATTTTGGGGGAGTTAATGGTATCAAGAGGCACAAGCCAGCAATCCAGTGCGCCATATAACCGACGAATTGTTTTGGATGTGATTCGGCGGGCAGGGGAAATATCCCGTAAGGAGATCGTTGATCTGGTTTCGTTGAGCCCGCAAACAGTTGCAAATATCACACAGGAACTGGAATCTATCGGGGTCATTATTTCCAAGCGGCGTAAAGTGGAGAAATCCCGTGGCCAACCTCCTATTGCTTTTGCCTTGAACCCCAAGGGGGGGATGTCTATTGGCATCTATCTTGAGTCTGGTCATGCCTCTGCAGCGATGGTGAATTTGGTGGGGGAAATTCTGGCGATGGAGAGGGCTGAAGTCGATACCAATGACCCACAACTGTGTTTGCAAACAATGTTGAGCATGATCGAGAAACTCAAATCCTCGGTCGAAATGGATGCGACGATATGGGGAATAGGCGTTTCTCTACCTGGCCCGTTCGATGCCAAGGAGCTGAGCTTTGTTGGTCCAACAGCATTTGAAGGTTGGAAGGATTTAAGTGTGTTGGATGAGTTGCACGAAAGGTCGGGCTATCACGTTTTCTATAGCGTGGACAGTGTGGCTGGTGCCTTGGGTGAATCACTGTTTGGTGCCGCCAAAAACTTACGCAGTTTCTTCTATATCCACTTTGGTATCGGTACCGGTGGTGTGTTGGTCACTGGTCATTCGGCTTATCAAGGGGCAAACGGCAACGCAACGGAGTTTGGCCATATTCCGATTTTTCCGGACGGCAAGCCGTGTTACTGCGGAAACCGGGGTTGTCTTGAGCGCTACGTTTCATTGCACGCTCTGAGTGAGTATTACGAATCTCAGGGGTTACTGGCTCCGAGAACCGATCAGTTGGAAGGACTGTTGGCTGAGTCTGATCCGGTGCTGGAATCATGGTGTCAGCAAGCTTGCTTGCATCTGCGCAATGCAGTGTGTGTGATTGAAAATATGCTCGACCCGGAAACCATTATTATTGGTGGGACGGCTCCGAAGGCCATCGTGGAAAAACTACTGAAAGACGCAAGGCCCTGGTTGAACTCTGTCAGGGGTGGGATTGCAGACCCTGAACACCGCGTGTTGCTCGCTCATCATCAGGAAGAGAGTTCCATACTGGGTGCGGCGGTTTTACCTATTTATGAAATGATGGCACCGCGCCTGGATGTTCTCCACAACGAAGACCATCGAGAAGCCGCTGCTGAAGGTCTGTTAAGGCGGAACAATCGCCCCAAAGTAGGACGCTTATAGTTGCCGAAATCTTTCCCCCTGCAAGTTTGTGCGGGGAGTGCATCATTCTCTATCAAGCCTCTCTTATGACTGAGAGGCTGTCTCAAACGCGTATCTTTGTATTCACGGACAAAATGGCTCTGGATTTTTAACTTGAATAGACTTTGGTCTATTTTTCACTGCATTTAATACTATCCTTGGCATAAGTTATTGGCTAATTGCGATTATTGATAGATTAATAAATAAATCCAATGGTTGTAAGTATTGACAGTGGTTCAATATGGCGCATATTATGGAGACAGCAAGGTGTGTGGTCTTGCTTGTCTTCAGGTGAGTGTTTTGTTTCTTACTTGTGGACTGAGAAGATGCTTTATCACTAGGAAGCGTCTTTTTGTCCTTTTTATTGCTTAGTCCTAACTGGCTAATGCTCGCAGCCAGTTAGGCGCTTTTTTCCAAGAGGGTCGTCATGAAACAACGATTTACAAGCTTCCTCTGCATTGGGCTTCTTTGCACTTTTCTGCTCTCGCTCGTATCTTGCGGGTCCAATCAGGATCATCCCCAGTCACAAACTCAATCATTGCGTCCAAGTGATGCTGCAGTAAGCATCCACGTTAATCAGGTAGCGTTTGATATTGACGGAGCCAAAAACGCCGTCGTGGTTACGGATGATGACCAACAATTGTCTTCTGTTTCTCTCGTTGATCAAAACGGGGAAACCATTGCTAACCTAGACGCGGTAGCAAGTCAGTCTTTTACCGAATGGGGAAAAGGCAAAAAACATTACACAGTGGATTTCTCTTCTGTTCAACAATCAGGCACATTTAAATTACAAGCTACCCTGGCAAACGGAAGCAAAACAACTTCCCCTGCCTTCAATGTGGCGAAGAACGCATTGTTTAACCTGACAATGACAGACGTCTTTAAATACTTTGTGATTAATCGCAATACCAGTGAGCGAGATAAAGCGATTCCAATTATTGATACTGGTGAGTTGATCAATGTGTATGGCGGCTGGAATGATGCTGGTGGTGAAACTGGTAAGTACCTCTCGCATCTTTCCTACTCAAATTATTTCACGCCTCAGCAAGGTTCATTTATTGCTTGGTCTATTATGTCTGCTTATGAAAATGCGGGAGAGCAATTTAAGCAATTGGGCCTAACGGATAAGGTACTCGAAGAAGCATTCTGGGGAACGGATTATTTACACCGTATCTTGAGTAAAGACGGATACTTTTATGCAACAGTATTCGATCGTTGGGGTATGGATCAAAATCGTTATATTACAGGTTATAAAGGTTTAGAGGGTGAGTACACGCCAAATTACCAGGCGGCTTTCCGTGAGGGTGGTGCCATCGCCATTGCCGCGTTGGCTCGTGGTTATCGCTTGAAGAAGGAAACCGGATTTGCCAGTGAATTTACTGCCGAGCAATATTTGGCGGACGCGGAAACTGCGTTTGCTCACTTAAAGGTTAACAACCTTAAATATTGCGATGATGGAAAAGAAAATATCATTGATGACTACACTGCGTTGATTGCAGCAATTGAGTTGTACAAATCAACACAGAAAGACGAATACTTTGCTTACGCGCGCCAGCGTGCCAGTTCGCTTCTTGGTCGAATGGGCGATGAGGGCTATTTCATCGCGGATGGTAAAGTTCGTCCTTATTATCATGCCGTAGAAGCGGGTATGCCAGTTGTTGCCCTTTTGCAATATCGAGAGGTAGAAACTGACGATGTAGCGCGTAAAAACGTCGAAGCCGTTGTTGAAAAAGCACTTCGTTACCAACTTGCTCTGGATAAAAAAGTGGCGAACCCCTTTAATTACCCCAGACAAAATTTCCAGACGTTTGATTTTGAAAAACAAACTTATACCAGCGGTGTCTTGGAAGGCTTTTTTGTTCCACATAACAACGAAACCGGTTATTGGTGGCAGGGTGAAAGTGCTCGTCTAGCCTCATTGGCTTCAGCTGCGACATTGGCAAAAGAACTGTTCGCGAAATCTGATCAGGCAGATCTGGTTGAGTTCGCGGGAGAGTTGGAAGTGTTTGCACAGTCCAGTATGGATTGGATCTTGGGCAAAAACCCTTATGACCTTTGCATGCTCTACGGTTTTGGAGTGAAAAACCCTGCTTATTCAGAAAGTGGCGGGGCTATGGTAAAAGGCGGTATATCAAATGGTATCACCGGTAAAATGGAAGACCCAGAGGGCCGGGGAATTGACTGGATGGCTGCCGAAGATTATGGAAACTGGCGTTGGGTCGAACAATGGACGCCACATGGTTCCTGGTATCTTTACGCTTCCAGTGTCATGGTTAAATAGTTAAAAAATCCCGCCTAAATCTGGTCGGGATATTCCTTCCTTGATAAAGCCACTCTCTATGGGTGGCTTTTTTCGTTTCAGACTTACAGGTCATCTGAATAAAAGCAGTAACTATTTAACTCGGGGTTCTTTTTAATAGAAATATACTCCAAAGCCATGTCTATATTTCTAAATCTATTTATCCCATTGTCATGCCGTATTTTGTTTCTAACGCTAAAAATGTCTCTTAAAAAAGGTGGTGACAAGCTTCTCTGTGTTGAGTGCTCTTGGATCGAACTATTTTTTATAGCAGACAAGGCGCAGCCATATATAACTTCAGTTGCGTATGAATTTAGAGCGCTCCTAACGTGCTTGCGAATTTTCTACCAGAATATTCTTAATTGATAAACATAATGGTTCTGCGAATTTGAAAGTGTTTGCAGGTAAGCGTTTGTGTTTTTGCAGGAGTGCCGGCTAGGTATATAAATGATTGGGGATAAATTTGAAACTTACAATCGCGCTAGTTTGCTAACTTCGAATGTTTCTTAAACTCATCAATATACTGATGATTGGTTTCTGCAGTTAAATAAGGGTTAGGCATAATAAAGAGTCTTGCCTCTTTCTTGCCCAGATTGATGTGCTGCTTGCCATAGTATCGATTATAGAGTTTATCAATTTTACCGGATGCGCTGAGACGATTAATGCCGTAGCGCATTCTCTGCAGTAGTAGCGGTTCTGTTTTGGGAATGGCGAGGTAAACTCTTAGCGGGTAAAAGAAATAAAAGTTGGGTGCAATCGTCAGGTTTGGAAACTCTTCCTTATAGTGGTTTAACACCGCGTCAATTTCCAGTACGCTCAGCGGAAAACAATCCACTCGATTTCGTTCAATCATATACAGCATGCTGCTAAAGCTATCGACAGTTGTAACTTGATAGCCCGCAGATTTATAGATATCCGTATCCAGCCAATCTTTACCTTGTATTAGAGAAATACCTTTTGCGGATTCCTCCGTTTTTATCTCATTAAATCTGCTGAGTTGGTTTTTATGAATGATACAGCTACGAAAACCTAACGATCCTTTTAAAAATGGGTGGTGTATTTTTTCAATTTTATCTGCTTCAACATGGGAGCCCTCCCATTCTGATGTAAACATCAAATTGATAGCATGCCCTTTCTCAGCTTCAACCTTTGATCGTTGTGAGCTAAATAAGCGAGTCTCGATAGAGAGAGAATAAGGGCCAAATTTATCCCGAGATAGATCCAGTGCCTTTTCAATAATTTCTGTCTGGTACGGCTGAATCCCAAGGCTGTGGCTTTCACTCCAGTACTTTACTTCGGAAGAGTGGACTGTTTGGGCAATAAGCAAGCAACCCAGCAATACCTGAGTTAAACACGAGGTTCTTTTGCCGAAAATGATCTTGGCTGCCATGCTTAAGTACTGAATTATTTATGATGTTTTAGTGAAATAGTTATAGTAATGCGCTTTAACGGTTCAGACTATTGTAAATGAATGTCGCTTAAATGTTTAGGATGGATAGGGTGTAAATTCGGCGAAGAATGAAAAATGAGATAAGCGTCAATAGTTTTGTCAACAATCGCCGGGACTGAACTATAGTTTATTAACAAATGTTATTTGAATAGAAGCTAGTTATGAATTTGCCGGCATATTCTGAGGCTTTATATTCGTTTGTATTATATCTGATTGCGCATTTTGACTATAGGTGAGCTTCGCGGGTCGATGTCTTTAGTAAACCATTTTAAAAAGGTTTTTGGGTACAAGAGTAAAGCTCAGAATCTCCAGCGTTTTTTGAGTATTGTGGTCTTTATCTCTGTTGTGCTTCCTGCTGCTGGGGCAGGTTGGCTGTTGATCGATGAAAATTACCAGAAGACGATAAACCTCGAAATAAAATCAAAAGCAGAAAACTATATTGATCTTTTACAAGCTGGCATGACTATGCCGTTGTGGACTATTTCCACGTCGGCAGGGGAACCCTTGCTGAACAGCGTCAAAATCGATCCGTCCGTTCTGAGAGTCATTGTGACGGACGTTGAGCATGGTATCTTTCTCGAGTACACCAGTCCGGACTTTGAAGAAAACGAAAACAGTATTCGGTTAAAGCGTGATATCGAGTTTGAAGGCGAGATCATAGGTTCAGTTGCCTTGGTTTACAGCCTTAAGTTGGCGCAACAAATAGCTAAGAACGAAACCAGCCGTCTGTTAACGATAATCGTTATTCAGTTGGTCTTTTCCTTAGGGTTAATCAGTTACTTCCTGCAGATTCGTGTGATTGCGCCATTGAGCAAATTGAAGACGGCTGCATCCGGGATTGCGGGTGGCGACTTAAAAACATCCATACCGGAAATGAATAACGATGAGTTCGGTGTGTTACGACACGAACTGGAAAAAATGAGAGAGTCGTTGCAGGAATCTTTTACCACTCTGGAAGATCGTGTACGTGAGCGCACGACGGAGTTGGTGGACTTAAATAAGGAGCTAAAAGATACTCTGGATCAATTACAAGTGACTCAGGGGAATCTGGTTCAGTCAGAGAAGCTTGCGGCATTGGGATCTTTGGTTGCCGGTGTCTCACATGAACTGAATACGCCTATTGGCAACGGTTTAACTGTCGCGTCTTCTCTTTCCGATGCTACCCGTTCTATTCGCCGAAAAATGAATGAGGGTATGACTCGCTCTGCTTTGGATAGATACATTCTGGAGATGGAAGAAGGTTCACACTTGGTGTGTGCGAGTCTGGAAAAAGCATCGGAACTCGTCAGCAGCTTCAAGCAGGTGGCGGTAGACCGTGCATCTGCGAACCGTAGGAAATTCCGTTTGGGCGAAATGCTGCGTGAAACACGTGTTACGCTTTCTCCGATGTTCAAGCATACACCCTACACCGTAGATCTTGAGATGGAAGGTGAGGTTGAGCTTGATAGTTACCCTGGCCCTCTGGGACAGATTATTACCAATTTATTAAACAACGCACTTATTCATGCATTTGAAGACCGGGAAGAGGGCAATATAAAACTCAAGGTTGTTCATACTGATAAAGTTGTGAACCTGGAAATCAGTGATGATGGCGTTGGCATACCGGAAGAAAATCTGAAGCGAATATTTGACCCCTTCTTCACCACTAAACTGGGGGAAGGGGGCAATGGTTTAGGTATGCACATTGTGCATAACATTGTTACCGGAGTATTGGGTGGCAGTATTGAAGTTATTTCCAAGGTTGGTGAGGGAACCCTGTTTAAAATCGAATTCCCGGTAAATGCTCCTGAAGAAGCTAACGATTCCGTAAAGGAAGGTACTGAATGACAGACAATCTAGGCGATGATGAATTGATGGTTTTCGCCGAAGAACCCGGTGGCGGAGACATGTCAGATGGTGAGTTTGATGGTCACTCTGTAAAGAGCTGGCGAATCCTGATCACTGACGATGAAAAAGATGTTCATTCTGCGACAGCATTTGCCTTACGTAATACCGAAATATTGGGTAGATCATTGGAATTTCATCACGCTTATTCCGGGCGCGAGTGTGTGGAAGTATTGAAAACGGTTAAGGATATCGCGGTTATTTTATTAGACGTGGTAATGGAAACTCCGAATTCGGGGTTAGATATGGTGCACGTCATTCGCAATGAATTAAATATTCATGATTCCCGAATTATCCTTCGCACAGGTCAGCCAAACCAGGCACCGGAAATCGAAGTGATTCGAGATTACGATATTAATGACTATAAACTTAAATCCGAACTGAATCAGACAAAACTGTATGCTGCGCTTACTACAGCAATTCGTTCGTATAACCAGATACGTGCCATTGAAGCCGGTAAAAAAAGCTTGGATATGTTGGTTCGGGCCAGCTCCGAGTTATTGACTCAAAAAGGCCTGCATGATTTTGCGCAGGGCGTCATTATTCATTTATCCGGTTTGCTGAGTATTCCACCTGAAGGGTTGATCTGTGTTAGGCGTCGTTTCCTTTCTGAGGGTGAAGAATCACCCCAGATTATTGCTGCCGCAGGTCACTATTGTTCTTTGATTGATCATCCTTTAAATGATCTAAATGAATCCGAAGCCAAATCCTTATTAGTGCAAAGCCTGGATAATCGCTGCAACGTGTTTCACAAGCGCGGACTCGCATTATATTTGGGTAGCGATTCCCGCGGAGATATGAGTTGCTTTGTCATGAGTTCGGGCAAAATCAATGCAGTGGATCAGCAGCTGCTTGAATTGTTTTGCAGTAATATCTCTGTTTGCGCAGATAATCTCACGTTGGTAGATCGTCTCAGTAGCTACGCCTACTACGACCCGCTTGTAGGATTGCCAAATCGAAATTCATTATCCGAAGAAATTGATCGGGTGATTAAACAGGATGATATGCCAGATTATTCATTAGTCATGGTTGGCTTGGATAATTTCTCGGAAGTGAATGCGGCACTCGGTCAGGAATATGGTGACAAGTTACTGAAAGCTGTCGGGCAGAGGCTCTCTAACAGGTTCCCTGTGCCGTGCACAGTTGCGCGCATAAGCGGTGATACATTTGGTATTTTTGGCCCGGATAAACATATACAGCAAAGTCAGATATTAAGTGCCTTTCACTTCCCTTTTGATATCGGGCGGGACCAACAAGCCATTTCTGCAACTGCTGGTATTGTCTCGCTTCAGGATATTGAAGGGGGCGGCTCTGAAGCGATCAAGGATGCAAGTATTGTCCTTAAGCTGGCAAAACAGCAAAACCGTGGTGAAGTGGTCAGCTTTAATAAAAACATGGTTGTGGAAGCTCGCGAGCGGTTGGAGTTGCTAAAAAATCTGAGAACCGCATTTGATGAAGACCGGTTGTTTTTGGCTTATCAACCCAAGTTTGATTTAAAAACATCGAAATTACGCGGTTTCGAAGCGCTACTGCGATGGCAAACCCCCGAAGGGGATTTGATTCCACCCCAGGATTTTATTCCTCTTGCTGAACAGTCGGGCTTGATTATTCGCATGGGTGAATGGGTTTTGCGTGAGGCCTGCAAAAAAATGGCTGAGTTAATAGATGCGGGCTGGGATGATATTCAGATGTCCGTTAATTACTCAGTGGCACAGCTGTTACACAAAGATGCAATCAAGACATTAAAGAAAATTACGGAAGATATTAACATCCATCCAAGCTTTATTGAGTTGGAGATTACTGAATCCATTGCGATGGATAACGTGGTAGGTGTTATTAAGCTTTTAAAAAGCATCAAAGAATTGGGCTACGCTTTAGCGATTGACGACTTTGGAACGGGATTCTCATCGTTAAGTTATTTACAAAGAATGCCCGTTGACAGGCTTAAGATCGATCAGTCATTCATTCATACCAGTAACACAGAGCATGGGCGTGAGATCGTGGAGATGATCATTCATCTTGGGCGAACCCTGGATTTAAAAGTAGTTGCAGAGGGTGTGGAAAAACCATCACAGCTGGAAATTTTAAAAGAACTGAAATGCGATGAAGTGCAAGGCTTCCTCTATGCAATGCCCATGCCGAGTGATGAGTTGGATATCTGGCTGGAAAACAGCGGCGGTAAAGCTCAGAGATAAAAACGTCGTGTTAAGTTCTTAGCGCAGAAAACGGTAGAGTTGTCGCAATTCTTCTTCTGCTTCAGATAGGTTGCCAAGTTGAAATGCCACTTTTTGTCCAGGCCTCCGTTGGCTTAACTGAAAAATATCTGTTTGATATATGCAGCCCAATTTCGGGTACCCTCCAATAGTTTGCCTGTCTTTCATTAAAATAATGGGGTTACCATCAGGTGGAATCTGTACACTTCCCAGCGGGGTTGCTTCGGATAAAATAGTTGAGTCAATATGGATCGGTTTTCCGCCTGTCAAGCGGTATCCCATTTTGTTACTGTTGGGATGAACGGTGTAGTGTGAGTCAAAAATATTTTGTATTTGGTCTTGCTGGCATTGTGAAAACTGAAAGCCAGGTATAAGGCGTAATGGTAAATTTTCGCTGTAATCAGGCCTAAACCGATACGGAACCGCATAAGGCAAGGTGCTTTTTCTGTGGATTATAAACTCAAGAGTTTGTCCCGTATTGAGCGGGTGTCCAGCGTTAAAGCCGGATTCTTCCCGCTCGACGGTACTGTAGCTATTAAGTATTTTATTTGCGCGAAGCTCGCCTTTAACGGCAATGTAGGTATAAATTCCGGAGCGTGGTGGATCTATAGTAACTCGACTCGGTCCATCTAAGGTGTGGCACTGCCAGGCCGGTTTTATTTGACCATTAATCTCTATATGGTTTGCTGCTCCGGTTACCGCGATGCTGCAGGAGGATGAAAATTCGAGTTCCATATTGCCAAGTGTACATTCGAATACGGGGTTACTCGCAGTGTTATTTAAGAGTTTATTTGCCCAAAGCATACTGTGCAGGTCTGCGGCCCCTCCTGGGGAAAAACCGTATGCTTGTACTTGCTCTCGGCCTTGATCTTGAAGTGTTATTTTTCCGCCGGTTTTAATGATTGTGACTTGCATGTTTATCCCCGACTGCCTTTGAGTTTTTTGAATTCGGTCAGGGTTATCGGAATAAACTGAACCTGATCACCCACTTCGAGTTTAGGTGCGAACTTGTCAACAACGGCTATTACCTCCGGTGTTTGGCCGATAATATTCCAGCCACCGGGAGACTGTTTGGGATACATGCCAGTTTGGTTATCGGCAATGCCGACAGAACCAGCTGGTATGGATGTACGCGGGCTGGTTAACCTTGGTGTTGCAATACGATCATCAACAAAGCCTAAGTAAGGAAAGCCCGGTAAAAAACCCAGCGCACATACGGTGTATGGTTTTTGTGTATGAATGTGGATGAATTCTTCTTCAGAAAGTTTATGGATTTTACATAATCGATCCAAATCGAGGGCGAATTCCGGCGCATAGCAGACAGGAATTGTTACCGTTTTTCCAGAAAAGCGTTGTTGAAGCGGGTTTTTTTCTAACACGTTTTGCAGGATGTTTGTAATATCCTTGATGATTTTGGGGGAGGAGATATGTATAAAATCAAAATAAACTGTCAGGCTGCGATAAGCCTGTACGGTGTCTGTGATAAAGCGTTTATTCGGTGTGTTGAAGGCTTGTACTACTCTTCTGTTGGTAAGAGAAAGCCAGTGGCAAACATTGAGTAAGTCACCTTCTGTTTCTGCATTAGGGAAAAGAATAAGTAACGTGTCTTCACTTACTTGGGTTATTGTATAAAGGCTTATCGTGTTATTCACAGGGTGTTTTTTTTAACTTCTGACGGATGCTTTTTATCATCTCCACTGCGCCAAGTGAATCACTGTGGACGCATAAAGACTCAGCATCCACTTCAATCCATTTCCCCGATTCTGTATATAAACCGTGGCGTTGACTTAAGTTACTCGCTTGCTCATATACCTGATTGATGTCTTGGTGAACGGCATGCGCATATTGTCTGCTTACTAATTCACCTTCGTCGGTATAGGCTCTGTCGGCGAATGCTTCAAATAGAATATTGCTGTTTTTCAAGGCATTAAGTTTTGGGTGCGCCATAAGCATAAGCTTTAATGAAAAACTGTCCGCGATTTCAATGAGCAGTTTCAGTAAATTCTGTTTATGAATTAAATCATTGTAGAGCGCACCATGGGGCTTTATATACGAAACCTGAGCGTTCACTTTTGTGCAAGCATTGTTTAAATCCGATATTTGTTTTATTAGTGAATCTGCTAGTTCACTTTCGGCGATATTTAGACTGTGGCGACCGAAATTTTCTCTATCCGGGTATGAGGGATGAGCACCAATAATAACCTTATATTTCTGTGCGAGCCTGGCGGTTTCTGTCATGGAGTCGAAGTCACCAGTGTGGCCACCACAGGCAATATTGGCCATGTCTATATACGGCATGACAGCAGTGTCGATGTCAGGTAGCCCTTCTCCTAAATCACAATTCAGTTTCATTGGTCGTCTATTCAGGCCCACCCCTGAGAGTGGGCCAAGTTGTTAGGCAAATAAAATAAATACCCAGCCGATTACCGCCATCCAAATAGAAGCCTTGGCTTTATCCCAGGAAAAGAATCCATAAAGGTATGCCAATGGTGGAACGAATAGGGCAGTTAATCCCCACGTATAATCATCTTCAAAAGAGGTAAAAAGTAGTTGAATCCAGCTAGCCAGTAACAAAACCACGCCAAACGTCGTAAAAGCGGCAGATATGGGTTCCATAGTTGTAGACTCCTGATAAGAACTGTCGTTACGTTTATTATGATTAATGTTAGAAGAACTAACGGATTTGTGCAGCCGAGTCTAGCAAACCTAATAGTAAAATCACATTTCCAGCCAGAAAGTTACCGGCCCATCATTTAACAAGCTGACTTTCATGTCTGCGGCAAACTCTCCTGTTTCAATTGTGTTGTGTTGGTCGCGCAACAGCTCGACAAATTCCAGATATTGCTGTTTTGCTTGCTCTGGTGGCGCAGCGGTGGAGAAGCCTGGTCTTAATCCTTTTTTGGTTTCTGCGGCCAGAGTGAATTGCGAAATTGCCAATACTCCGCCGTTAATATCGGAGACGCTCAGGTTCATTTTTCCCTCTGCGTCGCCAAACACCCGATAAGCCAACACTTTTTTGGCCATGCGTTGCAGGGTTTCCAGCGTGTCATGCTTTTCAATGCCAATAAAGAGTAACAATCCCTGATCGATTGCGCCGATGGTTTGGTCGTCAACAACCACAGAAGCGTGAGCGACACGCTGAATTAGTACTTTCATATATTTTTGTCGAAAGAAAAAAGCGCCATTATAAGAGGATTCACATGGCAGGTAAAAATAGCGGTCGATCAGAGTGAGGAGACGCGGGATATATGCCTTGTATCGATTCATTCTCGGGCTTAAATATGTACTATAGACCTGAGTTCTATTGGTTTGATGTAAGTACTTACTGCGCGTCAGGCATAGGTGTATAGGTAGGTAGACCAGTTTGCCCGTTAATATTAGAGTTTCGTGCTCGATTTGGTTGGCGCAGCCTTATTTATAAGATGGATCAGTATAAGACTGTTCCAGGTTACCTGCGGAGGCTTTACCCGCTGTAGCATCAACAGGGTGTAACGCTGTATTAGAAGCTCAGGTTACAAAAGATTACAGTTGTTTGGTGCAGTCTGGGTTACCTTTGGTGCCCAAACAGCTCGGTTTTCGAAGGTGTTTGATTCTTTCTGATATCTCAGTAACTCAAAATGGCTGGAGCCTTTAGGTGTATGACCCCTGATGTGAAAAAAATCGGGATTTGGATCGCTTTGGTTCTGATGGTTGTTTCCATCCGTTCTTATGCTTCCGATTCCTGCCAACCGGATAAGGAAAAGTGTGTTGAGGTTGGATCCTGGGAGTTTGCGCTGGCTATCGGTGTGGGTGAGCGAACTAATCCTCTGGTTGGTGGTGATGATATCCCCATATATTTATTGCCTGAGGTCAGTTATTACGGCAAAAGAATATTCCTGGATAACCTGGTGTTGGGGTATACCCTATTGGATTCTCCTCATCACATGCTTAACGGCGTGGCGACTATCGGCTACGAGCAAATCTATTTTGATCGCTGGAATATTGGTAACTTTGCGATTGAAGGTGGTAGTTCCTCTCCCAGCGGATTTGGAGGAGGGTTATCTGGAGGGAGTAGTGGTGACGGTTTAGAGCCAGATTCTGGTAGTGGAAGCACAGGGCAGATCCCCGAGCCCGATGGTGGTGAGTGGGTGGACGGCGGATATGTCGATGGTGGCAGTGTTGATTATGACCAGCTAAACGATCGGCGGACTGCTGGCTTGGCTGGTTTGGAATACAGCTATTATTACCGGAATTTCCATTTACAAACACAAGCATTGCAGGACTTCACTTCGGTACATGATGGCAATGAGTTCCGGCTTGCAGCGACATACTCCCTTCCTTATCGGCGTCATGAATTTAATTTTTCCGGAGGTTTTTCCTGGCAGAGCAGTGAGTTACTCGATTATTACTACGGCATTGAGCCGGGGGAGCTTATATCTTCGAATATTGTGTATACCGCAGAGGATGGTGTCACTCCCTTTGTAAAATTCAATGGCAAGATATCTTTGTCACCGCATTGGTCGTTGCAGGCGACATTGCATCACAAGTGGTTATCCCGCGAAATTTATCATAGTCCCATAGTCGAAGAGAAACAGGTCACCACCTATTTCTTTGGCTTGGTATACCATTTTTAAGGAGGAAGACATGAAATCGATCTTGCTCCTTATCCTGGTTTGCTTAAATATGGTGTTCTGTGCCCGAGGCTATGGCGCAGAAAGTATGCCGAGAATTGAGTTTTCCATTAAGCCGCGTATTTGTATCCTGTCGCAAGGCGATACAATTTGTAAGGATCTGATTGAAGTCCGTTGGGTTTCTCAGCAAGCACGCTCACTGTGTTTATTTCAAAGTGGTAAAAACCTTCCTCTGCGATGTTGGGAGGATGAGTTTGAGGGGAGTCATGAACTTGAGTTGACCACGAAAAACAACATTGATTTTTATTTAAAGGAAATTGATGCCGATACCTTACTGGTGAGTCAAGTTTTTGAGGTAGTACAAGGAGATAAGCAGCTTCGTCGACGAAGAAGAAATGCCTGGAGCTTCTATTAATGAGTTTGGTATTGCTGGTTGAAGATGATCTAAGACTTGCTAATCTTGTTAAGGATTATCTGGATAATAATGGTTTTCGAACCGTGATTGAGTCCAACGGGCAAAATGTTGCTCGTCGTGTAAAGTCCTATTGCCCGGAAATTATTATTTTGGATGTTATGCTGCCCGGTAAGGATGGTTTAACCGTTTGCAAAGAAATTCGCCCTGTTTACTCTGGGCCAATATTAATGTTAACCGCGCGCGATTCCGACATGGATCAGGTTTTGGGATTGGAGTTCGGGGCGGATGATTACGTTATCAAACCCGCTGAACCGAGAGTGTTATTAGCTCGGGTGAGGGCATTATTGAGGCGTTTTCAAAACGCTAAAGACTCTTTGGAGGATAAAATTCACTACGGAAGTTTGCAGATTAATACGCATACCCGAATGGTAATGTTGAACAATGAACCCGTAGAATTATCCAGTCATGAGTATGACTTGCTGCTAACCTTAGCTAAGAATGAAGGGAAGATATTAAGTCGGGATTTTCTCTATAATGAAATCTACTCCAGAGAATACGATGGCCTGGATCGAACTTTAGATGTCAGAATTTCGCAGTTGCGTAAGAAAATGGGCGATACGGGAAATGCCCCAGATAAAATCAAAACTGTTTGGGGTAGAGGTTATTTGTTCGTTAAAGACGCCTGGTAATTTAAACGAATAATGAATAGACCTTTTACTTATCTATATATCCTTATTGTTGCTTCAGTTATTTTCCTTGGTTTGCTTATCAATATGCTTTGGCGTTGGTATATTCCCGATCCTGTCGATACTTTTGAGTTTCCTTTCTTTTCCGCTGTGGAGCAGATATATAAAACTGAGACCGATAACGAGTTAGCCAAAGGTAATATCACAGCGCTAATCGCACAGTTAAATGCTGATTATGCCAGCGGTAAAATTGCTCATAGTTTTGAACTAGTGGCCGTTGACGATTTCGCTAATTCCAAAATATATAAAAGCCTGGCTGGTGGAGAGCCGGTTTATTTGGAAATGGATGATGGCAGTGTGACTAGTTACAAGCGTATTGCTCAAAGTCTGTATGTCTTGGCGGTAAAAACCGATTTTCCTGAAACCAGAAACCCCGTTGCTTATCGTTTGTCTATCGTTTTCTTTTATGTGGCTATTGCTCTTGTTGTGTATTTTTGGGTATGGCCTCTGTCTCGTGATCTACAGCGGTTACAGTTGCAGGCACATAACATAGGTAAAGATGGTGCCCCCAAAAAAATAGATATTGGAAAACGTTCTGCCGTGTATCCTCTTGCGCGGGCATTTAACAAAATGTCAAAGCGGATTAAAGAGCTGGTCTCGTCTTATAAAGATATGACCTACGCAGTTTCCCATGAACTGAGAACACCGCTGGCGAGGATGAAGTTCGCGCTGGAAATGTTGCAGGAAAGTAAAAAAGACGATCAAGAACAGTTTGTCAGTCAGGTTGGTGACATCAAAAAAGATGTTGCCGACATGGATAATCTAATTAATCAATTGCTAAATTATGCCGGTTTTGAAAAAGAAAGCGGCGATCTGGATATGCAGGAAGGCGATCTGGTTGAAATGGTGGCGGCCCATATTGACCTTTTTGAATCTCAATGTCCGGAGATTCAGTTCTCTTTTAATGCAGAAGTCTCTCCTTGTAATGTTTTTTGTGAATGGAATCTTATGGAGCGGGCGGTGCATAATCTTTTGCAAAATGCCACTCGGTATGCCCGCAAAAACATTGTGGTTCATATTCATATTGAAAAAACTTGTCCCAAGCAGCAGGTCTGTATTCAGGTTGAAGACGATGGCGTGGGTATTCCTGAAACTGAACGAAAACGTGTTTTTTCGGCGTTTGTTCGCCTGCGAAATGGCACCAATGTTGAAAAAAGTGGTTTTGGTTTGGGCTTGTCTATTGTTCAGCGAGTGATGCAATGGCACGAAGGGCGGGCGTCTGTCGATGTTTCCGCAATGGGGGGAGCTCGGTTTACACTGCGGTGGCCGGTTAAATAGCTGTTGCCCAAAATGCACTTTTATACCAGACTGAGAGAGTTGATTAATATCAAGCCGTCTGCCGGTAAATTGGTTTTTGATAGGCGGTTTCACCAAAATAAATAACTCACTACTCACAAGGTAAGAGAATGAAACTGGAATCTATTGCACTGCATCATGGTTATGAGTCTGAACAAACGACGAAATCTGCGGCTGTGCCTATTTATCAAACCACATCCTATACATTCGATAATACGCAGCATGGTGCAGATCTATTTAATTTAGCTGTTCCCGGAAATATCTATACCCGAATTATGAATCCAACAACGGGTGTTCTGGAACAGCGTGTTGCAGCTCTAGAGGGCGGCGTTGGTGCCCTGGCTGTTGCATCAGGTATGGCGGCAATCACATATGCTATTCAGTGCTTGTGTGAGGTCGGATCAAATATTGTTAGCACCAGCCAGCTATATGGTGGAACCTATAACCTCTTTGCTCACACTTTGCCAAAGCAGGGAATCGAAGTGCGTATGGTTTCCCACGATGATTTTCAGGCTTTTGAAAGTGCGATAGATGAGAATACTAAAGCCGTTTTTTGTGAGTCCATTGGTAATCCTGCCGGGAATATTGTTGATATTAAACAACTGGCGGAAGTTGCGCATAAAAAAGGCGTGCCGCTGATTGTCGACAATACCGTCGCAACGCCATTTCTTTGCCGTGCTTTTGATTTCGGTGCAGATATTGTCGTGCATTCTCTCACCAAGTATATGGGGGGCCACGGCACATCTATTGGTGGTGTGATTGTCGATTCTGGGAAATTTGATTGGGTTGCCAATAAAGATCGTTTTCCGATTCTAAATGAACCAGATCCTTCCTATCATGGTGTGGTGTATACCGAAGCTTTTGGTCCGGCTGCGTTTATCGGCCGGTGTCGGGTTGTGCCTTTGCGTAATACCGGCGCTGCGATATCACCATTAAATGCTTTTCAAATTCTACAAGGGTTGGAAACGCTGGGCATACGCATGGAGCGTCATTGTGAAAATGCGGAAAAACTGGCGGAGTTCCTAAAGAATCATGAAAAAGTGAATTGGGTGAATTATGCGGCGTTACCAACCAGCCCATACAATGACGTGTGTAAAAAAATTACCGGTGGTAAAGCTTCGGGCATTTTGAGTTTTGGTATCAAAGGCGGCATAGAAGCTGGAGCGCAGTTCATTGATGCGTTGCAAATGATTTTACGTTTGGTAAATATTGGTGATGCCAAGTCTTTGGCTTGCCATCCTGCTTCCACAACTCACCGACAATTAAATGAAGAAGAGTTGGCTACCGCTGGTGTGAGTTCTGATTTGGTACGTATCTCGGTGGGTATAGAGCATATCGACGATATTATTGCCGATGTCAGTCAGGCTTTGGATAAGGTTTCTGTGTAAAAAGACGACCCACTGCTGAGGCTCAGCAGTGGGTTTGTTGTTACTGCTTTTTCCATTCCGGTTTGTTTTTTTCAATAATATCAATCAGCTGTTTGGATGCAGCGAGGTGGTCGTTCAAAGAGTAGTGCCATTGACATCCGATTAATTCTGTAACTCCGACTTTCCAGTGGGCGATACGGTCTCCTTTTTTCTCCTGACTCTGTACGATTTCTGCGACTAAGTTATTGAAGTAATCTGAACCTGCTAAGGGTTGTGAGGCGAAAATAAACAGAGCTTTGGAGCCGTATTGCTGTCTTAGTTTTCTATAAAAATCGAGGTAAGCTTTTTTATAGGCTTTATGTAGTGTGACGTTGGTCCATTTTTCTTTTTCTTTTACTTCGACCGAAAAGTCGTTAGAGCCCAGGCCGATAAGGACGACCTCGGGTTTCCATTCTTTTGGCGGCGTATAAACACTCGCAGGGTCTTCGGTAAGTGTTCTCTGGTAGTGAATTCGATAATTTACGTCAGGTTGGTTGCCCCCCCAATTACGTACCATACCTTGTCCTGAATAGCCGTTTAGTTGATAGTCAGCATTAAAGTGCCTGGCTGTCAGAACACTAAATGTTTTATCGGCATTGGATTTTTGTCTGATTTCGTCTTCTGTACATTCTCGTTCGGTTGATTCGTTTCCGTAACCTGCAAAATTGGAATCACCAATAATTTCTATCATTCTGGTTCGTTGATTTTTTACAGGAAGTAACTTCTCTCCTTTAGCCGGAATAAAACCCTGGAAGCTCGCGAAGCTATAATGAGATTCTGTGCGTTTGCTTAATCGAATATCGTGTGTGCCTTTATCAAGGTTTTCAATCCACTGAGGTGAACCATTGTTGCCTTGTATTACAGAGTGAAATTGCTTATCGATTTCTACGTTAAAGTAATCTGCCTGGCCTTTAACTTTTATTCCAATTTTTGAACCGGTAAAACGGGCTTCGTAGTAAGTACCTGGCCAACTGGAAAGGAAACCTTCCTCGGTTTCTGTATGACGTCCACCAATAATGGTGTTGGATGATACGATCGTGGAAAGAGAGAGAATTAATAATGATAGAATCGGCTGTAATACCTTCATAAGATTGAAGCCTTTGTTATGAAAAAAATAAGTCTTACATAAAATGTATCATTATTAAGTAATTATTGAGTGCCACATAGGGACGGTGATCAAACTTATTAGAATTCCATAGCCGACAATTGCTGCTGACATCCGTGGGGCAAGCTGGTGGCTGGATGCCAAAGCGCCCGCTGTGATCATTGAGGACATACCTGCCTGTAATATGGTGACCTTGTCTGTCAGATCCAAATCGCCAAACAGTGATAGGGTAGCAAAGGTTAATGCGGGTAAAAGCATCAGTTTAATGAGCAAGGCAAAACTGATTGCCCCTATATGCGAATTATCAGTTTTAAACTGCCACTGTAATCCAACCGCAACAATAACGACTGGAACAAGTGTGTCTGCCAGACGACTGAGAATGGATTCCGCCCAACTAGGGTAATTTACCCCGGTCAGAGCTAACGCCAGAAAAATACAAATAAATGGTGGAAAGCTGAGAACTTTTTTTATCGCCTCTTTGGCTGATGCTTTTTCCCCTGAATAGGTCGCCAGTACCCACATGCCGTAAGTGCTTAGAGCGATAAAGCTACCAAACTGGTCGTAGAGCAGGCCGATGGGTAAGGCTTCCTTACCCAGGGTGGCATCAAGCAGTGGTAGCCCGAGAAACGATGTGTTTCCAAGAGGAATAAGCAGCATCAAACAGCCTTCTTCGGCTTTACTCCAGGAAAAAAAGCGTGCAGCAAAACGTGTTAACAGAGCGGATAGGATTAATAGAATCCAGGCCGCGGATGCCGGGATCAATGCTGACCAGCCCAACTGGATTTTGGGAATCTGTAAAAAAATTACGGCAGGAACTGAAACATAAATGATATATAAATTTAATGTTTGTGCCGCATTGTCCGGGAATTTTTTTGTTTTTTGCAGTAAGTAACCCAAACTCATGCAGACAACGATGATGAGCAAATTTTGCATGTGCAGTAAAACCCTGGTGAATAGCCGTAAAACGCATATTGTACGTCTTATGGCAGGGGCTTCGCGAACATTGTTTGGCGGGCCGGGTTATTTCGTTCGCTCTTATCATCAGGACAAACATGGGGGCGAACGAAATAGGGTCGATGTTAGTGCTCTTTCTTTAATAGTCTGACCAATAGAAAAACAAAAAGGCCAAAGAAACAGAACCAGCTAAGAGACAATATGATTTGTTCCGGGGCAATTGAGGACGATGAAATGCCTGCTGTTAGCACTGTGTTGGCCACTTGATTCGTCATTTCATTGTTTATGCTGTGTCTTATCTCATCTGCGCTGAGCTTGGATGAAGCGAACATGCTCAAGCTGATAAGCAGTAGTGCTGCCACCAACCAGCCAAAACCTATTTTGTTGGATGACTGTGGTGCTGGGTCGAGAATAAGGTGTTTGGGTATTCTCTTTCTGCCAAATGCCATGATGTACCTCCAATACGAAAATCTATAGAGGTATTCCACCACAACGGCCGGGTGTTCTTATGGCATGGTTGTGGTGAATTGGGATAGATTGTGGCGAATTATGGCACTGCAGGTTCTTCCGTTTTCTGGGGCTGATCCAGTTTCTCTTCCACGGTCTCGCTTTTGAGATCACTGTATTTCTTTATACGAAGAGAAGCTCGATAGAATTCGTCACTGGCAAACGCTTTGGCCATATTCTTAACCAGATTATTCATTACACCGCGTGCGGCGGCGTTGTAGCCATCCCAGAACTTGAGGTTGGAGCTTCGACCTATCACTTCCTGTTGCCAAATAGCGGCTCCGTCACGATCTTCCAGGCGCAGCTCAACTTTTGCTATCCCCCATGTTGGCACCAGGGGAATAGGAATTGGTAGGAATGGCGTGTAGTTGCTGAACCTTAGTTTGGTGACATGGACGCGAAGGTGGGCGGCATTGAGCACGGAGTATGCGCTGGTTTTATCCACATTGTACCCGGCAGCTTCCAGTGCGGCACGGACGCTGCCCATAATGTGTAAACTCTCATCACCATGAATACCGACGGGAACCACCGGGATAGCCAGCAGCGAGAAGCGACCCCAGCCAACCTTGTCGCCTGAAAGCCCGGTAGCTTTTCTGTCTACGGTGATTTTGCCTGACCGCTGATTTTCCAGAGGCTTGGCTTTTGAGTGCTGTAGTTTATTAATTGAGCACGCAGAAGCGAAAAGCACTAGCAGCATAAGGACGGAGATTTTTATTGTGCGTGCGGTCATTATTGTTACCCGTTACCTTCAGAGACAATTTTGGCAGCCAATATAGCAAATAATGTAAAAAAACAGCCAGTATTGAAGTTGGGGTCTGTTCACACTAATTGCATGAATTCAATATCCTCGGGTTATTGGGGATGAATGTTTTTTTCGTTATCTCCCCCCGAGTTAACATAAGTTAACTTTTACTTGTGCTTTTAGGGGGTAAAATGCGCGAACCCATTTCACTGTGTGGTTCGTATTCAGTTGTAGCAATAAAACTATTCTAAGGAGAAGCCTGTTTGGCCATTCGAGAGTTAGTTCGTCGACTTCCTTTGTGGATAAAAATCTTAATTCCTGGCGTGTTTATCATTGTGATGGTGGTGGTGTTGAGTCCCAAGCCAAAACCCGTCCCTAAACCACCAGAAACTCTGACGCAAGTTGCGGTTGTGCCCGTACAAATGCAGCAGGCCAGTGTGGATGTCATTACTCAGGGAACAGTATCGCCCAGGCGGGAGATTGATATTGTGGCCCGCGTGGCCGGTGAAGTTGTCTCTGTTGCACCAAACTTTGTTGATGGTGGCTTTTTTAACGAGGATGAAACACTGGTCAGTATTGATCGAGCGGACTATGAATATGCGCTGGCAGGTGCTAAATCAAAGCTGGCTAATGCCGAGCAGGCACTGGCTTCTGAACGGGGGCGGGCTCGTCAGGCAAAACGGGAATGGCAGGACTTGGGCAACCGTGATGCCAACGACTTATTCTTGCGTAAACCTCAACTGGCCGCTTCAGAAGAAGCGGTGAAAGCCGCCAAGGCGGATGTTAACAACGCGCAGTTGAATTTAGCTCGTACCGCTATAAGCGTGCCGTTTGCCGGACGAATAAGAACAACCTATGCCGATTTAGGGCAATACGTAACACCGGGAACACGTATTGCGCGGATATACGACACCAGTGTTGCAGAGGTTCGCTTGCCGCTAACAGACCGCCAGGTTGCTTTGGTGGATTTACCCTTAGGTGTCAATCAAGGGTTAAATGACAGTTTGGCTACGGTAAAGGTCAGTGCGGAGATTGGCGGAACACGTTACTACTGGGATGGAAAAATTAAGCGAACGGAAGCCAGTGTCGATACGCAATCCCGAATGTATTACGCCGTTGCTGAGATCGAAAATCCGTTTATCACCGATGAGTCATCTGGTCGGCCTCCCTTATTGGTGGGGTTGTTTGTTGATGTTGAAATCAAGGGTAAGCAGCTTGATCAAGTAGCAAAACTGCCGGAGAACGCCGTATTCCGGCGAAACCGTATTTACGCTCTGGATGAAAAAAATGTTGTCCAGGAAAAACAGGTTAATGTGATCAAGCATCAAGATGGGCATGTTTGGATTCGGGATGGTCTAACACAAAACACTAAAGTGATTGTCGGGCAGCAGGCTTTTCTTTCTCCAGGTCAGGAGGTTGAACCAAAACCGTATTTGTTAGCTGAGGAGAAGTAATCCATGGGACGTATGATTCAATGGTTTATTGAAAATCCTGTTGCTTCAAATTTAATGATGATTATCATTTTTTTGGGTGGTGCCGGTAGTCTTCTCGGTTTTAATAATCTAAATAAAGAAGTTTTCCCGACCATTGAAACACAAGTCGTTCAGATTTCAATGTCCTATCCTGGCGCCGGTCCAACCGAGGTTGAACAGCAAATTAATATACGGATAGAAGAAGCCATTGCTGACCTGGAAGGTATAGACGAAATTTCATCTGAGGCAAGGCAGGGGTATGGTATTGTTACCGCTGAAGTGATTGAAGGATACGATCCGGATGATGTCGTCAATGATATAAAAACCAGTGTCGACTCCATCATTACTTTCCCTCCCAATGCAGAAAGACCAATTACCCGCAAGTTCATCGCTCGCAGCCCGTTAATGAGTTTGGCAATACATGGTAATGTTTCAGAAAAAGCATTAAAGCAAACAGGAATTCGTGTTCGAGATGAGTTATCTCTGTTGCCCAAAATATCCTATGTCGAATTGCACGGCGCTCGTGATTATGAAATGGCCATTGAAATTTCTGAGCAGGATTTACGTCGATATAATTTAACCTTTGATCAAGTCTCTGCCGCGATTAAAGGTTCGTCTTTAAATTTGCCCGCAGGAATGATCAGAAGTGATCACGGTGATATTCAGGTTCAAACACGTAGTCAGGCTTATACTGCAGCGGATTTTGAAAATATTGTTGTGCGGGCGAATCCAGATGGTAGCAAAATATATGTTCGAGACGTGGCTTTGGTAAAAGATGATTTTACCGAGTTGGATAGCCGAACCCGCTTTAATGGCGAACGTGCTGTCTTTTTGGAAGTGTCTGTTTCGGATAAACCAGATGTACTGTCTTCGACAAAGGAAGTGAAAGCGTATCTGGCAAAGAGTAAAGATTTCTTGCCAGAAGGTGTGACGATTTCCGTTTGGCGAGATTGGTCAAAACTGTTTAAAGGCCGCTTAAACCTGTTAATGAGTAATGCCTTTAGTGGTTTGGTGCTTGTCTTTATTGTATTGATGTTGTTTTTACGTCCACTATTGGCCGCGTGGGTTTGTGTCGGGATTGGAATCTCCTTTATGGGCGCATTCTGGGTTCTTCCCTACGTTGGAGCCAGTATCAATATGATTTCGCTGTTCTCCTTTATTATGGTGTTGGGGATTGTTGTGGACGACGCCATTATTGTGGGGGAAAGCATTTATACCCGTCAGCAGGGTGGGATGAAAAATAATTCCGCTGCGGTAACCGGAGCGAAGTTGGTTGCTAAACCGGTTTTCTTTGCTGTTGTTAGTACTATTATTTTCTTTGCCCCTATGTTGTTTATTCCTGGGCCGATGGGGAAAATGAGTTACCCCATACCTATGGTCGTCATTCTTTGTTTATTGTTCTCACTCTTTGAGTGTATGTATATATTGCCAAACCACTTGGCCCATATGAAGCCTGAACAGGAAAGTCGATTTGAGCTGTTGAAGCAGTTTGCGCGTTTTCGAAAAATATTTTCGGATGGAATGAGTCGTTTTATTGAAAATGTCTACGCGCCTCGATTACACAATATATTGCATAACAGTTTTGCAACAGTTGTCGCTTTTTTACTGGCTTTTTTTCTATCGATTTCACTCTATGCAACAGGTTGGATGAAATCCAGCTTTATGCCCAACGTCGCCAGTGATTATGTGGCCGCCTCGGCTAAAATGCCGGAGGGAAGTGCTTTTGCTGAAACGCAAGAAATTGTTGATCGTTTCGAACAGGCCGCAGAAAAGCTAAGAACCGATGAGGTCATGCTGGGAATTAATGGTACCGGCGATTTTATTGAGCACGTTAGAACCTATGTGAGTGGTATTAGCATTAAAGTGGACTTGGCGCTAGTCGATGCAGAACTCCGTGAGGTATCAACACCTGAAGTTCAAAAACGTTGGCGGGAGTTAATTGGTGACGTGCCTGAGGCAGAAGAATATCGCCTGGATTACACCATTAATTCTCGTGGTGAAGCCTTTCGCCTTAATTTAACCATTGGCTCGAATAAGCGGGAAGAGCAAGAGCGGGCAGCGAAAATGGTGTCTGATGCTTTGGCCTCTTATCCCGGTGTGTTTGATGTAAAAGACAGCTTACAGGCCGCTCGTGATGAAGTGTCTTTATCTTTGAAACCCCATGCAGAAACACTTGGTGTTCGCTTATCGGATGTTGCCAGGCAGGTTCGGCAAGCTTTTTATGGCGACGAAGTTCAGCGTATTCCGTTAGGCGAAGAAGACGTCAAAGTTTTGGTGCGTTATCCGAAGGATGAGCGCAGCCGTTTGGACCAATTAAATGATATGCGGGTGAGAACGTCGGCTGGTGTCGAAGTTCCGTTGGAAGAGGTTGCCAATATTGAATTGGTTCCAGGTTATACCACGATCAAGCGCATGTACCGAAAACGAGTGATTATTATCACGGCAGACATGACGCCCGGGGAAGATCCGAATACGATTGTGTCCGATATGATGCATCGAAATATGGCAACTTGGAAAAAAGAATTTCCTGGTTTTAGCTTGGCTCCAGATGGCAATATGAAAAACCAAATGGAGTTTATGACGGCGATCCTGAAGAATTTTATTATTGCTTTATTGGTAATTTATATTCTTATGGCTATGGCGTTTGGCTCGTATGGCAAACCCATTCTTGTGTTAACTGCTGTGCCTTTTGGTTTTATGGGGGCAGTTATTGGTCACATCATTATGGGGCGAGAAGTGAGTATGTTATCGATACTCGGTTTTGTTGCCTGTGCCGGTGTTGTGGTGAATGATAATTTGGTTTTACTTGACCGAATTTTGCAGTTACGTCATCAGGGGAAGAGTGTTTACAACGCCGTTTTTCAGGCAGGGAAGGATCGATTCCGACCCATTATTCTCACCTCCATTACCACCTTTGTTGGCCTGATGCCGATTATGTTTGAGCAAAGTGTGCAGGCCAGATTCCTTGTCCCTATGGTTATTTCTTTATCCTTTGGGGTTATGTTTGCCACCGTAGTAACACTACTGTTGGTTCCCGCGTTATATCTGTTAGGGGCGAGAATGGTCGGACGAGAGTTGGGGCTTGAACCCGAGCCTAGGTCTTATTCCGTTACAGCGTCAGAAACCTGAACTTAGTCTTTTATATTATTCTTCTAAACTTTCACCACTTGGTCTTCAGGTGGTGAAAAGTTCGTTTTTTGTTTTTCTAAATGGTGTAAGGCAAGAGCTGTTTAGGAATCGATTAATTATCTGCGGTTGTTTTTTTCTTAACCATTATACGGCCAAATAAAAGACCGGATTCAAATAGCAGCCACATGGGAATGGCTAAAAGCAGTTGTGAAATAACATCTGGTGGCGTGAGTAGCATACCTAATACAAAGCAGGCGACGATAACATAAGGGCGCTTTGCTGCCAGATTGTCTGCGGACAAAATACCTGCCGAAATTAACAAGATGGTGGCTATTGGAATTTCAAACGCAATACCAAAGGCGAAGAATAGTTTTAACACGAAGTTCAGATAACTACTGATATCCGTCATTACCGAAACGCTTTCGGGACCAACCGAAGTGAAAAAACCAAACACCAAAGGGAAGACCACAAAGTAAGAAAACGCCATGCCCATGTAAAACAAAACAACACTGGAAATAAACAGTGGCAGCGCAATACGCTTTTCACTTTTGTACAAGGCTGGTGCAACAAATAGCCAGAGCTGATAAAAGATAAAGGGAACAGCAAGAATAACGGAAGCAAACAGACACAGCTTGAATGGCGTTAAAAAAGGAGACGCCACATCTGTTGCAATCATGCTGCTGCCTTCGGGAAGAAACTTTTGCAAAGGTGCAGCGACAAACTCATACACATCGTTGGCGTAGGTAAACAGCGGAATAAAAACGATGACCACAGAGATCAGTGAATAAATCAACCGTGAGCGAAGCTCAATAAGATGCTGAACCAATGGTTGGGCGTCCTGCGAGCCTGAGAAGGGAGGAGTCTTGTCGGTCATCATGTTTTGTTTGGCGTATCGCTGTGCTCGTTATTATCCTGAGCGTGCTGAGTATTATGCGATGGGTGAACAGCCTCGAATTCCTCTTCATCGTCGTCAATGGGGGAATGTCGAAGGGGGGGCTCGAACTGTTGTTCGATCTCCTGTTTGGTATCTTTTAATTCCTGAAGACGACGCAGTACTTCCTCGTTGTGTATTTCTCGCCGAATTTCATCTGCACCGATCTGTTGTTCAAATTCTTCGCGGGCATTACGCAAGACACGCTTGATGCGACCAACCCAGCGAGCGCAGGTTTTAACTGTGTCTGGTAAACGCTCCGGGCCGACCACAAGCAGGCCAACCACGGCAATAACCAGAAGTTCGAGGAAACCGATATCAAACACGGAGAATTAAGACTGAACGTTGTCTTTGTGTTCAGTTTTTTCCTGTTCAGTGGAAGCTGTGTCGGTTTCTTCCTGCTCCACCTTCTTCTGTTCTTCCGCAGCTTCATCTTCATTCATGGCTTGTTTGAAGCCCTTGATGGCTCCGCCAAGATCACTGCCCAGGCCTTTTAATCGTTTTGTGCCGAATAAAAGCAACACGATGACCAAAATAATTAAAAGTTGCCAAATACTAATACCGCCAAGACCCATGTCGAACCTACCTAATAATCTGCTGTTTATTTACCGCGCGATGCTTTTTCTTCCAGGCCTGACAGGTCAAACCGTCGAGCGAGTTCTTCCAGAACGGCTTCTGCACTTGTGCCCAAGTGGGAAAGCATCACCATTGAGTGAAACCAGAGGTCTGCAGTTTCACATATTAATAAATCCACTTTGCCTGATTGCTCGGCATCCTTGGCGGCAATAATGGTTTCAACGCTTTCTTCGCCTACCTTTTCCAGGATTTTGTTCATGCCTTTTTGGTGAAGTTGAGCAACATAGGATTTTTCCGGGTTGCCTTCGGCTTTGCGTTGTTCAAGTACCTCTGTCAGTTGTTCCAGAACTTCTTTCATGAATAAATCTCTTTAGGGTCTTTGAGTACCTTGTCGGTAGTGACCCACTTACCGTCGTGTAGTTCACGATAAAAACATGACTGCCGGCCCGTATGACAGGCAATCCCCCCAAGTTGTTCCACAGTCAAGAGTACGACGTCAGCGTCACAATCTAGCCGGATACTGTGTACTTTTTGCGTGTGACCCGAGCTTTCGCCTTTTCGCCAAAGCTGTTGACGCGAACGGGACCAGTAAACAGCGATATTTTCTTCCGCAGTCAGGCGTAAGGACTCCTTATTCATCCAGGCCATCATTAAAATTTTACCGGTTTTGACGTCTTGAGCGATAGCCGGAACCAGCCCATCTTCAGTCCATTTGATATCGTCTAAAAAAGAATCTTCTTGTGCCAATGTCTCGTTACTCAGTACTGAATGAATGTCAGGGTGTTATACCACAGGCGACTTAATGGGAATGTTAGTTAATTTGCGAATCTAGCATATATACCCGTTGACCGTGGGATTAGTAATTCCTGGCGATAATATAATCGGCAAGATCGTGCAAAACCCTCGCGTTATCCAGGGGGGCGAGCGCTTCGTGAGCGGCTTGAATTAATCCTGTCGCTTTATCTTTGGCTCCGTCCAGACCAAGCAGTGATACATAAGTCGGTTTATTGTTGGAGGCATCGGCACCCTGCTGTTTACCGAGCGTTTCTGTATCTGTGGTGACATCCAGAATATCGTCTTGTACCTGGAAAGCCAGTCCAATATTTTTCGCATAGCGGCTAAGTGCGTGAGTCTGTTCGCTATTTGCGTCGGCAGCTAAAGCACCGAGAAGCACCGCAGCTTCAATAAGAGCGCCGGTTTTATGTTCATGCATGTTTTGCAGGGCTTCTATCGAAATATCCTGATCTACCGCTTCAAGGTCTATCGCCTGTCCAAGTACCATGCCGTGAGCGCCCGCCGCTTTCGAAAGCAGGCGAATAGCCTGAATGGCTTTACCTGCAGGTATGTCGCTATCGTCTGCAATCAGTTCAAAGGCCATACACTGAAGGGCATCTCCGGCGAGGATTGCTGTTGCTTCATCAAAAGCAATATGGCAAGTGGCTTGACCTCGTCTGAGATCATCGTCATCCATGGCTGGCAAATCATCGTGAATCAGGCTGTAAGCGTGGATAGCTTCTATTGCGCAGGCGAAGGTATCGGCAATATGATTGATTGACCCCAGCGCGTTGGCTGCCGCATAAACTAATACTGGCCTTATACGCTTGCCGCCCATGAGAGCACCATACTTCATGGCCTCAGCAAGCTTTTTGTGTGAGTGCTTGATATAGCCTGCCAGATGGTTTTCGAGAAGTTGGTTGCTGCGGGTTTGGTAAGTTGTTAGAAAGTCTTGTAGTTCTGTGCTCATTGGTGAGGTATATGCTTATCCAGTAATGCTTGCCGGGTATTGTATCTTGCATTACCTAAGCTTGCTGTGGTTTTTCCTGCTACGCCTCTTCTGGCGGTTCAAAAGGCTCAAGCTTGCCGTTCTGATCGACTAGCTGTTGTACTTTTTGCTCTGCTTCCTGAAGGGCAGTTTGGCAGCCTCGTGTGAGTTGAATGCCTTTTTCAAAGACTTTCAAGGATTCTTCCAGGCTCAATTCACCAGATTCAAGTGATGTCACTATGGCCTCAAGTTCTTCGAGGGATTGTTCAAATTTTTGTGGTGATGTTGTTTTACGGCTCAAAAGAATTCCTCCACGACTTCGGTGGCTAAACTACCTAAGCCGTTCCGATAGGTCAACGTGTGAATTCATACTTCAAGAAAGATTCACATAGCCGATAACCCCTATACTTGAATTGTCATAACCTTTTTGCGGGTATCAATCATCCTTTTAGTCGATTTGTGTCTAGACTTAAGCTATGGGGCGGTATTTGCCATTCTGCTAGTTGTTTGAGGATTCTTTTGTGGATTTAGCAACCCTGGTTGGACTTATCGGTGCGATGGCACTGATCATTTTGTCTATGCTCATGAGCGGCGACTTGGGCATGTTCGTCAATGCGCCTTCGCTGGTTATCGTGGTGGGCGGAACAATGTTTGCGGTGATGGCCAAGTATGGTCTGGGGCAGTTCCTGGGCGCTGTGAAAGTGGCGGGGAAGAGCTTTAAATCCAAACTTCCAGATCCGAATGAATTGATTGATGAAATTGTTTCTCTCGCCGATGAGGCGCGTAAGGGAGGATTGCTTTCATTGGAAGGAAAAGAAGTCAGTAGCGACTTTTTACAAAAGGGCATTCAGCTGTTGGTGGATGGCCATGACCCGGATGTGGTCAAGGGAATACTCAACAAAGAGAAAAATCAGGCCATTGAAAGACATAGTGTCGGAGCCTCAATTTTTAAGGCCATGGCCGATGTTGCACCCGCAATGGGAATGATTGGTACGTTGATTGGTTTGGTGGCCATGTTGGCCAATATGGATGACCCAAAAGCAATTGGTCCGGCAATGGCTGTAGCTCTGTTAACCACGCTCTATGGGGCTGTGATCGCCAACGCCATGTGTAGCCCGATAGGTGACAAGCTGACATTACGGGCGGCGGAAGAGGCCATGATCAAGAGCCTGGTCATTGATGCCCTGTTAGCGATTCAAGGAGGGCAGAACCCCCGGGTAATCGATTCCATGCTGCGTAACTACCTGCCTGAAGGTAAGCGAGGGGTCGAGGATGCTTAAGGCTTTCAGATGGCCTAAGGTGAGAATGTCCAATCTATGAGTGACGAAGAAGAACAAAAATGCGACTGTCCCCCAGGGCTTCCTGCCTGGATGGCAACCTTCGCTGACTTAATGTCGTTGTTGATGTGTTTCTTTGTGCTCCTTCTTTCGTTTTCTGAAATGGATGCCATGAAATTCAAGCGTTTGGCTGGTTCTATGGCACAAGCGTTTGGCGTACAAAACCGTTTGAACGTGACGGATATTCCCAAGGGGACCAGCATCATTGCTCAGGAGTTCAGTCCGGGTCGGCCAGAGCCCACGCCCATAAATGAGATATGGCAGCATACTCAGGACATTACTGAAATGTCTCTCGATGTGGATTGCTCTGAGGAGTTTACCGTTGAGCAAGGGGATGAAGGCGCTACCGCTGGAGTAAAAATGCAGGTCGCGCAGAAGCTGCAGGAGTTGTTACAAAAAACAGAAAACGATGCCTACGAACTTGCGGAAACACTGAGTGAGCAGATTGAGGCGGGTCAGGTAGAGATCGAAACACGTGGTCGTATGATCATTATTCGCATTCGAGAGAAGGGCTCGTTCATTTCAGGGTCGGCTGAAATGTCGGAAGAATACAAAGATGTGATGCGTGAAGTTCGGGCAGTGCTGGCAATGAAAAAAGGTGCCATTGCTGTTCAGGGGCATACCGATGATATTCCTATTAGTAATTCACGTTTTCGCTCTAACTGGGACCTTTCCGCTATGCGAGCGTCTTCCGTTGCGCGTGAGCTGATGTTCGGTGGTGACGTGAGGCGGACTCGCTTTGAAGTGACCGGATATGCTGATACTCGTCCGTTGTTGCCCAACGACTCAGACAAAAACCGCGCAATCAACCGCCGGGTTGAAATACTGATCAAGCAGGGAGTGGAAAGTGAACTGGAAGAAGAAGATATCAAGTTGTTGAAAGAAGACGAGAAAGGCGCTGATATCTTAAGGGAGTTAAATTTGGAGCCTGAATACCTGTTTGACCTTGAGCCTGAAGAGATTTTCTAGCGCTATTTACGGTGAGCCACTCAATGAACCAGGAACGACGACGTTACTTTCGCATTACTGAAGCCATTGGCTTGAGCTATCAATACATTGATGGATCTGACCAGGAACCTCGGGAGTGTGGAACATCAGTACCCGCAGCTCTCATCGAAGTCTCTGATTTGGATGAGAAAATTGAGAAGGGGCTGGATGAACTGGCGGACAAACAGCCCGAGATCGCAGAGTTAATCATGCTGTTCAACCAGAAGCTTGAGCGGGTGGTCAACCATTTGTCACTGGATAAGGACTTGGTTGGTCGTATTGCGCAAAAAGTGAAAGAAGTGAACATCAGCGCTTGTGGCATGGGGTTTGAGAATGATGAGCCCGTTGAGCCGGGAACCCGGTTGCGCCTGGAGCTGACGCTTTTCCCTGCGGAAATTAAAATCGTCACCTTTGGCCGGGTGATTTCCTGTGTGGTTCAGGAAGATGAGAAAGAGAGCTATTACTGGCGAATTGATTTTTATGGGATGAACACCGGGGCTCAGGAAAAGCTTATCCAGCATATGGTTCAGGCACAGAACACACAACTTAAAGAGCGCCATAAAGAGTCTTAGAATCGACATATTGTCGTTAAAATCGTTATTTGTGTGCTGTTGTAGGAAATATCTCACACGCATTTCGGCCTATTCCCTCTGGCGGCTAAGTCTACCTGATATAAAATATGTCTTATCAGGGATGAGCATACGGACTGTGGGCAGGGAGTTGATGGAGTGATGCCACGAAATTCTTAATGGATGTAAGGTATATCCTGTGAGTTCGCCGTAACACTGGACGTGGTGCGGCGTTTTTTTTGCCTGTCTGAAAACTGCCATTAGATTGCAGTAATTTCCCTTTACACTAAAAATACACACCGCGTTTATGCTTTTGCAGTTTATAAAGCGCATTTTTTTTCGTTTTTATTTGACGCTGGTTATAAGAAATTAATTGGTGCTTGACAGTATTTGTTTTTGACTTAGTATAAAAATGTACCTGCTGCTTTTTTTGGAGGGTTTAGCTTTCAAGCATATAAGTGAGCAAGTGACGAGTGCTTTACGCGTATTACGCAGTGCTCATATTAGTCACAACAATATATACCAGTCGTATTTATCCGCGACTCCAAGGGTGAGTCACCCCTATAAAAATCAACTCTACCAAATTTCGAAACCCCGCATTGCGAATAGCTGCGGGGTTTTTCGTTATGGGTTTCGCGCTGAGCCAAGTGTGATTCAACATAACAAGAAGTGGTCGAACTGATTTAATTAGGTTGACAAACCGCGGTATTTTTCGTGTGCTGTATTTGAAGGTGCAGGAAGGTGTTTGCGACACTTTTAAAATAGGTCGGGTGATTGTGGAAGCAAGAATTCTTAGACTTAATATGGCTGGCCAACCAATTGAATGGATTAATTGGAAAGAGGCCACCTGCTTATTTGCCCGGGATTTAGTTGCCTGGACAATGGGCGGTGTTGTTAAAAAAGCACATGGTGGTTTTTCCCGTATAACAGGTCAGCGCACAATTATTGAGTTGCCCGCGATTATGGCATGCGATGGAGAAAAGCTGGCTCCTGTAAAAACAAATCCCCCGTTGTCCAATCCCGCACTTTTTTACCGAGATAATTGCCAGTGTTTATATTGTGGTAATCATTTTGATTTTTCCCAGCTGTCCCGCGATCATGTTCATCCGAGTAGTCGAGGTGGTGAAGATAAATGGGAAAATGTTGTTGCAGCCTGTAAGCGTTGCAATCAGCATAAAGGAAACTTTTTATTATCAGAAATTGGAATGGATCTTCTCGCTTTACCTTATCGGCCTAACCCTGCGGAATATTTAGCGTTGATTAATAATGCAAGAATTCGCGGTGATCAGATGGAGTACTTGCGTCCAGCATTCAAGCGCTACTCCGGTGTTCCGATATAAATCCCACAGATTCTCTTGCTTCAGCAATATGGTATGATCCGCGTTCTCTAAACCCCTTTCTTGTGTTATCAAATAATCTTACTGGAAAATAATATGCGTAAAGTCGAAGTTGCCTTAGACGTCAGAGCTAACCTTGGAGAGTGCCCGCGCTGGGATGAAAAAAAACAACTACTCTATTGGGTTGATATTAACGAAGGGCAATTACATTGTTTTAACCCCGCTACCGGGGCAGATGAGTTTCTCCAGTTTAATGAAGAAATTGGCTGTTTTAGTTTGCGTCCTGAGAATGGCTTCGTTCTTGGTATGCGTTCGGGTTTTCAGTTGCTGGATGGTTGGAACACAGAGCTAACGCCAATTGTCGATCCAGAAGCAGATTTATCCAGTAACCGCTTTAATGATGGGCGTTGTGATGCCAAAGGGCGTTTTATTGCAGGAAGCGTTTACCCTCCTAAAGATCGAGACGGGGCAAACCTGTGGAGTCTGGGTTTGGATATGGATGCGGTACAACTTGCTGAAGGGCTATTAACATCAAATGGTGCAGCGTTCAGCCCTGACAATACAGTTTTCTATTTCTCCGATACCCCCAAACACGTCATCTACCGTTATGACTACGATTTGGAAACTGGTGGCATATCTAATGGTGAGGTCTTTCATCAGTTTCCACATGGCAACGGCCGACCTGACGGTGCTGCTGTGGATAGCGAAGGTTGTTATTGGACGGCCCTGTATGAAGGTGGTCGTATTGCCCGCTTAAGCCCTGAAGGCGAAATTGTAGAAGAAATTACTATTCCCGCACGTTGCCCAACCATGGTGGCATTTGGAGGGGAAGATATGAAAACCTTATACATTACCACTGTGGGTAACCGTCCAGAGGAAGAATTGGAAGAATACCCACACTCCGGTGCAATCTTCCGTGTTGATGTTGATGTACCTGGTTTAGTGGAACATCGCTTTTGTAAATAATTTGTCCATATAATTGTATCCCCCCTCGAATTATTCAGGTTTGAGGGGAGATACAAGACAGTATTTGCCTTTCTTTATTCGGGCTGAGTTTGTATATACCAGTCCCGTTTTTGAACCTTGTTATACCACTCTGCTAATTCAGGGTTTTCTTCCCTCCACGCATAGTTGGTAAAACGCAAGTCCAAATATCCCAAGGCTGCGACCACTGAAACAGAACCGATATGAATATCGTCATCGATGTCCAATTTATCCGGGTCGAGCAAGCGGATAGTCGTGGAGATTGCCTGGTGCCATCGCTCTTCCCAAAAAATAGAAGGCTCTGAGTCCGGGGCTCGACGCTGCATCATAGTTGCTACAGCCGCTTCCATAATGCCATCTGCATACACGTGAATTAGCTGAACATCATAGTAGTCTGCTTCGCCTTTATGAAAAGTCCCTTTTTTTCCTTGTTTTACCGCCAGGTCATCAATATATTCACAGATTAAAGGGCTATCGACCAAGGTTAGAGCGTTATCAACAAGTGCTGGAACTTTAGCGAGAGGATTTACTTGTCGAAACTGTGGATCGCCCAAGGGGTTGGCAATAATTAATTCTGTTTCACGGAACATGTCGTGAAGGTGAAGTAATATTGTGGCCTTTCTCGCAAAAGGTGAAGCAGAGCTATAATAAAGCTGCATGTGTCTGTGTCTCCTTAGTCACTGTATCGCTAGTGGTCTGTTCAATTAATCAAAGAGGTATTTTACCGTGCGTTGGTTCGTCTTGTGTTTCTTGTTACTGATTAGCTTACCGAATTATGCGTTGGTCGTATTACAATATCATCATGTGAGTGAAGAAACACCGAAGTCCACAAGTATCTCACCCAAATTGTTTAAACAACATTTACAATACCTGGAAGAGAAAAAATTTCGTATTTTAAGTGCGAAAGAGTTTTACGACTTAGCCAAAAAGAATCAAGGATTCCCGAATCACAGTGTATTGATCACTTTTGATGACGGCTACCGATCCGTTTACGACGTCGCATTTCCCGAGCTGAAAAAAAGAAAATGGCCGTTTATTGTTTTTGTGAACAGTCAGGCGCATGATCAAAAAAACAGCCAATATATGAGTTGGGATGAACTAAGAAATATAAGTAAACGTGGTGGAACCATTGCCAATCACACTGACACCCATCCACATCTTATTCGCAACTGGCACAATGAGCCGTTATTAAAATGGAATGCGCAGCGTTTAAAAGAAGTTGAATACGCGGAAAAGAGAATCAAACAGGAGATAGGGACGTCAACAAAGTTATTTGCTTATCCATTTGGCGAGTATGATGTGAGTTTGCAAAAAGTGCTGGTTGAAAATGGGTATGTTGCCTTTGGCCAACAGTCCGGCCCTGTGGTCAAGTTAAACGCCGTTCGGCCGGTTCCCCGCTTTCCTTTTGGTGGTGCTTATGGCACGTTCAGTGATTTTGAAACCAAAGTAAATAGTCTTCCTTTTCCTTCTGTCGCCATTCAAACAACAGATGAGTCCGGCCGACCATTTAAAGACCCTGAATTACCTGCAAAGGTAAATATTCCTGTGCTCAAATTTTCATCCCCGATATTTCAGGTGATGAAGGGGGTGCAGTGTTTTGCTTCTGGTCAGGGCGAAATTAAAGTGGAAGAAAAAGGCAGTGCGGTGTATGTGCAAGCAAACTCACCTTTGCCTGTTGGACGAAGTCGATATAATTGCACGCTTTCTGCTGGCGGTGGACGATATTACTGGTACTCACAAATGTTCATTCGGCGAAACACCGACGGCAGTTGGTACAACGAAAGCCATTAATCGCAAACGTTGACGCATAACAACTATTATTTGATCGAAATTATATTTTTGAGCTGGTTTAAATCTAAAATCTGGTGAAATACATTTCGGAGCTACGTTTATGCCGAGGCCAACCACCAAACAAGCGTTGCTGGACCTGAGCCGGGAAAATTATAATAAACTGAATGCGTTGATTGACTCGTTGTCGCCTGCCGAACAGAAGGGCACGTATCCATTTGAGCATCGAGATAAAAATATTCGGGATACCATTGCACACTTACATGAATGGCATCTTATGTTTTTGGCATGGTATAAAGTGGGAATGAAAGGCGATAAGCCGGATATTCCCGCGAAAGGCTATACATGGAAAACCCTGCCCGATCTGAATCAGATTATTTGGCAGAAGTATCAGTCTGTTGGTTTGGCTGATATTCGCAAAGAGTTTAAATCCTCCTATGATAAGGTTCGACGTTGTATTCAAAAGCATTCTGACGAAGAGCTTTTTGAGAAGAAGCGTTACAAGTGGACGGGTACGACTTCCTTGGGGGCATATATGATTTCTGCAACTTCAAGTCATTATGATTGGGCGATGACTTGGCTAAAAAAATATCAAAAGTCGCTTGGTTAATTTTTGTATAAATCTTTTCGAAACTCGTAAATCTCTGGTAGAAGTTGTCATGGTCGTTTTCAAAAATGCTCAATTCAGGGATGAATTGAGCAAGCTACAGGGATGTATTTATGCGGTTTTTGAAAACGATTATGATGACTTCGAGGTTGCTATATTCTGCTTCTAAATAGCATTTTATTCTGTTTGATAGATTTTTACTGCTACCGATTTAAACGCCGGTGTCTTGGAACGAGGGTCTGCCTCCCGACCAATCAGAATATTTGCTTCAGGGTAATACGCCATCACATTATGGGTGGGTAAATCAAACTCATGAATCTGTACATCGGACATCTTTCCATGCTCCGATTCAATCATTACCGGTACACCCATTTTTAACCCATGTAATTGAGCTGTCTCCCGGCTCATCAACACAACCCAGCGATGTATCGTTCCCCGGTAACTGTCTTTTTCTTCGTAAATAATCGAATTAAACTGCCCTTCACTGCGAATGCTGGACAAACGAATTGGATAGCTTTCCGAACAAATATCCATGAATTGAATACTGTGAATAGCAAAATGCGCTTTATTGTTGGCGGTATCAAAAGTGGGTGCGTGTTTTATCCGGCCATTGATATGAAACTCATTGTGGTTCCGATCAATGTTTTGTAATTGCTCCATTCCTGGAATCGTTGCGGCTATTGCCTCACGTACATGCTTATGCTGTTTAAACGGTTTAAAACTGAATGTGTTTTCAGGAATTATTTTTTCCGCCAGGCTGCAAAGAATATCAGATTCAGGACGGGGGTTGGCTATGCGTTGAATACCACCGTCGCTCATACGAACAAAATTAAACATCGATTCCTGTGTGGTGCTTTGCCATTCCTCGTCCCGCGCCGTAACCGGAAGAATAATGGCTTCACTGTTTTCTATGCCGTGAATATGCCCGAGGTTAAATGTCGTGGTTAGATACACTTTAAAAGGAATACGATCAAGTGCTTGCTGTGTCCAACTGCTGTCGGGCGATGCCTGATACAGGTTGCCGCCCATAAACAATGCTGCTTGTATTTTTTCTTGATGTGCCGCCTCAAGGCAGGCCAGAGTGTCCATGCCCTTTTGTTTGGGCAGGTTTATATCCAGCGTTTCTTGCAGTTTATTCAACACGTCCTGAGGTAATACCGGTTTTACTCCAATGGTGCCAATACCCTGCACATTACTATGTCCTCGCAATGGAAGTAAGCCAGCGTAAGGTTTGCCAACCATGCCGCGCAATAGTGCAAGGTTGACGATCGCCTCCACATTTTCGACCCCGTTTCGATGATGAGTAATCCCCATTCCCCAGGCAAAAACAACATTGTTGGCCTGAGCATAGCGCGCGGCGGTTTGTTGAATGGTGTTTTTATCGATGCCTGTTGTACTGCAAATCCAATCCCAGCTTACTGTGTCCAGTAGGGTTTTATAGCTGGAAAAATCCTGACAGTATTGGTTAATAAAATCGACATCATGCTCGTTATTTTCTATTAACGCTTTGCTGATGCCTGTGAGTAATGCGAGGTCAGAACCAATATGCGGTTGAATATACTCAGAAGCAATCTCACTGCCTCCAGTTAGCATGGACTTTGCACTTTTCGGTACGGCAAATTTCACCAGGCCGGGTTCTTTTGCCGGGTTGATGACAATGACTTGTCCGCCCCGGTCCCGACAACCTTTTAGTTGATAAATAAATCGCGGGTGATTGGACGCCGGGTTTGCACCAATAACAAAAATAAGATCGCAGTGGGCTAAATCGTTTAACTCTACCGTAGCAGTTCCGGTACCAATGGTGTTGGTCATACCCACGCCGGTCGCCTGATGACAATAATATGAGCAGTTATTGACGTTATTGGTGCCGTAAATTCTGGCAAGAAGCTGAAGAATAAAACCCGCTTCGTTGGATGAACGACCGGATGAATAAAAAAAGGTATTGTCCGGTTCGGCGTTATTAAAATGTTGAGCGGTGTGTGATATTGCCCAATCCCAGTCAACCGGTGCGAAGGTATTGCTCTCTGCCGCTTTGTATAATGGTGTATTCAGTCTGCCCAGTTTTTCAATTTCCCTGCCGGATAATTCCTTCAGGTCTTCAATGGTGTGAGCAAATATTTCGTTGGGGATAGGCGGTTGAATATCGGTTGATTGCGCTTGAATGCTTTTATTGCAAACAGAAGGGTAGTCGCCAACTTCATTCGCCATGCCGCCTTTCTGACCGCCCATACCGAGACCGCAAGCTTTGCAGGTGTTGTTGCTGGTTAATGCTTTGCCGCTATTTATCAAACCCATGCGGCGAACCGTATTTAAGGTATAGAGAACCTTTTTGACTCCGCCGCCAACAATCTTGGGGGGCTGTTTGTTTTTGTTGTTATCCAAACCTCATTCCCCCCTTATTGGGTTTAGGCGTGTTTTAATTTTGCCGCTGCGGTTTTGGCAAAGTAGGTCAGTATGCCATCGGCACCAGCGCGCTTAATACCCATTAACGATTCAAGAATAATATCGTCGGAGAAAATACCGGCTTCGATGGCTTTCATTTGCATGGCGTATTCACCGCTGACTTGATAGGCAAAGGTTGGCATACCGAATGCTTCTTTTACACGGTAAATAATATCGAGGTAGGGCATGGCAGGTTTTACCATCACCATATCTGCACCTTCAGAAATATCCAACTGTACTTCATGTAAAGCTTCGTTGCTGTTGGCGGGGTCCATTTGGTAAGTAAACTTATTGCCTTTACCTAAATTGGCGGCGGAGCCCACTGCGTCGCGAAAGGGGCCGTAATAAGCAGACGCATATTTGGCAGAATAGGCCAGAATTTGTGTGTTAATAAATTGCTGTTGATCCAGTGCCTGGCGAATCGCGCCGACACGGCCGTCCATCATATCGGAAGGGGCAATAATATCGGCACCCGCATTGGCGCATACTAAAGCCTGTTTTTGCAACGCGATGATGGTTTCATCGTTTAGTACATAACCGTCTTCGTTGATGATGCCGTCCTGCCCGTGTGAAGTGTAGGGATCCAGCGCGCCATCACAAATAATGCCCAGTTCCGGGTATTCTTGCTTTAGCTTACGTACACAGCGGGCAACTAGACCTTCTTCATTGAATGCCGCTTCACCGCAGGGGGTTTTTAACTCAGGGTTGATATTGGGAAACAAGGCGATGGCTGGAATACCTAATTCAAGTAGCTGCTCGACATCTTTTAACAACTCATCGATGGAGAGGCGTTCCTGGCCGGGCATGGTGCTAATGGCTTGCCGTTGCTTTTGGCCATCGACCACAAATACCGGGTAGATAAAATCGTCTGCGCTGAGGCTGGTTTCTCTTACCAGGCGTCGGGAAAAGTCCGCGTAGCGGTTGCGGCGCATCCGGGTGTGTGGGTATTCACGAGCGGGTAAGTTGGGCTGATTGGCCATAGCGTGTTTTCCATTCGATAATTAATTGCAGACACTATTCTAAAACGAATAATAGCTCTGGGCGAACGGTAAACTCAAATGACCGGGGTTTGTGGCAGGAAAAGCTCCCGTCCCTGGGAGGTGGTTCACCAATTAGTGGTGATGATGGCCGCCGTCCATGGATTCGCCTTGCGCGTTATAAAAGCCAGAGGCGCCGTGTTTGACAAACCCAAGGTTGATCATCGATAGCAAGAATGGGTCTGACTCATTATCACCAATGTCGGCATAATCTGTCAGTTGGTATTGACTACGTTGAGCAAATTGTTGCTTGATCATCGTTTGATCGCTATGCAGCTTTTCCAGTTTCCACTCGGTAATCAGTGTTGGAGTCAGTATGGTAAAACTTTGAATAATTTTCTTATGGGGAAACCAGGTTAATTCAAATTTCGCATTCTGTTTGCTGCCCTGATATGAAACCAGCGTATCGCAACCTTTACCTACTGTATTTACGGGGGAGAGTGAAGCGATAAATTCTTCGGTAATAAACTGGTTGTATATAGACCAGTCGCTTTGCGCTTCACGTTCTTCTAAATCTTCCGGGTAATATTCAATACCACGTTTATTTGCATCGAAATAATCGGTTTTTCTGATTTTTTTGGTGCCAGCTTGCATCCATTCGATAAACCGCTTTTGTTCGACATGCTCATGGCCAACCCGTTTTGGGAGTCGCCAAAGATTCAGGTGTTCTTTGTTTTCTGTCTGTTTGGCGTGAGCCTTGCTGTGGGCGATGCTGTATTCTGCGCCCAAAGTGGAAAAATCTTTTTTACATTCTGCGGAGGCAGTGTGTACGAAGAATAATAAAGAAATAAAAAGGACTGTTTTCAACTTACATACTCCTGAAGTGGCTGGTGGAAAATTCCACCAGCCAAGGTCTTACATGCTCAGTGAATTATGGAAGGTTAACAGCTTGGTTAGCTGAATCGACCAAATTACCGGCGTAGTTCATGATATGAAAAATGGTGTTTTGCTCGTGAGTTCCTGATACCAGATGTGCTCCCGGCCCTTGGGCATAAACACCCACGTCTTCACCAGAGTGTGTTTCAGAGCTCAAAGGAACCAAAGTTTCCTGGTGGAACCCGGGAGTTTCTGTATCGACGCTGGTAAGGTCTTTTCGGCCAGCATCCGCAGAGGTAGCGTAAGAAGCATCGGAATCTGTTTCATTACCTAAGTCACGGAAACCAAGGCCGTTGGTATAGCCCAAAGTGGTGTAGGGCATATCGTCCGCAGCCATTGCTGGTTCTGTGCTGCCAACGTTAACCACTTTACCTAGGATCGGGTTGCCACGCTTTGGATAACCGGCAATGGTAAACACATGGCCATGGTCGGCTGTCACGATAATCAGTGTATCTTCCGCATCGGTAGCGTTGACGGCTGCTTGAACAGCGGAGGCAAATTCAACGGTATCGTTCAGCGCACCGAAAGCATTACCCGCGTGGTGAGCGTGATCGATACGACCTGATTCAACCATTAGGAAAAAGCCGTCATTGTTATTATCCAAAATATCAATGGCTTTCTCGGTCATTTCAGTCAGTGATGGTTCACCCGCAACATCATTGCCACGATCTGCTTCGTATTGCATGTGCGATTCGTTAAACAAACCAAATAGACGTTCCGTTGTTGCCGGATTAACTGCATCAAAACCTGCCTGGTCATAAACGTAAACACCGTTGGCATACATGCCTGTCCATTCTGCGGTTAAGTCGCGTCCATCGGTACGGTCACCTTCCGCGCTGGAGCCTGCATAGTCAGGGCTGTTATAGGCCGCATCTTTAGGTAGGAAATGGCGACGTCCACCACCCATCACAACTTCGATACCATCAACGTCTACACCCGCAATGCGTGCTTCAAGGTTAGGTTCGAAATTAATAAGCTGTGATGCGATGTCTTCACAGGTTGTGCCAGCAGGTTGGTCAGAATTATCTTCCCAGTTACGGTCTGCCGATTTGGCATAAGTTGCCGCTGGTGTGGCGTGAGTAATTCGCGCAGTTGAAATAATACCGGTAGATTTTCCGGCAATTTCTGCAAGCTCTAGAGCAGTAACCAATTCATTACCTGCTACTGTTGAACAATCACCACGAACAATATCTTCGTCAACGCCAATTACACCGACGTCCGTTTTTACGCCGGTCATAAGGGCTGTCATTGTGCCTGCGGAATCCGGTGTTTGTGCGTCCACGTTATACGTCTTGGCTAAACCGGCGTAAGGGAATTTACCAAAACTGAGTGAGTGTTCTTCACCCAACATTCCCATAGACTGGCCTTCGAATATTCGTGATGCTGTTACGGTAGAAACACCCATGCCATCGCCGACAAACAAAATAATATTTTTTGCCTGGCCAGCCATCTTGGCAATTTCTTCCATGTTGGCTTTTGACTGGGCAACTTTATTGGTTGCCGCTGAGTACCATGGGTTGTTTAAGTTGGTTAACAATTCACTGTTGTCCAATGTGGTACGCGCTGGTGTACATACATATTGCGTTGAAGCAACTTCGCTGTCATCCAGGGTGTTGTTGTCATTGGCATCAACACCGGTATTAATTTGAACGCCGCCGTTTGCACAGTTTGCATTGCCAACAGATAAACTTGTTTGGCTCACCAGACTGTTATGACCGTTGCTGCCATTACTACCATCGGCGCCGTTTTTACCGTCGTCGCCTGAACAAGCTGCGAGGCTCGCTACAGCAACCGCGACAGCCAATTTTGAAATTACGCTATTCATTTTATTTCTCTCCCGATTACTTAGCGGTTAAATCAAGTGCTTGGTTGATGTAGTGGAAAATTATGTTTTGCTCCACTACGCCCTGTATCAAGTGAGCACCAGGTCCAGTGGCATGAAGAGAAATATCTTCGCCCGCGTGGGTTTCTGAACTCATTGGCACTAATGTTTCTTGGTGGAAACCAGGAGTAGTTGTATCGATTGCTGTTAAATCTTGACGACCAGTAACGGGACCTTCGGCATAGGAAGCGTCTGAATCGGTTTCGTTGCCTAAATCACGGAAACCCAAGCCGTTGGTGTAGCCCAAAGTGGTATAAGGCATACCATCGTTAGCCAATGACGGCTCAGTACTACCCACGCCAACAACTTTGCCCAAAATTGGGTTTCCGCGTTTGGGATAACCAGCAATAGTAAATACATGGCCGTGGTCAGCGGTAACAAGAATAAGCGTGTCTTCTGGGTTCGTAGAGGCCACTGCGGCTTCAACAGCTTTAGCCAATTCAATAGTATCGCTAAGCGCGCCGAACGCATTACCTGCGTGGTGTGCGTGATCGATTCGACCGGATTCAACCATCAAGAAAAATCCGTTTTGATTGTTATCCAAAATCTTAATGGCTTTTTCTGTCATCTCTGAAAGTGAAGGCTCGCCGGCAACATCGTTATTGCGGTCGGCTTCATATTGCATGTGAGATTCGTTGAACAAACCTAATACATGGCTGGTGGTTTCTGTGTTAATTGCATCGAAACCGGCTTGGTCGATAATGTAAGAACCATTACCGTATTGAGTCATCCATTCTGCTGTTAAATCACGGTTGTCTGTGCGATCACCTTCCGCTTTGGTTGGTTCACCACCGAAATCTGCAGAGTTATATGCTGGGTCTTTAGGCAAGAAGTGACGACGTCCGCCGCCAAAGGCAACTTCCATTCCGTTCACGTCAACACCTGGAAAACGTGCTTCCAAATTGCTTTCGAAATTAATGAGCTGAGAAGCGATATCTTCACAGTCTACGCCGTCTGGTTGGTCGGAATTGTCTTCCCAGTTACGGTCAGCAGATTTGGCATAAGTGGCTGCTGGAGTTGCATGAGTAATACGTGCAGTTGAAATAATGCCCGTGGACAAGCCTTTAATTTCGGCCAGTTCCAGTGCAGTAACCAACTCATTGCCTTTAACCGTTGAGCAGTCGCCACGCACGATATCTTCGTCAACACCAATAACACCCACGTCGGTTTTGGCTCCGGTCATAATGGCGGTCATGGTGCCGGCGGAGTCAGGGGTTTGTGCGTCCACGTTATAGGTTTTTACTAGTGCTGTGTACGGGAATTTCTCAAAACTTAAATACCCTTCTTCACCGCTTTTGCCTGCGAGCTGCCCTTCGTAGATACGAGATGCGGTCAGGGTTGAGATACCCATACCATCGCCAACAAACAAAATAACATTTTTTGCTTTGCTGGAAACGGGTAGCGATTGTTTTTGTGCGATTGCATTCTGGCTGTCTGTATACCAGGCGCTATCGGTTTGATAGCTGGGAAGGACTTGCGCGCTAAGGCAAGTCGACAGCGTTAGCGACGCAACACCCGTGGCTGCGTACCATTTCTTCTTCATAGTTTTACCCCTAATGTAAAAATCAACGAGTTTTTCTATTTATGTGATAGAAAGTGTGAATAAACTAATGTGATTGGCGTTATTTACCTTGGGAGTTTATCCCGACGAAATGACAGAAATTTATAGTTTCTTTGACAAAAATGTGACATTAAAAATATGGCACTACATTTTTGTGTCAAAAATATTATGATTGGGGAATTTAGAAATTAATTTGGTAATACGTTAATAGTAATTAATTCAACAGGCTTTCATTCTTTGAGGCGACCTTGTTAGTAAGCTCATCGTTTTTTGCTAATTATTAGTGGGTTATAAATTCCAGTAAATTTTTGGTGCTGTTTGAACGCAGAGTCTAAAATGGAATATTGGTTGAATCGTATTTGGTTTTGTGGATTCTGACTTGGGGTTGGGATTGATGATTCCGGTTCATAGTCATTTTTCACTGCGTTAGTTTTGAATTGAAATGATCAGTCTTTTCTTGGGAAAACCTAGTGACAATTAATTTTGCAATCGAACCTATTTTTAGATGGCATTTTTACGTTGTTTTCCCATGCATTAATAGCTGATTCATAGCCTCAACAACACAATAATTAATTAGAGGATTTCAGTGTGGGTGGTGTTTTTAGTTCAATTATGGGTGGGGGGGGAGGTAACGAGCCTCCGGGTAAGCCTCCAGCTGGTTCGTCGCCAGGTCCAGGCAAAAATGCTAGAAAAAATGCCAGGAAAAAGGCAAAAAAACAGGAAGCAAAGGCTGCGGCTGCATTGACGCCGACTGCGCAGCATGGAAGCCCTGCAAGTGCAGGGAGGCGTGGATCGAGCGCTTCCTCAAGCCCGGTTGATATGGTGGATAGGTCGAGTCCTGCTTCATCAAAAAGAAGTACCATTCCTGATAGTGCTGCAGCCGCATCATCTGGAACCGGTAAGAAAAAGAAAGCGGTTGGAAAAGGTGGTGGGGCTGCCGCTGCACCATCTGGGGATACGGGGCGGAAAATGAAAGCAACGCCTTCGGCTGTCGTTGACGAAGATGATGGTGGTGAGTGGATGGTTCAACGCTCTAAAAAGAAAACCCCGGCACAGATCAAGGCCGCGCAGGCAGCCAGAGCAAGCGCACGAGCAGCCATATTGGCCAGTCATTCTCAACAGACACGAGACTGGTTACAGAAACCGGGGCAGGATGGTACGCGCAATGCCTGGGGCCAAGGTTCGGCAGGCGCACATCAAGAGGAAGAGCAGGCTAAAGCTCTACACCTAAGTGGAGACACTGACTCTGCAATTGATAGTTTAGACCGCGCATATGATGCACGTGTAGCGGAAAATCGTCGCATGAAAAGCGCCAACCCATCAACAGACCACGGTGCAGGGTTTGTTAGAAATCGCAGAAACTCACTTGATCGAGTTCGGCGTGCTGGCGGAGGTGGTGGCGGAGGCGGCAGCTCAAGCAGTACCTAGTTAGAGCTGGTTTTCCGCCGTAAGTGAAATGCCAACATTCAACTTATTTGGAGTATACCGTTGATGCATCCTTGCACATTTTTTATTGGTATTTTCCTTTTTAACGGTATTTAATTTGAATGAGTTTTTATTGGATTAATGTAATATCTTCACTTCTTCCAGATTATCCACTTCACCATTCAAACCTAACTGGTTGGTGTAAATATGCATTTTAATATCCTGCCAATTGGTGAAGCCTAAATGGTGCTCGTACAAGCTACCCCGCGTTTGCCCGAATGGATAAATATACAAACTGGTTCCGGTACTATGAGAAACCAGTTCCACTTGGTAATCGGTATTTAATTCTGCGGGGCCAAGGTCAGTGATTGATGCATAACCATACACTGTGCTGGCGCGAATATACCAACGGCCATTTTCCATAAAGGCAGTATGAAAGCGCATGTCTGAACGAACTTCCGTTGTATTGGTTGCGCCAAAGCCAATCTCCCCAGTTGAATGCCAGCTGTCCGTTGCTTTAATTTTTGCGCGGAATATGACTTCATCGGTAAAGGGGTATACTCGTTCGCCATAAATATCAAACGGAACGGTGTTCCACCCGCTCATACGTTGGATTTGCAACACGCCATTTTGCAGAGAGATGTGTTCGGGTAGTATGCCCAGGCCATTGGCATCTACACCAAAGTTTTGTGACCACAACGTGGTTTCTGTTGGTGTGCTGCTCTCGGATACGGTGATACTAATTTCGTGCGTGGTGGTATCCAGGTTTAAATCCGTCACTGCAAGTTTTATGGCATGAGTGCCCGGCGATAAATTACTGAGCGTTAGCGTTTCACCGGTTTCTGTGCGTTGTATTCCGTCCAGTGTCCATACGATGGTTAAATCTGCTACGGCATTTTCTACGTCGGAAATCTGTGCTAATACCTCAACCACTTCACCTAACAAAAATTTATCGCCATTAAATGGTGAAAGAATTTCTGCATGAGGTGGGTTATTGGGTGCCGGTTGAATGGTAATTTGAATGGGTAAACTCACCGTTTGCTGATTGTTGCTATCCGTGACCTGCGCATAAACCTGATACGTACCCACAGCCAGATTATTAATAATAATACTGTTGCCGGTTTCGGGTCTCACTTGACCACTAATTTTCCATTCAACGGCTGTTGCTAACAGCGTATCATCATCTTCTGCATCGGTAGCGTAGGCGGTAAAGGTGATGGGATCGCCGACAGTAAAGAACGCATTGTTTGCCGGCGCGGTAATGTTAATTTGCGGCGGCGTATTGGGTGCTGGAATTACCGTAATAGTGACCGCTGGAGTCTCGGTTGATTTACCACCTGAATCGGTAACTCTTGCGCTAATGCTATAGCTGCCCGGAGATAGATCCTGGATTGAAATCTGTGCGCCGGTTTCAGCTCTAGCAACACCATTAATTAACCATTTAACGGCACTGCCCAATACCACATTATCGTCTTCGTTGTCTGACACATTTGCGCTACAGGATATAATTTCCCCTGCAACATAGCTTAACCCATGAGTAGGCGACACCAGTTCAATACTGGGCGGACTATTGGGAATGCTATCCGGTACAAATTCTTTTACGTTATCAAAATACCCATCTAAACCGAGTTGATTGGAATACAAATACAATCGGGCATCCGTCCAATCAGTATCGTTTTTATGGTGTTCATACAAATCGCCGCGCTGTTGTCCAAGAGGGTAAACGTAAAGGCTTGATCCATTTGAATGAAGCTCGACCTCAATTTGATAGGTCACTCCTAAACTCGCGGGGCCAACGTAAATAACCGAATCGTAACCATACACATTATTGGTGCGAACATACCAACCGCCGTTTTCCATAAAGGCAGAATGAAAACGTTTATCGCCAACAACCTCAGTGCTGTTTTTTGCCCCAAAGCCTAATTCACCTGAGGAGTACCAAGCATTAGTTGCGGTAAGTTGTGCCGTGAAGGTCGCTTTCTCTTCAAAGAAATAACTTCTTTCGCCGATGGATTCATAAAAATAGGTTTGCCAGCCAGACATGCGTGAAGCAGACAATACGCCATTTTCCACGTTCATATTTTGCGGTAGCTGTGTTAACCCGGAGCTGTCGGAAGTAAATTCCTGTTGCCAGGCGGCAGATTGCAGCACGGTGATGGCAATGATTTGCGTGTTTTTTGTTTTACCGCCGGAATCGGTGATTGAGCCGTAAACCGTGTGTTCACCAACTGAAAGGTTTGAAAGAATAACATTGGAACCGGTCTCGGCGAGAAGCGTACCGTCGAGAAACCACTGGATTTGGGTGGAAAGCATGACATCGTCATCTTCCATATCCGAAGCGGTTGCCATAAGCGAAAGCTGCTCGTTATCAAGCATTTCAACCGTGGTGGGGGTGTCCAAAATAATTTCGGGTGGCAAGTTAAATAAACGCAATACATAAGCGTGTTGATTGCCTTCTACGTTTGTTAATTGCCCGGTTAGGCTACTGTAATCCACTACATCTTCCGGCTGATGCTGGATAAGATAATCTTTATCAGAAATATCTTTAACCGTATTTAATACGTAATCTGGAATATGAATAATATTTTCACTTGCCAGCCATTCCTGAAGAATTGTGCCAACCGTACGATCTTCCTCGTCACGAGGGATAAATTCGACACCTAAAGGTCGTTTCCAAAAAACAGCTTTTTTTCCTGCGCCTTTACCGAAATCCCCGTAACCAAAAAAGTAATTGTATGTATCGCCTGTACCGATGGCATGGAATGATAAAGTTGAAGGTGCCGGATCGGGACGCCAGTTCTCGTAGTCGCTCCAGATGTTCCAACTTTCTAAGGGGATATCAAGAAGGTGATAATAGTGTGGTGCACCATATGGGCGCAGTACAATATGGCCTCGGGTCATATCGCCATAGTCATGGGTTATTTCGCCAACGATAAATTCACCGCTATGGGAAATGGCGTGAATAAAACTTGGAAAGCCGCCTCCAATTCGTTGATAGTTTTCGCCGTATAGGTTTACACCGCCAAAAACAAAAGAGTGTGCATAATGAAGCTGGCCGACTCTATAAGTACAAGTGTATGACCGAGTATTGCTGTCTATCACCTTAATAGGAAGAATATCTGTATTATCAATGTAAGTAGGGTATAAGTTACGACAAACATTGCCTATCAGTTTGCCGGAAGTATCATAGGAATACGCAAAGCAGCTGCTATAGTTGTGACAAAGGGTTCCGTAGATCACCAGTTCTGACGGGTTTGGATTGTTTGATATATGGGTTGGAAAAAATGTATCTGGGCGGTCTGGGTTCATAATCGATGGAATAAATTCCTGAATTACTCTATCAATCCAAAGCACCGTTTTTTCACCGCTGGTGCCCAAAATATATCGCCCGTCTCCCGAAATCGAAATTGCCTTACTGGTTAATTCGCCGGGCAAATTCGGTAAAGGCTGCATGCCTTCTTCTTCAGTCCAGACAAAAGCGGTTAAACCTTCATAGGATGAACTCGTACCGATAACGGTTTTGCCGTCTGCGGAAATGGCCACAGCTTCGCTGTAATCCTCGCCGCCGGGTAAATCGCCTAAATCAATAAACTGGGCGGAGAAACTCAATGGAGAAAATAAAACGAGAATAAGCGTGATAAACGTAGGTAGTGTGTATTTCTGAGAAAACATACCCTGCTCCTTGGTAAGTGATCGTGCGATATCAATACGTAATGATGAAATGGGAATGCGTATTGTTTGCGTGTTTTTATTTGTTTTGATGCGCTACTGGAAGAGGTCGTTATACCATGAAATGGTATAGTTCAATAAGCTTTCATTTTTGTGCAATGATATTTGCGGGTTTAGGTTAACCCGCAAATTTTTTTCCATTCTTGTAGCCCTGCGCTCTGGTATTTTTCTTTATGTTGGACGAAATAGAATGTCCGATGAAAATCTCGACCCGGTGTTTTTAGTGGAACAAAGTCACCGCGATTAAAGGAGTCCTCCAGTGCAATTTTAGATAGACAGGAAATTCCTAAGCCTGATTTCACTGCGCGTTTAATGGCTTCGGTATGTTGCAGTTCCATTTCGATATCCAATTTGGGTAGCAGGTCGTGCATAGCCCAATCGAACGCCTGGCGAGTGCCGGAGCCGGATTCGCGTAGTATCCATTTTGCAGCCATCAGGTCTTCATCTGACAACTCTTTTTTATTGGCTAGTGGGTGTGAGCTGGAGGCAAAAATCATCATTTCATCCGGCTGCCAGGGGGTAATGTGTAAATCCGGGTGATGCAGGTCGCCTTCAATCATGCCTAAGTCCAGGTCGAAGTTGAGTACACCGGCGGCAATGGTTTGTGTGTTATTTACTTCGAGGCTGACCCGAGTATCTGGGAAGCGTTTTTTATATTGATGAATTAATTCTACGGCCAGGTAATTTCCGATGGTTAGGGTGGCGCCAACACGCAGGTCGCCGGGTTGATTGTGTTTTTGCAAAGCCAGCTGGAGTTCATTTGCCTGTTCCAATAGGGCTTCAGCTTTGGGGCGAAGTATCTGACCCAGCTCATTTAAATGGAGCCGCTTACCCACCCGGTCAAACAGCTTTACATCAAACTGTTCTTCCAGGTCACGGAGTGAGCCACTTGCGGCAGATTGGGACATAGCCAGGCTATCCGCCGCTTTGGTGACATTTTGGTAATGGGCGGTAGCAATAAAGACTTCGAGTTGGCGCAGTGTGTACTTCATAATCTGTAAATCCGATAAAAAATATCAAATCAAACTGTTTTGCAGAATAATAATGTTTGGCTAGTCTGTGTGCAACGTTTGATTTGAGGGAGGCTACCCATATGGCCGAATTAATCCGCGAGACTGTCACAGAGGTTCATCACTGGACCGATTCACTGTTTAGTTTTAAAACCACCCGTAATCCGGGTTTTCGATTTGATAACGGGCATTTCACTATGATGGGCTTGGAACAGCCGGGTGGTAAGCCCTTACTTCGTGCCTACAGCTTAACCAGTGCGAATTACGAGGAGCATCTGGAGTTCTTTAGCATTAAGGTGCCCGATGGTCCGTTAACCTCCCAGCTCCAGCATGTAAAACCGGGTGACCAGATTCTGATTAGCAGCAAATCAACCGGGACTCTGGTGGTAGACGCATTGCTTCCCGGTAAGCATTTGTATTTGATTTCCACGGGAACCGGTTTAGCGCCATTCATGAGCATTATCAAAGACCCTGAAGTGTATGAGCGCTTTGATAAGGTTGTGCTGGTTCACGGTGTGCGTTATGTGGACGAGTTGGCCTATAGAAAGGTGATTCTGGAGGAGTTGCCTAAAAATGAGTTTTTTGGTGAGGAGGTCAGTAACAAGCTTCTTTACTACCCGACTGTGACTCGTGAACCTCATGAAAACCAGGGCCGGGTAACGGATGCGATGGTCTCCGGTGAGGTGGCTCGTAAGTTGGGGCTGCCGGTGTTAAACCCGGAGCAGGACCGTTTTATGATCTGTGGTAGCCCGAGCATGCTTAAGGATACCTGTATGATTTTGGACAATATGGGTTTTCGGGAGTCGCGCAATGGTTACATGGGGGAGTACGTGATAGAACGTGCTTTTGTGGAGCAGTAATAAAGCGTGGCTCTTTAGTATATAAGCAGGCGGTTTTGGTCAAATCTTGGTATGAATAGGCTTGTTGCAAAGCCCGGTTACTTGCTAGTATCGACCGACTAAATCGGGCCTTGGCTCTGTCTATGGATTACTATTACAAGATTTCGTTATGTCTATTACTGCTTTATACAAAGAACCCGCTGCACTTGACACTAAAAAGCATGTAAACCTGAAGCTTAAGCTTGAAGGTGATTTTGCTTTTGCCAGCCATATGAACTCTGTCCCGGTTACTGGCACAGAGTTTTTTGAGGCTAGCCGTCATTACCCTATTTTGTTCGTAAAAAACGATGCTGGAGAAGTGCTATCTCTTGCGTTGTTGTCATTAAAAAAAGAAGGGCATGATCTCGGCAATGAATGGAAAAACGTTTATGTTCCTGCGGTACTGCGTCGTTATCCGTTTGCCATCACCAAAGAAGGTGGTGTGGTTTTTGATCAGCAATGTCCGATGTTGAATGAAGAAGACGGTGAACTTTTGTTCAATGAAGAAGGCGAACCAACGGATACTATGAAGCGCGTGGTCGATTTTCTTCGTGCTTGTGAGCAGAATTTTGCTTATACCGAGCAATTCTTAAAAGCTGTTCAGGAAGCGGATCTTTTAACTGAGTTCAAACCTTCGGTGAAAGTGGGTAAAGGCACTGTAACCTTGACCGATTTCTTCTTTATCGATGAAAAGAAATTCCTGGAATTACCAGCTGAGACTGTTCAGGACTGGTTCAAAAAAGGTTGGATTGGTTGGGTTTATGCTCATTTGCACTCTATCCGTTCTTTGGGATTGCTGATTCAGCGTCACCAAGCAGAATAAAAAAAATGCCGGGATTTCCCGGCGTTTTTTTTATTAGAGGCCACTTGCATAGTAGGTGGCTTTTATTTTAATGCTTCTATTTTTTAGTACTTTGGATCGTACATTTTTTCTTGTATTACCTGATCAAAATCCTGCGGCAACTGAGTCTGTATTAACCCACATTCGTCTGCTGTTTTTGCAACTGCAACAGCGATCTTTGCTGAAACCTTACGAATTTCTTTGAGTGGTGGGTACAAGCAACCATGATCAATTTGTGTTTGAGAAACACTCGTGGCCAGGGCTTCTGCAGCACTAATTAACATTTCGTCATTTACGCGTGTTGCACCGGAATTTAAAACACCGAGACCTAAACCTGGGAATATATAGGCGTTATTTCCCTGACCAGGAATTTTGATCTCGTTATTTATGTGAACAACATTAAATGGGCTGCCGCTGGCAAAAATGGCTCGCCCATTTGTCCATTGATAGGCTTGTTCAGCCGTACATTCTGCATTTGCCGTGGGGTTGGATAACGCAAAAATAATTGGCGACTCGTGGTTTTGCCCCATAGTTTCAATAATATCTTGGGTAAACACACCTGCAGTGCCGGTTGCGCCAATGAGTGCGTCCGGTTTTAGTTGGTTGACCGCTTCCTCAAAGGACATCGGCGGTAAGTCTGCTGCAAATGGTTTTTTATGTTCAGCGATGTAGTCCCGGTCTTGTGTGACTAGCCCCTGAGAGTCAATAAAAAACAGTTTTGCGTTTGCTTCTTGTTCTGACAAGCCCTCTCTTTGCATTGCTTTTGACAAAAGATCCCCAATTCCGGTGGCTGCTGAACCCGCGCCGGAAAATAAATAGGTCATCTCGGAAAGCTTTTTATTGTTGATTCGTGTCGCCGCGTAGAGTCCTGCAAGTGCTACAGAGGCTGTACCCTGGATATCGTCGTTAAAGCAAAGCAATTCGTCTCGGTATTTCTCTAACAGACTGACAGCATTCGGTGTGGCAAAGTCTTCAAATTGCAACAGGGCATTTGGAAAGCGTTTTTTCACGGCCTGAATAAATTCGTCGATAAATTCCAGGTATTCCTCGCCGCGAATACGGTTTTGTCTTAAGCCCAAATAGAGGGGATCTTCCCGAAGCCCTTCATTCTCGGTGCCGACATCAATCATAATCGGCATGCACTGGGATGGGTCAATACCTGCGCAAGCGCAATAGAGAGCGAGTTTCCCAATCGGGATACCCATACCATTGGTTCCAAGATCGCCAAGTCCCAGAATCCGCTCGCCATCGGTTGCGACAATCAGTCGTACATCCTGATCTGGCCAGTGACTCAACAGTTCTTCAACTCTGCCTTTATCGCGTAGTGATAAGTAGTAACCGCTTGTTTCGCGGTAGATGCTGGAATACTCCTGACATGCCTGACCAACTGTGGGTGTGTAAACAATCGGCATAAGCTCGGTAATATGATCAATGAGCATGCGAAAAAACAGGCGTTCATTGCGTTTTTGTAACGCGGCTAAAAACATGTATTTACTTATGTTGGTTGGCTTTGCGCGCATATTGGCAAGTGATCGCTCAACCTGTTGTTGCATTGTGCTGACTCGTGGAGGTAAGAGTCCGGTAAGGCCTAGTTCCAGCCGCTCTTCGGGTGTGAAGGCGGTGCCTTTATTTAGTCTCGGGTTATGAAGGTATTCAATTCCGGGTTTTTTCATGAAGTGATCTCTGTTTGGTTAAAACCGATAGTACGATTATACCGGCCATTAGCCATTTTTTGGTTATATGTCATTCGCTTAGCTATAAAAAAAATACTAATACTTTTATTAAGTCTTTCAATTTAGGCTTGACGCTCAATGTCGGCAGCTATACTAATGAGGTTAAATGCGGTTTTTGGATGTTCTTTTGTATAGGGTGGTCATAGGATGCCTCTGGATATGAACGAAAATCCGGCAGAAGCTGGAATATCCGTTTTGATTGTTGATGATTCGCTTGCGATATGCCAGCTTCTTTCGGCGATGTTAAAAGATTTCGGCGTGACGTTGGTCGATTACTGCCATAGTGGGGAAGATGCTTTTCGTATGGTAGAGAGGGATCCCGCACTCTACGATGCTCTGTTTGTTGATTTACATATGGAAGGCATGGACGGCTTGGAGTTAATGGCCAAACTGAACGAGATTCGCTACCGAGGCGGTGTGGTAGTGATGTCGGCGTTAGATAGAAAAATTCTCGATTTCACTCTGGAGGTTATAAGCAGCTACAACCTCCGTGTTCTTGGTTCCGCAGAAAAACCCTTTGATAAGTCGCTTATCGCGTTCATGATTAAGCGTATCCGTAACTATCGCCCACATTTTCCTCGCAGAGAAAAAGTACTCAAGCGCCGCGAAGTGTATGATGCGATTAAGCAAAGTCGGATCCTGACTTATTTTCAACCGAAAGTATCTGGCGGAGATAATCGTTTAATTGGCATTGAATGTTTGGTTCGACTGGAAATGGAAGGAGAGGGCATTATTGCTCCAGACCGTTTTATCCCTGTGGTGGAAAAATTTGATCTGGTGGATGCGTTACTTGACTCGACGCTTTCTGTTGCCTTACCGCAATATAAAGAATTTGTGGAAACCTCCGGTGCCAACGTGCCTCTGGCTATCAATATTTCGCCGATGCAATTGCATAATGATGTGCTGCCCGAAACATTAATGGAATACCTGGAAAAAAATGACGTAGATAAGTCGCAAGTGGTGCTGGAAATTACCGAAAATCATGCCATTCGTGAAGAAATACAACTTAAGAACTTAAATCGTTTACGTATTCATGGGTTTAAACTTTCACTTGATGATTATGGTGCAGGTTTTACCAATATTCGTCAGCTGAAAAGCCTTCCTTTTAATGAAATAAAACTGGATGCCAAGTTAATTGATGGTATTCGGCAGGATCGGGTGCTCCAGGTAATTGTGCGTTCAGTTAAAAACGTGTGCGACGAATTGAACCTGACATTAATTGCCGAAGGCATTAACGACCCGGATGATTTGGCGATGCTCAACTCAATTGGTGTTGATGGTTATCAGGGGTATTTGTTTTGTCGGCCGAAACCTTTGAATGAATTGCTGCGTTGGTACAAAGTGTGGGTTCACACGATTCATGAATCCAGAGCGAAAGGTGTTGCCAATCCAAGTGTTTAGCAGGCGACCTGAGCTAGCCAAAGGTGAGACAGATTTTGTGAAGCCTTGGGCGTTTCCCTTTTTTCCAATCTTTCCAGTGTGAGAGTAATGATCTTACCCGCTTCCGTATTGGGGTGAAGAATAGAATAGCTGCGAAGTTGCCGTTTAAAACGGGATATGTGGTAGCAGACTTCTCCCATCATCAAAAATACGTCTTCAACTTCTCTATATGCTTGAATGATTTTTTTCTCTTTAACCTGGTCAAGCCAGCGTAAATAGGCTTCGTTAGCAATGCCGGATTGTGCCAATGTAATATTGATATGCAGAAAGCTATTTTGCAGAGCAAATAGTTTTGCATTTTCGTGTCTTAAACCAAGCTGACTAATAAAATCTTTGGTTGCTTCGACAAAAAAAACAATAAAATTATTTCGATTTTTTACGTTGTCAATTAACTCTGGAATCAGATTTTCAGGAATACTACAGGCGTCGGATTTTCGTGTTTTTTTCAATAAGCATATTAATGATCTGGCAGATTTGCCATACATGGCCTGCTCATTCATTTGAATAATAGGGACAAGGTCGTGCAAAGACGAACTGCGTGGTTTGAAATGCTTGGAGTATACCGCATTAACGCTGTCCAGCATGTTGAGTAGGCGGCCGGTGTAACACAGTTGTTTGCCAACCTTTCCTTTGGGGTAACCGGAGCCGTCAAGGTTCTCGTGGTGTTCCGCTATGGCTCTGGCCACGTCTTTGGATATCCCTGGTAAAGACTCAACGATCTTTTCTCCTACCAGCGGGTGGGAATGCAATTGTTTGTATTCTGCTTCGCTAAGAGGTTCTTCCTTATTTAACAGTTCCGGCGATATATGCAAAAAACCTAAATCATGAGTCATGGACGCAATAAAGCCATCTTCAAGTACTTTATCATCGACGCCTTCCTGTTTATTTATTGCCATTGAAAACCAGGCACAGAACATGGCTTGATTAAATACTTTAGGAAGTTGTAATGCTAATACGGTGATTTTTTGCCGAAGAATATCGTGTTGACATAATTTTTCGCAGCAATATTCCAGCTCTTTTGTTAAATCAACATATTGTTGAATGGCGACAAAATCCGGGTTAGTAGAAAGGAAACTGGTGAAGCGAGATTTTAATCGATCGTGGTTGAGTTCTTTATCAATTGCTACGGTGTTTTCGATAGGTTTAAGTAATTTAAATTTTATGACTTTTTCTGCAGCTTTCGCATCGATTTTAGAGCCCTTCGGAATAATTAATTGACCTTGAGCGTTACAGATATTCTCCAACGCTATAACGTCTTGAACTTCGTTAACCTCCGCTAAGTGGGTCGCGTAGGCGTCCATCTAACCTCCGGCAGAAATCGATTGGATCAACAACAAAAAGGGCTAAGTGTTCAGTTTATCAGTATAGTCTAAGAAAATATGGGTATAGCTTGCTTAAATACATTATGCGAAGGAAAATAGTGTTTTGTATGTAACTATCTAGTTTTATTGGGGAAATGTAATGCCGTCATTCGATATTGTTTCTGAAATCGATTCTCAAGAAGTGCTAAATGCTGTCGAAAATTCTAAACGCGAACTCACTGGACGCTACGATTTTCGGGGGGTAGAGGCCGATTTTGAATGGGCAAATGATGAGGTGACAGTTAAAGCTGAATCGGATTTTCAGTGCCAACAATTAATAGACATTTTCCGCAATAAATTGATTAAGCGTAATCTTGAAGCTGGAATTATGGATATCGGCAGGCCAATTCATTCCGGTAAGACGTTCAGCCAAAAGATTGGTTTTAAGCAGGGTATTGATTCCGCAACTGCCAAGAAGTTGATCAAATTGATTAAAGATTCCAAAATCAAAGTTCAAGCGGCTATTCAAGGTGAGCAATTGCGGATCACCGGGAAAAAACGCGACGATCTACAGCAGGTTATTTCATTAATTAAAGAGCAGGACTTAGGTCAGCCGTTCCAGTATACGAACTTTCGCGATTAACTATTTTATCCGATCCTCGCTGAACCAATTTTTAAAGGCGGTGTGGATAGTTCTGCGTACTGCTCGCGCAAAGAGAGAATGTGTTCTGCCCAATATCTCTCGGTATTAAACCAGGGGAAGGCCTGGGGGAACGCCGGATCATTCCATCGTTGCGCCAGCCAGTAAGCGTAATGCATAAGTCGCAAAGCCCGAAGGGACTCGATCAGGGCTAATTCCTGTGTGTTAAAAGGAAAAAACTCTTCATACCCTTCAATAACCGCTTCGAGTTGGGCTTCTCGCTCATGACGCTCGCCGGAGAGCAGCATCCACAAATCCTGTACCGCAGGCCCCATTCTGGAATCATCCAGATCCACCAGATAAATAGAGTCCGGTCGAGTTAGGATATTTCCGGGATGACAGTCACCGTGAAGGCGAATTGAAGAGTAACTTACACTCGACATAATCTGAGTGATTTGATCAAGTATATGCTGACTGAGTGTGGCATAGGCTTCGATTAAATTGGCCGGGATAAAATTATTCGCCAACAGGTATTCACGACTGTTGATGCCAAAATTGGTAATGGAAAGTTCAGGACGATATTGAAACGGAGTGGTGCTGCCAATAGCGTGAATTCTGCCAAGGTGTTGGCCAAGTCGATAGAGTACATCGAGATCATCCAGATTCGGTGCGTGACCGCCTCTTCTTGGGTAGAGCGCAAACCAATAATTTCCATATTCAAATAATGTACCCACATCCTCCCGGAATATGGGCGAGATAACAGGAATTTCGGCTTCGGTTAAACTCAATGAGAATTGATGTTCTTCAAGAATCTGTTCCTTTGTCCATCTTTCCGGCCGATAAAATTTGGCGATCAGTGGCTCACTGTCTTCTATTCCAACTTGATAAACACGGTTTTCATAACTGTTAAGTGCGAATACTCTAAGGTCGGACATATAGCCGAGGCTTTCGATGGCATCGATCACCAAGTCTTGGGAAAGGTTGGAAAAAGGTGTGGGATTCAAACAGCGCCTCTCGATATCGTTATCTTACAAAGGCGCCAGTATATCAGTTATCGCTAAAAAATATGGCTCTGTCTCGGCCTTGTTCTTTTGCTGAGTACAACGCTTTGTCCGCTTTCCTAACGGATTCGGTAATACTTTCCTGAGGCAATTTTGCCATGTAAACGCCAATGCTTACCGTTATGCCAATTAACAGATTATCCAGAAGGGTATTCTTGGTTTTTACTGTGAGCAAAATTCTCTCCGCAACATTGGAGGCACTTTTTTTATCCAGCCCGGGCATGATGGCGACAAATTCTTCTCCGCCGTAACGAAACAGTTTGTCAGAAGAGCGCAGGCAGGACTGCACCGACTCGGTAAAGTCTCTAAGTACGATATCGCCGGCGTCGTGGCCATAGGTATCGTTTACAGCCTTAAAATGATCAATATCGAGCATCATTATGGTGTAATTACTGGTTCCGTTCTGCTCGTCTTGTTTGTCGAGTCTATGCGTGAACTTTTCGAATTCACTGCGGTTAAAGGTTCGCGTTAGCGGGTCAGTCGATACCTGCGCTCTAAGTGTTTTATTTTCCTGTTCGATAACACTAAGGTCGCGCAATACCATGACAAAGAAATGCTTGTCCGTTTGCGTTTTTTTATTAATGCTAATAGCAACGGATGTTGCTTTTCCATTTTTCTTTCTGATGGTTAGAATATCTTCAACATTGCATATTTTTTTATTGGATTGGTATTGATCAATTACTTCAATCAGCGAATTCAGTTTGTATTTAGATGTCTCCGCTATTAACCCGTGAAAAGGCTGTTGAAGTAAATCCCTGGCTTCCCAGCCAAATATCGTTCTGGCACCTCTATTTACGTGAATAATCGTTAACTTATCATCCAGCAACAAAATAGCATTGTCCGAGGCTTCTAACACCTCAAGTACCTGCGTTTCCAGTTGATCGGCTATGGCTTTCTGAGACGACCAACGAATCTGCCAGCGAACTTCGGCTAAGGTAACCCGGTACAATAAAAGCAGTATTGAAATAATACTTAGTGAGGTAAACAGCGCAAAAACCAGATTGGATTCAAATGTTCGATACCACTCCCGAGAGTACACCAGAATACCCAGAAAAATTGGCAGCATGGCGACATAGAAAGCAATACGCCTAAATGTTTTATGCACGTGCTTATGGCCACTTAGTAGTGTGGCAAGTTTTGTGTTGTTGGTAGATAGAATCAGGCCGGGGATCAAAAATAAAAAAGCAAGGGAAGAGCAAAGAGGAGTAGACGTTACAAAAGGTATTATGTCCGCACCAAATGGCATGTACACGTATAAACAATATGCGCTTAGAGAAATAAAACCGATAACAAAATACATCAGGTAAAAGTGACCTCGCATCGGCATATTTTTAACGTACTGTTCCAATAGCAAAAACGAGGAAAGTAAAAAGCAACAAGCCTCTGCTGGAGACATTAGCCCTGGCATTTTGGGTGAGCGGAGGTCGTACACGAAAAGTTCATTAAGCCCAGAGTTGATTCCCAATAAGTGTTGTGCAAAAAGGGCTTCACTTGAGAAAAAGGCAACCAGACTGGCGAATAGGTAACATATTAGTGTCTGCTGTCTTTCGTTGGCGATCATCGCGATGCCCAAAAACAAAAAGCACAGGGCAGCGTTAAACTTCATTGTAGGGAAGTCGTTTCGACTACCGAGCAAAAAGTCGGCATTTGTTACCCAGCTCCAGCAGACAACCAGGGATAATAAGACCAGTATTAGCCCTACAACCTTAACGCTGACCGCTCGGTTTAAGGAGATGGCGAGGTTCATATAGAATGCTTGGAAAAGGCCTACATCTAGTATCGCTATTGATTAGAGTTTGATCAAACAAAAAACGACAGACTTGCCCAAATTGTGCGCTGGTGTTACTTCGTTATCTTTATTTGGGCTTGGGAGTCCTGGCGATTGTCCATATTTCGATTCTGCCAGCGCCGGCAGTGCGCAGCAGTTTTGCGGTGGTTTCCGCTGTGGCACAGGTGGTCATCACATCATCGACGAACACAATATGCTTATCTTTTATTAACACAGTATTGGAAAGAATAACGCTGTTTTTTAAATTCTTGAGCCGTTCTTTGCGAGTCATGTTTTGTTGTGCGGCTGTTGATTTTACTTTCTTGAATAGGGGCTCAACTTTGACATCCAGCCTGTTACCAATAGTGTTCGCCAGTCGTTCAGCCTGATTCATTCCACGGCTAAACTGTCTGCGCCAATAAAGCGGTGCAAAAGTAATGACGTCTGGTCTGGTTCGACTAGATAGCAGGCGGTCGACAAAAAGCTGGGACAAAAAAGCCCCAATATTGTGTTTACGCTGATGTTTGAATTGGTTGATCAGGTAAGGTACGGGACCCTGATAGCTGGTCAAGCTGATACTTGCATCAAAGCTGGGTTTACTCGCCAGACACTGGCCGCATAACTCTGTATCAGAACTGGTGATCGGTAACGCACATTGAAGGCAAGCATTTTTCATGTAGGGCAGAGAATCCAGGCATGCAGGGCATAGTAAGCGTTTACTTGGTGTGGTGCATAACAGGCATAGATTGGGGAGGGCAAACTGACCCAGTTTGAGGACTGAATCGAGCAAGTTTTGTACGAAATTTTGATGTGAGTGCATAGTTGTAAACCTTTAAGTCCTTTTTAGGTTGACAGCTCCTGGCGAGCCTGATTATTGTGCGCCTTTTCCCTCTATTCGCCAATACCAGATTCGGAGCACATATGACCGCCAGTGCCAGCCTTGTTCGCCATGACTGGACTCGAGAAGAAGTCCAGCAGTTGTTTACTTTACCATTTAACGACTTATTGTTTCGTGCCCAAACTGTGCACAGACAGTACTTTGATCCTAACCAGGTTCAAGTGAGCACGCTGTGTTCGATTAAAACCGGTGCGTGTCCGGAAGACTGTGCATACTGCCCTCAAAGTGCCCGTTACGATACTGGCCTGGAGCGCGAAAGATTAATGGCGGTTGAAAAGGTGGTTGAGGAAGCCAAGGCGGCGAAGGCCTCTGGCGCAACACGTTTTTGTATGGGGGCAGCTTGGCGTTCGCCCAAAAACAAGGACATGTGTTACGTCATCGATATGGTTAAGCAGGTGAAAGAGCTGGGCATGGAAACCTGTATGACCTTGGGCATGTTAGACGAAGTCCAGGCTCAAAAGCTGGCGGATGCGGGGCTGGACTATTACAACCATAACCTGGACACCTCTCCCGAATTTTATGGCGATATCATTACCACTCGAACCTACCAGGACCGTTTGGAAACCATCGCCAATGTTCGTGCTGCAGGTATGAAAGTCTGTTGTGGCGGTATTGTTGGCATGGGTGAAGAAGAGTCTGATCGGATAGGGCTGCTTATCCAGTTGGCGAATATGGCAGAACACCCAGAGTCTGTGCCCATTAATATGCTGGTACGGGTTGAAGGTACACCCTTGGCGGAACAAACGGATCTCGATCCAATCGATTTTATTCGTACTATCGCTGTGGCTCGAATTCTGATGCCGGAATCCCATGTGCGTCTTTCTGCTGGCCGGGAAGAAATGAGCGATGAAATGCAGGCGATGGCGTTTTTTGCTGGTGCAAACTCCATCTTTTACGGTGAGAAACTGCTGACCACGGCTAACCCCGAATCGAATAAAGATATGCAACTCTTTGCCCGTCTTGGAATTTCTCCCGAGCAGCGGGAAATTAAGCATACCGAGGAAGAACAGGAAGCTGCTGTTGTCGCGCAATTGGAGAAATCCAAAAACGACCAGTTTTTCTACGAAGCCTAACGGTAGTTTGCTGTAATGAATTTGGATGATTTTCTTCAACCCGCACTGACTGAAAGAGAGCTGGCTGACCGCTATCGAACACTATTGTGTGCAGACTCTCCCCAGCAGGTTGAGCGCACAGTTGGAGATGCCAAACTCGTCTCTTTTTGTTCTAACGATTATCTTGGGTTGGCAAATCATCCGAGTGTGATTGAAGCCTTTCAAAAAGCGGCAAAAATCTACGGTTTGGGTAGTGGAGCTTCCCACTTAGTGTCTGGTCACAGTCGGCCCCATCACGAATTGGAAGAAGCCCTGGCTCGCTTTACCGGGAGGGAGAGAGCCTTACTCTTTTCGACCGGCTATATGGCCAATATGGGTGTTATTAACGCATTGCTTGGTCGCAACGACGCCGTATTTCAAGACAAGTTAAATCATGCATCGTTATTGGATGGTGGTTTATTGTCTGCCGCGAAATTTGAACGCTATCGCCATGGCGATCTGAATCACTTACAGCAAAAACTTGAGAAAAGCACCGCTGAAAAAAAACTGATTGTTACCGACGGTGTATTCAGTATGGATGGCGATATTGCGCCTTTGCCCGAGATGGCAAAGTTAGCCAGGGAAAATAATGCATGGCTAATGGTTGATGATGCACATGGTTTTGGTTGCCTGGGAAATAATGGCGGAGGGGTGGCAGAGCATTTTTCGTTGGACGTGGATGACTTGCCTATTTTGATCGGAACCTTAGGCAAGGCGTTTGGCACTTTTGGGGCGTTTGTCGCAGGTAGCCAAACGTTGATCGAATACCTTATTCAGTTTGCTCGAACTTATATTTACACCACGGCATTGCCGCCGGCTGTTGCTGCTGCAACATCGGAAGCATTAAATATTTTGCAGGAAGAATCCTGGCGGCGGGATAGACTCAATTCGCTGGTTGCCCAGTTTCGAACGGGCTGTGAGGCATTAGGTTTAACACTATGGGATTCTCCTTCACCCATTCAGCCTGTGTTACTGGGGACAGAAAAAGACGCGCTGTCTTTATCCAAGCGCTTGGCAGAAAAGGGCTTTTGGGTAACCGCAATACGTCCACCCACAGTACCTGAAGGTTCCTCAAGATTGCGTGTGACGTTTACCGCAAATCATACTCCCCGCCAAGTGGATGACTTATTGAACGCAATAAGCGAGGCACTGTAATGGTGCTGGCGGCAGAACAATTATCTCGCATGGAATTATTACCACTGAATCAAATAAAAGACAGTCGTCATGTGCCAATTGTTTTTTTACACGGTTGGGCATCGCAAAGTATTGTCTGGCAGGATTTGGTAACCGCTTTTGAAGCTCAAGGTATAACAGATAGAGCCATCTATGCTTTGGACTTACCTGGTTTTGGGCTCCATTGTGAGCAACCTATGGGATCGTTGGAGGATTTTGTTTCCTCAATCGAGAATGCCTTGCCGAGCCGTTGTCTGTTGATCGGCTGGTCGTTAGGCGGGATGGTTGCAAGCAAGATTGCTGCACGGAAAAATATCCATGTAACCGGGCTTATTACCATCGCAACCAATGTTTCTTATGTGCAATCAGATAGCTGGTCGTCAGCTATGCCAGTTTCCACTTTTGACGAATTCTATCAATCCTTCCAAACCAACGCACAAACAACATTAAAACGGTTTGCGGGTTTACAAGCGTTAGGGGATGTTGAACGAAAAAAAGTGTCTACCAAATTGGTAAGTCTGTCGGCATACACTGATTCGCAAAAAGCTCTCTGGCTAAAAGGTTTGGATTATCTTAAGCAGCTGAATAATTTTTCAGACTTAAAGAGTATTTCCATACCTGTACTTCATATTTTGGGTGAGCAGGATAAACTGGTACCGGTATCCGCCGCTGAGCTAATAAAAGAGCATTACGCAGGGCATCGTATTTGTGTTTTGCCTGGCTCCGGTCATGCTCCTCATATTTCCCAGCCTGAAAATGTGGCACAGACTGTTGTTCGGTTTATACATTCTGAGTTGTCTGCAAAGCCTAAGAAAGAAAAGAAAAAAATAGCAGATTCGTTTTCCAAGGCAGCAAAAACTTACGATAAAGCGGCCAAACTACAAAAAAATGTCGCCGATAAAATGCTACATTTGCTTCCAGGTTATCAGGGCCTAATCGTTGATCTGGGATGTGGTACCGGTTATTGCACGAAGTATCTGTCAAGCAAAAGTGGCAATAGTGTTGTTGGGATGGATATTGCCGCGGGAATGATTGATCAGGCAAAAACACAGTGCCATGCACAGTGGACACTCGGTGATATTGAAAACCTGCCATTTGCTTTTTCATCCATTAACGGGTTTGTTTCCAGTCTGAGTGTTCAGTGGTGTGAATCCATTGAGCAGGTTTTTGTTCAGATTTATGATTCGTTAAAAAATAACGGCTTCTTCCTGTTTTCCACCCTTGGGCCAAAAACGTTGTATGAGTTAGATGCTGCCTGGCAAACTGCCGACAGCGGTAATCATGTGCATGTCAACCAGTTTGTAAATTCGGATTATCTTACCGATGCAATTGTTCGGGCAGGGCTATCTGTTGATGTCTTTATGCGCGAAGAGCAGGTTTTGCAGTATCAGACGGTTGTCGATTTAATGAGAGATTTAAAAAATATAGGTGCGCATAATATTAACTCCGGTCGTAATCCCGGGTTGACCGGGCGAAAGAAGCTTGCTGCATTAACTGAGTCTTATGAACGTTTTCGACGTGAAGACAATAAAATGCTGCCGGCCACCTACGAAGTTTATTATTATTTGTTGAAAAAATAATTCCGAGGCTGTTTTCTACAGAATTACATTATGGGCAAAAAGTTTTTTATTGCTGGTACTGATACTGATGTTGGTAAATCATTAGTTGCGGCTGCACTACTTCATGCAGGACAAAAACAAGGACTAAAAACCTTGGGCCTAAAACCTGTGGCAGCAGGATGTGAACAGAAAGAAGTGGATGGTGCGCTGACCTGGGTGAATGATGATGCGTTGTTATTACAACAGTATTCCTCAGTAAATCTGGCCTATGAACAGGTTAATCCTGTGGCATTGCAGCAAGCTATCGCTCCTCATATCGCTGCACAAAAAGAAAACAGATCGCTTAGTCTGGATCGAATTGCCGGCTTTCTACGCGGTTCGATGATGACGCCTTCAGATTTATGTGTGGTCGAGGGGGCGGGGGGCTGGAAAGTGCCGCTAAACACTCGCGAATATATGTCTGATCTTGCTCACGCATTGAATTTACCAGTTATTTTGGTCGTGGGAATGCGTTTAGGCTGCCTAAATCACGCATTATTAACTGTTGATGCGATCAAAAAAGAAGGGCTTTCTTTGGCTGGGTGGGTTGCGAATACGCTGGATTCCGATATGCCAGTATTTGCTGAAAATTTTGATACTCTAAGTTCCCTTATCCCCGCACCTTGTTTGGGGACTCTGCCTTATTTGTCCTCACTTTCACCGGAAGCGGCTGCCGAATACCTGGATATAAACAAACTATACAGTTAGTGTGTTTTTTGCGACAAAACAGTATTAAAGTTCACTGCACACTCCTTGCTTTAGCCTGTTTTTTAAGCAGTTGATGCATTAAAATTATAGGTGAGAAGCTCTATTCTGTAGCTTTAGACGAATAGAGGGGTATGTGGTTGAATTTAAGGTGATCGTATGATCAATTCGGTTTTCAACGAAGGTGTAAGAGGCATGCAGGCCTCCAGCCGCGAGATGCAAAAGTCAGCGCAAGAAATCGCGGAGGCCAATATTCGGGATAATCCCAACACTCTGGCGCAGGGTCCACAAACGGCAGAAGATACCGAAGTGGTGCCCGTCAATGAAACTGTCGAGCCTGGGCGTACTGGTGATATAGCAGAACCGTTGATTGAGCTTCGGCGTCAAGAGCAGCTGTTCACCGCAAATGCTAAGGTCATTGATGCTGCAGACGAAGCGCTCGGCACTTTGATTGATACGCGAACGTAAACACGCGAACAGGGGAGCATAACGAGCCGATCGTTCAAATTGGTTTCTCTGCCGCTTCGGCGGTAGAAAAAGCGGGCCTTCTTACCCCGGCCCGCGATTAGGTGGAGTGCAGCCCACCTAATGGCGCTGCATGGCAGCGCCAATCGCTCTCCTGGAATAGCCACCAGACGGGTGGTGACCGGGAGAGCGTTAGTTATTTGGATGTGTAAGGCCCATGTATGAATGTTAGTTATTTATCATCCAACATAGCGAGTCACATCGCTTCGGCCAGCCCGTTGGACTTTGTCGCCACTGGGGCAAAGCATCTCTCATCTTCTGATACTGTCATCCCGCCCATAGAACAAGCCCCAGAAGTTGCCAAGGTGGAAAATTCCCTTCCCTCTCCCTCTGAAATCAATCTAAGCGCAGGGTACGGTGACAATAAAGAGGTTGAGCAAACGGCAGGTCAAGCAAGCAAAGATACAGAAAAGGACGATGTTGAAAGTAAAAAAGAACGGGCCGAGTTAAAGCTTGAGCAGGAAGAAATCCGTGATTTGGCTTCCCGGGATAGAGAAGTGAGAGCGCATGAGCAGGCGCATATGGCAATCGGCGGACAATATGCCGGTGCAGCTCAATATCAATTTAAACGTGGCCCGGATGGTGTGAGTTATGCCATTTCTGGCGAGGTTCCGATTGATGTCAGCAAAGCCAGTTCTCCGGAAGAAACAATTCGCAAAGCAGAAATTGTTCGGCGGGCCGCTCTCGCTCCTGCTGAACCATCGCCACAAGACCGGCGTGTCGCGGCCATGGCAACGCGAATGGAGTCGGATGCTCGTCAGGAGCTTAATACACAACGTGTCGACGAAGCCAATAACGAAGAGCAAAATTCGTCAGAGGAGCAGGATTCTCAAACAACCGCTACGGCAAGCGCAAACGACGCCGAAGCAAAGCCTAACTACGGTGCTACTTCTAATTTCTCGTCAGGCGAGCCTCCGTTTTTTATTAACTCCCGTTTGCAACGTGGCATTGAAAACGCCAGCTTGTCTTCTCATTCTCCTGGCGAGTTATTAGATCAAATCGCTTAATATTTCTTTAAGCAAAAAATATTTTTCTTTCTGCGATTCTCGTAAATATAGTGGGTAAAGTGTCATCTTTTTAATAAGTGGCAATTGCTTGATATGCTTTCTATGTTTAAAAATAAGTAGTTCTAAAACTGTTGTTTGTTTAAAAACGTATACTTAAAGTCCATGCAAGTTGTCACAGTATAAAAGAGACTGACTATGGCTGATTATCGTGCTCCTGTAGAAGATATCGTTTTCCTGTTAAGAGATGTGTTTCGTGCTCCAGAAATGTGGCAGGAATTATTGCCTGATTCTGAACTGGATATGGACACAGCAGAAGCCATATTAAGTGAGGCAGGGAAAATATGTGAAGGTGTGATTGCGCCGCTTAATCGAGAAGCCGATGAACAGGGTTGTCAGTGGCAAGAGGGGGAGGTGATCCCGCCTTCCGGTTTTCCGCAGGCCTACCAAACATATTGCGACGGAGGTTGGGGAGCCTTGGGTGGTAACCCTGAGTTTGGTGGTATGGGAATGCCCAAAACATTGATGTCTGGTGTGGAGGAAATGCTACAGGGCGCGTGTATGTCTTTTGGTTTGCTGCCCATGTTGACTTCCGGCGCGACCCTGGCGCTTGATGCTCACGCTTCCGAAGAAATTAAGCAAACCTACTTACCCAAAATGTATTCGGGCGAATGGTCTGGCGTGATGGATTTAACCGAGCCGCATGCGGGGACAGATTTGGGGTTAATCCGTACTCGGGCAGAACCCGATGACGATGGGAGCTATCGAATAACCGGCACAAAAATTTTCATCACCTGGGGCGAACAAAATATTACTTCCAATATTATTCACCTGGTACTGGCAAAGCTACCGGATGCACCGGAGGGTACAAAAGGCATATCACTGTTTCTGGTGCCGAAACGACTTTTAAATGAACAGGGTGAACCAAGCGAAAAAAATTCTCTGTCCTGTGGTTCTCTGGAAAAGAAAATGGGGATCAAGGCGTCCGCTACTTGTGTGATGAATTTTGATGGGGCAAAAGGCTGGTTAATCGGCGCACCAAATAAAGGCTTGGCCTGTATGTTTACCATGATGAACTACGAGCGCTTGGTAGTTGGGGTGCAGGGATTGGCAAACGGTGAAGCGGCATACCAGGGGGCATTGGCATACGCGAAAGAGCGCGTTCAAGGTCGAAGTGCGGAAGGGGCGAAACAACCGGATAAACCAGCTGACTCCATTATGGTGCATCCCGATGTGCGCAGAATGCTTTTGAATGCGAAATCGATGAATGAAGCCGGGAGAGCTTTTTATCTTTATGTTGCATACTGGTTAGACGTTGCCAAATTTTCCCGCAGTGCTGAGCAAAAACAAAAAGCAGATAACATGGTGGCGTTTTTGACGCCGGTTGCCAAAGCATTTTTGACGGACACTGCATTCTTATCGACATTGGATAGCCAAATGGTATTTGGTGGTCACGGTTACATTCGAGAGTGGGGACAGGAACAATACGTAAGGGATACCCGCATCACGCAAATCTATGAGGGTACTAACGGTGTTCAGGCGATGGATTTGATCGGTCGTAAAACCCTTTCTGCTAAAGGTGTATTACTTGGTGAGTTTGTTGAAGATATTCAAGATTTTATCGACACTTGTGAAGAGCCTCAGCAAATCAAAAAATACGAAGACCTGCTTTTATCTGCAACCAAACGTTTGCAAAAAGTCACCGATGAGCTGCTCGCATCTGCAAATGATAACCCTAATCTTGCAGGTGCTGTGGGGGTGGATTACCTGCACTTTGTTGGTTATGTTTGCTTTGCTTACATGTGGGTAAGGATGATTGTGCCGTTAGCCTCCAATGTGGATCAGAGTCGTTTCGCGCAAAGTAAAATAAAAACGGCGGATTACTTTTTTGCAAAGGTATTACCTGTGATCGATAGTTTGGAGAAGAAAATTCTTGCCGGGCCTGATACCATTATGGCCATTAATGATGAACTATTTTAGAAAACGAGCGCTATGCCTGAACTTTATCCTGATGACCAAAAGAAAGTAGATGAGTATGTTCAATCGAATGTTAACGCCACCGAGCGCTCCGAATTCAAACCTTTTCGACTACTCGCTATTATTTTTGTTGTCCTCGGTTTGTTGACGTTAGTCAGCTTTCTTGTAGCAATGGATCAGGGACTGGTATAACCGGTCCTTTCACTTCGTATTTCTCTCCTTTTGTGTATTTCCCTGCGGGCTAGTTAAAGTCTCTTTGCTTTCTCCGGTGTGGCTTGAACCATTCTTCTTTTCCTTTTTAATGCGTATTTCCTTTTCTATCCGCTCCAGCATCTGGTTTTTAGATTTTTTTGTTATATTAAGTGTTGCCTTAAAAATTCATTTACAAGGGAATTTTTGATTAATATTTAGTGGCGTACAAAAAGTGAGCGAAAATGCGTAAAAAGATGCAATTTTTAGCTGAAAATTAACAGTTTTGTTACATTGGTGTCATAAAACGGTCATGGTTGCGTGATCTAGCTGGTGATAGTCTTATAACAAGAGCAAAGGTAATGAGATCTCTTTGCTTGCCTCGGCGGGGTAAGAAAAAGCTGTAGGTGGAGGATCTCCATATTTTTAAGAAGTAGATAGTAGGAGGCGGGTTATGAGCATTCAAACTGTTAAAAAAATCGCTGCAACTTTAGCATTGTCCGCAATGATTCTTCCAATGGCTTCTGTAGCGGAAACCTATAAATCGGCAGGTTTTGGTTTCGCGGGAAAAGAAGTCGTCGACCTTGTTGATGTTTCATCTTTAAAAGTTGAAGGCGAGTCTGCAGTGCTATATTGCAAGGCGGACATTAATACACAGGGTCAAGCTACCTCGGCGAGTTGTTTTGATAAGCAAGGTAATACCGAGCTGGAGTCGCAAGCCAATTCTGCATTAGCAAAGCTGGCATTTACGCCTGCTGAAGTGGATGGCACAGCCGTTCCGGTTCGTATGGTGTTTAGAATTTCTTTTGCCAAAACGGCTGATGATGTTTCTGCCAGTTTGATTCCAAACTTAGGCAGTATGCAAGCTCGATATGGTCGGGATTACGTTGCCCCTCAAGAGCGTCTGGATGTTTCCGACTGGTATCAAAAATACAATGAAAGCAGTTGGGTAAACGGGGCAGAGTTCCTCGATGAAGGGCCTCTCTCTCGAGTTGCTGCAACAGTAAGCGAAGATGGTAAGCCATCAATGGTACGTACTTTGGATACCGAACGGGCCTTTAAACGAGATGCGAATGTAGTAAAAGCTGCGTTAAAACGCTCACGTTTTATTCCTGGCTTTGTGGATGGTAAACCGGTTCCAATGGGTTACCTTGCTGTTGTGAATTACAGCAACAGCGATGAGATGGTGGGGTCAAGATAAAACATCTCTCCTCATCATGCCCGCCCAAAGCCACCTTAATAGGTGGCTTTTTTATTGCTGCTCTGTGGAATCCATATTTATTGATGCGTTAACGGTGGGGTAATTTCTACTTTTTATTTATACGTACTCCACCTTTATAAAAGACAGAGCCTTAAAAGAAAAACTAGATATGTTCCGTCCATTCCGGATGAGATTGTTTTAAAACGGGGATATACGTTCGGCTGACGGGAACTTTGGCCTCATCGAGCGTGAGTTCATACTTCATCTTACCAAGTCGTTCCAGTTTTATTACGCGTTTGGGGTTAACCAGGTATGAACGATGAACCTGTACCAGATAATCGTCACCAAAATATTGTTTAATGTTTCTCAAGCGCATGGTGATATAACTTGGGTCTTTCTTCCCTTGTAAATATATTGCGGTATAGCCTCCATCCGCTTTTAAATACTGAATTTTATCTTTATTGGTTGACAGCTCGATTAATTCAGAGAGTAACGTGGGTTCTTTGGCCAGGGTTTTCAGCGCGCGGCGAACCATTTGCACCTGTCCAACCAGTACTTGAAAAAAGATTCGGTCGTTATCTTCTAACGGCGTTTCACTTTCTATGATGAACTTATATTCTCCGATCCTGAAATCCGACGATGATAGGGTGGCTATGTTGGGATCACCGATTTTTGCAATAAGCTGTTCTTCCTGGAAAACGGATACTTTTAATTCTTGGTCTTGCGTGATACAGAAAAAATCACACGCCTGCTCAATCAGGCTCGCGGCGTCTTTCGCAGAAAAATTTGCCTCGCTAAATTTCATCAAATTCGCCAGTGGGTCAGCCTGAGAATAGTCTGGAGTTACAGATTCAGTGCTTAATACTGGCGCAGTGGCAGGGTACGGTTGTTCTTCTATTGCATCTCCTTTCACTTTTTCTGTTTGAGGGTGCCACTCAAGTTCGGCTAATGGTTTATGTGATGTATGAGAAATGTTCGCCCGGACTTCAAAGCCAATTTCGTTATTTGTTGTGGGTGTGATTGAACAATTAAAGCGCCTGGCTGCGGAGTACAGTTCTTTTAGTCGATAGAAGGCGCGTGGTAAATACTGAATGCTGGAAAGCTGTGGCGAAGAAATTTTGATAACAAAGGAAAAGTTGCTTTCCTGCCAGGTTCGAATAGTTATTTCCGGTTGCTGGTGCAGGGCTATTGCATCCACGATGAAGGTGCAGAGTTCGTAACATGATTGGGTTAGGAACAGGCTGTCTGCATGCAATGTCTGCTCGGTTTGTTCATCAGTTGTCAGCTTAACCTGATGACCGAAATCTGCTTCGACCAAGTGTTTGGCACATTCCACTATGTAAGTGGAACTGCAGGGCTCAATAATTGGCTGTCGGGCGTGTTTGTTGATCTGTGTTTCTGATACCAGCCGGGTAGTAACTTTCAGTAGTCCGGCGGATATTCTCGATAGTTGAAGCAGTTGATCTGATGATATTTTACCTGCAAGCGCACGGGTATTACTTTCAAGCTGATACAAGCGAATAAGCGGATCATTCAACGCGTGTAAGTTATTACTGAGTGCCAGATAATCATTTTTTTCGCGTTGAATACGCTTCTTCTTTCTTACACTGTGAATAAAAAATACCAAGCCCACGAGCAGAAATATCAATGATAGGTGCACTAGGGCTAGAATTCGCTCCTTGTAGTTTTCGAAAAACGATAGCCAATATCGGTACAAGGAATAAAGTGGGTATACACCCTGATAGACTTCATTCACTACCGATTCACTACTTCCCAAATCATTATGCAGTTGTCGAATAGCTATGCCGCCTAATCGATATTGTAATGCATATTGAATTTTGGTTTTTAGTGCCTGTTCATTTTCGTAGCTAATAAAATGGCCACCAAATCGGGAGGGGTTGAATAGATAGCTGGATTTCGTGTCGTCATCCCAGTACTCGACGTACCCCTTTTTGTTTTTTAGGTTGATAAGGTGCTCGCGACTATATAAGCCGGTTGCTCCACGTAGTGTTGTGTCCCAGCTACCCCAACTGACACTCATTGCTTGATTGTTCAAACCGTTGTTATCAGGTGCCACGCCTTGCCAGCCGACAGCAAACGGGGCGAGGGTGAGAATAATTTTTTGACTTGGGATCTTGGCCTGTTCAAGCTGTTCTACCATGTTTGCCGCCGATTGCCCTGTCTCACTATAAAGAGGGGCGACATGGGTGGCCACTTTTTGCCAGTAGCCATTGATATAATCTGTGCGCAGGCTTAACTTATCCGCATACTGATGAATTTCATGTAACGGGAAGTCGACCATTAACCATTGTTGTGACAAATTAATGAAAATTGTAGGTGGGTTAGCTTGTTTCTGGAATTCAGAATGAATGATCTTGGCCAGTTGCAAAAAATGTGTTTTGTACTTCTCTGCCATTGCAGTTTGTTCAGTAGAAGACGTATTTTCGATTTGCCAATCTATTTCAATTCCGTCAAATTGATAAAGGGCAATAAAATCAAGTATCTTTTTTGCAAAATCATGCATTCTTTTATCAGACGAAGTAATTGCAGGATATGTTTCTCTGTCTTCCCAGCCGCCAATAGAGATAATGGTTTTTAAGTGTGGAAATTTCTTTTTAAAATTAACCAGCTCTCCATAACTGCCGTGAAAACTCATATCCTCTATATCGGAATCAGGATAAAGCCGATCAACGTCCGCAAAATCGTCAAAAGGAAATATGTCTCCATTTTCTGTTACGTTCGCACTGCGATAAACCAGATAATTTAATTTATCCAAAGGAAGATGGCGGATATGCACGTTGGGGCTGTATATACTCCAATAAGAATAGTAACCAACAATGGCTGGTTTTTCGTTTATTGAGGATTTACAACTTCCAATCAAAGCGACACAACACAGTAGTGCGAGCTTTATCAGGCGTGATCTCAGGTGGTTGTTCATAACTGCGGCTTGCGAAGAGGAGCGATTATCATAGGCTAACTCAGTCGAATTTTACATACAGATTAGGCATTAAACGACGGATTATCTCTCATCGTTGATCAGAAAGGTTACTCTGATTCTTTCTGTGTGGATAGGAATTCATGAATAGTCCCGTTCGATAAAAAAAGCATTATATATCAATAGCTTGTCTGTAAATGGTGAAATCTCCAGAATCACTAAACGATACGGCTCTGCTGGATTGCCGGCCATTCCCCCCTTTCTTCCAATATACCGCTGAAATTCTATCCGCTTTTTTCTTATTAGGTTTTTGGAAGTTCGTTTCAGCAAACAAAATTAATCGAAATAAGCGCGTGTGTGAGCGATATAGTATTTCTTTCAGGTTGGCTCGAATGAGATTGGATTTGGTGGTTGAGCTTCAAATTTCTCAAAATTCATGAAGGATCAGATCTCATTTCCGGATGCTAAGTGTTTGATTCATCAGGAAAAAGCAATACTGTTGGTGAAGGGTACACGGAGGACATATAGATTTGTCTTCCCCAATATGGAAGGATTTTGATCTGGGAAACTGGGTTCTTGTGGTGTGGGTATTGCCGAATGTGGAAGCGGCTTCTGGAGGATTAGGTTGCCGCAAAAATTTAAACACTTATTTAAATTTATGAGAGATGAAGCTTTGTCTAGATGTCGTGTTCCTTACATGGTGGTTCTGCTTTTTGCATTCTGGAGTACAACGCTGTGGGCGGCAAAAAGCACGAGTGATACAGAGCTCGAGTCGGGAAAATTACTTGTTGGCTATTTTCCTCAGTGGAACGCCTATAGCGAGCGTTATGCACTAAAGGAGCTGCATGAATCCGGTGTGGCGAAGCGTTTAACACATCTGGTGTATGCATTTGGCAATGTGGTTAATGGCCGTTGTGTCCTGGGGGATGAATATGCTGATTACCAGTTGTTATTTCCGGCGGGAAAAAGTCTGAGTGGTACTGCTGATTTGGACTCCGACAAACAACTTCATGGTAACTTCGGTCAGTTACGTCGCTTTAAAGAGTTATACCCGGATATAAAGGTTTTATATTCCTTTGGTGGTTGGTCATGGTCCAGTGGTTTTGGTGAGGCTGCTGCATCGCCGGAAACATTTGCGGACTCCTGTTACAAGCTGATTAATGATTCCCGCTGGCGGGGTGTATTTGATGGAATTGATATTGACTGGGAATACCCAAATACCTGCGGGCAAAGTTGCGATAAAAGTGGTTTTAGTGGTTACCCAAAATTAATGAAGGCTCTGCGTGAGCGATTCCCGCAGCAATTGGTGACCGCTGCATTGGGAGCCAGCGAAGAAAAGCTGAAGGCGGCCGACTACGCCAAGGCTGCGGAATTTATCGACTTTTATATGTTGATGACCTACGACTATGTTGGTGATTGGATGAAGAAAGGGCCGGTAGCGCCACACTCTGCTCTTTGGTCTCATCCGTCAATCGGCAAAAAACATGGTGATCACAGCATTCAACTGCTTACCCAGCTGGGTATAGATAAAAATAAAATTCTCCTTGGTGTTGGTTTTTACGGCCGAGGTTGGGATGGCGTCAACTCGTTCAAAGCGGGGAGCCGGGCTAAGTCTCCGGCAGCGCCAAAAGGTATGGCTCAATACCACGAGCTGACTAAAAAGAATTGTCAGAACTCGGGTTTGATTGCTGGCGTTGCTTATGCTTACTGCGATAAAGAATGGTGGAGTTTTGATTCTCCCGCCAGTCTTCCCGAAAAAGTGGCCTATGTAAAAGAAAAAGATTTAGCCGGTATGTTTGTGTGGGAGATATCTGGCGATACATCGGATGCGAAGTTAATGAAATCCATTGTGAAAGCCCTCAACGAGTAACCCCTTGTCGGTTTGTTTGCTGCCCCCGCAATTGCGGGGTTTTTTTTAGGTATATTCTGAGGGTTAACTATTTCTGCGGAGGCGAGTGATATTCTGTGTGCGTGGATTCTGAAGTGTTAAAAAACTTTGTCTTAAAGGTTGGCTATATCAGCCTTCTTTGTTTGTGCATTTTTATATGTGTGTACGGTTTGTACTTTGGAGTGTTCTATCTGTGCGATTTCATGGGGGATGGCTGGTGTGATTTGTCGCAATTAAACTCCTTTGATATATCCGTTTATGAATGGTGAGTAATTTTTGGTTTTTTCTTATTATTATTTTATTGTTACTTTATATTTGTTTTTGACGTTTTAGTTGATATAAAAAATTATTTTTCTACAGCATGGTTGCAAATAAAAATAGTGTAGTGCAAGGATCGGCATAATCTCTGTTTTGGACGTTTGTTCGATATAGTGTCGTTAATGAATTGTTCGGTTTCGACCTCTTTTTATCTGTCTATAAATTATTGAATATGGTTTTGCGTAAGCGATGTTGATCAGTGTTTACGTAATTTAACTGTATGAAATAAATTCTCACGTATGTTGTTTGATTTTGCGTATGCGCTAAGCAATGTGTTCGTGAGTATTCTGATGATGAGAGGAAAATATGAAAAATAATCCAATAAAGCGGTACTCTCCCACGCACCTGCATCGGTGTGTTTATCTCTGTGCGTTGCTGTTCTTAAGTATCTTTGCAACGCACTCATTGGCTGCAACTAAGGTGGTAGGGTATATGCCATCCTGGAGTGGTGACGCCGCCAGTATTCAATATGAAAAGCTAACCCATATTAACTATTCATTTTCGCTGCCAGATAATAATGGAAATATTAGTGCGGTACCTAATGAGGCAAAACTTCGCGATATTATTGCGCGAGCAAAGAGTCATAACGTTAAAGTGTTGTTGGCTGTCGGTGGTTGGAACGATGGAAACGACAGTGCTTGGGAAAACTTCACTAATTCCGATTGGGCAATTAATAATTTCGTGAACGATGCATTATCTCTCGTTGAAAGCTATGGATTGGATGGTATTGATTTGGATTGGGAATACCCTAGTGCTCAATGGAAATGGAATGCTCTGGTAAATAAACTGGCACCCGCGTTAAAAAGTCGAGGCAAATTATTGACCGCTGCTGTTGCGGCAAATGGTGTAAATGCCGATGGCGTAGGTGATACATCGCAGTTAGATTTTTTGAACTTGATGGTATACGACTGTAATTGTCCAACCAATGCGCCGATGTCCTATGCCCATGATTCTCTCAGCTACTGGACTGCTCGAGGCGTGCCATTAGAAAAACGCATTTTGGGCGTTCCCTTTTACAGCACCGATAGTGACGAAGCCAGCTTACGGCAAAAAGCGGTTCTTGCTCGTGAGCAGGCCGGTGGCGTTATGATTTGGGAGATTTCCACCGACCCTGGTTATTTACTGGCAGCAATCGTGAGTGAATTGGGTGGTGATGGGACGTCTGCTGGCACATGTTCCGAGTGGTCAGCGGGAACAGCCTACTCTCAGGGCGATGTCGTCTCCTATAACGGCGGTTACTATCTCGCCGAATACGATAACCCTGGCTACATCCCTGATGTCAGCACGTGGTTCTGGGAGCCTACAGATGGAGCACAGTGCAGCGGTTCTGGAAGCGGTGGTTCTGGTTCCAGTACATGCCCCGACTGGGCTGAAGGTGCTTGGTATAACGCTGGTGATATTGTGCTGTTTGACGGTGCATACTATCTGGCCGAGCATGAGAACCCCGGGTATATCCCCACCGTAAGCACTTGGTTTTGGCAACCTGATTCGGGTACATCCTGTACCAGCGGCGGTGGCAGCAGCAGTGGTGGTGGGCAAGAGAGTTGCCCCGGTTGGTCTGAAGGCAGCTGGTACAACGCCGGTGATACCGTCGAGTATATGGGGCAGTATTATGTGGCTGAACATGAAAACCCTGGCTATATCCCAACCGTCAGTACCTGGTTTTGGCAGCCTACAAACTCATGCTCAGGTGGTGGAACAGGCAGTAGCTCCAGTGGTGGTGTGAGTGATTGTGGAAGCCAGTGGTACACCGCGCGCTTAACCAACTATACCTCCTACCCGGATCCGGGCAGTGAAGAGTGCTTGGAATACAATGGCTGTACCTGGGCAGGACAGTTCTACGGTTTACCTGGGCAACAATCCGAATCCTGGGTGGCGGACAATAACATTATTGCGGTGCACATGAAGGACTGGGAATGGATGGGGCTGAAAAATGTGCATCTCCGTCAGGGTAGTAACGAGATTGTGGCCAAGGTTTATGATGCCTGCTCTGACTCGGACTGCGACGGCTGTTGTACCAATAATCTGGGCGGGGATGGCTTCTTGATTGATATTGAAAGCTACACCATGAATCGGTTTGGTTCCGGCTCTGGAGAAGTTGAGTTTCAGGTCTGCCCTTAATCTGCAGGTGTGATTGCTATGGCGGCAGGGGTGTCGCCATACATTATTTAGTCATTGTGTATTTTTGATTGTCAAAAAATACGTATGTCACAGCTCTTTCTGCGAGCTATTGTTTAGTCTTCCCATACCCAGCGAACGGGTTCGCCAAAATCGTCGGTTATCAGCTTTTTCTTTGGCTTTCTGTTTCTGGTGGTTATCGGTTTGGCGTGTTTGCTTTTTTTCCGTGCTTCCAGTGCCTTGACCACTTCGGTCACGGGTGTGCGTGTTTGCGGAGCGGAATCCGATGTGGTTTTGGCGAAGAGATTCTCGTTGGCCAGGTTGCCGCTTGTTCCTCGGGGAACCTCATTCACTTCGCCCCCGGAATTGATAAAATCATCAATCTGTCGATTGATTTCATTTCTTATCTGCGCTTTGGTTTTTGGCGGTTTCATAAATGCTGTTCTGGCTGTCGAGAGTTTGGCCCTTTGCACTGTCATTATAAGCGCAAAAGGCCAGAAGTTTACTCTCTAGCCAAGCTTACCGGGGACTGAATTAATTCTTGCAGGAAATGGGCGTACAACACCGCATTACGCGTGAGGGAGGAAACGGGCATCCGCTCGTTGACGCTATGAAAGTGCACGCCATCCGTCGATGCTTCCACCGGCCCATATGCAATCAGGTTCGGTGCCGATTTGACTTGGGTTGTTGCGGCTATTGGAATCAAGGGTGCGTCTACACCGGTAACGGTTTTAAAGCTTTGCTGTGCTGCTTTTAACAGAGGGTCGTCCGCCTGATAGTAGTAGGCATCGAACATGGGTTGAGCTGCGCTGACACTGCCGCCAAATTGCGCAACTGCGTTACCAGATTTCTGCAAAATCTCCTGATTAGTGTTAGCTATGCCGGTTCTGTAATTGATGTTAAAGGCAATGCCGTTAGTGTTTTGCTCGATCACGCTTAAGCATGCGGTGGTATCTGCGGCTTCGGCAATCGACTTTTCAGTGTTCAATTGGAAGTTTGAGCCATCCGTGTTCATTGCAATGTTGCCTGCAACAAACTCAGCCGCTTTGGCATAGTGGTTTTTTGTCAAAGTTAAGCGGTTCAGTACCAGAGCCAAATCAACAATCGCATTGCGGCCTTTTTCTGGCGTGCTGCTGTGTCCTGCAATACCGTGTGCGACAATAACAAGATTACCGTTTAACGGTGGTGTGGTGATTTGGTTTGGAAATTCCTGGTTAAATGCATTGAGATCGTACACCTTGATATCTGCAGAGCATTCATTGCCAGAAGCTTCTGTACAGTCTTTGCTTTTGGGTGGAAAATTTTGTTGTACATATTGCGCAGCGTCGAGGATTTGTTGTCGAGCGGTGTCAACGGAGGAGGCATATAAAACTGCAATCGATCTATCCGGAATGGAGTTGACTGCGTTGCCACCCTGCCAGTGTGTGATGGTGTTTTCAGACTCTTCTGCGGTGAGTGTTTCAAAAAGGTATTTCGCATCCAGGTATCCGTTTTCCGCGCGAATAATATAAATTGCATCAGGGACGATGCCGTAGGTTGGAGGTTCCTCTTCCGCAAAATATTTTGTTGCTGCACCGAAACCGGTTTCTTCCTTTGTGGTGAGGATGATGCGTAATTTTCTGGAGAAGGTGGAGTCGTTATCAATCAGGATTTTTGCAGCCCACATCGTACCAACAACACCTGCTCTGTCATCCTGAGCGCCACGCCCCCAAATTACATCGTCGACAATTTTTCCTTCATATGGTGGATGTTGCCACTGGCTTTCATCTCCTGCTGCAACGATATCCAAATGCGCAACTACGCCGACAACTTCCTCGCCCTGACCATACTCTAAAATGCCGACCAATCCATCAGCGGCTGTGCGAGTTGTGAAGCCCATGCTTTCCGCTTTACGAAATATTTTTTCCATCAGCGCTTTAGTTTCAGGCAGCAGAGGTTGGTTGGCTTGTTCAATTGATTTGTAGGTGATCAACTCTGAGAGAAAGCTTGCCATTTCCGGTGTGTGTTTTTGCGCTTCGTTTTTTATTGTTTCGAGGTCTACTGTGTGAAGCGTTTTCTCCTGGCAACCACTAAGTAAAGTAAATGTGACGAGCAAACACAAGATATTTACTATGGGGTTGAAGGAAATTTTATTTGAATTTTGCATATCAAATCCCTGCTGTTATAAAACTGTAACCATGAAATGGGTGTTTAGATGCGTAAATGTATACCTTGCTAACTTCTGAATCTAGAACAAATGCACGATGTATATTCGGATAAGTTTTAGAGTGCATGTTTTAGTGGATAAAACTGATGTATTTTGCTCTAAATGAGCACAATAATTTTTCAAACTGGTACTTAAGTCTGTATGGTATTCAGCTAATTTTTAAGAAATGTCGAAGTGTTCAAAAAAACCAGTCATCTTGAGACTGATTTTTAGTCAAATATCCACAAAATGAGATACGCATCGAATATTTATTCTTGAAAGAAAATGTTACAATAAACGACAGCTTAGTTATTTGAGATGGATCTTGATAAGCCGTGCATTTTTGGCACATAACTTCATACAACTATAGACATAATAAAAACAGCATGAATAATTCAGTCGCAGATCACGACACCGGTATCTCTCTCGTCGAGCAAGTTTACCGGAAAATAAAAAATAGCATCCTTTCCAATGAATATTCTCCAGGTTACCAAGCACTAGAACCCGAAATCGCCAAAGACTTAGGGGTGAGCCGTACTCCCGTCAGGGAAGCCCTTATCCGTTTGGAAGCGGAGAAGCTTATTGAACTTATTCCCCGTCGAGGGATGCGAGTTCTTCCACTTTTGCCTACAGATATTATCGAAATTAATAATGTTCTGACTGGCTTGGAGTTAACCGCTGTGGAAGCCCTTGCAAGTAGAAAGCCGAGCAAAGATGTATTGCAACCCATGCTTTCTGCCCTGGACGAAATGGATGCTGCAATTGTTGAAGGCAACTTGTCTGTATGGGCCGATGCCGATGAAACCTTCCACCGTTTGCTGGTTGCGCTGTCTGGCAATCGTCGTCTGGCAGGTTTGTTGGATACAGTTCGTGCGCAAGTGAGCCGTGCTCGTAAGATTACATTAAAGTTACGTAATAATTTACGCAATTCAAATGTTGCCCACCGAGCTTTGTATGAACAACTTCTTGCCGGTGATGTAGAAGAAGCGAAAGCTGTTCATTACGCACACAGAAAGAATGTTACCGAAGAAATTACCAAGATTTTGGAAACCTACCAATTTCCTCATCTTTAAGGTAGTTCACCCTTCTCTAATTTACTTAAAGAAGGGTGAATTCTGCTCCCCCTAACATAACGCCATTTACCAATACCGATAAAGCGTGTTTGCCAGGATAGTATTTACGCGTGGTAATGGGTTTGAATGAATGCTGTTTGGAAATTGTGATCTGCTCACCTGCGCCAAGGGTGATTTCCCGCAGCTTGAAAACTTTTGCCGATGTTGTGCCATTTGCCTTCATAAAGTGAATGGCGTAGTCGACGACCAGTTTTTGCTTTTTGTTTTCCGCTGTCAGTGAGAGATCAAACTCGAGCGTGTCCCCAACTCGTATGTTACGTTTTTTGATAGTGCATTTTGCCAACGATATCTGTGGCGAAGCTTCGAAACCAAGAAGCGGAAAGACTCGATTGTCTCCAGCTTTAATCAACGTACGCAGTGCGTGTTTGACAATCCATTGCGTATTCGGATGATTATTTTTTTGCCACCGTTTACACAACTTAATCACTTGATCAGGATGATCTTTACTAATGTCATTCAAATTGTTGGCAACGGATTTTCTTACGTATTCACTCTCGTCATTTTTTAGTTTTTCCAATAAAGGAAATATGGGAGCCGGGTCAGCAACCAGTTTTTTTAAACGAATTCCCCAGGGCAAGCGTGGACGACAACCTTCCGACGCGAGTCGGCGCAAATGATAGTTTTTCGATTCCGCCCACTGTTGGGCAACGGCAAACGTTTTCTCCGGGTTTTGTTGATAGAACGGGCGAACAGCAAATTCTGCAGAGAATAAATGCGTTAATCGAGCGAGCAGATCAAGCGAGAGATCTTCGTCTTCAAGACCGTGTTCGCCAATGTAGTCAATCACCGGCCAGGCGGCAAATCCTCTAAGGGGATCATCTTGCTCGCCAAAATCCCAGACGTTTGGCAGTTGCTTAAGCACTCGATAGGTTTTGCTAAAAGGTTGGGGAAGGAATGTATACAGATGGGCAATGACATGATTCACCCGTTCCTTTAATTCGAGAGTGTCCAGTTCCTTACATACCTGTTGGCGAAAATCATTTGCTGCAAAAGGTTTATGAACTTTGCTGAGGCTGGCGGCAATTCGTTGTATTGCAACACTATTCAAGCCGTCCTTCATAAGTCTGTTTTCGGTCATTTGCACATCCTTCTATTGACCGAAAAGAGTAGCGGAGTTGTGGCTTAAAGAAAATCGTTTACGCTGATTCCATACTCATCTGGTGACACCGCACTGACAATTTTTACGTCTGGGGTAAGTTTTGCCAGGTTTAATACCTTACTTTGTTCGAAGTGCTTGTGGCGTTTATTGTATATGGACTTTACCACGGGGGTTGTTGAGTCGTTTGGATTGGTGGTTATAACCACCGCCAGGCGCCCGGTGTTCAGTTCAACCAAACTGCCCACAGGGTAAACACTCATACAGCGGATAAACTGATAGACCAGACTACTGTCCAATTCACTTTGGCTGAGCTTCAATAATAACTTCATGGCTTCTGCCGGAGGCATACCATCGTGGTAAACCCGTTTGGCTGTTACTGCATCATAGACATCGACAATTGATGCAAGGCGACCATATATCGTGATCTCTTCGTCGGAAAGTCGGTTCGGGTAACCATTGCCATCCAGGCGTTCGTGATGCTGACCACATATGGCAAGTGCGATTGGATGAATGCCCTTGGATTTCTCCAGAGTTTCCACACCATAATTGACGTGACGTTTCATCTCCTCCCACTCTTCTCCAGTGAGTTTACCTGGTTTGTGTAACACGTGATTGGGAACGCGAATTTTACCAATATCGTGCAGCAGGGCGCCGGTTACCAGCTGATGTATCTCATCTTTGGCGTAGCTGAGATGCCGTGCAAAAACGCCCATTAAAATGCCGACGTTAACCGAGTGTTCCAGCAGGTACTTATCCTTCTCGCGAATTTGGCTTAAGCAGAGCAGCGCATTGGGGTTATTCAATACAGAGTTGTTAATTTCGTCTGCCAAACCTTCAACTGGGCCTACGTCAATGGCTTTGCCCATTTTGACGTCGTTGAGTAGATTCGACACCAACGAGGTGGCTTCGTTATATACCCGTTTGGAGTTTTCCCTTTCTTCACTGAGGCTTTTGCTTCCGCTCGGTGGGGTATGGCTGACAACGGGTCTGGCGTAAGGGGAATCCTGTCCTTTATCCGTATCGATAAGCACTTCTTGGGTTTGCTTTTGCTTGAGTTTGTCTATGGTGTCCTGTCGGTAGATAAACCCCTTGGCCTGGAGTTGTCCATCAGCGATCCCTTCTGTTTGCTCGGTAACATACATACCGACTTCAAGGTGCTGTATTGATATGCGTTTTATTCCAGTCATTGATGGCTAATTCATTACCATGTTGCATAAGCGTGTGAATCCTTAATCAGTATAGCAATGGAGGCAGACACGATAAGTAACTCTGCGGTATAACCGATCGCATTTACTGTGGTTAAGCGAATAGATAGAAGGTGCGTTACTCTCGCGGAGTTGGCTTTGATTGGTAAATCGAAGGCAGTCCAAGCTCAGATTGGCCTCCTGTGTTTCTGTGTCTAAACTGATAATAGACGCCAATTGCTTTGGAGCCGGGTGAGTGCATGACTGAACATAGTCTATTGGAATCCGTTGTTCATATTACCGAAGAGCGCGATAAACGCTCATTGGGGCGAGTGCTTATCGAAGTGCTTGCAGATTTTATCGACTTTGACGATGTGATTCTTTTTATCTTGCCCGACCAGATCGAGCCTGAGTATATCGAGCAGGTTGCCTCCATCCCCAAAGATGCACGCATGAATAGGTTAAGCCCGATCACGTCGGACTATGGCGAAAAGCGTGTCTACCTTGATAGTTCGATGCGTCATTGCATTGCTGCCTGTGCGGTTATTCATGGTGACGCAGGAGGCGCTTCGCGGGTGTTGTTTCCGCTGGTGGTTAACCAAAAAGTTGCCGGAGTGCTCGACCTTTATGGTGCTGAGTTGGATCACGCCGCCGAGAAAATGATCCAGGGTTTTATTCGTATATATTGCAACTTCGTGGATGTTCTTGATGACAGTGAACGGGATGCTCTGACTGGTTTGTATAACCGCAAAACCTTTGATGCGAAATTCTCGGACCTGGTTGTTACTGCCGGGGCTGAAACTAGTAAACCATTTCGAGATGGGGAAGAGCGTCGATTAGGCATCACGGCAGAAAGCTATTGGTTGGGCATTCTGGATATTGACCGGTTCAAGCAAATAAATGATTCCTTTGGTCATCTTTACGGTGATGAAGTCCTTCTGCTGTTTTCTGACATTATGCGCGAATCCTTCAGAACCAACGACCTGCTGTTCCGCTACGGTGGAGAAGAGTTTCTCGTCGTGTTATCGCTTTGTTCCGATGCGGATGCGATTCTGGTCTTTGAACGTTTTCGCAACGCCATCGAGAATCGAATTTTTCCCCAGGTTGGAGAAATAACCGTCAGTGTCGGTATGACCAAAATTGCTCCAGAAAAACATCCATCATCCATTATTGAAAAAGCAGACAAAGCGCTTTATTTTGCCAAGGAGCACGGGCGGAATCGGGTGTGTGCCTATGAGAAACTGGTTGCCGATGGTTTGATCAAAGAGCGTGGTGTTGCGGACGATATAGAACTTTTCTAAGCGTCGCTTACGCTCTCCAACTACTGCCTGTTCAAAAAATAACATTTATTCTTCTATTTGGAGTGCGTATGACCCCCAGGCCTTTTGCTCCGGCTTTGCCTCACGGCGAAATTCGTCAGGTGATGGAAAATACTTATTTTGTCACCGGTACCTTTAGTATGTCTGGCCCGGTAACATTTCGTTTCAGCCGCAATATGGTGGTTCTTCGCAACGGCGAAGAGCTAACACTTGTTAACACTGTCCGGCTGAACGACGAAGGTTTACAGCAGTTGGATACATTGGGACAAGTCAAACACATTATCCGCTTGGCGGGTTTTCATGGTATGGATGACCCCTTTTATAAAGAACGCTATGGGGCAAAGGTGTGGTCTGTTAACGCGCCCTACGCCAAAGGCACATCTACCCGTCCGAAAGAGGATGATATTTATTTTTCTCCTGACGAGTACCTCACCGCGGAAACGGAGTTGCCTGTTGCCAATGCAAAAATTATTGAGTTGAACAGTCAGCCTCCAGAGCTATTGTTATACCTGGATTCTGCGGGTGGAACCATCGTGGCCGGTGATTGTTTACAGCATTGGCATAAAACAGATGAGTATTTTAATTTTGCAGCCAAAGCGTTTATGCATTTGATGGGGTTTATCAAGCCATACAATATTGGTCCAGGTTGGTTGAAGTTTGCCAAACCAGACCGAGAGCAACTTAAGGCGGCGTTGTCGGTAAAATTTAATAATGTCTTGCCTGCTCATGGAGACCCGGTACTGGGTAATGCGGATAAACTTTATCAACCAGTAATTCATGGTCTTTAGCGGCTATCGTGATTTGATTTGGATACCTTTTCTTACTGATGTGCTGTAATAGAATCATAAACATTGTCTGGGCATGGCACACGGGGCACACACTCTTATGACTTTAACTCATATTCGACAGCTACTCGCGCCTTCCTCTGTTGCCGTTATCGGCGCTTCCAACAGGCGGGATCGTGCCGGGCACGCCGTAATGAGAAATCTGTTACAGGGCGGTTTTGCCGGGCCAATTATGCCCGTTACCCCAAAATACGAAGCGGTAAACGGGGTGTTTGCCTACAAAACCATAGATAGCCTGCCCATCGCGCCCGATCTGGCCATTATCTGCAACCGGGCTGAACGTGTTCCCATGTTAGTCGAAGAGTTGGGAAGAAAAGGGTGCAAAAGCGCCATTGTGATTGCCGCGGGTTTAACCGGCATCGTGAATGAAAAAGGACAAAGCCTGCAGCAGGAAACCAAGGAAATTGCCAAGCGTTGGGGGGTAAGCCTGTTTGGTCCGCACTCGCTGGGAATCATGGTGCCCGAAATTGGTTTAAACGCCAGCTATGCGCATACCACAGCACTGCCTGGCAAGCTGGCGTTTGTGTCTCAATCCGCAGCTGTCTGCGCAACAATTCTGGATTGGGCTCAACCCCGAGGTATTGGCTTCTCCAAGTTCCTATCGGTGGGGGATGCAGCGGATATCGATTTTGACGAACTGATTGATTACCTCGGGCAAGATCCACGAACCCGCGCGATTCTTTTATACATTGATGTTATCCGGGATGGTCGGCGTTTTATGTCTGCGGCACGTGCTGCATCGTTTCATAAACCCATCATCGTTATTAAGGGCGGACAAACGGCAACGGGAACCGAAATTGTTACCCACGGCAGTGAAGACATAACCTGTTTGGATGCCGTCTATGACACGGCGTTTCGACGAGCCGGTATGCTGCGGGTAAGCGATTTTCGCGACCTGTTCACCGCCGTTGAAATTCTGGCTCACTCCAAACCATTAAACAGTGAAAAGTTGACATTGGTTGCAAACGGTATCGGCCCGGTAGCGCTGGCGACCGATACGTTGGTGCAAAAAGGTGGACGTTTAACCACGTTAAAAAAACAGACCATCGAAAAGCTGAAAGAGGTCATTCCCCAAGGTGGTCGGTATGAAAACCCGGTCAATTTATTGGGGGACGCATCGCCCGAACGCTATGCCGAAGTCATCGAAATTCTGATGCAGGCTGAAGAGGTGGAAAACCTGGTTATTCTGCATTCCCCTTCTGCCCTTCGAGCCAGTGAATCCTACGCGGAAAAAGTGATCGCCACGATTAAAAAAGTCCCTGAGATCCGACGCCCCAGTGTGCTAGTGAACTGGGCGGGTGAACTGGCGGCACAGAACGCCAGGAAAAAATTTAATGCTGCCAACATTCCTTCATTTCGAACACCGGAAGCGGTGGTGACTGCGTTTATGCATATGGTGCAATACCGCCGTAACCAAAAACAATTGCTGGAAACACCGGAATCGACCGAACTGAACAGTCAGGAAGATACCGGCTTGGCAAAAGACATTGTCAGCGTTGCTCTGGATCAGGGACGCACATTCCTGGAACCGAGCGCCTGCAGTGAATTGTTACATGCATACGGTATTCATTCGGAAATCACCCGTATTGCCGAAACAGCAGAGGAGGCCGCGGACGAAGCTGATGCGATGGGCTATCCGGTTGCGCTAAAAATTCTATTTAAAGATATGTCTTCCAATGCAAACCTTGGCGATGTGGCGCTGAACCTTAGTGACCGGAATGATGTGTTGAATAATGCAAAGGGAATGCTGGAGCGTGCGCGAAAAGTTTATCCCGATGTTGAGATCGATGGATTTTCGTTGCAGTCCATGGCGCGGCGACCAGGAGCGCACCACTTGCGTATCTGTGTGAAAAATACACCAGTGTTTGGACCTGCGATTTTTCTTGGGGAAAGCAGTCGAGGCTGGGACTTGGCTCGCAGTGCAGTTGTAGCGCTTCCGCCCCTAAACATGGCGCTGGCACGCTATTTGGTCATTCAGGCCTTGGCGGAAGGCAAAATTCGCGAGCGACATCTTAGTGAACCTTTGGATCGGCAGGCTTTATGTTACCTGTTAACTCAGGTTAGTCAGCTTATGGTGGACAACCCGAATATCTCCGAGCTGGACATCAACCCCATTCTGGCAACCAAAAATGACTTGATCGTGATGAATTGTCACATTCAGATTTCGCACGAAAAAAATGAGTGTGCTATTCGACCGTACCCGAAAGAGTTTGAAGAAAAGTACATCATGCGTAACGGGGAAGAAATTCTTTTACGGCCGATTCGACCGGAAGATGAAAAACCCCATGAAAAATTTGACCAATCCCTGACGAAAGAAGATCGCTATCAACGATATTTTGGGGAAGTCCCCTTGCTGGATCATGAAAAGCTGGCGTTGATGACGCAAATCGATTACGACCGGGAAATTGCCTTTATTGCGACCAGTCATGACTTTGACGGCCATCCGCAAACGCTCGGTGTTGTGAGAGCGAAAATGGACCCGGATAATATTGAAGCCGAGTTTGCCATTATTACGCGCTCGGATATGAAAGGTTTGGGTATTGGCAAAAAGTTGATGGAAAAAATAATCGACTACTGTCGTCAACAAGGAACCCGGATTTTAATGGGCGTCACCCAAACTCAAAACACCGGTATGGCAGGTTTGGCCAGACGTTTAGGCTTCACCGTTAAGCACGATTTTGAAGAAGGTGTGATCAGCATGCGGTTGGATTTGCAAAAGCAGCTGGAAAATAATTCCCCAGAAGAAAAATAATCTATTTTTCTATACAGTTTTTATTCTTGGTATCAGTCCACCTGTATAGCAGGTGGATATGTGTCAATGGCTTATCTTTTAACGAGCGATTCGTTACGAATATCGATCGAGTCCGCCACATCCTGTTTTCTGTGACAGTAACTCTTAAGCTTACGAATTGGAATTGTCTTCGTTACTGCCTTTATGGGCTGTAAGAACCAGGCTATTTTCTATGACTTCCACGGTGAAGTAGGTGCCTACAGTAAAGCCTGCTTGTTCGAGCCAATATCCCTGAAGATAAACCACGGGAACCTGACGCTGGCGGGTAATCGTTTTAATGGGGGGATATTGGGTATAGATAACTTTTTCAGTTTTGGGGGAGCCGCTTTCTTTCTGTTTGGTTCGGTATTCGTCTTTGGGTTCAGAAATTTTGCGCTGTGTGGTTGTTTGCCAGTAGAACAACACGGTTTGCTGTTGGGGGTTGTCCTGGTTGCTATCCCTGGGTAAAAGCAATGGAATAAAGGGTTCGGTCGTTTCACTCTTTATGCAGGATAGGAGTGGTTGAAACTGCAGATTACTTTGGTCGAGCCTGGTGTATTGAACGTTTGAGTTGGAGGAATATCGAGTGTTGTTCTGTTCCAATAACATATACATGCTTCCTTTCTGGCTGATGCCATTCTAACGCTAAGTGGTGTAATTTTTGTTTGAGTGCTCGTTTTCTATTGTAGTTTTATCTTTTGAGTTTTTCAATAAAATACTGTATTAATTTACAGTATTTGTGTTGGTGTTTATATCACCTTACTCGGTGTCCGGTTGTCTCTTGGTTAAAGGTGATGGGTTGCTCGGTTTTGATTGTTTTCGTTCTGCTTGTCTTATTCGTGATCTGATGTTCTTGTTTTTATTGTTCCTGGTTGGGCTTTTTGTTTTTCTGGTGACCTATTTCATGAAGGCTTTATATATTTCGATATGACATAAAATACAGGCTTATAAATGATGCTTTCGAATTTTATGCGAACATTATTTTTAAATGGATTCTTTAAACCGTAAAAAATAAACTATTTTTTACATTTTTTTCCGATTTGTTATTGCTTAATTTGTGCAGGGTTGCACAATTTTTTGACGTACTATTTTTTAAATTTTCGCGAAAAACTGATTTTTAACATTATTTATAGAAATATGAATATTTCGTTATAAATAAGTGATTTTTTCACGCGCTTTCCTAACCATTATGAATCCTCCGTAACAAGGAGTGACTCATATGGCTACTTTAGTACAGTCTTTGCCAGTGCAAGGTAAAGAATCATTATTTTTTCAATTGGGTTTCGCTCAACAACAAGCATTACCGATTGAACACTTAGAGCATGCGTTCTCAAATTTTGTCCGACTTCAACCAGAACGAATAGCAATTCGGCATTTAAACCAAAGCATTTCATATCGTGACCTGGATGAGAAAGCAACCAGGCTGGCGGTGTATTTACAGCAGCAAGGTGTGAGCGCTGGTGAAAGGGTAGGTGTTTTCCTGCATCGGGGCATCCCTATGGTGATTGCCATGCTGGCCTGCTTTAAGCTCGGTGCAACCTATGTCCCGCAACACGCAAAAGTTGCTCCGCTTTCTCAGCTGGATTATGTCATTAAAACATCGGGTATACGTTGGGTTGTCACCATTGATGAGTACATGGACAAACTTGCGGAGCTGGATGTTAACAGGCTTAATTTATCGGAATTTAATTATCAAACACTTGTGGGAGAGGTCCTGGTCAAGCCCCTGGTACATGGTGGTGATACCGCATTTATTTTATTTACCTCTGGCACAACCGGTGACCCCAATGGCGTGGCGGTATCCCATAAAAATGTAGCGAATATTATTTTACTTGCACCGGGAAACCTCGCGATTAAACCTGGGGTGAAGGTCAGTCAGATATTATCTATTGCCTTTGATATGGCGGCCTGGGAAATCTGGGGGTGTTTGTGTAATGGGGGCGAACTCATTATTCGTGGCGCCTCGATTCAGGAAGCCTGCGAGCAGGCTAATGTGATTATTGCCACACCGTCTATTTTGTCATCGCTCAATACCAGCAAGTTAACCCAGGTAAAACGCGCGATCGTGGCAGGGGAACCTTGTCCAAGATCGTTAGCTGAACGCTGGCATAGCTTCTGTGATTTTTATAATTCCTGCGGGCCAACCGAAACCACCATCGTCAACACCGTTGCGAAATTTGATCCGAAAAAACCGTTAAGCATTGGCAAGCCCACACCCAATAATACCGTTTATATTCTTGATGACGAGTTATCTCCTTTGCCAATTGGCGAGGTAGGTATTATGTGGGCCGGCGGTGACTGCGTAACACAGGGCTATATAAATAACCCGGAACTCAATGCCTTTCGCTATCGCGATGACCCTTATCACCCCGGCAAAAAAATGTTTCGTACCGGTGATCTCGGACGCTGGAATGAATACGGTGAACTGGAACATTTAGGACGGGTTGACGATCAGGTAAAAGTGAAAGGGTTCCGGATTGAACTCGATGCAGTAGCAAAACAAATCGAATCCTTAAACGGCGTAAAACGCGCCGTAGTGATTAAATATAACTCGCAGCATATGGTGGGGTTCTATTTAGGCGAACAGCAGCAAGCTAATACCATTAAATGCGTGATAGAAACCAAATTACCCTATTACTGTGTACCGACGGTCACGGTTCAATTAGAAGCCTTTCCCTACACCAATCGCGGCAAAATCGACAAGCGTGCATTACTTGCTTTCGCCAAAGAACATTACAGCAAGAAACTGGAGGTGGAGCATGAATAGTTCTGCCCTGGTTCTTCCCTCCTCGGTTTCCTGGCGTAAGTTAGGTAGCCATCACCGGTTTGAACATTATTATCGCCTGGCGTTATTGGTTGTTATTACCAATGTCATGTTTTTTTTAAAGCAAACACATATAACTTCCGACTGGTTAAATTTCCTGGCAATAGTGAATATCAGTATTGCCATACTGGTTCGACAGCAATATGTGATCAACCTGTTTTTTAATCTTGCTACTTGCACAAAAACCTATTTGCCTTTGGTAATCCGGTGGCGCTTGGGCAAGGTGTATCATTTTGGTGGGCTGCATGTTGGTGCTGCAATTTCAGGTACGGCATTTTTTCTGCTCTTTACGCTTAGTCTAAGTCAAACTGCCTGGCAGGAAGGGGAAGTATCGCGGCAACTGATATTGTGTTGGATGGCAATCATGTTATTACTTTCCATGATTGTAACAGCTACGCCTTACATTCGCGGTCGCTACCATAATGTATTTGAACGCACCCATCGCTTTGCGGGCTGGACATTGTTGGGTATTTTTATTGCTCTACAAATAGTTAAACAAATACATAGTCCAACGGTTTGGTATTTGGATGTCAGTAACTGGCTGGTTGCCTGCGTTGCATTCTCTATTCTTTTACCCTGGTTACGACTTAAAAAAGTGCCGGTCGATATAGAAAAACATTCGAACCATGCGGTAATTGCCAAATTCGATTACGGCATGACGCCTTTCCCCGGTTCGTCCATGGCAATCTCCCATAACCCGCTTTGGGAGTGGCACAGTTTCGCAACCATTCCCTCACCGAATAAAACCGGTTTTCGTTTGGCCATCTCCCGCGCCGGTGACTGGACCGGTGATTTTGTCGATAACCCTCCCAAGCATGTTTGGGTGAAAGGTATCGCTACGGCCGGTGTGGCGAATATTGAAGTGTTATTTAAACGGGTTATCTATGTAGCAACAGGTTCAGGTATTGGCCCGGTATTGCCGCATCTGTTAGCCAAGCAAGTGGATATGCATTTAATCTGGACGACTCGTTCTCCCAGAGCCACCTACGGTGACAATCTGGTGGATGAAATTCTTCAGGCCGAACCCAGTGCATTAATTTATAACACCGATGAACTGGGTAAACCCGATATGGTAAGTCTGGCTCTAGATGCTTACCAAAACTACAACGCAGAAGCGGTGATTGTGATTAGCAACCAAAAACTCACCCGCAAAGTGGTGTACGAACTGGAATGCATGGGCATCCCTTCCTTCGGCGCAATATGGGATTCGTAATGATGATTGAGATAGAAATTATTGAACGCGTGGTGGTGGTGCGTTTGGCAAGGCCGAATGCGCTAAATGCTTTATCACAGGATATGCTCGAACATATTCTGGCAAGCCTGGTGCCTCTGGACAGTAATCCCAATATTGGTTGCTTTTTAATAACCGGAGATCAACGAGCGTTTGCAGCGGGTGCGGATATTAAAGAAATGCATCAAAAAAGTTACGACGATATGTTGCACACCGATTATTTTTCCCGTTGGGAACAATTCAGCCAATTACGCACACCGAAAATTGCTGCGGTACAAGGTTTTGCCTTGGGTGGCGGCTGCGAATTGGCGATGATGTGCGATTTAATTTATGCCGCCGAAGACGCGACCTTTGCTCAGCCGGAAATTACTTTAGGGGTTATGCCGGGAATTGGAGGCACGCAACGGCTCACTCGTTTGGTGGGCAAAAGCAAAGCTATGGAGTTAATTCTTACCGGCCGGCGCATCGACGCCTACGAAGCTGAACGTATTGGCCTGGTCAGTCGAGTGTTTGCTAACGAACAACTCTGGCAACAAAGCCTGAGTATCGCGCAAACCATTGCCAGCTATTCCAAGTCTGCCACCATGATGGCCAAGGAAGCCGTGAATCACGCAGAAGATATGTCTCTGGGGGAAGGCCTGCGTTTTGAGCGGCGACTCTTTCACGCACTATTTGCCACCGCCAATCAAAAGGAAGGCATGTCGGCATTTATTGAGAAACGTCCGGCCAATTTTGTTAATGGAGATCGACATGTTGAATCACACTAAATATCAACGACCACAACACTTTTCATTTTCGCAACGAACCTGGCCTGGAGAAATTGCGCGCCAGGCGCCTCGTTGGTGCTCTGTGGATTTGCGGGATGGTAATCAGGCATTGGTTGAACCGATGACGGTTGAACAGAAGTTTGATTTGTTTTTTCTGCTCGTGGACATTGGCTTTAAAGACATCGAAATCGGTTTTCCCTCTGCATCGCAAATTGATTACGATTTTGCCCGACAATTAATTGAAGGCAATCATATACCTGACGATGTTTGTGTTCAGGTGTTGGTGCAGGCGCGGGAAGAGTTAATTGCTAAAACCTTTGCCGCACTTGAGGGGGCGAAGCAAGCCATTGTGCATGTGTATAACTCCACTTCGCCTTTGCAGCGGCAACGCGTGTTCAATAAAACCGAAGAAGAAATAACGCAATTGGCGGTGCAGGGGGCGCAATGGTTGGTGGACTACGCCAATATCTATCCCAATACCCAATGGCATTTTCAATACAGCCCGGAAAGTTTTTCCCAAACGGAAATGCCCTTTGCATTGTCTGTGTGCAATGCGGTACTTGATGTTTTTCAACCGAATAAAAAGCGGCGAGTCATTATTAATTTACCGGCTACGGTGGAAGCCACTGGCCCTCACGAATTTGCTGATCAAGTGGAATATATTTCCAGCGGGTTAAATCATCGTAATACAGTGGAGCTGTGCGTGCACACCCATAATGATCGCGGTTGTGCCGTTGCCGCAGCAGAACTGGCGTGCCTCGCCGGAGCCGACCGGGTGGAAGGAACCTTATTTGGGAATGGCGAACGTACCGGCAATATGGATGTGATTAGTCTGGCCATGAATTATTACAGTCATGGTATTGATCCACTGTTAGATCTGAGTCAGGTCGAACGAATGGCAGAGGTGTATCAACGTTGCTGCAATATGCCGATATCGCCACGGCACCCCTGGGTAGGTGAATTGGTCTACACCGCATTTTCCGGCAGTCATCAGGATGCCATCAAAAAGACAATGTCCCTACAACAACAGGACGAACCCTGGCAAGTGGCGTATTTACCGATAGATCCAAAAGACTTGGGGCGAGACTACCAAGCCATTATTCAAGTCAACTCACAATCTGGTAAAGGTGGCATCAGTTGGTTATTACAAAAACACTTTGGTATCGAATTGCCGCGCAATATGTTGATTGAATTCAGTCAAAAAGTACAAGCCTATACGGATGCTAATCAGGGCGTAGTGGATAAAGACATACTGTGGTATTTGCTCAATCAACACTACTTTGCGCAAGACTGGGTCATTGAGCATCTCAACCTGCAAAATATTAATGGTAAAGAACAACTTACTGTTCACGGTTCCCATAATAACCAGGCGTTTGTTATTAGCCAGCAGGGCGAAGGGGTATTAAATACTTGGCTAGATGCATTGCAGAGGAAGTGGCAGCGAGAGGTGGAAGTCATTCTGTTAAAACAATATTCGCAAAATCGAGGTAATCAAAGCCAGGCCGTAGCGGTAATAGAGGCGTTGGTAAACGGAGAACCCCGCTATGCATTGGGCATGGATAAAGATACCGCAAAAGCACCGTTATTGGCGGCTTGTGCGTTGGTGTAGATATTACCTAAAGCCTAGACGGGCGGGCTTATCATATCCTTGATACCCACTTTTGTTCCACAGTAGATACATTTTATATGTCTGGGTGAAATTTTCCGTGAGCAACCCGGACATGTATCTACTTTGGCCAGCTTGCCGTCCTTGCGGCCATCTCTTAGATCAATTTCTTCGATTTTCTTTAGCAACATGGATTTGTTAAATCCGATTTCTTCCATTAATTCACACATTGCCAGACAAACCAGTGAAAGCTGATCGATCTGTTCCTGCAGATCGTTGATACTGGCGCGGTTGGTGGTTGATATGGCGTTAGCTTTGTCGGCTTCTTTATGAACTTTTTTAACATAGAAGTTTTGAAAAAAATCGTAGATATCCATGCTTTCTCCATTCGAATTTATATCGTATAGCAGTATACGGTTTGGGGACCGTATTTTGCTAATACGGCATATTTTTTCATAGCCTGGGTGGCTACCCAGAATGATTAACTTGTGTATATGCTTCTTCGAAAGCCATTCTTCTGGAATAGCAACCAAAAACAAAAATAGAGTTCTGCCGCAAGCGCAATAATATAAAAAGGCTGAAATGTTTCGCTGTAGCCAGGCGTTAAAAAGCGAATGCTTGAGCCCATAAAATAGGTTATCGCTGCGGCGATTAATGCCCAGCCAAGAAGTTTGGCCGATGAAGTATAACGGATAAAAATCCGCCCTAACGCCATATTGGTTATGGCAAAAAACAGTAAACCGAAATCATAACCGTAGCTGTGCATGTTTAGTAAAAACAGTGCGTAGTTATTGCGCTGATCTGTCTCTAGTGCTTGCAGTTCAACTGTTTGTGTGATTAGAAGATAGGCACCATAAAAACACAGTAAACTAACAGCGATAATGCCTGCCTGAATTAAGCGAAATAAGGTTGCGATTAAAGTTAGGGTTTTTGCTTTAGAACCGAGTAGTTGATACAGTACGACGGCAAGCGCAATATCACATAGAAGCATAATGGTGTCAGTGGCAAACCCCAGTCGAAATAATCCGGTATGCTGCAAAATATTCTGAGCTGTGAGATTGGCATCATTATAGGCAATCAGGTTCAGACGAGCGCCTACCTCTGCAAATAAACCACATAGAATAATAATCAGGTATAAGCTGCCGGCTAGCCTACTGTGTACTTGTGTGTTCATGTTTATTTGGGACTGATCCAGTTTGTTGTATGGATATTATAGTGGGTAAAACTGTTCTTCACGCTTGAACGCTATTCAGTATGGGTGAATATGAAAGAGACGTTGTCAATATATTACGCCGAAGATCTGTAGCTGACATTTACATAGGTAAATGCGTATTGTAAATACGGGTTTCGCTGGGGTGGAGGGGGTGTGATGTGGAAGCAGACTTTAGCCCGTGAGGCCAAAGTCTGTAAGCGTTATTTATTTGTTAATCTTTCTTCTGATGCCTAGACCAAGCAGTCCCAGAGATAGCAATATGAGTGAAGAGGGTTCCGGCACAGTTACTTCAGCAATGGAAATATTTGTCGTCCACCAAAGTCCATCATCTTCAAGGGTGGTATACCCAAAGCTGAACCCATGTAGAGTTTGTGGATCAAAATAGAACCAGAAATCATCCGTTCCCTGGGCTTGGATTGACCAAGCATTCCCGTCCCCCCCAATCATTGCATCCAGTGTAGGATCGATAATAAAGCTGACATCTACGTCCTCCAATCGATATTCCTTATTTTTAATCGTCAGATCGAAAGAATGTAAATTGAAGTAGGTATAGAAATCCGTCTCATAGCTCATTGACCCACTTATGCCGGATATTGGGGCATCGATATCAAAATCTATGGCTTCAAATAAAATGGCGGTTGCATAACTGCTGCTGGCAATAAAACTGAGTGATATCAGTGTGCATGCCAGTATTCCTTTAAAAAACTTATTCATCTCAATTCTCCTTTAGAGTCCTTGTTCCGTGTTTGAGTGAAACACAGCGTTATATTACCAATTAACTTCTCGGCTTAGAAAAGAATTTTTAGTTTATATTGCAATGTGTCTTTCTTTTTTCTTCAGATTAACGGATTGGGTGATTGTCCTATTTTGCAAATTAAATGCTGTTTGGTTGTTATAGGCGACAGATATCGCCTAAAAAATGGCGATTTACTTGGGATCGTATTGCACAACTTTACAATAGTTGCCAGTCGCATTAATGTCGACATAAACAGTTGCGTTAGTCTTCCCTTGCAAGTACATGGCGAGAGCCACGGCTATCATGGTTTTGTTTTCTTCTGGAATAAGCATCCAGTTAGTGGTTTGAGTGCAACCTGAGGGTTTGCCTGTGTCCATAATAATGAGGAGACCTTGCCCAATACTGGTGATATTAATAATTTTCCCTGTGTTATTTGTGACATCCGAGTAGGTGTTTAGTGATAGTAAAAATAAAAAAGTTGCTAGGAGAGTTTTCATATCTGTTCCCTGTGATTTTGGATTAAATTTCATCTTTTAGGTAAATCGCTTTGGCCTTTAATGCTTCGATAAATTTCTTATCGCCTTCCTTTTCCACAGAAAGCGCAATCTGAATCCAGGCATCGGGTTCATAAGAGTGGATTTTGTAGACACTGTCCGTGATGGAGTCTCCAGCCTGAATGAGTTCAATATCTGTCACATCGGTATGGTATATCTGATAAACAGCCAGTTCATCGTTTTCGTCGGGCAGGTAGAGTATGACTCTGTCATCAGTGAGAATCGTACCGCCTTCCAGAACGGAGAAAAGCCCGTCGGAGTAAAAGTAGGAAACATTATCGTTCCAGCCAACGACATTCTTTTCTATTAATTCGACTTTTTGGTGTTGTGGCGTCTCTTCCCAGGTTTTCACCTCGTCATGTGGGAACACGCCCATCATCGCGAGCATACCAATTGTGGCGAAGATAAGAAATATCGAGGCAATGGGAGTGGCGATAAAATAAATCCATCGAAACGATGGCTTTTTATCCGGGTGTTCGAGCAGCTCAAGCTTGTGGTAAACGAAAGCACCGTATATCGCCTTGCCGTAAAAATAGAGGAATATCAGAGAAAATAAGATTCCTGGGGCGCGTTGTAGCTCCAGGGCGATAATGATCTTGGCGAGGATAAAATAGATGAAGAGAATAATTCCTGCGGCGCGGGACTTCTTATACATGCCGAAAGCGCAGGAAAAAATAAGGAAAATATCCAGCAATATCCAAGGGTCGCCAAACATACTTAGTTCGCTTTCCACTTGGGTGAAGTAAAAAAATAGAAAGAAAGTTGTTGTGATACAGCCACTAATACAGGCGGCAATAGCGCCCTGGCGGGTGGCTTTAATGGCTTCTTCTTTATCCACGGCGGTGTCCTGTCTGAATGTTCCCTGATCACTACAATGCTGCTTTAACTTCGGATAATAATACAAACCTCCACCCAGAGTAAGGTCTATCTCTTTCTGAAGGTTTATGTATGCGCCTCTCCGTCCCTTGACGGGTTAGGATTGCTGTCCTAATATTGGCTTTCTAGGGCGACTGTCCTAGTGGTTGTGTCAGTTAATGAGGTTGTTATGTTGAAATTAACCACGCGGGAGAGAATTGTTCAGGCTGCGGATGCGTTGTTTTATGAGCGGGGTTTTGAGTATACCTCTTTTTCGCATATTGCGGATAAGGTAAATATTTCCCGTGGTAACTTTTACCATCACTTTAAAACTAAAGATGAGATCTTGACGGCGGTTATTGAGTACCGGATGGATAAAACCGAACGTATGCTGGAGGAATGGGAATCTGAAGGTGATACTCCGCTTGATCGAATCCGTTGCTTTATCGAAATTCTGATTCGTAATCAGGCAAAAATAAAACTGCACGGTTGTCCGGTGGGAACATTGTCTTCGGAGTTGGCTAAACTAAGCCACTCTGCTCAAGAGCAGGCAAATGAAATTTTTACTCTTTTTCGCGTCTGGTTACGCAAACAGTTTACTTTGCTGGGGCATAAGAAAAAAGCGGATGCATTGGCCATGCATGTGTTGGCTCGCAGTCAAGGTGTGGCGACCTTAGCGAATGCATTTCATGATGAAAAATTTATTCGTTATGAAGTGGATGAGCTATTGGATTGGTTGCAGGCATATGTCTGAAACCACAATTATTCTTTACAGGAGGGCATATGTTTATTGTATTACTGAAATTTTCGACCAATAAAAGCCAGGCGAAAGAGGCGATGGAGGCACATAATGCCTGGATAAAACAGGGCATGGATGATGGGGTATTTATTTCTGTCGGCAGTTTGTTGCCTGGTTTGGGCGGCGGTATTCTGGCCATCAATACCAGTTTGGTAGATTTACAGGCGCGGGTAAATCAGGACCCGTTTGTGGAGCAGGATATTGTCAGTGCGGAAATCATTGACTATCAGCCGGTTAAAGTTGACCCCAGGTTGGAATTCCTTCTGCATGATCAGGTGATTTATGAGTAATATCGTTTCTGGCCCAGATGGAAAACCCCGGTGCGCCTGGTGTCAGACTGTCGATGCCTTTTTTCCCTATCATGATTGTGAGTGGGGCTTTCCGGTTGAGGATGATATTCGTTTGTTTGAGAAAATCTGCCTGGAAGGATTTCAGTCCGGTTTAAGCTGGCGAACGATTTTGGATAAACGGGAAAATTTTCGTCAGGCATTTCATCATTTTGATTTTCATCGGGTCGCCAAATTTACTCAGCGGGATGTGAATCGTTTATTAAAAAACGAAGGCATTATTCGCCATCGAGGAAAAATAGAAGCCACCATTAATAACGCAAAATGTGCGATACAGATGGTGGAAAATGAAGGGTCTTTAGCGGCGTTTTTCTGGTCTTACGAGCCAAACGAAAAAAAACTGCCTCCGCCGCAAAGTCAGACGACCTCCGTGGAATCCGTTGCGTTATCGAAAGAATTAAAAAAACGCGGCTGGAAGTTTGTTGGGCCGACGACCGTATATTCGTTTATGCAGGCTATGGGTTTGATCAATGATCATGTGGAAGGTTGCGTAACACGGAAACAGGTGGCCAAGGCGCGTAAGCAATTCTCGCGTCCAGCATGATTAAGCGTAGGAAGAAAGCATTTGGCCCTTTTCTGGTAATTTTTTCTCCCAATTTTGAGGTTGGAATCGTTATATAGGCGATAGTATGAATTTTTTGAGACCCGTCAGCCTATGTTTTATTCGAGATTCAAATTCCGTTACCTTCTTTTCGCTGCACTTTGTCTGCAATTCTCCGCTGTTAACAGCTTTTCGACACCTGTCGATGACCTGGGATTAATCCCTCAGCCCCAATCGATTGTTGTTAAAGACGGGGAGTTTAGGCTGACTCGTCACAGTCAGTTGTTCGCTGACAGTACAAAAAGCGCAGAAGTTGCCGAGCAATTTGCCCAGCGCATACGCCGGGTAACGGGTTATCTACTTCCCGTTCATATAGGCAAAAAGCCGGCTGAAAGCGGAATTACGTTTACCTTAAGTGCAAAAGCAGCAAAAGGGGACGGTTACCGAATCGATTCTAAAGCGCAGGGCATTCATTTAAGCGCGGCGACAGAAACCGGCCTGTTTTATGCCGGGCAAAGCTTGCGACAAATGTTCGATAGTGAAATAGAGCACCAGGCACCAATTAATAAAGCCTATTGGGCGTTACCCTTGGTGGATATTCAGGATCAACCGCGTTTTGAATACCGTGGTATGCATTTGGATGTCGCCCGTCATTTTTTTACCGTGGACGAAGTAAAAAAATACATCGATTTAATTGCTCTGCATAAGATGAATTATTTGCATCTGCACCTCACTGATGATCAGGGCTGGCGCATCGAAATTAAACAATACCCCCTGCTAACCGAAGTCGGCGGAACGCGGGCAAAAACCATATCCGGTCATACTTATGATTACCAACCTTTATATGACAATAAACCGGTTTCTGGTTTTTATACCCAGCAAGAGCTAAAAGACTTAATCCAGTATGCGGCACAACGCCATATTACTATCGTGCCCGAGATTGATGTGCCGGGTCATGCTACGGCGATTTTGGCCGCGTACCCGGAACTGGGGTGCCACGATAAAACCTACGAAGTGGAATCTCACTTTGGCATTTTCACACCCATACTTTGTCCGAAGGAAGAAACCTTTGCCTTTCTCGAAAATGTATTTGCGGAAGTGGCTGTGCTTTTCCCTGGGCCATATATTCATTTAGGTGGTGATGAGGCGGTTAAGGATGACTGGAAAAACTGTGCTTTTTGTCAGCAGTTAATGCAGGAACAGGGTATTAAAACCTATGAGGAACTGCAGGCATATTTTATTGGTCGAGTGGATCGCATGATCACTAAGCTGGGTAAGCAGTCCATCGGTTGGGATGAAATTCTGCAAGGTAACGAACGCTCCCAGGCCATTGTCATGTCCTGGACTGGCATCGAAGGCGGAGTGAAAGCGGCCAAGCAAAAACGCAAAGTTATTATGTCGCCCTACGCATGGGTGTATTTCGATCATTATCAGTCACGCAATTTGAATGAGCCTAAAGCGATTCATGGACTCACGCCCCTGAAAAAAGTCTATGACTATGAACCGGTGCCGCAGGAGTTATCCGCCCGCGAAGCCAAGTGGGTTATCGGTGCTTCCGGCGCGCTGTGGACGGAGTATGTGAAACAGTATTCGCAAGCCGAATATATGGTGGTGCCACGTATTTCTGCATTGGCCGAAGTGCTGTGGACACCGAAAAAATTAAAACGCTGGAGCAGCTTTAATCACCGGTTGGTTAAGCACTTCAAGCGTTTGGATGAGCTGGGCGTAAACGCTTCGCGCAGTGGCTATAATGTGTATAGCAGTAGCCGCGTGCTGGACGACGGTCAAATAGAAGTGGTGTTAGCCACAGACAGCCAATTTCATGATATTCGTTACACCCTTGATGGCAAAGCGCCCTCAGTGCTTTCCAGTGTGTATCAGAAACCGATTGTATTGAGCAAGCCGGTCGAGATTCGAGCGATAGCGCAAGACAAAATGACCGGGCACAGTTTTGGCGATTTTCGCTTAACCGTTACCCCGCATAAAGCCTTAGGGAAAACGCTGACCTTTGTATCCGAACCGGAGGCCGGAGGTATCTCTGCATTGCAAGATGGCCTTATGGCATATGACCAGCATTACAATGTGTTGGATTGGGGTGTTTTTTACGGCGTCGATATGGTGGCGAATATCGACTTGGAAAAAGTGACGGATATTAATCGTATCCAGTTTGGTTTGGATGCAGGCCGCCATCGTCAATTGCATCCACCCAAAGCGATCACTATTGAAGTGTCCGGGGATAATCAAACGTGGCAAACCATTACCCGAGTGGATAACAGTGATGATCATATAGGGCCGTTATTTGATGCATCCTATCGGGAGGTTAAAGCGCGTTATCTGCGTATTCATGTGCAGAACAGAAATAATTCAACCGACCCACAAATACCAAAATTACCGCTGTATATCGATGAAATCGTAGTGCAATAAATGAGTAAAAAAAATCTATATCAACAGCCGGCAGCGAACGAGGAAGCGCAATATTCCTCTTCTGTTGTTCGCTCGCAAATTAATATTTCGCAACTCTATACAGACTTTCATCAAAAGCTGTTGTCCCATGTTGTGAAAAAGGGGCTGACTTACGCCGAGGCGGAAGAAGTGGTGCAGGAAGCATTTGTGCGTTTGTTGAAGCTGGATAACAAAGATGTGACCAGCTATATCCAGGCGTACCTATATCGCATCGCCACCAACCTGACCATCGATCGTTTGCGTCGTCATGCGATCAGCCCGGAAGTACAAGCCAATGCGGATGTATCGGAAGACTATATGGATTTCTCCTCGTCGCCGGAAACCAAAGTCAAATACCGGAAGCTACTGGAAAAAATGTCCGATGTGATCGAGACATTGCCAGAGAAATGTCAGCTTGCCTTTTTACTCTACAAAGTAAAAGGCATGGAATACAAAGAGATAGCCGCACATATGAACCTCACCGAAAGTATGGTGAGAAAACATGTACTGCGTGTTGTGCGACATTGTTATGACCGAATGAAAGATGACCTGTAAAGACTAATCGTCGTAGGTGTAGTAAAGAAAAAATGAACGTATCAAAGAATTCTCCCGAAGTGGAAGAACAACAAATTATTGATGAAGCCTCCGAATGGTTGCTGCGTCTGGATGAAGATGCCACAAATCATTGGGATGCGTGGCAGCTTTGGATGGAAAAAGACGACCGCCACCCGGTTGTATTCCACAAGATGATGAAAATGTGGGGTATGGCATCGGATCTGGACGAGGCCTTAATTCAGCGTTTGGAAAGTAAAAATGAACGCAACAATGTGGTCAATCTGACCGACGTAGAAACACCACCGCGTTTTTCCGGGCGTTGGTTTGCTTTGGCTGCGAGCGTGTTGCTGGCAGTGGCCATTCCGCTTGTCTGGTTACAGCAAAAACCCGAGCCGAAATTGGTCAAAAACGACCCTGTAATCCAAAGCTACCATACTCAGGTTGCCGAGCATTCCCGTATTCAATTGGACGATGGTTCGGTGGTGCAACTGGGGGCGAACTCGGTGATGGAGGTGATGTTTTCCGCGCTGGAGCGACACATCTTTTTACACAGTGGTGAAGCGCTGTTTACCGTGGCGAAAGACCCAAAACGTCCTTTTATTGTTGAATCCGAGCAGCGTGCCGTGCGTGCCATAGGCACTATTTTTAATATCAACTTAAACCAAAATGAGATGGAAGTGGTGGTGGTTGAAGGAATTGTTCGGGTGGAGTCGGAAAAAGTGAAGGAAGAACTCAGTGGTTTGCCGCAGGTAAAGCGCCTGTATCAGGGTGACTCTATCGTTATTGATGTAACTGGAAAACTCGGGGATGTAGCAAAAGTGGACCCCATAGAAAAAATTCGTTGGCAGGATGGCTATTTCTCCTACCTGGATCAACCTCTGGGTAAAGTGGTTGGTGATTTAAACCGTTATTCAGAAGAAAAAATCATTTTGGATAGTGGTGCCTCTGCGTTTCTCTATACCGGCAGTGTTTATAATGATCGCATTCAAGACTGGTTAAATGCGTTAACCGAAATATACCCTATTCGCGTGACGCATATTGGCAATAAGTTCATCGTGAAGATACAAGAGAATAAAGGTTAAAGGTGGACTCGTATTTAATGACTTAAACGAGTTGTACCCGCCCCTTACAGGTAGCATGCGTCAGAGTGTTCCGATTACAACAAAAATAAAAATGATCTTGCATACCGGGGTCATGCTGTATGCATCTTGCGCCCTGAATTTGAGTGTTGTCCGCCCTGCACAAGCAGAAGAAAAACCGGAGCAGCGGGTTGAGGCAAAATATTATTTTTCCTTAGCACCGCAGGGAATCGATTCGGCATTGATCGAAGTCGCCAATCAATTAAAGCTTCAGTTGGTGATGGAAGGCGGGCGTTATGCTCGCCATCAGATTGATGTAATTGAAGGTCATTACACATCGGAAGAAATTCTGCAAAAAATCCTGCAAGGCAGTGGCTATCGTTTTCGTATCCTGAAACAAAGCACACTTATTGTGACGCCCGAGAATGACAAAACAACCGCCCGCAACGATTTACGCCTGGAAGAGTTAATTGTTACTGGAACCGGGAACTACAACACGTCCAAACTGGATTCGGCAATCTCCATTACCTCGGTAAACCGCCACACCCTGGCTCAGGAATCGATAGTGGGGCTGGCGGGAACGTTACAGTTAATTCCCGGTATTTGGGTTGAGGACTCTGGTGGCGAAGCCAATAACAATGTTTCTCCCAGAGGGCTGCGAGGGGGCGATGGTTTTCGTTCGATAGGGGTGCAGGAGGATGGTTTACCGGTAGTCTACGATGGTGTGTGGGTAGACTATTTTTATCGGGAAGATTTATCGTTAGAAAAAATTGAAGCCGTGCGCGGCGGTACCAGTGGCATATTTACCGTGAATGGCCCTGCGGCATTAATCAATTACATCAGCCGTACACCGGAAGATGAATTTTCCGGTGATATCCGTATTCGTTTGGCGACATACAATTATCAGCGCTTGGATGCCTTTCTCACTGGGCCGGTAAATACTTCCCTTCTCAATGGTTGGAACTATTCACTGTCAACATTCTATCGACTTTCCGATGGCATACGCGAAACGGGTTTTACTGCGGATAAAGGTGGACAGGTGAACCTCAAATTAATGAGGGAGTTTGATAGTTCCGCGATAACCCTGAGTGCGAGATATTTAAACGATATCACCAGCTTTTATACGCCTATCCCTTTAACCAATCCCAACAACCCCACCTCGGTAGCATCGTTCGATGCAAACTACGATACCTTACTCAGTCAGGATCTGGAGCATCTACATTTTTTGTCTTCCGATGGTGAATACCGAGAGCGAAGTTTACAAGAGGGAACCCGAACCAAGTTTGGGTCTGTTGCCGCTTTTATACAAACTTCGCTGAATGATCAGGTTACCTTGAGTAATCACTACCGCTATTCCAATTTATATAATCGCCTTTATACCACGGCACTTAATGGCGGTAATGAAACCATCATGGAAGCCGAAGAACGTTTACATCAATCGGATGTGTTGGCTATGTTAACCGAGTACTCAGACTTGGGCGCGACAAGAGCGGAATATCGCTATGCCTCCTCCGGTGAGCGAGTGGTTAACCCGGCAAAAATCAATGGCAACGGCTTGGTCACTGAGTCGCACACGTTATATTCCAAATATCAGCAGCAACAACACATTAATGATTTTCGGATTATTTTTGACTCTTCCCCGCTGCATATTACCGGGGGAGTGTTATACGTTGAAAACCAGTATGACGACTTGCCACTGGACCAATGGGAAGGGCGCTTACTGATTGATGTGCAAAACAATCCTAATCGGTTAGACATTGTTGCTGTGGATGATGCGGGCAACAAGGTGGGCTCACTGACGGATAATGGCTTTTTAAGTTACACCGGGTTTTCCAATTCAACCGGTAAAGGGCAGTCTCGTTCTATTTCCACCTACCTCAGTACGGAATATCAATTGAATGACCGCTGGCGAATTGATATGGGGTTACGTTACGAATATTTAACACTGACCTCGGACGCAGAGACCGATAGCTTAATAACGGTGGCGAACGCGTATGATGAAAATGGCAATGACCGGGATACTGTTCTTGCCAATAATCAGGTCTTAGAAGGCAGTGGCTTTTTCTTTCACAGGAAAAACAGTTACGACGATGTGAGTGCGACATTGGGTATGAACTATCGGGTAAGCGACAGTTTTTCTTTCTTTTCCCGTTATGCGGACTCGTTTGAAATGCCCAGGTTAATGGATTTTGGTCGTACTATTTCCGGGGCGGACTATGTGGATACCGTACCCGAAAATATCAGCTTTGGTGAGGTGGTGGATTTTCGTTTTGCTGAACTCGGTGGTCGATACAACATAAACGGTTTTGGTTTAAGTACCATTTTATTTCACACCTATTATTCCTCACAACAGTTTAGCCTATACGAAAATACCCGTCGTGAAGTGGAAATGGATACCGAAGCCAAAGGGGTGGAGCTGGAAGCAACCTGGCGACCTAAGCCTTCAATTTCCTTTGACCTTATTGGCGTGTGGCAGGACGCGATTTTTTCCGGGATTTCTTCCGACGCACCGGAATCGGTTTTTAATGGCAATACCATTACCAGAACGCCCAAGTTTCAATTACGGCTGGCTCCGAGAGTACATTTCAATGACGGAAGTATCTACTTCAATTTCCATTATGTCGGTACGCGCTATTCGGATATCGCCAATGAATTTAAATTGCCGGATTACCATACGCTGGATTTGGGAATGGACTTGCACCTAACCGGTAAAACAACCTTGACCTTAAAAGGCAACAATATATTTAATACTGTTGGCTTGACGGAAGGGAATCATCGTTCAAGTGGTGCCGAAACCGAACGGGATGTCTATTACGCACGGCCAATTTATGGTCGTTACTTCAGCGCAACGCTGCAGGTTTCTTTCTAGTTTATTTTCTAACCCTGAGTAAGAAACTGCATTTAGTGGTTCTTGCTATAGCAAATTCTTTCAAGCTTCCTTTAAAAAACACATTGGCTTTTTTATTATTATCGATAAAGTAAATCGAAAATAAAACATACGTATGAAATAAGGCTAGGTTTTACATTTTAAGAAGATGTAAAAATATATCGTTTTATTTGCCGTTGCTAATGGTAAGTTTGGCGGGCTGGTATTTCTGTGGTGTATCTTGTAATAATTCTCATTAAGCTTCTCGGTGTTTTTTGCCTCAAACGTTTTTCAATGGTCAAATATTCCAAATAAATTTTCATTTTTCCGTTTATTTAATTGTTTTTTGTTTGATCTCATAAAGTGAGTGTTTGTCATTTTTTGGTAACTTTTGCTAAAGAATTTGCGTGATTTTTCTTTTTTAAAAAAATAGACGGAAACAAAAACTGTTTCACTTTATGTACATTTTTCGGTTGATTGTTTCAGGTCGAATCCAGTTAAATTAGCGCGCCGCTACTGGGGCGGTTCTGTGTGAGTGAAAACCTTGTCGCTCATATATCGTGTGGAAATTCAGACGGCCTTTGATTGTATTGGGAAATGAAGAAGTTCAACTCTTTATTTATATCCGGGTTTCCTACATCTACATCTTGCTACACTCAAGGAAAAAATAATGAATATAAAATATCTAATCGGCACGCTAGCACTGTCTGCTTTTGCGTTTAACGCCAATGCAGCAACAAACTGGGGATACGATGGCCAAGCAAATGTCATCACACCAGAAAACTGGGCGTTAGTAGACTCAAATTGTGGATTGAGCGCGCAATCGCCTATCAATATTGAAACGGCATCCGTTGTTGCTGGCGATGCTTATGTGGTTCCTTTTTACAAAGCTGATGATGTAAGCGCAGACAATAATGGTCACACCGTAAACGTCAACACCAAGCGTTATGTTGATTATAATCACGGCATATACCGTCTTGAGCAATTTCACTTTCATACCAAAAGTGAACATACCGTGGACGGTATTCGCTACGATATGGAAATGCATTTCGTAAACAAGAAGTACGACCACGGAGTTTTGGTCGATGCGACCGTAATTGGTTTGCTTATACAAGAAGGTACTGAAAACGCTCAGTTGGCGAATATCTTCAGTCATCTGCCTGATGCACACGAAGCGGGTGCGATTCTAAATGCAAACCTGGAAAACCTTCTTCCTTTAGACAGAACGGCTTACCACTACCGTGGATCGCTAACAACTCCAGGTTGTAACGAAATCGTGAATTGGTTTGTTCTAACCACGCCAATCGAAATGTCTGCAGCACAAATTGACGCGTTCAGAGATTTGTTCCAGGAAAATGGTGTTCGTTATGACACATACCGACCTGTTCAACCTTTGAATGGTCGTACTGTCAGTTACGGTTTGGTTGAAAAGCCAAGTTCTTCCAGCTCTTCAAGCAGCAGCTCATCCAGCTCCTCTTCTAGTAGCTCATCTTCTTCCAGCAGCTCATCTAGTTCGAGTGGTGGTGCGAGCACTTGTGCCGACGCGGGTGTGAACCCGGCTTCTGTAAATGCCTACCCTAACTGGCCACAAGGCGATTGGCAGGGTAACCCAAGCCACGCAACAAGCGGTGATTTGATGTCCTACAACAATGCGGTTTATAAAGCGCTTTGGTGGACTCAGTCTATCCCTGGAAGCGATCAATCCTGGAGCTTCGTCTGTAACTTCTAATTGATTCTCTGTGAGGCAGCGCCTGCTGCCTCATGTCCTTCCTTCGAAAGATCCGTTGAATGCTCAAGTGTTCAGCGGGTCAATTAAGCAGAATCCCTCCTTTATATCGCTGTCTTCAGTCAGTTCATAATTCCTGCTAAAAAATTCTGAATTTACCAGTGACATTTTTTTTGTGGAATGCATTTGTTTGCATACCGTTTAATAATTACATATGGACAAAACACGAAAAATAAAATGTGTAATTATGCGCCAGATCTATTTAACTGGTTGAAATTCAAGAAAAAGTTAATGTCCAGTTTTGATGAATTTACCCATTTAATGAACATCAATATTGTTATTGGACAAAAGGGGCAAAGTTTGGATAATGAAATAGCAAGCTGGACAGTGAAGATAGCAAAAAATACATGGATGAAGAAGGTTAACGCTTTGAAAATAAAAGATTTTCACCTTTTCCGTCCTTTGTCCTATACAGCATGTTATTGGACAAGCTGTCCATTATTAGATAATTAAATTCAAAAGGAGTAGTTTGTGATCAAAGTTGTTTTAGTAGCATGTTTTTCTGTCTTAATCTCAATGAACGCGATTTCGGCGGATGTTTGGACAGGCAATAAGAAGATCAAGCGAGTTCAAATTGTTCAGAATGGAGGATTTCTTCTTACTTTTGATTCGGTAATACAGCCTTCTTGTTCAATTGCTGGGACATCCGCATTATATATATACCCGGATAAAGGTGGAATAACTCAGGAGGGTATTAAGTCTTTTCTATCCACCGCTTTAATGGCTTTTTCCACAGACTTAAATGTGGACGTAATGTATGACGACTCAACAGGTTATTGTTGGGGTAAATACTTGTTGGTAAGCAAGTAATAATTTAACGCCTATATGACCGAACCTGTCAAAGACCAATAGGAACCAAAAATGCTCGCCCAGATAGCAAGGGTGAATAAAAGTAATTCGACCACTAGCAATCATTTCCCATTTAGCTTGATGGCTGTATCAAACACCTATTGAGAGTCTACGCCTAAGTTTTCTTAGGCGTGCTTTGGCTTTTCCAAAGCGCGACAAGACAAATTAGATGAACCAACTTGGATTGATTAGTTGTCAGTAATGTTAGCTACACATAATACGGACGACTTTCTCGGAATCCTTCTTGTCGTTCTTGGCTTTGTCGCCGGGTATGCACCGTATATACCGAGCGTGATCCAGAATAAACTCAATACCGTCTTTGGTACATAAATCAGCTAACCCGTACTAGGAGAGCATACACTCAGCCCTGACAACGATATCGTTTCAATATAGGAATAAAAGCTGAAAAACGTGCTGCCGTGAACTGGTATGTTCTTATGAGTCAATATGTTAGCATCGAAATCAAGAATACCGGCATACATGGTTTTGGTATGCAAATTGATTCCACAGTAATATTGGTGGGATTTGGTATAAAATCATCATGTAATCGACTCCTTCTTTTTACTTTGGTTTGGCGATTAAAGTTTGGAAGATACCCCCTGTTGGTATCTTTAGGAGGAGGTTATCAGGAAGTATCAAATCAATTCAGCAGACCGCAACGCGTCGGCTGATTAAACCGAGTAAAGGAGTTACAAATGTATTTCAATGATGATCTGTTTGGGGCAAGGGGCTTTGATTTGGTTGCTGCAGCCTATGATCGTTCTAGGCCCGCCTATCCAAAGTTTTTGTTCGAAGGTATAGAATCAGAAGCGGCCTTGGAAATCGGAAGCGGTTCAGGGCAGGCTACTGCTGACTTGCTGCGCATTTCAGGGCATGTTGACTGCCTAGAGCCAGGGGCGAACTTCTGTCGTCTACTAGAAGCTAAATTCGCTCTCCACGATAATTTCAAAGTTCATAACGTTAAATTCGAAGAGTTCTCACCTAGTGTGAAGTATGACCTCATATTCGCCGCTAGCGCTCTTCACTGGGTTGAAAAGCGATTAGCGTACCTAAAGATCAGTGAATGCTTAAAGAGTGGTGGGAAACTCATCGCAGTTTGGAATCAGCCAAGATTCTCAGACGCCGTCTACGCCGTCATCAATGACTCGATTGGTCAGTTAGTACCAGATTTTTACATACCTCGGTGTGGCCGGGAGGAAGTTTCTCTCTTTGAAAATGGATTTCGCGAATTTGCAGAACTAGGTACCTTTGAAAGCTGCGAGATGAAGATTTCCACTTCGGAGAGAGAGGGGGACGCAAGCGTTCTTTTGAATTTGATTTGGAGCTATGTAAACGTCGAAGAAGTTAGTGAGCCGCAATCGTTACTCTCGGAGCTTAAAGACAATCTTGCAAAGCTACAGGCATCCGATTACCGTATCGTTGACAACTACTTAATCAGCACCGGGATAGCTGTGTGAAAGTCTTCTTTATAGCTTAACGAAGTGACCATCACCAACTGCGGTGGCTACCTGCGAGCTATAGATGTCTGGGAGAATGAGATAACAATCAAACGCAGGTGACGCCTAGTTGTCGCATCTACTTTGGGCGTTTTGAATTAGGGGAAATCATGAATAAATTACTTTTAGCTTCACTCTTTATAGGCTTAGTCGGTTGCAATGTTACAACTCAGACTAAAGATGAAGATGTATCAATAGAAAATGCGAACCAGCATATTGCGATGGCAGCAACAGTTGCTTATTTCTACTGTGAAAATCAACGGTGGCCAACAGATGTAGACGAGTTGGAAAAATACAGCGATGCTAAATCTCTTCCGCTCCTAGCTAACCTAGATTTTTCGTATATACGAAATGAACAATCCGTGTTCAAAATTACGGATGTTGTGTATCTTCGTATTCCTGAAAACATCGTAGAGCCAGGGGATATTGCTGTCAGCTCAACTAGCAAGCCTCCGAAATGCGAAGGTAACAATGTAACAACGGATTTTCATATGAATCTCGGTGGCTAAATTGTAAAAATATCAATAATGGCGCGTATCACGCGCTGAACTCGCAACAAGTTGCTCGGCTGTATGGCGGGCATTATGCGCAATAGATATCGAGACTAATGATGGTGTATTACTACTATGAGTGAAGAGCAACTGAATAATCCATTGCATGGTGTTACGCTTGAGACGGTTGTAACAAGGTTAGTGGAACATTACGGATGGGATGGGTTAGCTCAGAGAATCAATACTAATTGTTTTAAGAGCGATCCATCAATTAAGTCCTCTTTGAAGTTTTTACGCAAGACTCAATGGGCAAGAGATAAAGTTGAGAAATTGTATATATCAACATTTACAAAAAATTCCCCTTGGGGTAATTCTAAATAATCAGTAAGAACTGTCGTAATGAAATTTGTTGTAACTAACAAGTATTTGGTGCTTAACAAGGATAGCCTTGCGATATTTTTTCTATTTTACTTTGGGTGCATTAAAAACACGCAAGTTACAGGCGATAAATTTTTTGCGGATTGTTGTCTGCGTAGTGAGGAAAGCTGAGTAACGATTAAATTAAGGTATGGTTAGTATAAATAGCCGAGGCGACTGCCTGTCGATCCGCGCCAAAAGTTCACCTCCGTGGTGTGACATTGAAAGAAGATCTTTTTGTGTTTTAAAGGAGGGTGCCGTGACATGGGCCAGTAAATGTTCGGCAAACGTTTTTCCTCTGAGTAAAAATAATAATGGTCTAAGAAAAGCTCTAAATGAGTGGATATATGACGGTGATATGTATGATCTGGAAGAGCCAAAAGAGACCTGCGAACTCTGTAATCGACCGAATATTCGTTATCAATTCAAAATGAGTCTATTTGGTCGAGCCCTGATTTCTGTTGAAAACGGAAAAGCGTTGATATTTATGGGGGTTGGGTCGGTCGGCTGGTATAGGCGATTCGATTGGAAGTCGATAGATAGAGTTGCTGAAAATACCTCCGGTCAATATAAATATATTTCACTTGAGGGGGAGGCTGAACTTTGGCTGGGATTCAAGTGCGAAAAAGTAGTATTTCATTGTAAATTTTCTGCGAACAAGACAAAAAAATAATTTAAAATTGATGATAATTGAATGCGTATCTGTTTAGGAGGTTATATGTCGATATCGAGGATCTTTATGAATAAAAAGATACTTTGTGCTCTATCTGCGTTGTGTTTTTCTCATTCTACATATTCTGTTACAGCGAATGGGTTCTATTGTTCGGGGAGAATTGCAGAGGTAATTAAGTGGAGTCAGCACACCAATGCTTCTGTACTTCTTGAAGGCTCAAAAAGATATTTTTCATTGCCTTCGAAAGTTGAAGAGTCGATGGTTTTGCTAGCCTATGCTTCTGGAAAAGAAGTTACAATTACTTGGAATAGCTCGAGTGGTGTTGCTGTGACCAACTGTATTGAGGATTGGCCGCATTACAAGACACTGGACGGTTTTATCGTATTAAAATAAACGTATAACTAGCTTTATGATTAGGACTGTCACTACGTGGCTTTCGGGTGAGGTCACAAGTGAAACTCTTTAGTTTATTGGTTTGATTGCTTTTTTTGACGGCGCTGTTGGGGTGTAATAATATACCTAAGAAAGATGTTTGTTATGAGCGTGATATAGAGTTAATCAGCGTGTTTTTTTGAGTCTGCTAATAGCAAGATTTTGCTGTTTACTGTGCGACTCTAAAATCCAACCCGAGATTTTATGGGGAACTTGATGTTGGCTTAGTTATTTAGTCAAATTGTTCTGTCGTAAACATAGTGCGAACTAAGTATGGTATTGGGTCAAAGATTTTTGGTGAAAAGGTTCTAGATTTTATCTCTAGTTTAGATTTTAGAGAGCGCAATGAAAAACCAAAAAAGGTGAGATATAACTTTGAGTTCATCCCTCCTCCCATAGGGAGTGGCATGTAGCAATACATAAAAACGTTAGCCACTTCTTGATCTCTGCCTTGCTGATGTTCGGCTCATCGTAAAGGTGTTATATTTAGTAATCAACAAAAGGAAAATGTTTTGAAAAAATCAATTATGATCGTTGTATTATCTGTTCTTGGAATATCTGGTTTTTCTCATGCAGAGGGACCTGGATGGCAGTCAACCACTAAGATAAAACGTATCGTTGTAGTATCAAATGGTGGTGTAAATGTGAGCTTTGAAAATGAGCTTAAAAATTGCACATCGCTAAGTGGTTATGGAAAAAAATATGCATCTCTTTACACAGATCATCCGGGTATAGATCGCATATATTCTTTGTTAATGGCTGCTTATGTCTCTCAAAAAGACATTCAAATCTATCTTTCCGATAATACGTGTAGAATTGGAGAGGCGGTTATAGGAGGTAATTTTAGTTCTTGATTGTAAATTATTACATGGCGGGTCAAAACAGCAAGAAACGCACGCCCTTGACTCGCTATGTTATTTTGCTCTCTGTAGAAAACGACGTTAGCATAAAGGGATAATGCTGAAGCTCAGTACTTTATATTGGTTGTGTTTTCAGGTTAGGTGTTAGCTTATAAAGAATGTGAAGTGACTATTTAAAAGTCTTGCTGTGGAGACACTAAATGGTATCTTTATGGGTAGCTTTAATGAATAAAGCAAAGTTGTAATGAATTCTACCCATACAATTTTACAGATACATATTCCATCGAGCTTAAATCGAAGATGTCGAGTATCCCATTAATTTTTCGCTCGCTGATGTTTCCATATTACAACGCAGTGAAAGCTTCTCAGCTGGACATCCAAAGTGTTGCCTTATTATCCTGCGTTCAAGGCTTTATACTTAATCATGAAAATTTACATCGTACTTATAACTCTAATACTTGCAGGCTGTACTGATAAGAATGTACTTGTAGGTAGTTGGGAGTACTCTTCCGAAAAGATAGTGTCAGAGCTTAGAGCTAACCCGAATACGCCAGACAATGTGCTTATGTGTTTCGATATGAAATTGTGCGGTCATAACATGATACTCCAGTATACAGACACGCAATGGCGGCAGATAACTGAATTTGAAAATGGGAATATTTTTACATCTGAATTCGTCGACTACGAAATTGCCAATACTTCAGAGTCCAAAGTTTTATTTAAAACTGAGGTTGACGGTGTGCTTAGAGAAACAACTTATACAATCCTCGATCAAGACAATATTTCGTACTATGTCGAACTAGATGGATTTAGGTGGAAAGAGTATTTACATCGAAAACATTAACTGCGAAACCAAAAGGATTTGGGTTAAGCGGTGGTTCTTCCTTAACTACTGAAGCTTTAAACCTTCTAAAAAAGCGACAAAAAGAGTTGTATTTTTATCCCATCTAAGCGGGTTTTTGTTTTGCGTGCTTGGGCTAGTGAATGAAGGCGCGTTAGCCGGGGGTTTAATTATGTTGCTCTTGGCGTATTTCTTCTATTTTTTATCTTTGCAAGGCGATCACTATGGAGTTTGGTATGATGTAGACGAAGAGGAAAGTATGTAAAGAAAGGTTTGGTGTCAATTTCAAGCTAAAAATTTGACTCTCTTAATCCGTGCGGTTTTACTTCCTGATAATTGATTTGCATTGCCTTTTATTTATAAAAAAAAGCCCCACTCAGAGGGTGGGGCATGTGTAAGTCAGAATGAACTCAACGAGCTAAATAGATCAATAACTTGGCTTACTGCAGGTGGTTGAACCGGGTTCACAAATTGCCCAAGCTGTTTTGCCATACGAACCATATTGCCAGGCAAATTTTCTATTTGGACTGACTCTGTACATCTCGCGTCCTTGTGTGTCTCTTGTCCAGTGTAATATTCCTCTTTTATGAGACGCGATTAATTCGTAGATCCTGTTTGTGAAATTACTTTTTTGTGTGGCGTCTTGAGTAAAATATGCACCAAGAACTAAAGGTCTCCCTCCGTCAAGGTTGTGTTCAACGTGGTCTTCGGGGGTACTTAATACCTGACCGTTAGATTTTACAACCGGACCTGGGGTCCCATAGCTAACCGCTGTATAGAGTGTGTGATATATTTCATAGCCACCGTCAACGCCATCCCATTTCATATAATCATCATCCGCGCCGACAACTATTGCTCTGTCGTACTGACATTGCGCTGCAGTAACAAGCGAAGGTGGTATTGCTGCATTACCCGTCTCTTGATACGTGGCAAGTAACTCGTCGGTGAGTAACGAGGTCATCCAGGGTGAAAAATGTGGCTCGGGAATAAAGTCTTCGGGCTTATAGTTATAGCATCCGTTGGTACCAAAACCCTCAACACCATTGGCTTGAAATTGAATAATAGAGTTTACATATTGTTCAACGTTACTCGTTTGATAGGCATTATTGGTTAGCAATGAGTCATATAACGCAGCTGCAAGCGAATAGGCGGCAACCCTGGCTGTTGACGTTGTATTCAGGATAGAAGCTTTAGAGAAGCGTTCCGCAGCCCATGAAACGTAGCCAATTTTATCTAAATAGCGTTCATCTCCCAGTAGCAAATACTGGTTGAAGAGCGTCTCGTTATAGCTATACATCGTTTTTTGATATGAATTAGCAGGGTCAGGGTTTCGCAAGCTAAAACTACCTACACAGTTTGTGGTTTCCAGGGCTGCGCAATCCTCGGGTGTGTAGATGAGTTGCGCATAATGGTCCATTGCTCGGTAGGCTTCTTTCAGCATTTCTGCGTCGCCGGTTATACGATAACTTGCAAACAGTGCCATAGGGCGTTGATAAAGCCATGCTGCTGATCGTTCATCAGCGGGTACGGTTGGCCCTTCATACCAGCCGCCTATGTCGCGAGTATCAGTTGTTACCCAGCCTTGTTTTTCTTCAGCTCGATCGACAATTGAATAGGCAAAATTGTTAACGGCTTGGTCTAATTCACTTAAAAATGCGCGAGTACCACCCGGTGCGCCCATTGGTTCAATGCCCGTGCAAGCGAGGTGATTGATGTCCAGTGCGGCTACCACCATAGGTTCCGAAATAGTTAAACCAATTGCCGCTCTAATCTGAGCATTGTAGGTACCTTCAACGGCTTGACGATAAGTGGATTCCACGGGCACTTTCGTTGGGATATTTAATGTTCTTGCTCCGGAATTTATTTTTACGAACACACGCTTAGCATTGCTGTTTTCAAATGCCATGCTGGTTTGAATTAATACGGAACGAATACCGGGGTTGCCGCTGGAAATTAATCCATCACATAACATGGGTTGTGGTGGCATATTTTTCCAGTTTAATAAACCACTTACATGGGCTGGAATCTCTATGCCATTTTCGTCCGTCAGTTTGACATCATCGGTTCGTATTAGCGTTCCGGGTGCCAACGGGAAACCAAAAGATACGGTTACAGGCGTGGTACCAATTGCATCGGTTGAGGGGTGTAAGTCAACCGCAATGGACTTTGCCGCATTATTAACAACTGGCCCATTAGATGACGTGTCTTCGCTTTTGAAAATTTCAGCGTGAATATCTCGCCAGTTTGTTGGGTTACTGGCATAACCGATTTCAGACAAATCACCGGACGTAGCACCACCAGTACCTCCGCCACCTCCTGTGGTGGGCACTGTTCCTCGAACAAGATAGATGTGAATATTATCCAGAACCGCAACTAATTGCCCTTGACCGCCAGAAGATGGTTTACGCAATTCGAAATACACGCGCTGAACCTGTTCGTTGTTTAGCGCAAGTGTGGTATCGATTTGATACTGGCCGACGATGCCTTCGATAGATTGACAGTTTTCTCTTCTGGAACCGTCTGCCATATAGGCAACGGCGCACGCATCTATGTTGCCAGCTAACGCGGTATCTATACGAACATCGGCTCTAACAGTTAATGAGTATGCAAGCGGGCCGCTGTTATAGCCATAGTCAAACCCGGATGTAATTCTGTTGTAGTCCGGAAAATCAAACTGACAGCTTTGTGTTCCGTCAATGGCATTGGTAGTTTGCGTTACGGCCGAAATGCCTTCTGGATTGGTAAAACCAGCGGTGGAGGATTCGCAGCCAGTATCACTAATCATGTCATCAAGGGATAAGCCTTCTGGCACATAGGGTAGTCCTGAGGGGCCGGTTGGGTCAGTTGGATCGGTCGGATCAGTCGGATCAGTCGGGCCGGAACCTTGTGGCTGTACCAAATAAACTCTTGTGTTATCGAAACTTGCGCTGAAGTTTCCACCCGTGTTTCTGAATTCTGCATAGACGCTAGATAAAATTTCGTTTCGATCCGTGCCTTCGAATAGGTATTCGGTAAACACTTCTGTGAGTGAATCTGCCAACAGCACTTTTTTACACTGTTGCTTGCGTGGGCCGGATTGAAGGTAAGCAACGATACAAATATCAATGTCGTTGCCAACGGAATCGTTTTCCACTCTTACCTTGGTAAACAAGCTAACCGAATGTGCCGTTGGGCCCTGGTTCCAGCCCCACTGAGACATTTGCGACGTGTAGCGTTGATAAATCTGCATCGGCGAGATGGTCAGGCTTGAGGTTCCATCAATTGGGGTAACGCTATTTAAGCTGACGTTCGGGTGTGCATCAAAACCGGCTGCGTCTATTTCATAGTCTGTAGAAAGCAGAGTGTTCAATTCATAGCCGGATGGAACTACTGGCAATAAGTCTTCGCCTTCATACCTGTCTCGAATAAATTCCAGGTTTGCATTGTCGATGACGACTTCAAGTTGCCCTGTGTTGGGTTTTCGTAATTCAAAATAGACATTTAATACAGGGTCTGTCGCGCCGGGTAACGCGGTGGAAACATCAATATTGAATGTCGTTTGACTGGGTAGATAGTCTTGACAGCTATCGACACGCGCGCCACTTTGCGTATAGGCCACGACACAGGCACTAAAGCTTGTGTTTGTTGGCAAGGCATTTAATGTTTTTGCACTAGCGGTAAAACGTAGGTTGTGGCCTATATCGCCGTTATTCCAACCCAATTGTTTGCCGGTACTGGTGCATCGCTTCCAATCGGGAAAATTAATTAACAGGCTTTGGTTGTCAAAGAGTACATCCTGATTATTGATCAGGCTGACGCCGCGATTCGATGCATCTAATGCACAATTCACATCTAGCCCGTTGAATGCGTTATTTGCCTCAAAACCGGGGTCTGCGGTCAGGTTTTCAGAAAGCCCGCCAACGGGTACATCGCTATTGGAAAAGGCTGAAATTGGCGATAGCGCTACGGATATAGTCGCAATGCTAATTAGGTGTTTTAGTCGAATAAATCTTTTACTCATAAAATGCTCCTTATTTTTTTACTGAATTCAAAGGCGGGTTATAAATTTTTTACGCCTTTGTTTATAGAGAAAAGTCAAATGTATTTGTTTGAAATATATTGCATATATAAATCAGAAACGGATTAAGTGACGTAATGTAATTAGCTCTAACATCTACCACGTTTTTAGTTATTACGCGCCAATTTGTATGCTTTTCCTGCAACATGGCTGACGACCTCAAACCCGACCGACTCCTGTATTGAATTCATGAATGAGCAGGCTTTGAGGTTACCAACATAAGTGGTAACACCGTAATCGTGCTCTCCCTCCATTTTTTTTTTAATAATTTGGTTGAATTTTAGGCTGCGATACCCTGGTCCGTATTTCATTTATGAAATCCGATGCAAAATAATCAAAAGATATGATTGGGTGTAAGCTGGGAGCAACCTGAACAATAGATGGACTCTAGCAGAGAATGGTTCAATGAGTGTGAACAAGCTCTGGTTTTCGAAAAAAGGTTGTCTTCTTGATAAACCAAATCACACTAATATTTTTAACGCTGACGGGGAGGCATTAAATTCCCGTGGGTTTCCGTCAAAAGCGTATATCTCCTGCTTCAATAGGTTTGATGATTCTGTGTGGAAACCCGCCGAAAACAAAATCGAAAAAATGTTTATTTTTGCATTCTCAAATCGCATATCTCCTTCGTTAACCAGATAACAGCAATTCACAACTTGCCTGAGATCACTCTCAGGGGGCTCCGTGTTGCGCTGAAAATAATTACTAGCCAGGAGTAGGGTATGTCTGTGCCACGTCATAAATTAACAAAAAAAATACTGAGTTCGGCGATTTCCACAATTGTTGCCTGTAGTGTGATGAATGCATTCGCGCAAGAGGAAGAGAAAAAAAATCAAGGTTTGATGGGGTTGGAAGAAGTGATTGTGACCGGAACCGCCGGTACGTCCACAGTCACCAAGCTGGAGTCTTCCATATCCGTGACGACTTTGGATGCTAAATCTCTGGAGCGTGAGGCGCCCTTGGGTACCGCAGACTTATTGGAAGTTGTGCCAGGGTTCTGGGTAGAAGACTCCGGTGGTGAAACCAACAATAACGTTGCGCCTCGTGGTCTGCGTGGTGGTGAAGGTTTTCGATACATTGGTATTCAGGAAGATGGTTTGCCCGTTATTTATGATGGTGTGTGGGTGGATTTTTATCAGCGAACTGATTTAACAACCGAACGAATGGAAGCTATCCGGGGTGGTACTTCCGGTATTTTTACTCCCAATGGCCCGGCTGCGTTAATTAACTTTATTACACGACGTCCTGTTGCTGAGCATACCGGTAAATTTAAAGTGTCCGGTGCCGATTACGGTTTGTTGCGTGGTGATTTTTATTACAGTGGCGCGGTTACTGATAACTGGAATTTAGGTGTTGGTGGGTTCTATCGTAAGTCAGATGGTGTGCGTGATACACAATTTACCGCGGACGATGGCGGACAAATTCGTTTGGACTTGCTGCGTGAATTTGATGATGGCGATTTAACGCTATCGTTTAAGCATTTGGATGATCACACGACCTTTTTTTCGCCGATTCCAATCTCAAACCAACAAGACCCAACGGGCTTGCCTGGGGTAGACCCTCATTCGGGTACATTATTGGGTAACGATCTAAAAGAAATTGGTTATCTGAAAGCCGATGGCAATTATGTAGTGCGGGATTTTGAAGACGGTCAGCACACAACGGTTTCCACCGCTGGTGCAAAACTAAATTGGCATTTCGAATCCGGTTGGCATATCACTGATACCTTCCGCTACTCCAAATTTAAAAACGACATGTATATTTTGCTGAACTGGGATAACTCCTTTTTGAGTACCTCTGCGGCGGAACGACTTGGCCAACAAGATGTGCAGGATATGCTGACGCAGTTTGCTGCTGACGGTGCGGTTGAAGCCCGTTATCAGGTTGTGGGCACGGGTGAATTCCTGACTGATCTGGATAATTTAAACGGCAATGGTTTGGTCACCATGAACTACCCGTTGTTCTCCCAATATGAAGCCAGTCAGATTGCTAATAATTTAGTATTCAGTTACGAAACCGAGCGTAATACGCTAACGATGGGCTGGTTAATGGCTTCCGTTGATGCAGATACCTTGCCGGTTGACCAGTGGGAAGGGCAGTTTTTAACGGATGTGCGTGACAATGCTCGCCGATTGGATATCGTTGCTGTTAACGAGGCCGGTGATGTAGTCGGGCAACTGACTGACGACGGTATGCTGACCCATGCTCCTGGTTGGAGTGCGGCGGATGCTTACGGTACGTCTATGTCTAACTCACTTTATATTAATGACGAATTCCAAGTAACAGATAAACTGCGTATTGACGGTGGTCTTCGTATTGAGCGTCTTGAACTGGATTCTACCGCTGCCGGCACCATTGCTGGTGTTGAAGTAGCCGGTGCGTTTGATGAAAACGGTAATGATGTCGATAATAATCTGGCAAACAACTACGCGGATATCACCTCCGATACCTATTACAGCCACAGCAAAAGTTTTACCGAAACCGCCTGGTCAATCGGTTTTAATTACACTTTCAATGATGACCTTGCCATGTTCGGCCGCTACGCCGACGCATTTGAAATGCCACGCTTGATGGAGCATGGATTTAATATTGGTGCTGGTGAAGAGGCGACCTTTAATAAAGTGGGTAAGCTCAAGTTCTACGAACTGGGTGCACGTTATTCCGGTGATAATTTTGGTGCGTCTGCAACGTTATTCCAAACAGTCTTTGAAGATCTGACTGAGCGGGGGATTACCGATATTAATAATGTCGCGTCGAATGTGAACATGGATACGGAAACCACGGGGGTTGAATTTGAGGCCGTGTGGCAACCAAATTCAGTATTCTCTCTTGAGCTTAGTGGTGTTGTGCAAGATCCAAAAATGGTTAACCTGCCTGACCAATACAGCAACCGGGAAAATAATCAAATTAAACGTACACCCAAAACCCAGGTACGTTTAATTCCGACGGTGGATTTTGATTGGGGCGACGCTTTTATTATTGTTCACCATGTTGGTGACCGATACGCGGATGGTAATAACGAATTCAGTTTGCCGGATTACACCACGTTTGATGCGGGTGTGAACTACAACATTACCGAAAACTTCCAGTTCACTTTGAAGGGAACCAACCTGACCAATGAGGTGGGGTTAACGGAGGGTAACCCCAGATCGGTAAATGATGTTCAGGCGGGCTACACCAATTTCTTTGCCCGACCCGTGTTAGGAAGAACCTACACTTTCTCTCTGACGTACAATTTTTAGCTAAGGTATCAGTGTCGTCCAGGGATGGGCCCCCTTTTTTTCCTAATTGATCCTCTTTACTGCCGCCTTTATGGCGGCTTTTTTATCTAGGTCTTGTTTATTCAGTTGATGTGAATAACGTCTAGGGTAAGATATTCTGCCACTCTTTCATTAACGTGGTTAATTTTGTTGAAATAGTGGAGAAATCACCACCTAAACGCATTAATGCGTTGGCCTTTTCTTTCTGCCCGGTTAGTGCAAGCTCCAGTATTTTTCCCGCTTCTTTATGAAAGTCTGCGTGTATTGAGACTACGGCTTCGTAGTATTCGGAATGCTTTTGGTTTTCGTCGATACGTTGGTGCAACCATTTGCCAAATGAGCAGTTGTAATCTTGCTTGACTCTGTCTGGAGTCGATTCGCATTCTCCTGTGTCGATCGCCTGGCGCAGCTTTTGCTTCCAGTGATCATGGGCAGTTATGGCTTTGCCGATTTCTTCTTTTACTTCCATCATTATTTTCCTCAACCAGATTATGAAAAAAGTCTAGTACAGGAAGGAAACCTGGCCGTTTTATTATGTTGAAACAGACGACTAATTTTTATGGAAAATTCATCAAACGGATGATGGTGAATAAAATCCATCATATTTGTTTGAGATTTATGTAAAAAATATTACATGGTAAAAAGTTAAACAAATGATAGATAAAAGAGGCATTAGCTTATATCCAAAAATGTGTTTAAATAAGGAAAGAGAATCAATCTTATTTTTGTTTGATGGGTGTTATTTTCTGAAGAGTGTTTTTTGTGCAACTTTTCGGTTGAAGTCTGGATACAACGAATAGACTGGGTACCTTCGTTGAATACCTCTGTTACATCAGATAACGGGATTGCTCTGTTGTATAAACAGTCAATGCTCTGCAAATACCAAGGAGATAAAAGTGAAGCTATGGTCGTTGTTGGTGGTGTTTGCACTATTGTCTGTCAATGTCTGCGCCCAAACAGATTTTTCTCAGCACAGTGTCAGCTCAAAAAATTTGAGCCAAGATATTACTATTCAAGTTTCTCTACCGGAGAGCTACCTGGATTCTGATACATTTCGTTATCCAGTTATGATTGTTTTGGATGGTTCAACCCAACTCAATCATATTGCTGGAAATATTCATTTCCTCAGTACCTACGCCATAGTTCCGGAAATGATTCTGGTTGGCGTCAGTGCCAATAATCGTGCAAAAAACTTTACGCCCACCAGTGTAGATGATGATAAGGAAAACACCGGTGGAGCAACGCAGTATAAGCGCTTTTTGGAAAAGGAGCTGCTTCCCTTCTTAAGGCAGCATTATCGTATTGCGCCCTACGAAATTATTACCGGGCATAGCTTGTCCGGTTTGTTTTCCTGTTTTATCGCTCTTCAACCAGACACAGTCTTCGACGGTGCCATCGCCATTAGCCCAAGTTTATGGTGGGATAACAACTGGTTAGTTAAGGAATCTAAAGTTGTCTTTAAACAGACTCGTTCGTCACCGTTTCGGTGGTATTTGAGTTTGGCTAGTGAGCCGGATGAGATGAAAACCGCCTTTGATCAGCAGGTTTCCCTGCTCGATACTCAAAGACAGAAGAACTTATTCTGGCATGCGGATAGATTCCCGCAGGAAACACATGATAGTACTCCGGCTATTGGAAACCTGACCGCCATTCGCTGGTTATTTCATAACTGGAATGCTGTGCCTGAAATGGATGTGATGCCGTTGAAGGAAATCGAAGCCTTTTATAAAACACTAGCCAAACAATATGGGTATCAGTTTCCATTATCCGCAGACCAATATAATGTTTATGGTTTAAAAGCTGCTTATGAAGGGAAAACCTCGTGGGGAGTGGAAATTTTGGAGGAAGGTGTAAAGCAGTTTCCTTATTCGGAAGTTTTATGGGACAGTTTGGCCACGGCGCAGAGTTTGGATGGCAATACAGAAATGGCCATTAAGGCTTCAGATAAAGCGGTTGCGCTGGCAAGCAAAAAACAATCAAAATGGTTAAACGAAATTCTTGCTCAGTCTAGTAGATTAAAGATGATTGATGAACCGAACTAAAAGAAGGTTTGGTGAAGTATTACGGTTTAGAACTATTTATTAATAGATGTTGATTGTCTATCGAATATAACGCTTGATTCAGTTTTTAAAAAACATATAAAAAGTTAGCTCAGAATACTTTCTGATGATCTGATCATAATGGACGTCAGTAGTGTTCAAAATAGTTTTGTCGTTTTGCGCGGGTTATAAAAATGGTTGGTGCTTTTGGATTGTTTTGAAACCTTTGGAGGCAGGACGCCGACAAAGAGCTCACAGGGATGTGTTTACAGCGTGTTTCATAACAATCCTAAAGTGCCTTACCGAATAAGTTTAGATTTTAGTTCCAATAACCACTCGTCTTCATACAAAAAAGCCGGGAAAATCCCGGCTTTTTAACATCAACTGAATACCTATTAATTGGCATCAATATGGGTACGCATACCTTCTGAGAAAACAAAGTTATTAAATGCATCCCAGTTTACAGACCAAGTCATAAACCCGCGAAGTGTTGGGTAAGTTCGGCCTGGGTTGTAAGCAGGGCAGGAAGTACCTTTGGTTAAGCACGTCCAGGCTTGCTGCAAGCCACCGTTATCCACGAAACCACCACCCGCGTTTACATTGGCAGGTACGCCAATTAGTACTTGGCTAGGGTCAAGTGCAGGGAAGAAGTGGTTAGGATCGCCCATAATTGGGAAGCCTTTAAGTAGCATATCGATCATGGCTACGTGGAAATCTGCACCGCCCATGGTGTGGTACTGATCATCCAAACCGGTGATTGGTCCAGAGTTGTAGTTCTGAACTTGTAAGAAACTCAATCTGTCTCTTAGCGCGTGAATCACTGGAAGATAGGCACCTGTACGTGGGTCTGCCGCAGTTGCAATACCGCCGTAGAAGCTGTAACCCATTTGCACGAAGAAAGTTTCAGGAGCCATGGTCAACATACAGTCTGCACCACAGTTTGTGAGAATTTGTCGAGTTGCATCGATTAAATTCACAATCACAGGTGTGGTTGGATTACGGAAATCGCTGTCACCTGGGTCAAGAGATAGCGAGTGACCTTCGAAGTCGATATCCAAACCGTCAAAACCGTATTCGTTGATGATTGCAGTCATAGTGCTAACAAACGCATCTCTCGCACCTGCAGTTTCCAAACGAACCTGACCGTTTGCACCACCAATAGAGATCAGAACTTTTTGTCCGCGAGCCTGAGCTGTTTTTACATCCGCTTTGAATTGTGCATCGGTAGTAAATGCAGCATCTGGTGCAAACTCCATAACACCACTGGTAGGTGAAGTGGGTTCCGCAAACGAGATGTTAATAATGTTGAAGGCTGGCGAAACATCACTTGGACGAATGTAACCTGCCCCATTGGTGAAGCTTGCATGGAGGTAGCCATTCAAGATGCGAGAAGGTAATCCGCCACCAGAAGATGAACTGCTGGATGATGAACTGCTGGAGCTACTGCTTGATGAACTACTTGAGCTAGAGCTACTGGAGCTGCTGCTGGATGAGCTGGAGCTGGTAGTGCATGGTCCAACATCTTCCCAAGCATAGGTGTGTGCCCAGCCAACCCCTGGCACATATGCGGAGTTACCGGATGAACACCAGCCGCCAACAAGGCATTGCCAGATGCGTCCAACATTCGATGCCTGGTCGCCAGTGTTGTATTGACCGTTTATATCAAATGCATTCGGACAGCTGCCACCTGAAGAGCTGGAAGAAGAGCTGCTGGATGAAGATGAGCTGCTTGAGCTGGAGCTGCTGCTGGATGAAGAGCTACTGCTAGAGCTGGAAGAACTGCTGGATGAAGATGACGAGCTAGACGATGAAGAGCCCGTACAATCGTCGACAAATTTCCATTCCTGCCATGAGCCTGAATGGGTTTCCGGGTCTGCACCCTGGGTCCACCAGGAAGCGGAATACACTTTGAGGTTTTGTTGAACCTGCGCACCGCCGTTATAGGCTGTGCTGCTGTTCCACACCTGGATATTACTGCAATCCATCGCGGCGAAGCTCTGTGACGCGAACAGGCTTGCTGCGGAAAGCGATGCGACTGCAACTGCTTTTTTCAACATAGTAATCACCTTTATTAAATTTATTATTGTGTTTTTATTGGGACTTCAGTCAGACCTGAAGCGGGGTAAAGACTACATAAGGAGGGGATACGGCAAAATTCCAACCGCCTTAACTTTGATAAAAACATCTGACTTTTATTGTTATTTTTAATCAGATTGTTACCAAACTAGCACCAGTCTGATAATAAGTCAGCTTTTAAATACACATTTTGCGGTACAACAAACTATAAAAAAGGCGCCGATTATTTTCATAACGGGCGCCTAGTCAATGGAGCTTAGGGAGTGAAACCTTTTACTGACACACTGGCGTTTGTGTTAAGCCGTTAACCGCTTCATACATTGCAGTTAATAGAGACATCTCGCCAGTTACATCTTGAGACAGTTCCCAAGTCATAATGCCGCCCGCCTGTGTTCTGGCTAGCTGTGCTTTTTGACGAATAGTTGGGATACCGTTCCAGTAATCTGAACCATCAGTGTCGCGACATGCATTAAGTGTGGTTTGAGCAACTTTGCTGCTGTATGCCGACCAGCTTGGACGTGCGTAGTAAGGCACACCAACCACTGCTTTTGCAGCTGGTAAGCCGCGACCTAACCAATAGTTTAATGAGTCTACTGCGTAGGAGTATGGTGAGTGAGTTGCACCGTTACCGCCGTCGTAGGCCATGATGTTCAAGAAGTCGATGTCTGCGAATACTTCGTTTTTGATACCGTCACCGGTATAACCCAAAGCAACAACTGCCGCAGTAAGGATTTTACCTTGAGCGTGAAGAGCGGTCGCCAACTCATTCATCATCAATGCATAGTTGTCAGCAGATGTGCCGGGATCTGGGTATTCCCAATCCATATCCACACCGTCAAGGTTGTACTGATTGACGAAAGCCATCAAGTTGTTAACGAAGTTTGTACGAGTTGTTGGGTTAGCTGCTAACACTTCGAACGCACTGTCATTACCGTTGTTCCAGCCACCCACAGCGATGGATACTTTCACGCCGTTTGCATGGGCCAGTGAAACAAGGCTTTGTAATTTAGATGCGCCGTCAATTGCTTGCAGGCTACCGTCAGAGTTAGGCAACAAAAATGAGTAATTAATGTGCGTTAACTTACTGTATTGGATGCTGTTTACATCGCCAGACCAGGAAGGCATGTAACCTACTACATAAGGCGCACCACCGCTGGAACTGGAAGAGCTTGAAGACGAGCTACTGGATGAGCTGGAGCTGGAAGACGAGCTTGAGCTGCTGGATGAAGAGCTGCTTGAGCTGGACGACGAGCTTGAGCTGGAAGAAGTGCCTCCAGTACATTGGTCTGCGGTAACAGCTGACCAAGCATATTGATTCGCCCAACCGACACCAGGTTCATAGGCTGAATTACCAGAAGAGCACCAGCCTGCTACGTCACATCGGTAGTAACCGCCTGCATTGGCTACAACATCGCCATAAGCATAAGATGCACCAGCAACATAGCTGTCACAGCTTGCGCCACCACTGGAAGAGCTGGACGAAGAGCTTGAGCTACTTGATGAGGAACTGGAACTGCTGGATGAACTGGATGATGAGCTTGAACTGCTGGATGAAGAGCTACTGCTGGAGCTGGACGAGGAAGAACCGTCACATGCGCCGTTGTTTGTCCACTCTTGCCAGGGGCCTGAATGCGTTTCAGGGTCTGCACCTTGGCTCCACCAATTATTGGTGTATGCATTCATATTGTGTTGAACTTGCGTCCCGCCGGAGTACGCAGTGCTGTTATCCCATACGGGTAAACCACTACAATCCACTGCATGTACATGACTTACTACTGAACCACAACTGAGTGCGGCTAATAGCGCAACTGCCGTTTTATTCATAATTTTTCCTCGCAGTATTGATTTTATTATTTGTGGCCAACTTGCAAGCAAGGCTGGCAACCAGGTGTTTTTTGTTTGCTGCTAAGAGTTTTGTTTTGCCTTGTGAGCGCGTGAATGAATCACGTATTTATTATTTTTATAATTCTTAAGTCTTAGGTTGTTATTTTTATCACTATCGACTTAATTTACGCAGTGGAGTTTTGCCGTTTTTTTTTTTAATTGCAAGAAAATAGATCAAAACTCTGTAAATTTTGGCCAGGATTTCTACTTCTGTGACATATCTTTCAACTCTATTAGTACTTGTTTCTTACCGGTATGAGTTGCAGGTGGGTAAAAGTGTTAATAAATACGTATGATTTATTATTAAGATTAATGTATGCAAACGATGAAAAAGGATGAGCTTATAGCTTCGCCAGAGCTTTAATGTGTGCGCAGGCTGATCGAGATAGAGAGCCCAGGTCGTATCCACCCTCCAGTACTGAAACAATACCCTGACATTCTTCACTGCTGTCAACAAATTCTCGCAGTTGTTCGCTTACCCATAAATAGTCATTATCCATTAAACAAATGGAAGACATGTCATCCAGAACGTGGGCGTCAAACCCGGCAGAAATAATTAATAACTCCGGCGCGAACTCTTTTAGTGCAGGGATACACTTTTGTAATATTACTTCACGAAATTGTTCGCTTTCGCAGGTTGCAGGCAAAGGCGCGTTAACAATATTTTGTTTGCCGGGGTTTATTTCTGTATTCGGGTAAAAAGGGTATTGGAAGCTGGAGAAATACAGCACCCGATTTTCATCAAGAAAAATATCCTGCGTTCCATTGCCGTGGTGAACATCAAAGTCCACTATAGCGACGCGTTTAAGTCGATAATGATGGAGCGCATAGGCGGCACCGACAGCGGCATTATTATATAAACAAAATCCCATTGCGCGATTATGTTCTGCGTGATGTCCGGGTGGACGAACATTACAAAATACCGTGTCAGTTTCGTTGCGCATCACATAATCCACACCTTGCACCACGGCACCTGCTGCCAGCTTTGCCGCGCGCAGCGTGTAGGGCCCGAGCCAGATATCTTCATCAAAGTTGACGAGCTCTTCTCCCTCTTTTGGGGCATAAAATTCTACGCGATCAAGATATTGAGGTGAGTGAACTAACTGCAAATGGTTTCGGGAAGCTTCCACCGCTTCTTTATGAATAAGACAAAAATCCAGACCGGTACTGACCAGTTGATTGGAAATGGCACTAATGCGCTCCGGGCACTCAGGATGTCCGTCGGGCATTACGTGCTTAAGACAATCTTCATGGCTAATCAAAAAGGCAGTCATTTAAGTCCTTGGTACTGTGGGCAGGTGGAGTGGGAGTGCAAAGACGCAAAATACTAAAGGTTTTATTCTGGCATGCCTAGGGTCTATAAGGGCTTGTTGGTGTCTGTTATACCTAAAATGTAGCAGGTATAAATGAAACGGCATAGATAACTCTTTATTAATAACTAATTCTTTAAATTCCCATTTTTTCTTTATGGTTATTTGTCGGCTGATATTTTTTGTGTTTTTTCTGTCAATGCGCTTCCCATATTCTCTTATTTACTGGCAGCATTTATAAGAGCTTCGTTGGCGTGTATGGAAAAACGTTTGTTTGGTGCGACAATTTGTCACTTTTGACCCTTTTCGCCTTTCGTTAATGTTGCGCTCCTGAATATCAGGAGATGCTAAATGAATAATAAAAATATAATAGCGGCCACTCTGTGCCTGTTAAGTGTGCAGGCAGTGGCTAACGAAGCTATGCAGATTGCCATATCCCCGGTGAACATATTGGAAGAGATGGTGGTTACCGGAACGCGAGAAGAAAAATCAAAACGAGAAACTGCCGAATCTGTCGCGGCTTTTTCGCAAGATGAAATCGCCAATATTGCGCCTTCTCATCCCGCCGAAATACTGAATCGAGTAGCCGGGGTGCACATCAATAATTTGGGGGGGGAAGGACATATGTCTTCTATTCGCCAACCCATTTCAACCGGTCCGGATTACCTGTTTCTGGAAGATGGCGTGCCCACTCGGCCAACCGGTTTTTTTAACCACAATGGTCTGTACGAAATTAATATTCCGCAAAGTGGCCAGTTGGAAATAATAAAAGGCCCTGGCTCGGCTTTGTACGGTAGTGGTGCGTTTGGTGGCATTATCAATGCGATTACCCTGGCTCCGCCGGAAGAAAAATCCGGCCGTGTTGACTTGGAAGTGGGAGAGTACGGATGGAAACGTCTATTGGTCGGCGGTGGTACACCCCTAAGCAGTGACAGTGGTATTCGTGCGGATATCAACGTGACCGATAACGACGGTTATCGAGAGTATGGCGATTACAGTCGAACGTCGGCCAGTATTCGTCACGATGGCAAACTGGGAAAACAGTGGGATATTAAAAGCGTACTGTCCTATACCGATGTGGATCAGAGCGGTATTTCTTCTCTGGAAGAAGAGGATTATAAAAATAATCCGACCAAAAATATTTTTCATGGTGATGTTGGCTATCGAGAGGTTGCGGCGCTGCGTTTTTCGTCCGAACTCAATCGAGTAATTGGTTCCGAAGGGTTGTTCACCTCGACATTTTTCTACCGCGATAATGAAATGAAGATGATGCCCAGTTGGATGGTGACTTACGATCCGAATATTCGGGATTATCAATTTCAATCCTATGGCGTCATGCTTAAGCAGCGGCAAAATATTTTCTCCGGGCGTGGACAAATTATTGTCGGTGTCGATACTGATTTTACGCCGTCATCCTATAAAGAAAACGCAATTACCATGTTGCCCGAATTGGGGCAGGGAGAATCGCGGGAGTACTATGAAAATTATGCCCTCGGCGAGCTAAATTACGATTTTGATGCTGACCAGTTTTCTGTTTCCCCTTATATACACAGTGAATGGCGTTTGGGATCGGATTGGATTATGAATATCGGCGCTCGTTACGATCATTTCGAGGTGGATTATCAGGATAATCTGGATACGGAAATACAACGTTCCTATCAACGACCAGAATCGCAAACCATTACGTACAACGAGTTCAGCCCGAAATGGAGTTTGATTTATCAGTTTTCGAAAAATCATATGGGCTATGTCAATTATCGCCATGCCTTTGTCTCACCGGGTGTGGGTTCGTTGTTTCGCCCTGGCAGCAGTCAGGATTCGGATAAACTAAAACCCACGACAGCGGACAGTTATGAGCTGGGTTTACGCGGTGTGATCAGTGAAAAACTGAATTATGAAATCGCCTATTACGAAATGGATAAACAAGATGCGATTGTCAGTTATGTTGAAGATCGCACCCGAAAAATGACCAACGCCGGTGAGACTAAACATAAAGGTGTTGAGGTTGCACTCATCGGGCAAGTCACCGAACAATTGGGTTTTAACTTTGCCTGGACCTATCGCGAGCAGGAGTACAAGGAATATCAATATATTTATGCCTGCTATCCGCCTGCGTGCATTCCCCCTGTGGTTGAAACACGGGATTTTGCCGGGAACCAGATTGGTAAAGCGCCCAGACAGATGGGGAGCTTTAGCATTAATTATTCGCCGCTGGACGCACTCAGTTTTGAATTGGAAACCGAATATATGGGTGACTATTTCACCGACGAAACCAATCAAAACACGTATGAAGGGCATACGCTGTATAACCTGCGTGCGCAATACAAAATGACGGATGCTATCAGCCTGCAGCTGCGTGTGATGAATCTGAGTGATGAGTTGTACTCTACTTACACTCAGAACCAGGTAACAAGCTCTGATATTGATTATCGTCCGGGTTTACCGAGAACGGCGTATTTAAGTTTGAAAGCCGCCTTTTAATGTGAGAGTAGAGCAATGAAAAAATTAGCCAAACCCTCAATGCAATGGCATAACAAACTTAAATGGTTTGCTGGTGCTTGCTTGTTTATTTGGGCGCTTTCCGGTGCCTTGCATCCACTTATGACCTGGACCGGGCCTAAAGCGGTAAAGTTTTATCCACCAAAGTTTGGGCTTTCTGTGGAACAAGCCACGAATATAAAACAACCGCTACAGGATGCATTGGCAACCTTTCCAAAATCGGTGGTGGTTAAAGTGCTGGCCAGTGAAAACGGCGCAGTGATTCAGGCAACACAAAGTAAGTATGCTGCGCGTAATTATTTTTCATTTGATGGCAATGTCATGCCGAAAAATTTCGATGTACAGCATGCGGCATGGTTGGCCAGTTATTACACTGGGCACCCGCAAACGGATATTGGTGAAATTCAGTTTATTACGGAGTTTTCCAATGAGTATCCGCCGGTAAATCGTTTGTTACCGGTTTATCGGGTATCTTTTCCTGAGCAGGGGAATCTGGTTGCGTTTGTGTATACCGAAACCAACGCGCTTGCCGGGTTAACCAATGGAGTAAAAACTAAAATCCAAACGGTGTTTCGTGCATTGCATACGTGGAGTTGGTTAGATGTGTGGGGCTTTGGTCGCGTCCTGCTTGTCGGGCTATTTATGTTGTCATTAATCGCCATGTGTGTCATGGGTATGGCCTTGATTCTTGCCATTCCCCATCGAAAAATAAAAGACACAAAACGTCGCTGGCATCGGATTATTGCCTATGTGCTCTGGCTACCTTTATTGGGTTGGTCGGCAAGTGGTTTTTATCATCTACTCAAAGCCGAATATGCAGACAATGTTAGCGGTATACGCTTGAGCCATTTAGCGGAACTAAAACGTTTTGGTTCATTCCCGAACGAAAATTATTTTTCCGAATATGCGAATCAACCGCTGAATAGTATTTCGTTAGTGCCTGGAGCGGAGAGCCAGACGTTATTGCGATTAAGTTATGCCAATCAGGATAAAGGGCAAGTCAGTCGTGTAGAAAAGTACCAGGGGCGGCCGTCGGAAAGTGGTTCCCGGTATTTGGATTTTTATTCGGGGAATCCCGTTGCTACGTCCGATAAAGAGCAAGTGCAATGGCTGGCAAACGGTTACACCGGATACACCAGTGAACAAATTGAGCATGTGCAGATAGTGACCCGTTTTGGCCCTGAGTATGATTTTCGCAACAAGCGCTTACCTGTGTGGATGGTGCAGTATGGGGATGAGTTCGGTACTCGGGTATTTGTTGACCCTGTGACTGGTGTCCTGGTGGATCAGTCACGAAACGTGGACCGAATGGAATCCTGGTCGTTTTCCGTTTTACATAAATGGAACTTCCTCAATGGCATTACCGGCAGGCAGTGGCGCGATATCTTAATCGTCAGCACTATTTTCCTGAGCTGTTTCCTGGCTGCGGTAGGCCTGTTAATTGGAAGAAGAAAACAGCGAAAGCAAGAAGCGGTGATAGTCGCGGAAGAGCTGGCTTCCTGATGCAGCAGAAAGCAATGGAATGCTTTTTTGCTTTACCCTATCTGTAGCCCTTATCCAAGTCAAAAAGCCGAAAAGGTACTTCCGTCAAATTGGGGCTTTTCACCAGAAGAATAATAGATTAAACTTTCAGAAATTACTGAAAATTTGATATGGATCAAACTCTATGCAAATGACACCAATGGTACAGTCCTTCGTTATGCACTTCGGCGAGATGGGTAGCCGTTGGGGCGTGAATCGCACAGTAGGCCAGATATTCGCATTGCTGGTGGTGAATGAGCAGCCCCTGAATGCCGAAGACCTCGGGTCGGCGCTGAGTATATCACGGGGTAACGTGAGCATGGGGGTGAAAGAACTCCAGTCCTGGCGCTTGGTTAAGCCCGTCCACTTACCCGGCGAGCGTAAGGAATATTACATTGCCGATGGCTCTTTATGGGATATGGCCACTAAAGTATTGGAAGAACGCAGAAAGCGCGAGGTGGATCCCACGCTTTCTGTGCTTCGCGATTTAATGATGGATAGCCCGGGTAATGAAGCTGAAGAGTATGCTCAGGGAAAAATGCGCGAGCTGCACGATATGCTTGAAGTATTTACCAAGTGGAGTCACGACCTGCAAAACATGAGTCAGGAAAACCTAATGACATTAATGAAGTTGGGGGCAGGTGTTGGCAAGGTCTTGGATATGAAAGACAGAATCTTAAACAATTAGGGTGAAAGCCCGAACATCACATCACTCTCTTCAAAATAACAATAACGAGAGGAGACCGGTATGACTTAGTGAGGTAATTATGCTCGATGAATTGGCTTTAGCTGGCCAAGTGGTCAGTGCGTCTGTAGAAAGTACGTTGATGTATTCTCGCATACAGTTTGCGCTTAATATCAGTTTTCATATTTTGTTCCCCACCATTACCATCGCCTTAGGCTGGTTTCTTTTTTATTTTAAATTACGCTATCAAATTTCCCATGCGCCAGTGTGGATGCGTGCCTATCGATTTTGGGTAAAAATCTTTGCATTAACCTTCGCTCTGGGTGTGGTCAGCGGCATCACCATGTCGTTTCAGTTTGGCACCAACTGGCCAGGCTTTATGGCTCGGGTTGGAAATATTGCCGGGCCCCTTCTCGGTTACGAAGTGCTTACCGCATTCTTTTTAGAAGCCACCTTTTTGGGCATTATGCTATTTGGTATAAAACGCGTTCCGCCCTGGCTTCATACCACTGCAACACTGGTTGTGGCTGTCGGCACAACTCTCTCGGCATTTTGGATAATTGCTTTAAATTCCTGGATGCACACTCCGGTAGGTTTTGAACTGCGCGATGGCGTGGCATTTCCAACGGACTGGTGGCAAATTATTTTTAATCCTTCAATGCCATATCGGTTAACCCACGTGCTTCTATCCTCGGGTTTAACTGCTGCCTTTTTAGTCGCCGGCATTTCGGCATACCGAATACTGAAAGGGGATACCAAACACGGGCCTTCTAAAGCGCTTAAAACCGCGGTTGTGGCGGCAGCAGTCATGATTCCGTTACAGGTTTTAGTCGGAGATATGCATGGTTTGAATTCTTTAGAGCATCAACCGCAAAAAATTGCCGCCATCGAAGGTGTATGGCATACGGAAAAGTCTGCCCCCTTATTATTGTTCGCTTGGCCGAATGAAGAAGAAAAAACCAATGATTTTGCTGTTGGTGTTCCCGGCTTGGCTAGCCTTATATTGACCCATGATTTTAACGGAGAAATTAAGGGGCTGAATGAATTTGAAGGTGAACATCCGCCCGTTAAACCTCTGTTTTTTGGTTTTCGTTTAATGGTGGCAGTTGGCATGTTGATGTGGGCCGTAGCCTGGCTAAGTACCTATTTTATTCTGCGTAAAAAGTCGCAACCCGGTTGGTTAATGAAGGCGTTAGTATGGATGACCTTTTCCGGTTGGCTGGCCACGTTGGCAGGTTGGTATGTAACGGAAATTGGCAGGCAGCCATACCTTGTACAAGGTGTGCTCACCACACAGGAAGCTGTGACCAGTCTGCCTCCAGGCAATGTTTTATTCTCGTTAATTGTTTACGCCGTTATATATGCAGGCTTGTTAACCGCCTATGTGCATACACTTTTTGGTATGGCGAAAAAGGCCATCAACGTAGAGGAATACGAATCCGCGGATGTTGAAGCGCCTGTGGTTCCTGAATTAGTCACGCAAGAGGTAAACCGATAATGTTTGATCACGATGTTTTGGCAATTATCTTTTTGCTTCTATTGGGCGTAGCGGTTTTGGCTTACGCTATTTTGGATGGATACGACTTGGGGGTGGGAATATTGTTACCACTCAAGGCCGAAAAAGAAAAAGAGCGGGATACCTATATTTCCTCTATTGGCCCTTTCTGGGATGCTAATGAAACCTGGTTGGTGTTGGCGGTGGGAATATTGCTGATAGCTTTTCCTGCTGCACACAACATTATTCTGCACCAACTTTATATTCCGGTGTTGTTTATGCTTTGCGGTTTGATTTTACGTGGAGTGTCATTTGATTTTCGAGCCAAAGCCCGGGTTTCTCACAAAACAACATGGGACAAATTATTTAAACTGGGTTCAATCATGGCATCCGTTGCCCAGGGATATATGTTGGGCCGCTATGTGTTGGGTTTTGAAAACAGTACTGCCGCTTATGCCTTTGCTGTATTAAGTAGTTTATGTGTGACTGCTGCATACGCGTATATTGGTGGAGCTTGGTTAGTGATGAAAACCGAAGGGGGTATGCAGAAGAAAATTGCCGGCACCACGCGCCGTGCCGGTTGGTTGGCTGCGTTGGGTATTTTTGCTGTGTGCTTGATTAACCCGCTCACCAGTGATTACGTTTGGCTGCGCTGGTTTAGTCTGCCGGAAGCATTTTTGCTGTTTCCTATACCACTCACCTGCTTTGCTATGTTTATATTGGCTGACCGTTTTCTGCGAAAAATTCCTCTGGCAAATGACTTTGGTTGCTGGATCCCCTTTGTGGCTGCACTGACTATCTTCTTCCTGTGTTTTCAGGGGCTCGCTTATAGCTTCTACCCCTATGTTGTACCGGGAGAAATGACGGTTTTTGAAGCGGTTGCGGCACCAGAATCGTTACAGTTCGTATTGATTGGTGCTTTGATCGTGGTGCCGATGATATTAATTTACACCGCATTTTCCTATCGCGTGTTTTGGGGGAAAACGACGGAGTTGAACTATTATTAAATGATCTATCAGTTGGGTTGAGCCACCTTCTAAACAGGTGGCTCATTTGTTTACATGATTAAAACATAAGTGTTAATGAAGAACTATTGCGCGTTGGCCTGTTTTTATATCTACCGCGAGCGTGTTTTCATAGCCGGCCATAAGTAATCGATTTAAATTTTCATCAATATATAATTTGCTATAAAAGTAGTCCACTTGATATAAATAACCTGTTCCCGGCTTGGGTAATATCTCAGCCGTTTTAGTGGTTACATTAATTTTGATGAAATCCAGTTTTCTACTTGGATTTGAATACGTCGATAAGTAGATGTTTGTAAAGTCGTCGTTTATGGTGGTCTTGAACGTGTTCAGTTTATAAGTCGCACTGTCTCGGTAGCTCTCAGGTATTGTTCTGCTTAAATTCAGCACACTAGTTACCGAGCCTGTTTTACCGTCAACAAAAAATAATTCATGCTCTTCATTGACTTGAGCCACAATTGCCAACTGGTCATTTTTTTTGTTGCAGCCAATAATTTCCATTGTTAACGGCCCTCCTGGAAGGGAGACGGAATCCATTATGAGATTCACTTCCTTTGTCTCCATGTCTGCATGTACTAGTAATGGGCCGTTATTGAGTACCATATAAAGGTTTTGTTCGTTAATACAGCTACTTAGAAGTCGCTGATTCGTTAAAATGTCTGGGTTGCTGCTTTCTTCAATTAGGGGTAGGTACTGTCTGGATTCTATATTTTGTATACCGATGTGTGTTCGGCTGAAGGACAAAGAGTAAATTATGTTCGTATTCCATATCCCTAACATCGCGTCGACAGATTGTCTGTAGGTTGTTTCGGTATCCTCTCGTAAATCCAGACGATTCAATGTCGTTATGCGTTGGGCATTTAAAAATGTTTGAGTTGTATTGTGGAAGATCGCATCGTTTAGTTCGTCGTAATAGAGGGTATTTAGTGGATGCAGTTTAGGCATGTTTGGGTTTTCAATGACGCTAGTCTCAAGCGTTGTTATATTTATTTTATGAATGCTTGCAGCGTTATTACCAAGAATGAAAAGCGATTGCGACGGTTTATCGAAATATGAAAGTGAATACATATTGCCCAAATCCAGGAGCCCATAATTTGGTGATATGACGCTAACCGCTTTACTTTCACCGGTAAAGGTATTAAATACGGAGAGAATACCGTTTCTGTCAATCCAATAAGCTTTTTCGTCGATTGGGTTGTAGTGTAGTCCCCCTGTAACTGCTGAAGAATAATCATTCCAGTAAGGGGAAGACAAATTATCAAGATGAGTTCGATCTCCGGTGTTGATGTCTATAACCACTAGATGAAGGTTTACATCACTTGTACCAGTAAGAGTATAGAGTTTCATATTGGTAGCATCGTAAACGATATTGCTAATACTCGTCAGACTTGCTCCTGTCCCTTTTTCGTCGGATGATATTAAAGACCATTCGCCTGTTGTCAGGTTAACTTTATGAATTTGATTATTGTTTGTTGATGCTTTTCTTGAGCTGACAAATGCAAAATTACCTGTATCGTCGATAACAGTCGATTGCAGGTCATCATAGTTCGAGCCTGGCCTTTGAATGTTGAGCGTGTCACCTATATAGTTGGTGATAATTGTACTGGTGGTTTGAGTAGCGATTTCATAGCTTTTTATCTCCCCGCCAATGGATATTATGCGGTTATTAAAAGCGTCGTACGCCCAAAGCCCACCAGCGAATTCTGGGCTAGCTGTCATAATCTTCTTTTCGCCCGTTTCAGCAGAAATCGCATAATGTTTTTCTTGTACGAAGTCATAAAAACTGAATTGTTTTCTAATTGAATCCCAAAACAGTTTTGATGAACTGGAAGATAACGGTTGTGTATGTATGCTTACTGTCGTGCTTATTTGGCTCCCGGAAGGTAAAGTCGCTGTTGCCACTATGTTGGCTGCCTTGTTACTTTCTGATGGTAATACCACGTTGCTCGCTCGCCAAAAACCAGCTTCATTCACCGTTGCCTCTACTGAACCGAGTCCACCAGATACTGCTACTGTTGTTCCAGTAGGTGCGTGGCGTAAGTAACCCGTTGCTTCCAAATTTTTGCTCTCGAATGCTGATCGCTTGGTTGGGAATACGAAATGTATTTCTGGGTGAGCCTTAATCAGTATTGAAACCGTTTCTGTGGCAGTCGAACCGTCATTATCAGTAGCCACAACAGTGAATTCTATAGATGTGTTATCCGTCACTTCAGGTGCTTGGAATATAATCGAAATATCGTTGAATGACGTAGTATCAATCTGAGGTCCTGCTGTTTGCTGCCAATTGATATCAGTAATCACTCCATCTCTATCTGTCGCTGTACCAGTTATTTGAACTTGTTCGGCTTCAAAAACTTCCTGACTATGTTGTAGCGTAATCTGAGGAGGGTTGTTGGGGATTGCTCCCCCCGAGGAGGAGCTTGTTGATCCGGAATTGCTAGACGAGCCGCCACCGCCACAAGCAAATAGAGCTACTGTTACAGTGCAAATAAGGGATATTTTGCTAAATAGTCGCATAGGAATTTTTCCGTAATGTGGCTGTATATGATAACTAATGCAGTCAGATTATTAGATGCGAAAACGTACAGCTGTCCTGGCTATAATACGCCATGTTTTCGGTTTAATGTTGTTTGATGTCCTTCGTCTGGTTTGGAATTTCGAATTTATCAATAGGCCTTCAGAGCTATTCATTTATTGAGTGTTATTTTTCATGTGCTTTCTTGATAGCAATGTTCGGCGTTACGTTTGTCGCGGATAAAGCATTTTTTATATCATAAGAGCATTCTTGAATATATGTTTTCCTGGCTCTCACTCATCCGCCTGCCAATGCTCTTCTTTATCCAATGCTTTCGCACACAATACCGTTGACGAGATATTACCAAGAATATTGGGAGATAGGGCTTTGACCATCCAGGCGTCGGTGTATTTAGGCAAGATAGGGTAGGGTGCTTGTAAGTTGTAGTGTGCGGCAACTTCGAAACCGGCTTTTGGGTAGTACTCCGGATGGCCAAGGACGAATACCAAATCGATGCCATCGGATTCCAATGTTTCCAGGCCTAGCTGGATAAGTGACTGACCTATGCCACGCCTTTGATAATTGGGGTGCACCGCGAGGGGGGCCAGTATTTGAGCCTGAATGGCGTGACTTTTGTCACTGGCCAACCGTGCCTGGGTAAATAGAATGTGTCCTACTACCTGGTCGTCTTGTTCGGCGATGAAACTGTACAGGGGTAATGCGCTGGGGTCGTGTAAAAGATCATCTGTCAGCTGCGCAACTTCTGGCCCTTGTTTATCTCTGCCAAAAGCAAGTGTGTGTAAGGCGAGAATGGATTCAATATTAGGATCTTGTGAAGTTTGAATACGCATTAGGGTTTGTGTTCCAGACAGGCTGACCAAAGTTAAACTTATACGTTGTAAATATGCGGCATTCCATAATCTGGATCATAATTTGAGCGAAAGCTGAGTAACATTCTGTGACACACGCCGTTGGGGGCATGTGCTATTATCGGCTCCAATAATATGGTGAGTTGGGGTAGGTTAATGTGCTTGAAGCATAAGCCATTTATAAATCTGATTCCTTGGGTCATTAGCGCGTGCTTGTTTTTTCCGCTCTCTATGAGCTGGGCCGCAGACATTTCCCGAGAATTACGCCAAGGGGCTACAGGGGCTACAACGGAAGGATATCTGGAATTAGGACTGTCTTTGGGCGCGGTATTTGCGCTGGAGAATGACGGGGCCTGGGCCGGATCAGAATTCTCAGGTCCTGTTCATGCCGAGTGGCGTTTTCAGAAAGGCCGGTTTTTCGTTGAGGATGCGCAACTGGGGTTCGAAGCCTGGGGGAATGAGAGCTTTAATATTGAGGCAATCCCTGTCATGGTGATTCTCGCTCGCGAAGAGGAGAAGAATAAATATGAAGGTCGTGATCCGGTTGTATTAACGGGCTTTCGCGCAACTCATTACAGTGGTTCATATATTAGTCAGTTTCAGTTTGGGGGGGACATTACCTCCGGTGATAATAATGGTTGGGCAGCGCTATTTCGCACCGGTCGCCATTATCAATACCGCAACTGGAATTTATATGCTTCCCTGGGGTTTGCTTATCTGGATCACCGTTTTAATAATTACGTGGTTGGTATCGATGAATCGATTAACCCTGATTATCCCGAATACCACCCGGGTTCCGGTTGGGATTTCTTTGCTGAATTTGGTGCAAAATATCCTTTATCTGAGAATTGGGTTTTTTCTGCTGCGGCGACGAGCATGATTATGGATGACAACCAATCAAGAAGCCCGATTTTGGAAGGTGCAAAATTTGTAAATACAACGGAGTTTGTTTTTGCATATGTATTTTAATTGGACAACGTTGTTAAAACGACTATCAGGTAAGATGGTGTGGCTGGCAGCCACATATATGTGCCTTGCTGTTGATGCGTTTGCGCTAGACACTTCCACTGATGTGGTATCGGCACAGCTTATGCCGAAACCCAAGCGTTGTATTGCGCTGCATAGAGGTCAGGTTTGTTATCAAAAAATTGATATGCAATGGCACTATCCCGATGCGCAAACAACAAAAATCTGTTTGTACGAAGTGAGTGAAGCCCAGCCAATTGAATGCTGGATAAAGCTTTCCAAGGGCAAAATCCGCATAAATTTTGAATCCGCACACGATAAAGTATACCAGCTACGTGAGGGGCAAAAGGTTTTGGCTGAGTCTCTCGTTAGTGTTGCCTGGGTATACGGTGGTAATCAAAATAAGAAAATCGACAAACGGCGTCGTTCCTGGAGAATATTCTAGTGTGCGCTTCTGCCCGGTTATAGATCCTCCATGCAACGCCTAGCCGCCTCACTCGTCATTCTTGTTACTGCCACGGTTATTGGTTTGGGCTGGTTGTTTGATTTCTTGTATACCAAAGTCTCACCAAATACAGAAGGGCAAGACGATGTAACCTTCTATCGGCACCTGATTTCGGATGCTTCTGCAGGTCTGGTAAACGAACATCAGCTCGAACATTTTATGGCGCACTGGAAAGACAATAAGCATTTTATTTTTGAAATAAATGAGCTAGATGTTTTTCCCGTTCCCGCAGAAGTAAAAAGTGATTTCTTGTCTGGTGAACCATTAATTCTGGAAACGGAAAGTGGTGTCACTGTTCATGCATATTTACCTGAACTGAATAAAGTACTCAGTTTAAGTCACGACGCATTGCGTTATTCCGGTGGGCAGGGGCAAACTTCTTTTTTACCTTTACTCTTCACGCTCTTTTTCTATATCGCTATTACGGCTTTGATACTCATCTGGCTGTACCCGTTGATTACTCGATTACTATTACTGCGCAAAGCGGCAAAAGATTTCGGTGATGGTGATCTGGATCGTCGTATTCAGGTTGGGCGTATGTCGTATATAAGCGATATCGAGCGTGAGTTTAATCGCATGGCTTCACGTATACAGGAGTTGATTAGCGATAATAAACTATTGAGTCGAGCAGTTTCCCATGAACTTAAAACGCCTATCGCCCGTTTGCGTTTTGGTTTGGATATGTTGGCCGATGCAGAAAGCATTGAGCAGCAGCGTCGGCACTTTGAAGGTTTGCAGGAAGATCTGGATGAGATGCAATCCCTCGTGGAAGAATTATTAGGTTTTGCCAGGTTAGACAGCGCGCGGGTGAATGTGGAGTATGAATATGTCTCCCTTGACCCGATGTTGCAGGAACTGTTGAAGCCATACAAAAAATCAACGCTTGAACTGAATTACTCCTGTCAGTATGACGATGCAGTTGTTCGAGGGGATAAGTTTTATTTAAGCATGTTGGTCAATAACATTGTCAAGAATGCTGTGAAATACGCAGAGCAGCAGGTATTGGTTAGTCTGTTTTTACATAACGGCAAACCGGTAATCAGTGTTGAAGACGACGGACCCGGAATCCCTGTTAATGAAAGGGACGATGTGATGCAGCCGTTTTACCGGGGGATAAAAAGTAAAAAAGCTGGCAGTCATGGTATGGGTTTGGCGATAGTGAAACGAATCGCAGAATGGCATGAACTCAAAGTGGTAATCGCAGAATCCCAACTTGGTGGAGCAAAGTTGATCGTCGAGTTTTAGCGCGCGTAGTCACCTAGTGTTGATACGGTGTTTTGATAGCAGGTGACAAAGGCCGTGTATGCTTGTTGCATGGCGGCTTCGTCGTAGTCCTCTCTTACGTTTTGTTCGATGTCTTCCAATAAATGATGTAATTGTTCTGCGCCAAGGTTTCCTGCGCTGCCTTTTAGTGAATGAGCCGCAGTAATAATTCCCTCTGCATCGTTTTGATCTACGGCTTCTTTTAATGCGATAAAACGTTCTTCAACGGAGTCGAGAAACATATTAACAAGCTTTATTGCTCGCTCTTCTTTTTGATTTACACGTTTTAGTAAAGCTTGTTGGTTCCATATTGGAAATTCATTGCCCTCTGGCTCTATGACTTTGTGTTCATTATTTTGGTTGTTTTCAATAGTCACGGATGTAGTTTCCACTGTGTTTTGTTGTTTATTAATATTTAGCCAATTGTTTACTTTTCGATAAAGAAGGTCGACATCAAGAGGCTTGGTAATGTAGTCGTCCATGCCCGCTTCAAAGCATTTTATATCATCACCTTTCATCGCATTAGCGGTCATCGCGATAATGGGTATTTTTGCATTGGGCACGCCTTCACCAAGGCGAATGGCTTTGGCAGCTTCGTAACCATCCATTATGGGCATTTGGCAGTCCATTAAAATCAGGTCGTAGGGAGCTGACCTTGGTGCGCTTGCCAAAGCGTTCAATGCTTCGGCACCATTGCCAACCGCGTCTGCACTATAACCCATGTCCTCCAGGTTACTTAAAGCGACTTCCTGGTTGATTGGATTATCCTCGACCAGCAGAATACGTTGATCCTGATTACTGTGTTTCTCCGATGGTTGATCCGGGTTTGTTAGCAGATGCTCTTTTAAATCTGTACCGCCTTGTAAAACAATCTTTAACGTTTTGCACATGGCTCGTGGTTTTATCGGTTTGGAAATATATCCGGTAAACCCAAGGTAAGCGTAACCCTGTGCAGCATGTTGTTCCATAATAGAGGTGATCATAACCAATTTCATCTTTTTCATGGTTGGATCGCCCTGAATCAACTCGGCGAGTGTTGCGCCATCAATCATTGGCATTTGCATATCGATAAGCGCTAAATCAAAGAGCTTGTTACTGCGACTGAGAGTTATTTGCTTTAACGCATCGTGGCCGTCAGCGGCGATAACAACTTCAGCACCGTGATGTTCCAATTCTGTTTTTAAATGGTTGCGATAAGCCCGGTTATCGTCCACCACTAATACTTTTTGTCCGCTTAGATCGACGCTGGGTTGTTGGCCGGGTTGTTCGCTATTTTCTGGCAGGTAGACGGTAAAACTAAATGTACTGCCGTTGCCTTTTTTACTTTGCACCGACATGTTGCCCTGCATGAGTTGGCAAAGCTGTTTACTAATGGCCAAGCCCAATCCGGTGCCGCCATACTTTCTGGTTGTCGACGCATCTTCCTGGGAGAAGGCATCAAACAGTTGATTAATACGGTTGGCGGCAATACCTATTCCGGTATCGGAGATAGAAAATAACAAATTGGCTTTGTCACCTACCACATGCTCGGGGTTGGGGATGACAGAAATCGTAATTTCTCCAACGTCGGTAAATTTAATGGCGTTACCAACCAGGTTCGTTAGTATTTGTCTTAGCCTGCCGGGGTCGCCTTTTACATTCACTGGAACACTGGGGTCGATGTGTAAAATCAGTTCGAGATTCTTGTCCTGTGCTCTCACCGCCATTGAATCCGAAAAATCTTCCAGAGTGGATAACAAGTTAAACTCCAGCTCTTCAAGTTCTAACTTGTTGGCTTCAATTTTAGAAAAGTCGAGAATGTCGTTAATGATAGTTAATAAACTTTCTGCGCTGGATTGAGCCAACCTTGCATAATGCCGTTGTTGTCTGTCCAGTCTGCCGCGACTCAGCAATCCCAACATTCCCAGAACACCGTTCATGGGAGTGCGAATCTCGTGGCTCATATTGGCGAGAAAATCTGACTTGGCTTGTGCCGAAGCCTTGGCTTGATCAATGGCATCGTGTAATGCCAGTTGCTGAAGTTCCAGATCAGAAGCGTATTGGTGAAGCTTGTCTTCCGAGCGCTTGTCTTTGGTAATGTCTTCGATTGTTAAATAAATACCGCGTACGTTGCCTTCGTTATCTGTATCTGGGTAGCAAGTGCCGCGAGCGTAACGGTACTCTTCATTATCATCGACAAGCTCATATTCAAAATGAACAACTTCTCCCTGTAAAGATCGATTTAAGTGTTCAGAGACATGATTAAATATGTCACTGCCTAAAACGTCAGAGACTAAATGCCCAAGTATTTTTTCCTCCGGTAAGTCAAACCATAGAAGGTAAGACTTATTCACAAACCGGTAGCGAAGTTCGCAATCTACGTAGGCTAAAAGGTATGGAACTGCGTTGGTTATACCGACGATGCGGCTGCGAGCTTCCTGTAATTCTTTATTACGTTGCTCTTTACTGTAAAACAGATTGTAAAAACTTCGAGCGAGTTGTCCGACTTCATCTTTTGAATCCAATGGCAGTTCGCCAATAAATTCCGATTCCGGGCGAGTGTCGATACTGCGAACCAATTGTGAAAGTGGTTTTAATAATACTTTGACAACGATATAAGATATGCATAACACAATAATTGATAAGGCTATACCCAATAGCAAAGTATGATGTCTGATTGTATTGAGCGATCGAAAATACTGTTCGTTTTCAAATATCACTAGCATGCCAAAGCGGTTATCAAGGCCAATATTACGCAACGAAAGATGAGAGAAATAGCCAATATGAGAAGTGCCTAGACTATCGACAAGTTGTGCGGATTTTAAGGTTTGTTGTTCATCGCCGATAAGTGTTTGGAGTTTGGGATAGTCTTTCTGAATTTGGAATATTTGTCCTTTATCAAAACCAAAGGTCTTTTGGGGGAAAGGGTGGATCAGGTAGTCTCCGGTTGAATTTGTCAGAAAAAACTGAATATTTTCTGGGATAGATAAAGCCACTTTTTTGGAGACAGCATTGAAATTTATGGCAATACTGATTATTCCTTCCGCACGTCCGTTGTCCATATTGAAAACCGGTGTGGCGACCTGGATGACAGGAACTTCTGGGATTTCTATTACCCCTTGACGCTGTTTGAGAGCAACTGGAGAAAGAATGATTTCTCCGTTGGATAACAATAGTGCTTTTTGATAAAAGCGCGATTCTGCATGTTGCTGCAATCTCGATTCGGCAGTGAAATACAAGCCAGTAATGCCCCGGTTTAGGCTAAACAACTCTTGTTTGTTCTTTGCATCAATATATTTGATTTCGACGTAATGCTGTTTTGTTTGCATCAGCTGAAACGTAAAAGCCTTGAGTTGATCCATCGCTCGTTTTTTACTTTGAGCATCCGTTGTTGGCGTCTGTACATTATCCAGAGCATGGTGAATTTCCGGAACCTTGGTAACAAAGCTAATATCCTGAACGGCTTCCACAAATAGGTCTTTTAACAGAGGTTTTATCAGGTTGGATTCATCTTCCAATGTGGTAAGAGTTCTGCTCACCAGTTGTTGTTCGTTCTCGGTGTAATAGGCAAAGCCAACTAGAAGAGACGTGAGAATCGTGAGCGAAAAAGTGGTAAAGGGTAACGTCAGGCTGAGCGGGCGTTTAGCGGGAGTGTTGGCGATTTGTGAAGAAAACTGTTCGTTGTCTTCATTGGTTTCGGCGATTGGGCTCTGTTCAGTATTCCATCTGTCTGAGGGAATAAATAATCCTAATAATAAAATGCAATTGCTCAATGCCATCAATAGATGGGCACAAAATAGATAAAAACGCAGTTGTTCGGTTTCACCGAAGGTAAGGTTAAGTTGAGCAAGGATTTGAGGAATGAGGCTCAGCAGTAGAAACAGTTTAAAGGGGCTTGGTTTTTGTTGATGCCAAATACCAATAGCGGTTGCCGTTAAACAATAGAATGCCAGGGAGAGTGCGTTGTAAGGCTGGCTGGACATGCCAAGAAATTGCAGTGCGTTGATATTGTTTTCATACCAATCCACCAGATACATACAAAACAGACTGATACCGAGCAGCGAAATCCCGGCGGTCAGTTGTATGATCTGCCAGGTGCCATGATTAAGTGGTCTACGACGAGACTGTATCGCTATGGAAATTAAAACCGGTACCAGCAATACCAATGGCTGAACTATCCGGCCGGTCACCCAGGCAATAGCGTGCAAAAAAGTAGAGTCACTTATTAACCTCTGCACAATCTCAAAGCCTTCAAACAAGGTAATGGCTAGAAAGGTAATTGCCAGCAGAGTGTAGGAAGAGTTCGGTGATGCTCGTTTGCGAAACAACAGGGCGATACATGCCACCGCAAGCAGTAAGGGGTTGGTCCATCCGGCGAGAATAAACCCCATATTTCCCAACACTGAGTAGTATGAGTGGTGGGGTGTCGTAAAAAATGGCTGACTATTAATATCTGGCCCGACTAGAAAGAAAACTACGTTGGGCACGATTGAAAGGGTAAGCACAACAAGCCCCAACACAATACAGTGAGGGGGTTTTAACAACGTAAAGCCAGACTTGACAGCTTTCATCAATGGCGAGCCTGTTGTGGTGGGGTCTCTGGAAGTCTATTTAGAAAAAAACCTTTCTTTAAATCTATGTCATTCTCGCTCAGGTGCAAGTACCGGCTGAAATAAGCAGGATTAATTCGCAGTTGATATACCACAATGGAATATTAATTAGGGATCGCTTGGTTTTCGTTATAATTATTGACAAAATCAGGCTATGCTGTGGTATACCCATTAATAATACATGGTTTATCGCGCCATTATTCCGATGAGCCACAGAGGATTCAAACGCGGCAATAGGCTTGATAGAGTTAAGTCAATAAGGGGGAGTGTTGGATGCTTGGGCTACGAATAAATATAAGATATAGCCTACTTCTGTTGGTGTGGATATTGGTTCAGTCCTGTTCGAACCTCAATGCACCAGAACAACAAGCCGAAGTGGCAAGCCTGGATAACGCCCGTTTTCTGCCGGAGCCGGATTCTGTGGTTGAGGTGGATCAGGTCAGCTCCTGTGTTAACCCGGATCAAGGCAAGTTGATGCTTAAATCGGGTGACCCCCTTGTTCTGATTGTTCATGGTTGCCACGCTTCTGCAGGGCGTTTCAAAGCGCTGGCCGAGGTATTTGCTTTTCATGGTCAGCAGGCTGTCTGCTTTAATTACGACGATCGGGTCAGTTTGGAAGAAAGTGCGTCACAGCTTTACCGGGCGGTTGAGTCTCTTAGCAAAAGCCTGAATTCACCGAAAGTTTCCATACTTGGTCACAGTCAGGGTGGTTTGATCAGCCGGCGTGCATTTACCAATGAACTTGGAACTGGTGACTTGGCCACCAATGTTTCCTTAACCACGGTATCTGCACCTTTTAACGGCATATCCGCGTCTTCTCATTGTGGTTCGAAGACTCTTGCCTGGTTGTCATTGGGTTTAACCCAGCCGTTGTGTTATATGATCACCGGAGCCAAATATAAACAGATTCCACCGAACTCGGATTTCATTCGTCATCCCGGGAAACTCATTGACCAGGTATCGACTCATTTGCGTATTGCGACAGATGAGAAAGAAAGCTGCAGGGAGTATAAAAGTGGCGTCTGCGTGAAAGACGATTATGTCTTCAGTCTTAATGAACAATTTCAAACCCGTGTGGATCAGCACCAGAACCTTGTCCCGGTTACGGTAAAAGCCGGGCATGTGGAAATTGTGGGTGACGCCAATACCACACCAGACAAACTGATCGCTGTGTTACAACAAAATCAGATACTGCGTGACACGCCTGAAGCGCGTCAGAATGCGTTAACCGAGTTGTTGAATAAATTGTATCTGACATCGACTGATAGCGTATCTGCCAGTAAAAAGTTGATCTCTTCCATAGAGTAGCGTTGCTTTTTTTATGCGATATACCGGCCTTGGTCGTGGAGTATACCTCTCCGCGGTCCAGGCTATTATTTCAACTGATATGCGAGCGTCTTACTGATTGCGCAATTGGTATTTTAAATCCGACATATTTCGCCATATTCTTACCATCTGATTGTCAGGGTTAACCTGTAATCTTATCCGAAATGCCTATCCATACCCGGGAGATTTGTTATGAAGTCAGGCAATTTACTTCGCTTGTTTCTATTTATATGGAGCTTAACAATACTTGTTGGCTGCGACCCTAAGCCAGATGTGAGTGTTGAGCCCACTCAGAATCAAAGCGCGGATGTTCAGGTTGACAATCCGTTAGATGAAAGCGAAGTAGTAGCGCCGTTAGACTGGGACCCCTACATTGAGAGCTTTGATCAAGGCTGGATCTCCTCAACCCAGCCAATCAGTATTCGTTTCCAGCATGCGGTCGTTGCATCCAACAAGGTAAATACGCCGTTGACCGGTGTAGTCAAGGTCACGCCAGATATTACCTTTGATCAACGGTTCATTGCTGACAATGAACTGCTTATTACGCCGGAAACAAAGTTACCGGCCGGACAAAAATACCAAATCTCCCTGTCCGCCAAGCATCTGGATAATGTGGCCAAACAATTACCGCCTTTGGTGTTTCAAGTTCAGGTTCTGGAGCAGGATCTTGAGTTAAATGTGTCTGGACTGGAGCAGGGAAGGCATAAATCGGTAATGGATTTAAGCGGTACGTTGCGTACTCAGGATACGGTAGATAACTCTGCGGTAGAAAAAGTTTTACAGGGAACACAGGGTGGTCAACCACTTGATATTACCTGGCAGCATCAAACTGACCAGCGTTTGCATCGTTTTTCAATCAAGAATATTGCTCGCGCGGAAGAAGTCGGGAAAATTATGTTGCAATGGAATGGGCAGCCGATTGGTGTGAATAAGCAGGGTATCCATGAAGTCGAGGTTCCCGGACTGAATCAGTTTGCGGTTACGGCTGTTCGAAGCCACAATAAACCGCGACAATCTTTGGAAATCAGTTTTTCGGAGCCTTTGAAATCCGGGCAAAATACACGGGGGCTGGTGAGACTGAACGGCGAAAACGTTAACGCGCGGATAGACGGCAGTAAATTAAAAATTTATCCGTCGAACCAGCTTTCTGGTGAGTATACGCTGGATGTGGAAGACACTATTCGCAGTGTCAATAATTTAACCCTGGCTCAAACTCATACCGCACAAGTGGTTTTTATTTCTGAGCTACCGGGCGTGCGTTATATTGGAAAGGGCTCAATATTACCGCCGAATAAAACCATAACCGTTCCATTTGAAGCAATTAATGTGGATGCGGTTTGGGTCACAGCATTTAAAGTGTTTGACAATAATATTGGGCAGTTCCTGCAAGGTAATGATATCGCCAGTTCGTCCACCAATGTTTACACGGGACGATATTTGTGGCGAAAAAAAATAACGCTACCTTCTGTTCCTCAGGATAAATGGCAAAATTATTCTCTTGATCTTGCCAAACTGATGGCAAACCACTCCGATGGCATCGTCAATATAAAATTATCCATTGATCCCAGTGTCAGTCGTTACCCCTGTGAGAAAAAAATTCGTGGGCCGGTAAATCAGGATAAAAACTACGATGGTCCAGGAAACGAAGAAGAGGATTTACGACCTGAGTGGATTGAAAAATATTATGGTACAGAAAACGGCTACATCAGTTGGCGGAAGCGTAACGACCCATGTGATGAGGCCTTTTACCATTACAACGATCAAACCCATGCCAGTCGAAACTTTTTCCTTTCCGATTTTGGTTTGATTGCCAAAAAAGGCGCTGACTCGGATTTACATGTTATTGTTACCTCTATTACTACCGGGTTACCACAAAAAAACGTCACTCTCACTGCCTATAACTTCCAGCAACAAGCCATTGCGTCGGGAAAAACCGATGATAATGGTCAGGCAAAATTGGCGTTAAAAGGTAAGCCATTTTATCTGGAGGCGACAAACCAAAGTGGACGAGGTTATTTGAAACTGGCCACTAATGAAGCCTTGCCAACCAGCCAGTTCGATGTTGGTGGCGTGATGTTAAATAAAGGCATAAAAGGCTTTATTTATGGTGAGCGGGATGTGTGGCGTCCTGGCGACGATATCTATCTAAACTTTATTTTGCAGGACAAAAAAGATCAGATTCCTGCCGGTCACCCGGTGTCTATGGATCTGTTTGATGCTAAAGGCACCCTGATTGCCAGTTTGACCAATGGCCAGCCAGTGGGAAATATTTATACTTTCCATTTCGCCACTCAGGAGGATGCGCCTACAGGTAGTTGGCGGGCCATCGTTAAAGTCGGTGGCAGTTATTTTGACAAAGTTATCAAGGTAGAAACAATTCAACCGAATCGCCTGAAAATTGATTTTAAAATGGCGGATTCACCGATCCAGCTGGGTAATGAACAGCTTCAGGCGGAAATTTATGCGCAGTGGTTGAGTGGTGCGACGGCTAAGGCATTACAAGCCGATACCGAATTGAGTATTACATCGAAGAAAACAGTTTTTGATGGTTTTAGCCAATATATCTTTGATGATCCGGCGAGTCGCTTTGAAAAATCGAAAAAGCAAATTTTCTCCGGCAGCTTAAATGAGGAAGGAAAAAAACAGTTCCAGTTTAATCTTGGTCTCAATCAATCCGCACCGGGAAAACTAAGAGCAACCTTTATTTCTCGTGTTTTTGAAAAGAGCGGTAACTTCAGTACATCCATTCATCAGGATGAAATTCTGCCGTTTGCTAACTGGGTGGGTTTATATATTCCAGAAGGCAGCGGTTACCGCAATGCCATTGATAAACATGCAGACCACCCAGTGCGCCTGGTCTCCATTAATTCTGAGTCTCAGCCCGTAGCGAATCGTCAACTTCGAATCAAGGTGTATAAACTTAATTGGTATTGGTGGTGGGATAAACCCGAGGAGAACCTGGCTAACTATATTCGCGGGCGACATGCCAGCACGGAAAGCGATGTCACCGTTACTACCGATGAAAATGGAACGGCGAACTGGATACTGAAAAAAGACAGTTATTCCTGGGGAAGATATTTAATTCGTGTTTGTGATGTTGAAGGCAATCATTGCAGTGGCAAGCAGGTATACATGGGGTGGAGTTGGAATAATCAAGTCAGCCCGGATGCGGCAACCCAGTTAATGCTTTCAACGGATAAAGCAAAATATGAAGTGGGTGATCAAGCCCGAATTCAGTTGCCCGATATTAATCAGGGCAAAGTGTTTTACAGTATAGAGAATGGCTCGGAAGTGATTGATCAACAGTGGGTGCAAGTCTCCGAGGAAACCTCAGCATTTACTTTGCCAATTACCGCAGCCATGGCACCGAATGTTTATCTCAATGTGTCTCTCATTCTGCCCCATCAAAACAAAACATCAGATGCGCCGATCAGACTTTACGGTGTGGTTCCACTGTTGGTAGAAAACGCACAAAATCGTGTGAAGCCCGAAATAGTATCGCCAGAAAGTGTTCGGCCGGAAAGCCAGTTTACTGTCGAGGTGAAAGAGGCAGATGGCAAGGCGATGGCCTATACCCTGGCTGTAGTAGACGAAGGTTTATTGGGCATTACCAATTACTCCGCGCCGGACCCCTATGATTATTTTTATCAGAAAGAAGCCTTGGGTGTTCGCACCTGGGATATTTTTGATGGTGTAATTGGAGCTTACGGCGCTAATTTGGAACGAACGCTACGCATCGGTGGTGGTAAATCACAGGACGATAAAAAAGAAAGCAAGCAACGACGTTTCCCGCCGGTTGTGCGTTTTCTCGGTGCCTTTAAATTACAAAAGGGTGAAGTGAATCGTCATCAAATCGATTTGCCACAGTATATGGGCGCAGTGAGAGTGATGGTGGTGGCTGCCACGGATACGGCGTTTGGTGTACAGGAAAAAACGGTAAAAGTTACGCAACCGCTTACTTTACTCACTACGCTTCCGCGAGTGCTCGGTCCGGGTGAAAAAGTTGCAATGCCGGTAAATGTTTTTGTCAGTGATAAAAGCATTCAACAGGTTGATGTAACAGCGAAAACCGATTCGCCGTTATCACTGACAACTTCGACAGCCCAATTATTATTTAACGAACCGGGTGATCAAATTGCACTGTTAAATCTGCAGGTAGATGACAGTCTTGGTCAGGGGCAAGTTAATGTCGTAGCTAGGTCTGGGCAGGAAACGGCAGAACAAACCATTGCCATAGAGTCTCGCAGTGCCAACCTGGCACAAACTCAAAGCGTGACCAAGCTGTTGCCGCCAGGCGAAACATGGCAGCCAGCGCTAATACCAAACGGTATGGTGGGGACCAACCAAGCATCTTTGACGGCATCGTCGTTACCGGCAATGAATTTACGCGATCGTCTGGATTATCTTATCCGTTACCCACACGGTTGTGTTGAGCAAACTACGTCAGCGGTTTTCCCGCAAATCTGGCTGCATCAATTAACAACCTTGTCTGATGATAAACGCGGAGACATTCAATATAACGTCGAAGAGGCATTAAAAAAATATAAACGTTTCCAGCATGATAACGGTGGCTTCAGTTATTGGCCTTCGGCGACTTACGTGAACGACTGGGCTTCAAGCTACGTGACACACTTTTTGGTCGAGGCAAAAAATCAGGGGTATCCCGTAGAAATTACCATGCTAAATTCAGCGCTGAGTTACCTGAAACAAAAAAGTGATGAGAGTGGTGATAGTCGTAACTTATACAGCGTCATGGCATACCGCTTGTATGTGTTGGCGGAAGCCGGTAAGCCAAATTTGCCAGCAATGAACCGTTTGCGCGAGCGATTGTTGAAAAATGCCAAGCAAAATACCCTAAACCATGAACACAATTTGGCGAGTTGGTTATTGGCTATCGGTTATAACTCCCTCGGTTTGGCGGATGTGGCAGAGGAATTAATGTCCATCAGTGATACCAATATTCAGGATTATCGTTACTCCGAATATACCTATGGTTCCAGTTTGCGAGATCTGGCAGTGTTAAATCTGGCCTATTCCCGCTTGAAAAAACAGGACTCCGCCTGGTTGACGGCCAAGTCGATCGCCAAGCAATTATCTTCGGATAATTGGTACAGCACACAAACCACCTCATGGGCACTGTTGGCTTTGGCGCATTTTTCCGACATTCGGACAGGCGATTCCAGCCGTTTCTCTATTCATGATCAACCCAGTAATCGTAGCGATTGGAAAGAGATGGAATTTAGTTCCAGTTTTTATCAGCAAGCGATCACGCAGGACAGCTTGAATAATCAACGTCTACAAATTCGCAACGATAGTGAGCACCCAATTTATTTTTCTTTAAGTAATACGGGTATTCCAAAAACGGAACAGGAAGAAGCTGTTGAACAAGGGTTGAAACTGGATGTTCAGTTCTTCGATTTGAATCAGCAGCCTATTGATATTGCAAGCTTACCCCAAGGGCAGGATTTTATCGCCGAGGTCACTGTATCGGCTATAACAAAAATGAATAGCTTCCAGTATCAGGATATTGCACTCACTATGGTTATGCCCAGTGGTTGGCAAATTCGCAATCAACGCCTTGAAGGTGAAAGTTTACCGCAGGGGTTGGATTATCAGGATATTCGTGACGATAGAATCAGCAGTTATTTCAGTTTATGGCGCAATCACTACTGGCGTTATCGTTACAACAACAACAGCCAACCCAAGGTTTCCATTAAAGTACAACTTAACGCGACTTACGCCGGAAGATTTTATTTGCCTTCCTGGCAAGTGGAATCCATGTACGATAATGAGTTACAAGCCCGTTCTATGGGCAAGTGGGTTGAAGTAAAACAGCAGTAAACAAGTTGCTATTGCGTCGCCCCTTCTCTTGGAAATTGTCGCAGGGGAAGGGCTGTTATGCGATAAGGCGAGGTGAATGAGTCGTTCGGGAAGTAAAAACAATAAAGTGGTAACGTCTTCTCAAGCGCACAGGGATGGGATTTTATGGAGAAGATTAGCCATTTTCTTACGGCTAGGGATCTTTAAACCTTTTTCCAGGCTTCGACTCGCCCAATTGGCGAAAAAAAAATGGCTGGTTGCGATTGTTTTTACGCTTGCGGTGTTATGTATTTATTTCGCCGTGCCGCCGGCTATTCCCGTTAAGTCATATTCAAAGGTGTTATATGCTCAAAACGGTGAATTATTAGGGGCAAAAATTTCGAACGATGAGCAATGGCGTTTTCCGCCTGTCGACGTGGTGCCGGAAAAATACCAACGGGCATTAATTGAGTTTGAAGACCGACGTTTTTACCAGCACAGCGGAATCAGCCTGCTCGCAATAGCTCGGGCAATGCGGGACAACTTTGAACAGGGAAGAGTTGTTAGTGGTGGCAGTACGATTACCATGCAGCTTGCCCGAATGTTGAGGTCAAATCCGCCTCGAACCTATTTGAATAAAGCCATTGAAGCATTAATTGCGGTTAAGCTTGAGTTGCATTTTTCCAAGCAGGAAATTTTAAAACTGTATTCAGCCAGAGCCCCGTTTGGTGGCAATATCGTAGGTTTAAATGCGGCCAGCTGGCGTTACTTCAATCGTTATCCCAAGCAGCTTTCCTGGGCGGAGGCAGCGCTACTTGCTGTTTTGCCCAACAGCCCTGCGCTGATCAACATTCATCGGTCCAGAGATAAACTGTTGGAAAAACGCAATCGGTTGCTAGACCACTTGTACCAACAAAAACTGTTGGACAAAAATACCTATGAAATCAGTCTGCGTGAACCGATTCCAGAACAACCGAAACCCTTACCGCAGATTGCATCACATTTACTGAGTAGTCTGGTCATTGAAGATAAAAAAAACGACCAGTTCGAAACCACCATTGATCTGTCGCTGCAACAGAAAGTTGATCAACTAACCAAAAAAAATGTAGCCGCATTGGGCGTGGCAGGCATAAACAATTTGTCTTTGGTGGTAATCAACCACCAAACCATGGCGGTAGAAGCGTATATTGGCAATGCTACCTTTGAAAAAGCCGTGGATCAGGGGCCGCATGTGGATATCGCCCGCAGGCCCAGATCCACGGGCTCCATTCTCAAACCCTTCTTATATGCGAGTATGTTGGAGCAGGGTGAGATTCTTCCTAACCAGTTGGTCGCCGATATTCCTTCCAATTTTGCAGGCTTTACGCCGGAAAATTTTGATCGTCGATACCGAGGCGCAGTACGGGTTAAAGATGCGATTATTCAGTCTTTAAATATTCCGACCGTGCGTTTATTGCAGCAATACGGTGTTGCACGTTTTTATGATGATTTGCAATCTTTGGGCTTGAGTTCCCTTTTCCGCGCGCCGGAGGAATATGGCTTAAGCTTGATTCTCGGTGGTGCGGAAGCCTCGTTATGGGAAGTGACTCGCGCATATGCATGGTTAACCGCTCAAGTCGAGGGCGAAACAAGAGCATTAAGCTTCACGCAAGGCGGTGAGCCGGAACTGGCACGGGCGTTGTATTCTCCGGGAACGGCTTGGGTTACGTTGAATACCCTACTCGCCGTTTCCCGTCCCGATGTAAACGGCTATTGGCAGCAGTTTTCCAGCAGCCAAAAGATCGCCTGGAAAACCGGAACCAGCTATGGTCTCAGGGATGCTTGGGCCGTGGGCAGCAATGGCATGTATACGGTTGGCGTATGGGCGGGAAACGCAAATGGCGAAGGTGTGGCTGGTTTGAGCGGTCTGAAATCGGCAGCGCCCACGATGTTTCAGGTTTTTGATTTGCTGGGTGCGAGTCGCTGGATTGAAAAGCCTGAGTACGATCTGAAAAAAATGTACATTTGTCGCAATGATGGCTTTCTGCAAGCACAAAATTGCGTAGTGAATGAATCGGTTGTACCTCGAGTGAGTCATTTTCAAAAAATATCTCGCTTCAATAAAAAAATTATGCTCGATAAGCTCAGTGGGTTAAGAGTTCACGGTGGTTGCGAAAAGGTGACAAATATAGAACAGAAAACGTTTTTCGTTTTACCGCCCATTCAGGAGTTTTACTGGAAAAGCGTGAATGCGGATTACTTTCCTTTACCTCCTTGGCGAAGCGACTGTTTACCAACGCTTGCTGCATACACAGACGATAATCCTATGGATATTGTTTACCCCTACGAAGGAACAAATATCTATGTGCCTTTAACGTTAAGTGGTGAACGTGGGAGAACTGTTTTTAAAGCATATCATCGTGATGAAAAAGCAAAAATCTATTGGCATGTGGATGATCAGTTAGTTTCCGAGACAGAGTTTTTTCACGAAATAGAACTGAATTTGGAAGAAGGCTGGCATAAATTGGTTTTGATCGATCACTTTGGTTTTCGAAAAGAGCGTTGGTTCAAAATAATTAATAAAAGCTCAAACAATTTGTAAAATTTTTTTAAATTTATTTAATATAAATTACCTTTAGTCGAAAATATTATTAGTTTTGTTAATCTGGTATTTGTGAACGAAGTGCCATTACTGCTATTCTTAAGCGGTAGCTCAAAAAATATTCGACTAGGATAAATCTGCCAATGGCCGTAGAACAAAGTTGGAGTGAGTTTGGTGATACACTCAACAACGCTACTGATAATTTTTCTGTCGCCTGGTATCCAGGTTACGCCATTATAAAAATAAATGGTGTTATCGAACTGCCAAACATGGTTGATGCAAATAACGTTTTAACTTCTGATGCACGTTTTGATGATATTCAGGGGTTTTTGGTTGATATGAGTGCCGCAGAGACGATTAATATGTCAGATATGGATTTAAGAGTCGTTGCAGCATTGGGAAAAGCTGCACCGAAATACAATCCAAGAAAATTAAAAGTGGCATACGTTATTCGTTCTCCCCAAATTCGCAACACGATTGCCCGAGCAGTTGATCAATATTTTCATAAGGAATGGGATCGAATGCTGTTTATTGACCCACATGCTGCATTGCAATGGGTTAGGCGTTAATTTTTATTTTCTTTGTCCATATTTTTACTTTCCTGATTTTTCTTGCTTGTTTCGTACATTTGTCTGAATACTTCTATCCATTATTTTTTTTGTTCTGTTTTTCGTGGTTCTTTTCACGTTTTGTCGTGAGTAAGTTTTTTCAGTCGTGGATCGTATAACGCAGTTGTCTTGTCTATTTTGTTTTTTATAGTTTAAGCAATTAGGTTTCTAGGTGTATGTTTCGTCGATGTGCTGACGGGATGTTTCATGAAAGATAGTAGAAGTTCACATTTGGGTGAAAATGAACTTCTACCGAATATCACATTGTTTTACCTCGTCGTCACTTTTTTGATATTCCTGTAACAGCTGGTATAGAGCGCGGGAAGAACAAACAGCGTTAACAGTGTTGATGAGATGATGCCACCGATTACCACTGTGGCTATTGGTCGTTGAACTTCCGCTCCGGTACCTGTGTTTAACGCCATCGGTAAAAAGCCTAAACTGGCCACGAGCGCTGTCATCATTATGGGGCGCAAACGGATTTGTGCTCCTTGAATAACCGACTCAATGATCGAGTGATTTTCCCGTCGTAAGTCTTGAATAAACGCAATGAGAACCAGTCCGTTTAACACGGCAACCCCGGAAAGCGCGATAAAACCCACTCCGGCCGAAATTGAAAAGGGCATATCCCTTAACCATAACGCGATTATGCCTCCTGTTAATGCGAGGGGAACGCCGCTAAACACAATTAATGCGTCTTTTAGCGAGGACAAGGCCAGTATGAGCAGGGCCATGATTACCAGAAGTGTGACCGGTACTATCACCCCCAGGCGTTGACTGGCAGATTCAAACTGTTCAAAGGTGCCGCCATAGTTTATCCAATAGCCTGGTGGAAGCTGAACCTGATTCTGGATTTGCTGTTTTACTTCATCGACAAAACCACCCAGATCGCGCCCCCTGACGTTGGCACTGACCACAATGCGACGTTTACCGTTTTCCCGACTGATTTTATTGGGCGCTGGCAAAAGTTCGATTTGAGCCACCTCGCTGAGTGGAACATAGTGTCCGGAATCCAAATACAGTGGCAAATGCTTTATTTGTTCTATGTCTGTACGCAAGGGTTCAGGTAGTCGGACAACAATTTTAAATTGACGATCCCCTTCATATAAGCTGCTGGCTTCGTAGCCACCGAAGTAAATTGCCGCCGTGGAATTTAAATCTTCAACGCTAACACCGTATCTCGCTAACGCATCGCGTTTCGGTAAGATGGTTAAGGTAGGTAGCTTGGTGATTTGCTCCACTTTCGCATCTGCAGCACCTTCAATATCTTGAATAACGTTCAGTACCTGTTGGCCAAGATTAATTAATGTATCCAAATCTTCGCCAAATATTTTTATCCCCAGGTCTGATCGCACACCGGAAATTAGCTCATTAAAACGCATTTGAATGGGCTGGGTAAATTCATAATTATTGCCAGGAACGGTCTTTAGTTTCTCTTCCATTTCTTTTAGTAGTGTGGCTTTATTTTTGTTTTTATCCTGCCAATCCTTTTTGTTTTTGAGAATCACAAACGTGTCCGCAACATTTGGTGGCATAGGGTCGGTGGCCACCTCGGGTGTACCGACTTTGGAAAATACTTTATCGACTTCCTGAAATTCAAGCAGCGCTTGTTCCAGAGATTGTTGCATTGCTGTTGCCTGTTCCAAACCTGTTCCCGAAATTCGCATAGCGTGCAATGCAATATCTCCTTCATCTAACTGAGGAATAAATTCTGAACCCAGTTTGGTTGCGAGCCATAGACAAAGCACCACCAGCGAGCCGGCGGAAAACAACGTAATAGTTTTATAGCGTAATGCGAATTTTAATGCCGGTAGGTAGATGCTTTTGGTTTTTCGTATAATCAGGTTTTCATTTTCCTGAATATTACCGCGAATAAATAATGCAACCGCTGCGGGGACAATAGTGATGGAAAAAATCATCGCGGCAAGCAAAGCGATGATGACGGTCATGGCCATAGGTTGAAACATTTTTCCTTCTACGCCACTCAAACTGAATATGGGAATATAAACCAGAGTGATAATAAATACACCGAACAGGCTAGGCCGAATCACTTCGTTGCTGGCTTCAAATACAAGCTGTAAACGTTCCTTTAATTCAAGTCGGCCTGTAGATGTAGCTTGAGCTTGCGACAGCCGACGGATGGTGTTTTCAACCACAATGACGGAACCGTCGACGATCAGGCCAAAATCCAGCGCACCTAAACTCATTAAGTTGGCGGAAACTCCCAGCTTCTCCATACCGAAAATTGTGGTCAACATCGATAGGGGAATCACTGCTGCGGTAATGATGGCTGCACGAATATTACCGAGTAAGAGAAATAAAATAACAATAACTAACAGCGCACCTTCAAGCAGGTTTTTCTGCACCGTGACTAGTGTTTTTTCCACAAGCCCGGTTCGGTTATAGACAATATTTACCTTTACGCCTTGAGGAAGCGTATTTTCAATCTCCGCCATTTTTTTTGTGAGCGCCTGAGAAACGGTTCGTGCGTTTTCTCCCATAAGCATCATGGCTGTGCCCATAACGGTTTCCTCTCCGTTATAGGTGGCGGAGCCGCTTCTTAGTTCTTTGCCTATGCCAATGTCGGCGACCTCTTGGAGAGTAATTGGAATATTATCGATCTCCTTAATGGCAATATTTTTCAATTGCTCATAGTGGGTAAGCTGACCCACTGCACGGATCAATAATTGTTGTCCGTTCTTCTCGATAAATCCGGCACCGGTGTTCAGGTTATTATTTTGAATGGCGGTCGTAATGTCCTCCAGTGAAATCCCGTAGGTGAGCATTTTCGTTGGCCAGGGGTAAACGTGGTACTGTTTGTCAAAACCACCGATGGTATTGATTTCGACCACACCTTTTGTTTGGGCCAGTTGCGGTTTGATGACCCAGTCCTGGATCTCCCGTAGCGAAGTGGTGGTGTAATCCGAGCCGTCACTGTCTTTTGCTCCAGGTTCCGCATAGACCACGTAGGTGAATATTTCTCCCAGCCCGGTTGCGATTGGCCCCAGTTGTGGTTCAAGACCTGAAGGAATCTGATTTTTTATGGCCGACAGCTTTTCATCTATCAGGTTGCGAGCAAAATAAATGTCGGTCCCATCCTTAAAAATAACCGTGACCTGGGATAAACCATAGCGGGACAGAGAGCGGGTATGATCCAGTCCGGGTAACCCCGCCAGCGCATTTTCTATCGGGTAGGTAATACGCTGTTCGCTTTCCAAAGGGGAATAACCTGGCGCTTCAGTATTAATTTGTACCTGAACGTTGGTAATGTCTGGTACCGCATCAATGGGTAAACGTTGCAGGCTGAATAGCCCTAAACCAATTACGATGAGTGCCAGAGAGAGGGTGAAAGCACGCCGATGTATGGCGAAATTGAGTAGTGCTGTAATCATCTCGTCATTCTCCTAGTGCGCGTGATCATTTCCGGCGGAAGACTTTTCCAGTTCAGACTTGATGAGATAGCTGTTGCGGTTTGCGTAGCGCTCATCGGCGGTTAAACCTGAAATGACTTCTGTCTTTTGGCCATCGGAGATGCCGGTTTCTATGGGCCGGACTTCGAAGTGATCGCCATCCACAACGAACACGCTTGTGGTGTTGTCGACGATATGAATTGCGCTGTTTTCAACGCTTACGGGAACGGATCTCTCCTGCGTAATCAATTGGCCCTGAATAAACCTTCCTGGAGAAAAGCTTCCCTCGGTATTGTCGATATTGGCGCGCACGATAAGAAAAGGCTGGTTGTTATTGCTGGGGAGAATGTGGTTAACGCGGATACTCACTGGTGACTCCTGAGTCGCAAGGAGGATGCGCATACCGGGTGTCAGCGTATTTGCCTGACTGTGGAAGACTTTAAACTCCGCCCAGAGTGTTTGCAGGTTGGCGATCGAAAAGAGTATCTGGTCTTCGGTAGATTCTCCCGCATTAGCATGTCTCTCGGTGACGATCCCCTGAATGGGGGAACGGATGGTGTAGTTGCTTAAACTGATGTTGGATTCCACTTCTGCCAGGGCTTGGCCTTGAGCCACCTGCTGCCCGATGTCTACAAAAACCCGAACGATTTCACCGTCAAAGCGGGCCTGAATGTGGCTGAGACCGGAGGAGGGAACCGTTACCTTGCCGAAGATATCAATGCTTTGAGCAATATTTGCCGGCCCAGCCTGATTTAAGGTAATGCCAAGTTGTTGGGCTCGTTCGATATTCAAAGAAGATTCCTGGTGTTCCTCGTTATTTGACGCATCCATGTCGTATTCATGGTCGTTATCTTCCGTGGGGGAGTGTTGCTTCTCCTGTTCATGTTGATCTGTTGGTTGATGATCGTGGTCGTGATCATCCGAATTTGCATTGCAAGCCGCTAAAAAAATCAGGCCAGCAACAGCGAATGGGCGTAAAAAGGACATAATTGTTCCACCATAAAACTACATCCGAGCGAATCGGATACGACTAATCTGGAGTGTTGTTAAGAGGCCGTAGTTAGCTTCTTGGAGGGCGGAACAGGTCGACCAGAAACACCGAATCGGGGTCGGCAAGTGTTGCGGAGGGTTGTCGATGTGGTGAAAATGAATAGGGGGGATCAATAGAGGAAATCATCAACGGCCCAGTCGTGCCGTGACAGTGGCAGCAATGTTCGCAGTCGACTTCAGACAGGTTCGCGATAGTGTCCCCGTCGTCAATGTGGTCTTTGTGATTTTCCATGTATTCCGCAAAAAGGCTTTCCTGCTCATGTGCCTGATGCGTGTCTGCCAGTGCAGTAATAGACTGCAGCAGCTGTAACGCAAGGACTATGATGATAAAAGCTTTATTCAATGTCGGAAACTTTGGGTTATTGAATGGATGGTAGAAAATACACCATTTTTTGGCAAAAGCCCAGGCTGTGTTCCATCTGGAATGCGATAGTGATTTTTCTCGGTCGGTTCGTTTGACAGGCTGCTGGTAAAAAAGTTTGATGCGATTTGTTATCAGATTACTGTTCTTTTCTTTATATTCAGAACAAAGTCCATACCTAAGATGAGTTTTTTGTTATCGATAAATACGGGATAATGCTCGCCCTCCTAACTTCCTGAGTGTTGTTCTTTCGGCTTCTGGTAGGAGATGGATTCAACTCTTAGTACAAAAAAACTGTTTTTACAGTCGTACTATTCTGTTTGTGCTGCTTTATCGTATGTTTGGTACTGCACTTGTGGACGTGTTGGCGAGATGCCAGTATGACTGTAGTTCGGTTTATCTATAGGTTAAAAACACTAGTGTGATGTAATGAGACGCTTTTTTTCGACTGGAAATAACAACAGAACGCAGGAAATCATCGTAGCCGGGGTAAATGTAAAAATAACTCGGAAAAAAATTAAAAACCTGAATTTGTCCGTCCGCCCACCGGAGGGAAATGTCAGTTTGTCTATTCCCTATCACTGTTCTAATGCCGAAGCGATTCAGTTTATTCAAAATAACTTACCCTGGATATGCAGTAAGCAGGATGAAGTTCGCCAAAAATTCCAAAAAAATAATAACTTTGAGGATGGTGGTTCCGTCAGATATCTTGGGCAGGATATCGCAGTAAAAATCGAATATAAAATGGGACGGAATAAAATTGATTTAACCCAGGGAGGATTTGTTATTCGAATTTCTCCCGGAACGACCGAACAGGAAAAAATAAAATTACTGGATAATTGGTATCGTTCAGAATTAAAGAAAATTATTCCTCGGCTATTGGCAAAGTGGCAACCTATTGTAGGTAAAGAGGTTGATGAATGGGGTATTCGAAAAATGCGAACCCGCTGGGGAACCTGCAATATTGCAGCAAAACGGATTTGGCTAAATCTGGAGTTGGCAAAAAAAAATCCGGACGCTCTGGAATATGTCGTGGTTCATGAGTTAACTCACTTACACGAACGCTACCACAATGCCCACTTTAAACAGCTTATGACCCAGTTTCTGCCCGATTGGAAGGAAAGAAAAATCAGGCTTAACCTGGAGTAATTTATTTTTGAACTAACCTGTATCATACGTTTGCTTTTCTTCTCTTTTGTTTGTGCTTCTCTCGCCCATTCCAATCACCTGAATAGTTGTAAAAATGGTCCTTAGCGTAAGGCTTGAGCTCGTTTTTTAAGCAGTTGTTCTGAACCCCGTCTTTGCTTGTGGTTAGTTCTTACTCATTGCAGTGGAAAGTGATCCGATCACTGCACGTGGTGAAGGGTTATGTTATAAACTCTGAGATAGTTCGCTATAGATATCATTTCAGCAGTGGTGATTATGCTGTTCGCGTGTCTACAGGTCATAGTGAGAACCCAACAATAATTTGGAGAAAAAATGTCCAGAGTAACCATGAGTACCGGTGGAATAACGTTTACCTCCGGCGACAAGCAGCGCCCTGCCCCGGTTAGTGAAGGGGAAAGTATGAAGGTTGTGGTACTTGGCGATTTTAGCGGTAGGGAAAGTTGCGATCAGTTGGATGCCGCGACTCTGGCGCAGAGAAAAATAATTGAAGTTGACCGGGATAACTTTGAAGAGGTGTTTGCCGGTTTAAAGGTAACACTCAAATTACCTGTATCTGATGATGCGATTCATTTTAATGAGTTTGATGATCTACATCCGGACTACCTCTACGAACGTGTATCATTGTTTGATGATTTGCGCAAACTCAATCGGCAAATAAACAACCCCGATTTATTCGAGCGGGCAGCGGAAGAGATCGAAAGCTGGGACGGTTATCAGCCGCCAGTACAAGAACAGTCGGAACCCGTTGCATCTGATGAAGTGCAGCAGGTTCTGGATTCGGGAAATATGCTCGATGCCATTCTTTCTTCCAGTCAAACACAAGCGCTTTATAAACAAACTCCACAGGGTATTGTAAATAGCATTATCAAAGATGTCGTTGCGCCTTATGTGGAGAAAAAAGCAGATTCGCGAAAAGGGGCTTTCTTAAATGCGGTTGCTGAAGCAACCAGCGAGATCATGAGAAAGATATGCCATGCAAGCGCATTTCAAAACCTGGAAGCTAGCTGGCGCAGTTTGTATATGTTAGTCAGGCAACTGGAAACAGGGAAAAAGCTGAAACTGTACATTGTTGATGTGACTAAGCAAGAGCTTCTACAGGATATTGAAAACTGCTCCGGTGATATCGAGCAAAGCGGGCTGTATAAATTATTAGTTGAAAAGCAACAAGTTGCTGGCGGCAAAGTATTTAATCTTATTACTGGCGACTTTTATGTTCAGGACAAAATAGAAGACATTAATCTTGCTGCAACGCTTGCTGTGATCGCCGATGAGTTGGGGGCGGCGGCAATATGCGGTGGCAGTGAAAAATTTGCCGGCTGTGAATCTTTGGCATTAACTCCCGATGTGGATGATTGGCAGTACGAATGTACACAGGAAGTTGCTGCTCATTGGGGGGCGTTGCAACAAATGGATGTGGCCAAACGGTTAGCCTTGGCGGCTCCCCGTTTTATGCTGCGTTTACCCTACGGTAAAAAGACTTCCCCTCTGGAACGTTTCCCTTATGAGGAGTTACCTCAAAATGGTCAGCACAAATACTATCTCTGGGGAAATTCGGCTTATATCGTGACGCTTATGATTGCTCAGGCGTATTCATACTCTGGCCGGGACATAAACTTTGCGCACATCGGGCCTTTGCAGGGATTACCGCTTCATGTCTACGATGATGATGGAGAAAGCGCGATAAAGCCCTGTGCAGAAATACTTATAACGGATAAAGGTGTCGAGCGTTTCACCGCTGCGGGTTTATTGTGCGTGCGTTCAATGAAGGATAAAGATTCCGTACTCGTTCCCGCCTTTTATTCCGTTTATCCTAATACCTCATTGCACGGGCCCTGGTAAGGGCTCGTCTTACTCCTCTTATGGCAATAACGCTGGTAATTCAGAGTATTTTTCTTGGTTATTTCCGTTAGTTATTTTCGATAGAGTATGTTGGTCTAAAAGTGATCTTTTCGCTTGTCACAGGCTATTACATAATGACCTAAGATTTAAATAGAGTCCTGTGGGTTTTCCGGGAGGTTATTATGTTCCTCAAAGATAGAAAAACTGGCCATTTAATCGAAGTTGTAAATATTAATGCGCTGTTCAACCTGTATGAGCACGACATAATGGGCAGAGATCAGGTTGGTGAAGAGCTGCAAGAGCCAGAGCATTACGAAAAAGCCGACTTAGTGTTTTTGTCCGGTGAAGAGTTACCTCAATGCTGGGTTAACCCGGATTATCGAAAAGTGAGAATTCCCAACTATTCCTATTAGTTTGAGTCACTAGTGTTACGGTAGGTTCTTGATCAGGCCATGCGAGGTCTTTTCGGTTTGAGCCTACCTGATATCCTTTTTATCAGGATATCTTAATGTATCCGAAGGCGGTTCGCTCTTGTGGCGGGGCTGCGCTTACCTCTAGTTTAACCGCGTTTTTTTCGTTACCCTTCACGGATATTTTTTACATAGAGCCAGTTTCTCACCTTAGTTTGATGGTGATCATGCGCAAATATAATTTTGCAAAATCAGGGTGAGGTTATCTCTCTTGAGATACGTCACTTAACCGTATCTACTTTACATTTTGAAATTCAGGTTGTGTAAAAACGTGAATGAGTGCTCACACAAACAATTATTGCGATGCCAAAAAAAGTACATTGGCTGTCCGTTTTTATTTTGTTGAAATGGTGCAGTAATTGTTTTTTGCGATTCTGCTACTGTTTGAGTAAGTCAAGAATGCTAGACGTCTTTCTCAGTTGAAAATTTATTTCCTTCATTAGTGGTTATAACACTCATATTTGGATTGGTTATGCTTAAAAGAATATTCGCCATTTTGTTTTTGGTTTTTTCGGTAAGCTTGCCGGTATATGGGAGTACTGTCGATGAAAGGGTCTCCGATGCGGTTGATGTTATTGTTCAAAACCACAATAAGGGGTACGAAGAAATTGTTGATGAGTTGGAGCGAAAAGGTGTACCCAAAAGTCGTGCATTCATAATAGTCTTCTTTTCGGAGCTGGCGTTTGGTCGGGTGTATATTGAAGACCTGTTTGATGTTGATGAAGGAAAGTTTTCCGATTCCTACTTTTTAAAAAAACGCGATGGCAGCGAGATTGAGCAGTCTCTGGAAAATAATGCGATTTACCAGTCTCTCTATGCTTTGGCCAAACAATTGGATAGAGAAGATAAAACTACCGTTCAGAAAATTGGTTCGCGCAGTGGCGAACTGGATATGCTTAGAGTCAAGATAAACCTGGGTAAAGAGGCAAAAGACGTGACATTCTTTCCTCCTCGATTTCCCTATGAACTCTTAAATTAATCATTGGTTAGATTTTACAGGCTTCTTTCTCTATCAAAGAAAAGGTGTACTAACTTTATGGATTTGTTATTCCATTTCTTTAAAATCAAATTGCTATATGTTTTTGCGGTTAACTATTCTAATAAAAACTATAAAAGCTCTTGTTATTTTTTGAAGGTTGAATTCTTTCCTGTTTGACGCCGTTTTCCCTTGGAACAATAGATCGATTTGCCTATACTCGCCCTCGCCGCAGGATTTTCCATTTTGGGATCCCGGTGTAGTGAGCAAGAAATGTTTGTAAAGCGGTATTCATATAAACAAATAATCATAATTGGATATACAGCGCTTCTCCCGTTCGTTCTGGCTGTCACAAAAATAATAATTTGTAGTCTGGCGAACTAAATACATCTAATCACGTAGTGGGTTTCGTGTTTCTGTATCGACCCGTGATGAAATGGATAAATATTTATCTATAGGCTTCTGTGTGTCCTTAACTATCGTTTAAGGAGTTTTCTTTATGAAAAAACCGGCAGTGAGAAACAGTTGGCATAGCCTGCTTACTCTCGTTTTTTTAACTTTTTCCGGTGCAGCTTCAGCCTATGACTGCACTAACTTACCTGAGTATCAGGATGGCATGACTCTACCGGCAGACGGTAAAGTGCAGGCCATTGGTAACGCCTATCAGTGTGATGTTAACGGTTGGTGTAGCCTTGGTGGGGCGTATGCGCCTGGTACTGGTTGGGCATGGCAATATGCATGGACTGACTTGGGTGTTTGTGATGGCACTTCAAGTTCTTCATCCAGTTCCAGCTCTTCCTCTAGCAGCTCAAGTTCGTCTTCAAGTTCCTCTAGCTCTTCAAGTAGCTCTACCAGTTCCAGCTCGTCAGGTGGTGAACTACCTGCTTGTCCAAGCCAGTCTTGGCAGCAAGGTTCCGTTTATACTGGTAACAGCGACCCAGTTTTTGTACCACCCGATTGGATGTGTACCGCAAAATGGTGGACTCAAGGCGAGCCTAATCCAAACGATCCCTGGGGTGCTTGGGAGTGCGTGAAGTGTAATCCAAGTAGCTCAAGCAGCTCTTCTTCAAGTTCTAGCAGCTCAAGCTCATCGTCCAGCTCTTCAAGCTCTTCATCATCCAGTAGTTCTTCTTCAAGTTCTTCTGGCGGTACGGGTGGCAAGCTTCTAGCCGGTTACTTCACCGAGTGGGGTATCTACGACCGTAACTATCATCCTAAAAACTTGGTCACCAGCGGTTCTGCTGAGAAGTTAACGCACATTGTTTTCGCATTTGGTAACGTGACTAACGGCCAGTGTGTACTTGGCGATTCCTATGCCGATTACGATCGTTTCTACTCTGCTGCAGAATCTGTAGACGGCACCAGCGATGACTGGAACAGCACTGAAGTTCGTGGTCTGTTTGGTCAGTTCAAGAAATTGAAAGCCATGTACCCACACTTGAAGATCGTATGGTCTTTCGGTGGTTGGACCTGGTCTGGTGGTTTCGGTCAAGCAGCAGCAAACGCAACCGCATTCGCTGATCAATGTTATGGTTTGGTCAATGATCCACGTTGGGCCGGTGTATTCGACGGTATCGACATCGATTGGGAATATCCAAACGAGTGTGGTCTAACCTGTGACACGTCTGGCTTCGACAGCTACCGCGTATTGATGCAAGCACTGCGTGCTCGATTCGGCAACCAGCTTGTAACTTCTGCAATTGGTGCGGGTGAATCCAAACTATTGGCAGCAGACTACGGCGGTGCAGCTCAGTACCTGGATTTCTACATGATCATGACCTATGACTTTTTCGGTGCATGGGCGAAGAACGGTCCTACCGCGCCGCACTCACCATTGAACGATTGGGCTGGCATGCCAATTCAAGGCTTCAGCACAGACCATGGTATCGACACACTACTTAGCCTGGGCGTACCAGCGAACAAAGTATTGTTAGGTATTGGTTTCTACGGTCGTGGTTGGACGGGTGTTACGCAAGCCGCGCCTGGTGGAACGGCAACCGGTGCAGCAGCGGGTACTTACGAAGCGGGTATTGAAGACTACAAAGTGTTGAAAGGTAGTTGTCCAATCACCGGTCAAATTGCGGGTACCAACTACGCATACTGTGGCAACAACTGGTGGTCCTATGACGATCCAGCGACCATCCGTGCGAAGATGCAATATGCTAACGGTCGTGGCCTGGGCGGTGCATTCTTCTGGGAGACCAACGGTGATACTGCCAATGGTGAACTGATCAGTGCGATGAAATCTGGCCTGTAAGTTAATACCAAAAAGTAAGACCTCTAAAAACCCGCCTATGGCGGGTTTTTTTGTTTTCAGTATTTGAATTATTTTCTGAGGTATAAATGATTATTTAAAAATACACGCCTTTGTTTTTTCCGCTTCCACCCATCATTAACAAATGAAATTGTTCATAGTCGTGTTGAATCCAGAGTGCACTGCCTGTGGCTTCAAGAAACTGATCAATTTTGGTAAATGATTTTTGGCTTTCTTCAACGTTGTTAAATATTGGTACTGCCTTTTCTAAACGATTGCGTTCAAAGTGATAAAGGTCACCACTAAGTAATACGGGGCCGTAGTGTTTTAAATCGAGGAACAGTGACTGATGTCCGGGGCTGTGACCGGGAGTGCTGATAATTTTCACGCGCCCATCGCCGAACACATCATAATCGCCTGCTAAAAGCTTTACCTGTTTCAGATTTTGGTAATCCTGAGGCGTAAAGCCATAATTGGCTGCTTGTTTACTAACTGCAATTTGGTGTTCGGTAGATTGCACAAGCCATTTCGCATTTGCAAAAAGGTTGGCATTACCCGTGTGGTCCATATGCAGATGGGACATTGCGATATAAGCAACATCATCAGGTGTGATTTCTGCATTGGCCAGTTGGATTTGTAGCGGCGTATTCAAGGTTAAATGGATGGCGCCATCAAACGCTTCAATTCCATCTACCTGGTTCGCGATCTGGTCATTCAGCCCGGTATCCCACAATAAAACGCCTTTCGGATGCTTCACTAGGTAGCAGGTGTTTGCCATGAGTTTGGGGGTATTTTTCTTCATGTTCGGGTTAAAAATCGACGCATCTCTGGCGAGAATCGTGCCGCAGTCAAATAGCTGGACACTGAGTGCTGGTTCATTGGCAAAGCTCGCGTGACTGATAAGTACGAGCAACATGGTTGCTAATAGGGTGTGAATTTGTCGGAATAGGGTAAAGCGAGCCATTGTTGCTCCTTGGTTGCTGAAAGAGAAATGGCAGTTTATCTTGTTACATTTGCTTTAATTAGCCTAAAATTTGGCAATCATTTTTCTAAAATTGGGAAAATATGGAGAGTCTGGACGATTTAGCCTTGTTTGTTGCCGTGGCGCAGAGTGGCAGTTTTTCGGCTGCGGCGGAAAAGCTGGGTATGTCTGTCAGTACATTGAGCCGACGTGTTGCGCAGCTTGAGCAGCGTTTGGATGTTCAACTGTTGAAACGGAATACACGCAATCTGCGTTTAACTGATATGGGCGAACAGTATGCTGGCCAGTGTGCGCCTCTGTTGGCTGAGCTTAAGCAACGTGCGCAGCAGCTGCAAAATCAAAATGACGAATTGGCTGGAACCATACGGATTACTATGCCTCACTTTCTCGGATTGGAAGTGGTCTCTGAATGGCTGATCCAGTTTTCAGCGGAATACCCGGATATTCATTTACATGTTTCGTTTGATAATGACATTGTGGATTTGCTGCAAAAGCAGATTGATATCGCGTTACGTATTGGCCCATTATCAGATTCACAGTTTATTGCACAACATCTGATTAAATCGGATATGGGATTGTACGCTTCACCGGCGTGGCTGAAAGCCAACCCCTGTATTACCCATCCCGAAGATTTGTCGTCGTTGCCCGGTTTGTTTTTTCGCACACAGCCGACCAACTGGGAGCTTCAACATTTTGTCACCGGTGCCGTTGAATATACACATCCCAAAATACGAATGAGCGAAGGTGAGGGAGTGTTTGTGGCAAAAGCTGCCGTTAACGGGTTGGGGGTTGTTGGTTTACCTAATTTTTATGCTCATCAATATGTTCAGTCTGGCGGGTTAAGAAGGGTCCTCTCCGATTATCAATTACTCCCGGTTCGAGACGTGTATATGGTTTACCCGAGTCGTCAGTTCGTTAACGCCAGAACACGCTTACTAATGCAATTCATCAAACAGCAGTTTAAGCAGCTATCCATCGTGCAGTCAGTGAATTAGAAAACTGCGTTATTCTTTTCGTTTGACCCACCTCAAATAAAAAACAGTTTCAGTTCGGCTGTAAACAAAAAAGTTTATGTGAGTTAACTCTCAATTTACAAACGCTGATTTATACTCCGTTTCGTTTTTATTGCCTAAAAACTAATGGGTCTATTCTTGCTTCATGCCCCTAATTACCAAGGATAACGTGACCGATGAATATTCGAATCGCCGATGAAAACGATCTTGAAGGCGTATTGGCTTTATATAAAGAACTTCGTTCCGCAGATCCGGAATTGGAAAAAGAATACGCAAAGGAAAAATGGCGGGAACTGGTCGATAGCGCTCAAATGGATGTGATCGTTGCCGATGTGGATGGCGTACTGGCCGCAACCTGTGCGCTGGGAGTAAACCTCAGTATCGCTAATGGTGCCCGTCCGTTTGGCATTATTGAACATGTTGTGACTGCCCAAAGTCACCGTCGCCAAGGCTTGGCCAAAAAAGTATTGGAGTTTGCCATAAATCTGGCATGGGAGAAAAATTGTTACACTGTTCTATTGTTGTCCGGTGAGCAATTGCATTCGGCGCACGAGCTGTATAAATCCGTTGGCTTTAAAGATGGGATTGAGAGAGGGTTTGTTATTACGCCAGAGTAGTTTGTGTAGGAATCTAATTTAAAAGTATGTGTAACTGAAAAGGGCATCTTATAACTATGCCCTTTTCAGTATTATAAGTATACGATTTATCTATCTGCATAAACCATAATGTCTTTTTCCCTTAAATTGCTTCTGGTTAATATGGAATGTTTGATTGTTGTGCAATTGATTAGGGCAATGTTTTCTCTGTCAGTATCCTTTATTTCTATATTTAACTTGTTTATTGAAATGTTGTGGTTGTTTAAACTGTCCATTATCTCAGGTTGTGCCAGCATGAACTGATTGAGTGTTTGGTAGGTTTTTAATATGTCTCTCGGAGCGTAGAACTTTATATTTATCGTTGATGCGCTGTAAGCTGGTTGTAATAGTGTGTCTGAGATAGGAGTGGATAACGCGGTTTGCCAACCAGTTTTGCTATCCGGGTATTGATATTGAAAAGCCCGTGCCAGTTCCGAAGATGTAAGTTCTTCGGTATCCGAATAAATTGAATATTCTTCTGAATAGAAGCGGTCAACAAAATTATTGTTCAGGTCATAGAAAAAATGTATCCGCATGTTCGGAGATCTAACGCTAACAGATCCATCAATACTGTTAAATAATTGGGCAATTTTTTTCAGGTGTGCCTGTTGCTTGCCAAATGAGCATCCCCAAAAGGTGATTAGGCTTTCGGAGTTTAAATGTCGCACAATGGATGGAAAGCCATCGAATGCAGATTGAGTTATCTCGTCCAATTGTTTTGTCGTTATTTGTTTTCCGTCTTCAGTCAGGTTCATATTTAATCCGTATTCTGAACTATGGCTAACGATGTTGATAGTTTTCCAGAAATTACCACCGGCTGGTGGGGTGTTGTGTAAATAATTTACAATTCCTTCAATGCTTGATAGTGATTTCACCATATGCTCTGTTTTGTACGTTGGGTTCAGGCTGAAGAAGAGTTCAGCGGTTTGATAAAATGCGTTTTTTGTGTCTGAATCTTGCCCAACAATAAATGTGATGCTATGAGGTGTTGTATTATTGTTATTCATAGTTTTTGCCTGTACTGGGTTAATCGTTAAAAGTAAAATTACTGATACTAAATATGAGATGACAGATCTATTCATAACTGGCGAGCTTAAGATTGATTTTTTCAATCATTTCTTCACTAATAGGTTTTGATTTTTGCGTTATTTTCAGAGTGATATTGGTCAGGTTGATATAAAAAATATCCTTCTTGTCGAAGTTGGATAACTCGGGAAATAAAGCAATGATTTTTTTGTAGATAGGGCTGTCGTATGAAATATCGATAACCGGGATACTTGCAGAATGATTTTCATCTACCCACTCATTGTTGATACGTTGAAACTTGAATAATCCGCGTTGCAATGCTGTCTCTTGACTTGATTGTTTGGCTGCGGGTATATGCGACGAGATTTCCAGAGATAGGGTTGGTATGGCGAAACCATTACCGGATAGGTATTGAGGTTCTGGAGATGAGGCTCTAATCTGATTGTCGACCGCAACAAACGAGGTGAAATTGGTCAGTAGGTTATGCTTAATTCCCAGATGGGTAATATAGGACTGAAATGAATCCTGTTTGTATCCAAGGTGGTGCAAGTCCTGAAGTTGCTCAATTTCTTTCCTAGCCCAGATATATTCCAGCGCTCTGGAATCCGCTTTGCTGGCAGAAGTTAGTGGAATATTTTTTTTCCAGAGACCAAATCCGTTTAAGCCGGAAACCTTTACTGACCCCTTGGCTTTTCCTCGCCACTTGCCTGCAACTGTAATGGGCTTGTTGCTAAATAAATCTGGCAATACTATTGGTTGGACGTCGTAGGCTTCGAACTCGTCAAAATCGATATCAATTTGACTTAGTACGGGGTAGCGAATGGCGTTAATCATTCTTCTCCCGTGTTTCTTTGCTTCTTTTTTGTTCAGTGCGACATAGGCTTCTCCGTACCCCGCTCGGGCGATGATATCGATAAGCTGGTGGTTCACTCCTCCACCTATTCCAAAAGCAAAGTAATTACTGTTTTCAAGATGGGCATTAATAAACTTGTATGTTTCGGCTTCAACGCTGACATAGCCGTCTGTAATTGCAATCACATTTCTTGAGTAACCTGGAGATAAAGGAATTTTCGCCACGCTTTTCAGCGCGCTTAATAGGTCTGTGCCGCCATAGCCATCTATATTCTCAAGCATGGAAACAACGTTATTAATATTTTCTGCTGATGCTTCCAATGAGGTGGGCGATAAGGTTTTGGTGTTGCCGGCAAAGAACACCACATTAAATTTCTCCCAGCTTCGCAGGCTCTGTAATAGTTCTACGATCAGCGTCTTACTCACATCAATGGGGAAACCATTCATTGAACCACTCGTGTCTATAACAAAAATATATTCGCGATTGGGCACCATGGATTCTTCCACTCGTGCTGGTGGTTCAATTTGCAGTAAAAAGTAGTTTTCCTGTTCTCCTTTTAATAGTTGAAGGCCGGTTTGAATCGTTGGCCCTGACACTTGGTAGCGCAATACAAACTCGTTACTTCGATTTACGTCCTCGGCTTTAACGAAAATATTGGCTGATGTTGAAGAAGAGGGAATTACTTCGATGGGGTGTGTGGGGCTGATAATGGAATGAACGGGTACTGCTGTATTCAGATGAACATTTATCTTGGATGAGCCTGGCGGTAATCGGCGGCCATTTGGATTGTGCGCGTCGAAGTTTAGTGGGTAGGTGAGTTGATATATATTGTCGTTTATATCGAGCAGCTCGGTGTAACGCAGCTCAACCTCTATGGTTTCCCCCGGTAGAATATTTGCCACATTCGTGGTGAACACGTTGGGCTTATGTTGCTCAAGCAGTGCTGCACTTTTCCCCTGGTGCTTTGCCTCTTCATAGATAGCTCTGGCTTTCCCTTTTTCTTCGACTTTGGCCTCGATTATCCTATCTTCAATCTTGATGGTTAAGCCGTATACAGCGGCTTTAGTCGAACCGGGGAATGTGTACACGGCCTCCAGAGGCGAAGAGCCGTCGTTTTGATAGGCTTGTTTTATACGGATATCAGCGATGACACTATCGATTGATATCTCGGTCGTGGTTTTTAGCAGAGATAATGTAGTGTCGTTATCTCCCGTATCAAAATACGGTGCTTCAGTTTTGGCCGCGCTCCTGCCAGTTTGGGTTTGTGCATAGTACGGTTGTGCTACTGCGTAATGGCATGTCACAAGTAATAGAATAAGGATGATTCTCATATTGCTCCCCTGTATTTTTTATTCGATGGATACAGGGCTTGATCCTAGGGAAGCGTCGGTTGATTTCCTTTACCAGAGCTACACGATTTTTTTACTTTTTGTTTACCTGTCAAAATAGGTATAAAAATCAATGAGTTAAGGTCTTATAAAAATGGATTGGGAAAACTCCATGCTTGCAGTTTGGTTTTTCGCCAGTGGTTAAATTGGCTTGTGAGCTGGTAACATTGCCGTGCATGACTGCGAAAAAAACAATAATTGAGTGAATTTTATACTGAGATATGGACGACAAAACCTCTTTCTTTATTGACGACGTTCATGTGCTCCCGTCAAAAAATCAGTTTGTCAGGGGGGATGCGTGCGTCACAGTTCAACCCAAGGTGATGGGGGTTTTGCAGTATCTTGCCAAACATCAGGATCGTGTCGTAAGTGCCGAAGAGCTTATTAGCGAATTGTGGTCTGGCAGGGTGGTTTCATACGGAACTGTACCTAAGTGTATTACCTCCCTGCGTAAAGGTTTGGGACAGTTATTGGGCGATGTGGAGATAGTGGCTAACTACTCCAAAAAAGGCTATCAGCTTCTCATTCCGCCGAAATATTCCAGAGATGAGGTTTCACTCGAGGTAAAACTCTCTCAGCCCTCGGCTGAGAAGAGCGGGGCTGTCGTTACAAACTGGACTCTGTTGGGGGCGGCTTTATGCCTGCTGCTCTGTGTGGGAGTTGTGGTGTGGTGGTGGACTAGCCCTTCCTATCATTTGGAAAAGAAACACAAAACCGTGTTTGCCGAACGACGCGGATATACCAATGAAACCGGTTTGGAAAGAGTTGCCGAGCCCCATCCGGATAATCAGCATGTTGCCTATATTCGGGATAATGTTGATCTCACCAATTTAGAGCAGATTAGCAGCCGTCTTGTTGTTCGAAACAAAGAGGGGAGAGAATGGGATGTCGATGAGATTCCAGGAATGTGGTTCCTGTTGGAATGGGCTCCAGATCAGTCCCAGCTGTTAGCGGCCGAGGTGCGAAGAAGTCGAAATAAGCTTCTCACCAAAAACTTTTACGAAGCCGCAGATTACTACTATGCGATTTATGTGTATGACCTGGATCTGGCTAAAGGGTCGATGCGTAATAAAAAGCTGGTTAGCCGCTGGCAGGGGAGACTGTTTAGCGCAAGCTGGTGGAATGATTCTGTGATTGAGGTGGTTGCACGGCAGGGGGTGAATGGAACCAACAAGCGCTATCGTATTGATCTCGCCAATAACAATGCCGCAGTAGAAATCCGTTCACCCAGCTCCACCCTTACACCTCTGGCATCCGCCGTCAATAACGGAATGACAGCTGTTGCTTACGACAACGAGCATAAAGCCTTAATTGAAATATATGATTCGGATGCGAAGTTAGTGACTCGGAGTAAAGTCGAGGCCGATCAGGTTAATCTCAGTTGGATTCCTGATGGGACCGGTGTGCTCGTGTTTGCCGACTATGAAGCGCTGTTTGCTATATATCTTGATGGCGAGATCCAGAAAATTGATTTTCTGAAGTACAAAGATCATGTCGCTTATCGGCCTCGGTTCTCTCCTGACGGGCAGTCCATTTACATGACGGAGAAAAAGCTCAAATCGAATATTTGGAACTATGGACTGGAAGGAGAAAACAAACAGATTACGGAAAACGATACTTATAACTTTAAACCCCAATACTCCGCCAATGGAGAGAAGATACTTTACGCGTCTGTACGCAACAACCAGATTCAAATATGGCTCATCGTTGACGGTAAAGAAAAACAAATTGTTGAAGTTGAGGCAGAAAAAATACGCGATATCGTGTGGTTGGAAGGCGACGAGCAGTTTCTGTATCGGGCGGATGACGAGATCTTTATATATGATTTCGTTAAAAATATCTCTCGTAAACTGTTGGGCGGGGCAAAATACATTCAGCCTGTAGATTGGCGCGATACTGATAAACAACTTGTTGTTATTAAGCGTAGTGATAACCAAGCCAATATCTGGCACCTTTGGCCAGAGAGTAAAAAAGAGATTCAAATCACCTTTGGTTCTGTTGGTGCGGCAATAGCGTTAGATGATTCAGTGTATTTTCAGTATGAAAACAAACCCGGGCTTTGGGTTAGTCGGCCAGATCAAGAAGAGCCTGTAATGCTATCTGACAGTTTTCCGAAAAATGCCAAGATACTACAGGTGACGGCTGAGGGTGTTTTTTATATTGTTGGTGGTGGTTGTCGTGAGTCAGACGTGTTTCTGTTTGAATTCGCCACAAAAACGATAACGCCATATCAAGAGAGAAATATTCCGTTTATTGCAACGGGAGATTTTCACAATCTAAAAGGTAGTTTGGGGCGTCAGTGTTACGTTGCGGAGACCAATATAATTGAATACAAATAGGTTGGGGTCTAATCGGTTGATACTATGCCAGAACTTTTCTTAGTTCAGTTACTAATGCAATACAGCCTTTTATAAAAAGCATGTCCATATCGCTGGAATCGAACATAGGCCTAAATCTAAAAAATGCACGCCACGTCATAAGTCGAGAGAAATACTCTTGTCATGGCATTTTATATCAGAGAGCGGTGCGACAGATATGCAGCTGAGATATACCGTTGGAGTGTCCCTTTTTGGATGTTGCTTAAACATGTAGACTTATTTACGGGTTAATTTAATATAGTTATCGTATTAGTTGATCTTATTACGCACGAATACGTTCTCTTCGTCCTGGTACGCCATTTCTAACCGTAGTCCATTTACCATCTTTGTGTATTTCATAGGATATAAATGAACAAGGAATTCCGTTTGCACGTAAAAGATCAGGATTGTCCATTAGCTGAAAATGTAAATGTGGAGCTGTTGAATTGCCGGAATGGCCAACTTCCGCCAATTTCTGGCTTGTATGAATCTTATCGCCAGTGCTGACCTTTATAGAACCACATTTCGCATGAGCTATTAGGCAATAGGTATGATGGTTTTTAAGAATAATATAATTTCCTAGCGCCGGTATTAAGTCTGCATTGCAAGAAGCATTAAGGGTTAGTCCATTTTTCAATACAGAAAATAAGTCCCTTAAGAAATGAACTGGATCTCTCTCTTTTAAGCCGTCGTAGGTTTCTACCACCTCCGCATCAAAAGGAGAATAAATTGGTTGTGAATAGCATATAGAATCTATAAGTGGGACGCCAAACAATCTGCTACGCCACTTGGGTGAGCGGTACCATTTATAACCACTTTCCTGGCTCCAGTCTATTTGGAAAAAATCGTAAGCAAAGCGCTGACCTAACATATCCGTTCCGTGGCTGGGTATGCAATGACCCGGTGTATTTATCGCGCACCACTCACCCAATAATGGGAATTTAACTGGTATGAGTGGTGTTTTATACATAACTTTTTTTATTCACAAAAACCTCCGTTTTTACAGCGTATGGCATTACCGATACTTACATCTGGTATTTTCATTACTATGTTGAATTGTCGTTCTAGTTTGCTAATATTCCAAAAGTGGCAGGGTGTTGATATCCAGTATATCCTGTGTCCTTTTTGTACAATGTAGTCCTGACACTTTGAGATCAAAAATATACCTTTGGTCTTTTCTCTAAGATCCTCAAATGCACCTTTTGCTTCTTCTGCATCTTTGTATTGGATGATGTCTAAGGAAAACCGCATAAACCATTTTCCAGATGAATCTTCGGCGAATGGTTTGGTAGATTTGTATTTAATACGTTCTATATTATTCGGTTTGATTATTTGGCTGTTTGTTGCGACTTTTTCGACGGTATACTCAAATTCTACCTTAAACCCTTTTGTAAACTCCAATAAACTATCAGCTTTGTTTGCGGAACTATTTGCGTAGCTGTATGAACAGTAGAGAAGGAATAGTATTAAATATAATAAACGCATCTTTTTCCTTGTCCTCATGGTTAAAATTCTCGCTTGTGAAGGCTTTTTCCCATTGTTCGTATCTACTCTTGATTTAACCCCAATTCTTTCTGTATCTTTTTCGCGAGCCCAAGCGAAACAAGATGATGAGATTCTTTAATATAATATCGTAGTTTTTCGTCACTATCCTGCTGTGATTGATATAGCTGAATCCATTTCATTCCACGTGATGCCATGTATGGGGCTGGCCTAAAACCTTCTTCGTCTTGCAAAAGATTGAAATTTAAGTCTGAGGTTTTAAAGGTAAAAGCAGGTTCGTTCGTTTTCTCCCAACCGCCAATAGCAAATACTTTTCCTCCCACTTTCCACACATGGGCATTACCCCATTGGGCAATGTAGGTTGTTGCCGGAAGTGATTGACAGTAATTATTGAACTCTTCGTAGGTCATGAGGGCTACTATTTATTTGTCAGATGGAAAGTTTCTACTTAATACATTGTAATCCCAATATTTTATGTATTGAGCCCTTTGTAATGTGTGATTTGATCAATGTATCCGAGTTGTGAGCTTACATCTTCGTCAACGGCCAGCCCAAAAGCAATACCGCCAAAGTGACAGCGCCAATAAATATATTCATCGGCAATCCAATTTTTACAAAGTCACTAAAACGGTAGCCCCCTGGCCCATACACCATCAGGTTGGTTTGGTAGCCCAGGGGAGTGGCAAAGCTGGCGGATGCGGCCATCATAATCGCAAAAATAAAGGGCTCGTTATTCAGGCTGGCTTTTTCCGTCATTTCCAAAATAATAGGCAGCATAAGTACCGCAGCAGCATTATTGGTAATGGTTTCGGTTAATAGGGATACGGTAAAGTAGGTGAGTAATAGCATTGCCCAGGCCTGGCCGAAACTAAGGCTGACAATATTTTCGGCAAGCATGGCGGCCACACCGGTTTTTTGTAATGCCGTACCGAGGGCGAATGAGGCCGCAATGGTAAGAATAACGCTGATATCCAGGCTTTTTTCTGCCTGGTTAACTGAGCAGCATCCGGTGAGAATCATTAAACCCGCACCAATTAATGCGGCGTTGAGCATACTGATTATTCCCACGCTTGCTGAGGCAACAAGGCCGATAAGAATTGTCCACGAGAGATACGCTTTTTCATGTCGTGGTGGTTCTTCGTCAAGGTCGTTGATTAATAAGAAATCCTTGTTGTAGCGCTGGCGGGTAATAAATGCGGGCCGTGCTTCCAGAAGTAAAGTGTCACCGGCTTCCAGTTTAATGGTGCCGAGGTTGCCTTTAACTCGTTCTCCGCCCCTGGCAACAGCCAGTACTGCAGCGCCGTACCGGTTGCGAAAACGGGCATCGCGAATGGCTTGGCCGACTGCGCCGCAGTGGGGCGATACCACGGCCTCTACTAAGCATCGATCTGTACGCTTTTCTGTGAGTGGCGTGGCATGTCCATTTTCTGCAGAGGGAATAATGCCGTTAATGCGCAGTAAATCCGATATCGCTTGAGTGTCACCGGCGAAAACCAAGCGGTCATTCCCCTGGAGAATTTCGTCGGGTGGAACCACGGTGACGATGTTGCCTTGACGCTCAATTTCAATCAGGAATATACGTTCCAAATGGCGAAGGCCTGCTTTGGCGACGGTTTTTCCAACTAATGGGCCGTCAGGTGCAACAGTGACTTCCAGCGTAAATTCCCGCAAATTGGCAAATGCCTGTTTATCGCTGCGGTCAGGTAGCCAGCGAGGAAAAAATACCAGCATGAAGACAACACCTGCCAGTGCAACCGGTAAGCCAACCGCTGTAATTGAAAACATTGAAAAACCGCTTTCCCCGGTTAAGCTTTGATATTGCCCGTTAACGACCAGGTTGGTACTGGTGCCTATTAGTGTCAGTGTGCCCCCTAAAATTGCAGCGTAACTCAGGGGAATCATAAGTTTTGATGCGGGGATTTTTATTTTGCGCGACCAGGCATTTATTGCCGGAATCATGGTGGCCACCACAGGCGTGTTATTCAGAAAACCGCTGAATAAAACCACCGGGATAAAGATACGGCTTATTGCCGAGCGTACAGTACGGGGGCGGCGAAGTAGTTTATTGACTAATAAATCTATGCCACCGGAATGATGGACGCCAGCTGCAACAATAAACATGGCTGCGACCGTGATTAATCCGGAGTTGCTAAAGCCTGCTAAAGCTTCTTTGCTATTTAAAATGCCTATGCCGCTTAATACGGTGAGCGCAGAGATCATCACCAGATGAGGTGCGATTCTGGTGAGTGCGAGTAGGAGGAGCACGCCTACTGTTAGAGAAAGAGTTATCCAGCCTTGCCAGTCCATACGGTTGCTTTCGCCAAAAGTAAAATGCGGATATTACGAAACTAAGCAAATTCCATAAAGGAATATATTTTTATATTTATATGTCTTTTTTGGGTATATAAAAAGTTCGTTTTGCGCAAAGGTTGAGTGAGGTGCATAGAGCATTATCTATGATTAATTAGAGTGACCTTAAGCGACAAATGCGTCTTGTTTCAATCAATTTGGCAAACTAATTCCTGTTAATGGCTTTGGGTTGCTGGCAATATGCGGTAAAAGTGGTTGGTTCATCTATGATGTTGTTGGTTGGTATATAAATTAAAACGTACCAGCAGTACCACTTTTTTAGGCAGGTGTTTATAGAAAAATAGGTATAGGATGGCTGAAGATGAGTGTTAGGTGCTCATCTATAATGACACTCTTCTTTGGTCTAAGCTGCTTGTATTTTGATCTGATAATTTGATTATTGCCGAGGTTAAATATTGTGATAAAAATAATTTTCTCGACCGTATTTGCTGTTTTTCTTATTTCATGTAGCTCAAATAAAGTTGCGGTTAATTCAGACTTTGATCGCGATTACGATTTTAATTCCTTGCGAACCTTTAGTTGGCATACGCCAAACGTTTTCAATGAAAAAAGTGAGAAGTACCTAAATAACGATATTTTAGATGACCGAATTCGGGGCAATGTTAACGAACAGCTCAGCACTAAGCAAATGCGTTTGGTGGATGATGGGCAGGCGGATTTCTGGGTTAACTACTCGATTACTACCGAGCCCAGAATCGATGTAAAAACCTATAATACCTATCAGGGGTACTACTCGAGTTGGCGTTACTATGGGGCAGGTACGTTCCGCTATGCGACTATAGGCATGCCGTATACCGATAGCGTTGTCGAAAACAAACTTCAATACTATGAGCTGGGTACTTTTGTTTTGGATGTGATTGACCCCAAAACGGGTAAATTGATTTGGCGTGGAACGGCGTCGGGCAAAGTGCCTCGTGATCTCTCAGCAGATGAGAAAGAGCGAGTGGTCAAAAATGTTGTCAGTCGAATATTGGAAGATTTTCCACCAAAATAATTTTTATTCCATAAATAATACGTTTATATTTTGTGGCATGGCTGGTTTATACAACCAGCCAGTTCAATAGTTCACTTATATTGCTTGCTAAATATAATTCTATTACCTATTCTCCAGACGATTGTAATCCAGCAGGCCGTATGAAATCGGATCGATCTTTCTAAACTCTTTATGCACTCTATCGCTAAATTGCCAAAACTCTGGGTGTGTTCTACGAACGCCGTATTGGGTCATTAGGTATTCGTACTCACTTGGATCACTGCTTTTTTCCACCTGTGCAATAAATTTACCCACTTCATCTTCTGCTACTTTGAAAAACGCATTAGGGTAACTGCCTGAAATACCCCGAATAAGCGATAGGGTATCCTCCTCGGGAATGAGATTTTTACTTTCTTTGAACATAGAGGTGATATTGAGATGTGCACTATTTTTCAATAGCGTAAAATATTCATCGCCTTTACTTGTTTCAATAATCACAACGGCGCTTTCGGGCATATTGCTGATTTGTATTCCTGTAAGCTTTGCAAGTGGTTCAAGTGCTTGTGCAAGGCTTTTATTTTTCAGTGTTTTCAGATGTTTCTGGCTTGGATAGGCTGCTTCATATTTGTTCTCCAGCATCCCATAGAGCTCAAGCTTCTTATTGTCCGAGTAGTATTGTATGTTTGGCTCCTGATTTGCTTTTTCTATAGCAGGACTTGTTAAGTAGTCGAGTACGTCCTTACTGGCGTTTCGATACCAATTGTTGCGCTCCTCAACGCGGTCTTTTTGTGGTAGAAGAAGCAAAAAGTTGGATTCGCCCTGCATTCTGAGAAAATCCATATAGAGACGGGAAAGCAATTGATGCCCAACATTGCCATAGACATCGTATCCAGCAACCAGGAGGTAATGGATTCGTTCCAGGTCTACATACGTGAGTACCCACGCGGTTTTGGGATAACCTCCAAGCATGCCTTTTTCCACGGTTGCACTGTCGAAGTGCCTGAATATCGTTAGTGCCGAATTATCATTGGTCTTATCTCCGTCCCAAAGGCCATCCAAATCCAGAGGTATTTCGCTGCCAATTTTTTGAGCGAGATATTCATCTCTGTTTTTTAAATACTGACGTTGTTTCTTGGCATACTTCAGCCAGGAAATTAGCGGATGTAAAGTGCTTCCTTGTTCTGAGGGTAAGCTTAATAAATCGCTATTTTTTTCGATAAATTCATTTATCGCAGTATCTTGCTCTATATTGGGTTTGACAAAAAATACCCAGAAGTGATCGTTAATTACATTTAAGGCAACTTGTCCTCGGCAAACGGGGCCTTTAATAAATCCCATCACGGTATACTGCGCTTCATCGAGCAGAAACTGATAGCGCGAGGCTACGGGTATTGCGCTAAAAGTTGAAAATGGATTTGCGGATTCAGCCGGGTCATAATCAGGCAGTTCACTCACCTCATAATCCGCATTAAAAAATAAATTTTGCCATCGTTCCATTCGAGCAGGGGTTAATGCATAAGGCATATGGGTTTTGGCAACAATTGCAGCAGGGTACTCCATTAAGCGATAAAACACACGAGAGGTCCCTGGAGCATCATAAGGTCTTCTGGTCGAAATTATGTTAATGGGTTCGCCGGGGGCTGTACTGGACCTTACCATTTTAAAAAATGTGTTGTTATCTTGCCCTTCGAAGTACAGGTGTGCCAAAAACAAGTGCTCATAAAGGTAGCGGCTAATTAATTGTGCTTTTAGTGAGTCTTGATTGAGAAAATTTTCCCAACTGGAGACTGTCGACTTCAGTGTTTTTGATAGCTCCGTTCTTTTGGTGTGTAGTGCACCTTCTTCAAGCCATTGCTTTATTACTTGAGATTCCCTTGAAGTCAGACCGGGCAGAGCATAGGGCATACCCCAGAGAGGGTGTTTTTTTTCAAAGTCGTCAACGTTGTCCGGTGTGGGGCAAGTTAGTTTTCGGTCAATATCGAATAGAAACTCCTCGCTTAGTACTTCACCTTCCGGTAGGGGGTTGGTTTCTTTTAGTTCAAGCAAACGATGAATCACGCCCGCTTGTTTGTTCGCTGCTATTGATTGAGTGTGTTCATTCAACATTGGGTAGAATTTTTTCTCGCGCCATTCGGATACGGAATGTGCATCTTCAAATAAGCGGGTCGGATCCGCTTCGAATAAGCGGGAGGCATCATAAACCTGACTATTTGTTGCGCCTCTCTCAATCCCTTCAAATGAGCTGAGCTTAAGTTGGCATGGCGCATCGTAGCAGCTATGGCAGACAACGCACCGGTTTTCCAGCACCGGTTTTACTTCTGTCCAGTAGTCAACCATCCCAGCATCCAGCTGGGTAACTTCTCTATTTCGGGGTTCGGCCAATCCAAATAAATTAGATAGACTCTGTTTGCCGATGTGCGTACAGCCAATAAAGAAAATGACGATAAAAAATAAGAATAGAATTTTTATTGTTCTTGAGGAAAACATAATTTTTGACTCTTCTAATGAGCAATTAATAGTGTGTTGATAACATCACTAAAAACAAATTAAACGCTGGCCTTGTATACGTGCAATATTTCAAACGTTTTTGCCAAAAATCTGATCTTTCCGGAAGTATAAGCGTTCCGGCGTTCTTTTATCTTGGTAGGGTTAGTAATGGGAAATTTGGATACCCGATGAAACATGGATACAAATGGCAGAGGAAGATGTCGGGTACGACATATCTCTGAAATAAAATGTGTAAATGGCAAGGCAATCGTTAACACTCGTAACGTCTCTTAAGTTGAGTTCCCTGACTAAATGCAGTTTGTTATGTATACAACCTTTATCAATATAAAACCAGCTGAGACCAGAAAACTCTTGCTGAAATCTTGCGCTGGTTGGCAAATCTGAATGGCGTCTAAATTTTTTATGAATTGATTGTCGTTTGCGATTTGTGAGTAAGGCTATTTTATTGCAGGTGAATATAATCAGTGGTTTTGAGACTGTCGACTATCCCATTGTTCCCAATAGAATGATGACGTTGGGCATGTTTAAGGCATTATTAAAGCAGCTCTTGATCAAAACAAATATCCAAAAGGTAAGCGAAAGAATGGCTGAAATTGATAACAGAGCGCTTTTATACCTACGAATGCATCAATAGGTATGAGGCGTTGCTAGATTCAAGAAAATATTGAAGAGATCTTGATGCTTTCCTATGAAGCTTTTCGGGTGTTGAAAACCGTCTATAAAGAGCAGCTAGACAAAGGGGAAAACCTTCCGTCGCTTGAGCCGGTGCTGCTTGGGAAATCTAGGGTGGGTTGACTATATAAATTACTTCCCCGAAATGCTTAGTTGTTAGCCATTAGATGAAAGTAAACATCGAGAATAAAAAAACCGCAGCTTTTGGCTGCGGTCTCTTAATATGGTGGGCCCAGCTGGACTTGAACCAGCGACCTGCCGATTATGAGTCGGATGCTCTAACCAACTGAGCTATAGGCCCGTAAAGTGAAGCGGCGCATTATAGTGCGCCGCAAAGCTCTTGAAAAGCTTCTTTGTTTTTTTGGTGAAAACTTACTCAGTGTCGTCCAAAAATCCGCGTAAATGGTCGGATCGTGAAGGGTGACGGAGTTTGCGTAACGCTTTGGCTTCGATCTGACGAATACGCTCACGGGTAACGTCAAATTGTTTACCTACTTCTTCCAGAGTGTGGTCGGTATTCATGTCGATACCGAATCGCATACGGAGAACTTTTGCTTCTCTTGCGGTCAGCCCAGACAATACAGAACGGGTTGTTTCCTGTAAGCCTTGGGTGGTTGCGGAGTCCACTGGCGAAGTAATCGCGGTATCTTCAATAAAGTCGCCAAGATGCGAGTCTTCATCATCACCAATAGGTGTTTCCATTGAGATGGGCTCTTTGGCGATTTTCAAGACTTTACGCACTTTGTCTTCAGGCATATCCATACGCTCGCCAAGCTCTTCCGGTGTAGGTTCACGACCCATTTCCTGTAGCATTTGACGGGAAATACGGTTGAGCTTGTTGATGGTTTCGATCATGTGCACCGGAATACGGATGGTGCGTGCCTGGTCCGCAATGGAGCGGGTGATGGCCTGTCGAATCCACCACGTGGCGTAGGTCGAAAATTTATAGCCGCGACGGTATTCAAACTTGTCTACTGCTTTCATCAAGCCGATGTTGCCTTCCTGAATTAGGTCGAGAAATTGCAAGCCACGGTTGGTGTACTTTTTGGCGATGGAGATAACCAGACGTAAGTTGGCTTCAACCATTTCCTTTTTGGCTCGACGTGCACGGGCTTCACCGATGGACATGCGACGGTTGATTTCCTTAATAGTCACCAGGTCGAGTCCGGTTTCTTGCTCTAATTGCTGTAGTTTGCGTTGAGAGCGGAAGATTTCTTCCTGTAAGCCGCGCAGGGCATCGGAGTAATCACGCTTTTTCTTAATGATTTCCGGTACCCAGTTTTCGTCGGTTTCGTTGCCGGGGAATTCCTTGGTGAAGGTTTTTCTCGGCATGCCAGCTGTGCGGATGCACAGATTCATGATGCTTTTTTCTTCGGCACGAATTCGCTCAAGTACGTCCCTAACGTAGTTATAGATAGGGTCGAACTGACGTGGCGGTAGTTTGAAGTATTTGAAGACCTCGCCCAATGCTTCCATAGCTGCGTTAGCTTCTTTGCTCTCGCGTCCATTTTTAGCAATGGCCTTATCGGTTTCTTCTAACGCTTTTCGAAGTTCGTCGAAACGCTCTTTGGCGTACTCAGGGTCAATACCTGAGCTGCCTTCATCGTCGTCGTCAGTCGAACTATCGTCGTCGTTATCGTCGTCATCGTCCGAATCGTCGTCATTGTCTTTAAGGTCGCTGTCATCGGTACTGCTTGATGAGATAGGCGTTGCTGCCTCTACCTCTTCCGCTGGGTCTAGCCAGCCACTGATAACATCGCTTAAACGACGCTCGTCTTTTTCCACCAAGTCATATTCGTCCATGACTTTTTTCACCGCGTCGGGCCAGAAAGCCAATGCGTGCATCAGCTCCCGAAGCCCTTCTTCAATACGCTTGGCAATCGCAATTTCGCCTTCGCGGGTAAGAAGTTCTACGGTACCCATTTCACGCATGTACATGCGCACGGGGTCGGTGGTTCTGCCTGCTTCTGTTTCAACTGCGGCAAGTGCCGCGGCGGCTTCAGCGGCCGCTATTTCATCTGGCGAAGCTTCGCCATCGGTCATGAGAAGTTCGTCGGCATCTGGCGCAACTTCGTATACACGGATACCCATGTCGTTGATCATCTGGATGATGTCTTCGACCTGATCCGGATCCGAAATATCGTCAGGTAAGTGATCGTTTACTTCGTCGTATGTTAGGTAGCCTTGTTCTCGGCCACGGTTTATTAATTCTTTAATACGAGACTGCTGTTGGGCCTGTTCGCTCATTCAGGTTCCTGTCGCATGGAGATGTGTTCAAAGGGCCTGCTCCTTGGAAGAAATCTTCCGATTTAGCACCTATTGAGACTAGCTCAAAAATTAGGCCCGCCAAGGAAGCCGGCAATTATAGCGATATATGGGGGCAGTAGCCATAGAATCAATTGTTAGATTCCGTCTTTTTCATGGCTTGAAGCTGTGAAATGAGCTCTTTTAAGCGATTTTTTTGTTCATTGGAAAGTTGAGTCAGTCCAATTGCTTTTAATGCGTTGATTTCTGATTCGGCTTTATCCCGCTGAATTCGACGTTCTATTTTCAATAATGCGTAGCGAAGTTCCTTTGCTGAATCGTATTGAGCAATGCTTCTGGCTGAATTAAGCAGTTGGTTGGCGACCAGCTTGGCCAGCTGTTGTTGCTCTTCTATGCCATAAACTCCACCCCAATAGCCGAGAATTTTATTGAAGCTGGTGTCCGGTCGGGATGTGAGGTAATTCATGAGTTTCGCCAGACGATCGTAGTCATCGATGGATTTATATTGACCGAGGTCTGGCGGTGGTGGCATTTGCTGTAATAATTCTGGGCTTTCCAGCAACAGAATGGTGGCCATTCTCGCTGGATTCAATTCGATTTGAGATCTTAGCGAGTTAGGTTCGTGATTCGAGGAAGGAGAGGGTGTGTACGACTCTTCCGGTGGGGGTGCTGATTCCTGGCTTTGTTCTTCTTGTGAAGGGGGTTCTTCCGTTACCAGGTGAAACTCTTCTTTGGTGAGCGCGCGCAGGGTTTCTGTACTTAGGCCAGTGCGCTTAGCCAGGTTTTCAAACATAAGCTCCCTGAAAATACCTTGTGGGAGCTTATTAATGAGTGGCGCAGCAATCTTACTGAACTTGGCTCGGCCATCCATCTGTTGGATATCAATGCCTTCGGCTGCAGCTTCAAACAGAAACTCTTCCAGAGGAATGGCCGCTTTTATTTGTGCCTTGAAACGGTCGGCACCAATTTGTCGAACCAGGCTGTCTGGATCTTGCCCTTCTGGTAAGAACAGGAATTTGATTTGGCGGCCATCTTCCATACTGGATAGGCTGTTGGTAAGTGCTCGCTTTGCTGCGGTCCGGCCAGCTTCGTCGCCATCAAAGCAAAACACCACTTCGCTAACATAGCGGAAGGAAAGTCGCAGGTGCTCCTCTCCGCAGGCGGTACCCAGTGTGGCTACCGCGTTGGTGATGCCGTATTGAGTGAGGGCAATCACGTCCATATAGCCTTCGACAACAATCAGGTTTTCCAATTGGCGGCTGCTTTTTCTGGCTTCGTAGAGTCCGTATAGTTCTTTGCCTTTGTGGAAGACTTCGGTTTCCGGTGAGTTGAGGTATTTGGGTTTATCGTTACCGAGTACGCGCCCACCAAAACCAATTGTTCTGCCACGGGTATCGCGGATTGGGAACATGATTCTGTGACGAAAGCGGTCGTATATGCTTTGTTTGTCTTCCCTTTCTATTGCCAGGCCAGAGTCGATCAGGAGTTGGATGTCCTCTTCGTTTAGTCCGAGTGCGTTAAGCAGATTGTCCCAGCCGGGTGGGGCGTAGCCGAGCCCAAAATCTCGGGCAATGACGCCGGTTAAGCCACGATTTTTTAAGTAATTTACCGGTTGGTTTCTGGCTGGATGCTGTTTAAGTTGTCGCTGAAAGTAGAGGGCGGCCTTATCGAGGGTCTCGTATATACGCTTATTTCGCCCATGCTGTGCATTCTCTTCCGGGCGAGCTTGTTCTTTTGGAACCTCTACTCCGGCGATTTTGGCCAGGTTTTCAACCGCTTCGACAAAGCCGCTGCGGTCATATTCCATGACAAAGCCGATGGCGTTACCTGTTGCCCCGCAGCCGAAGCAGTAATAAAACTGTTTATCTGGGCTGACGGTGAATGATGGGGTTTTTTCTTCGTGAAAAGGACAGCAGGCTGCGTAGTTTTTGCCTGTTTTTTTGAGCTTCACCCTGTGGTCGACCACATCGACGATGTCGATACGGTTTAAAAGGTCGTCAATAAAGCTTTGTGGTATTCGGCTCATGGGGCGAAAGTGTATGACGCAATTAGCCTGGGGGAAAGCGTTATCCGGGGGATAGTCTTGCGAGTTATGCTAAAAGGCTTTTGACTTGTTTGCTTACCGCGCCCATATCTGCACGACCCTGGACTTGTGGCTTAACAATTGCCATGACTTTGCCCATGTCCTGCATGCCTTGTGCGCCGCTTTCTTCGATTGCCGCTTGAACAAGTTGGGCAATTTCTGTATCGGATAGCGCTTCAGGAAGGAATACTTGAATAACGGCAATTTCGGCGTTTTCAATTTCAGCCAGTTCGGGCCTGCCAGCATCGGTGTACTGGGTAGCAGAGTCTTTACGCTGTTTTACCAGTTTGTCCAGTATGGCAAGAACGCGCGCATCGTCTAGCTCGATGCGCTCATCTACTTCAACCTTTTTGAATTCGGACATGACCGTCCGCAGAACGCCGAGGCGTTGCTTGTCTTTGGCGCGCATCGCATCTTTAACTGCGGCTGCGACTTGAGCTTTTATTTCGCTAGACATAGGAAGCTCGTTTGGTTGAAAAACCGGCTAATTAGTAAAGGCGTTGGAACTTTTTCGTTTCGCGAGCAACTTTCTTAGCGTGGCGTTTTACCGCTGCAGCAGCTTTACGCTTACGTACAGAAGTGGGTTTTTCATAAAATTCACGACGACGAACTTCTGCAAGAACACCTGCTTTTTCACATGAACGCTTAAAACGACGTAGCGCGATATCAAATGGTTCGTTTTCTTTCAGTTTTACTGAAGGCATATTCCTACCTTATTTATACTCGGTCATAATGCTTGGGCAATAGAGGTGCGCCCAAGGTCGAAATTCAAGGGTGCGCAATTCTATACGTAATTCTTTTTGACCGCAACCGCTTTGCTTCAATCATTTTTAACCATTCTCAAAGGCTTGGTTGAAGGCTTTGAGAAGGTCTCTGGAATGGGGTGTTTTGGCAAAACAGCTGAGGGTTCGGCCATATTCAACCAGCGGTTTACTGGTATCGACAGAAACCTGTTGGAGCAGGCTGTCTTTATAGTCGCTGTCCAGAATTGCTGCATCCAAACGAATGTTGCTGCCAAAAGTTAGCATGCGTATGAGGCTGGAACGGGTGGCAAAAACGAAGTTATATGCTTCGTAATCCCTGAAATGATGCTTTGGGTTGACGCCCTTGGGAATGCCAATTGTTTTGCCTTTAAGCTTATTGATGTCGGTGATTATCTTGTCGTTCTTGGCTGTAGCTATGAACCACTTAAGTTTTGCTTTGGGTGGGCTTTCTATTAATGCGGCAGTGACATAGGGGGTTAGAAGCTTGGATGTTCCGCCGTAATAGCAGTAGGACTCCTCTCGGGCAAATGTTCTCATTGCGCGAGCAGTGGGTAAGTATTTAACTCTAACTCCCTGTTTTTTCAGGTTTTGTTCTACTTTTTTCGGGATAATCCGAATACCTTTTGATATGTTCAGGTATTCCTCATCGGGAACGATGGGAACAATGATGTCGTACTGAAGGGGGTGAATGCTCCCATCTTCAACCGCATCCGCCGCGATTGCGAGGCCGATTAGGCAGTAAACAACCGCTTGTTGTATCAGGTATTTCCTTGTCTTCATTGTATCCGGGTGCTTGTTTTTATTTGTTTAGTCAGTTTAGCGACGTTTACTGTATTTTTGGCGGGTGATTCTAAAAGAATAGTCGCTAATTAAGTAAGGGATAAATGATTTCGTTTGACCTGATTAGACCTGGGGGGAATCCGAACCGTGGTCGGCGGGTTTCCTATGATAGAATCGCGCTGTTTTTTGGGGATGAGGCAATACATGCGAGTTTTGGGTATCGAAACCTCCTGTGATGAAACGGGCGTTGCTGTGTATGACAGTGAGCGAGGTTTGTTGGGGCATCATTTATACAGTCAGATTCAGCTACATAGTGAATATGGTGGTGTCGTTCCTGAGTTGGCGTCACGGGACCATGTGCGCAAATTGCTGCCGTTGGTTGATCAGCTACTTGATGAAACCGATTCGAAAGGAAAGATTGATGGAATTGCCTACACTTCTGGGCCGGGTCTTATCGGTGCCTTACTGGTTGGCTCCTGTGTAGGGCGCGCTATAGCTTTTGGTTGGGGTGTGCCGGCAATCGGTGTTCATCATATGGAAGGGCATTTGTTGGCACCTATGCTGGAAGATAATCCGCCTGCTTTTCCGTTTGTGGCTTTGTTGGTGTCCGGAGGGCACACGCAACTTGTTCGAGTAGATGGCATTGGGCAGTACCAGCTTATGGGCGAGTCTCTGGATGATGCGGCGGGTGAGGCCTTTGATAAGGCGGCAAAAATGATGGACCTGGACTATCCGGGTGGGCCGCATATTGCGAAGTTGGCTGAACGGGGAACGGCAGGTCGTTTTACTTTTCCGCGTCCGATGGTTGATCGACCTGGATTGGATTTCAGTTTCAGTGGTTTAAAAACCTATACCTTAAATACCGTAACCGAACACGCTTTGGAAAACGGTTTGCCGGATGATCAAACCTGTGCCGATATTGCCTATGCTTTTCAGGAAGCTGTTGTCGATACGCTCGCCATTAAATGCCGTCGGGCTTTAAAAGAGGCGGGCATGACAACCTTGATTATTGCCGGAGGGGTGTCGGCTAACAAACGGTTGAGAGAAAAGCTTGAGAAAGACCTGCAAAAAATCAACAGCAGGGTTTTTTATGCGCGTAATGAATTTTGCACCGATAATGGTGCAATGATCGCTTATGCCGGGTGCCAGCGCTTATTGGCTGGGCAGGCGGAGGGCTTGGCGGTGAAAGTAAAACCAAGATGGCCGCTGGCGGATTTGCCTGCTGTGGTTAAGTGAACCTGGAGCGTGTCGGCATAGATGGACATTGTTTTTATTAAAGATTTAAAAGTGGACACCACTATTGGTGTGTACGACTGGGAACGAAGTATCAAGCAGCAGGTGCATATTGATCTGGAAATGGGTTATGGCATTAGTCAGGCTGCAGCAACCGATGAGTTGCAATATACGTTGAATTACCAGGCTGTGTCTGAGCGAATAATTGAATTTGTTCAGCAATCTGAATTTAAGTTAATCGAAACCATGGCTGAGCAAATTGCAGAAATTATTCTGCGGGAATTTACCGTGCCTTGGTTGGCACTTACTGTGAGTAAGCCTGGTGCTGTTCCGCAGGCGTCAAGTGTTGGCGTGCGTATTGAGCGCGGGTGCCGCTGATTAAATGTTACAAAACGCTGTGTGCGTAGGTTGTCCGAGACCGGAGTGTAATAAATGGCTCGAGTGTATTTGAGTTTAGGAAGCAATATTAATAAGGAAGACAATATTAAAAGCGGTGTGGTAGCGCTGAAAAAAGAATTTGGTTTGGTTGCCTTATCCAGTGTGTATGAAAGCGAGGCCGTTGGGTTTGATGGCGACAATTTTCATAATCTGGTGGCGATGATCGATACCGATATGGATATTAAGTCCTTATCTCAATATCTTCGCTCTTTAGAGCAGGCTCACGGCCGGGATCGAAATGCGCCAAAGTTTAGTGCGCGCACTTTGGATATCGACATTTTGACTTATGATTCGCTGATTGGCGTGCATTCCGGTGTGGAGCTGCCGCGCAGCGAAATTCTAAAAAATGCCTTTGTACTTTGGCCGTTGGCAGAAATCGCCCCGAACGAATGTCACCCCGTTCAGGGAAAAACCTATGCATCCTTATGGACGAGTTTCCATTTAAATGGACAAAAAATCTGGAAAGCCGAATCTGATCGGTTAATGTAAAAGTGTGAGTTCATTTTTTCTTGTCGAAAACAATCCTGTTAAAAAAAATTTATTGAGAAAAGTTAACGATAGGATTCCAATCTTCGGCCCAGGTACTATTGGCGTCTTCTCCTGTTGCCGCCAGAGATGCGGTTAAAAATTCAATGAACACTCTGACCTTGGCCGGTAAATAATCCCGTTTGGGATAAATGGCAAACACGCCACTATCGGGTTGTGGTGGCCTGAAGTAAGGGTAGAGGGAAACCAGTGCGCCGCTGTTTAACCCCTTTTTAGCAAGAAAGTGAGGAAGTTGCGCAAAGCCCAAACCATCGGCACACATATGCGCCATTGCTTCGCCATCATCGGTGATATGACTTCGTTCTAATTCATAAGGGATATATTCCCCTTTTTCGTTGGGCAAAAAAATCGGCTGTAGTTGCTGTGTCTCTTTTATCCGAAAGCCAATCCATTGATGCTGTTTAAAGTCGTCACAGTTCCGCGGTGTGCCGTGTGCTTCGAGGTATTGCGGTGATACACAAACGAGAAAATCCATCGGACTTAGGCGCCGAGCAACCAAGCGGCTGTCTTTTACATAGCCTGTACGCAGAGCCAGATCAATATCGTTCTCAATAATGTCCACATGTAGATCATTTATTTCGAGTTCCAGCTTTATGGCTGGGTAGCGCTGGCAGAACGCCCTGAATAAGGGGCGAAGGTATAAGTGGCCGTAGCAGACTGCGGAACTGATACGCAATGTGCCGCTGGGAGAGTCATTCAAATATTTCAGTTCATTCTCGCAGGAAGAAAGGTCTTGAATGATCTTGCGTACCGTGCGGGCATAACGTTTACCTGCTGTGGTAATGCGCAGCTGTCGGGTGGAGCGCTGAAAGAGGGTTAGGCCCAATTGCGCTTCCAGTCGTCCGATTGCCTTGCTGACGGTGGACGGATCGCTGTTACAGATCCTTGCCGCACCCGCGAAGCTACCGCTATCGCAGGTGGCGAGAAATATTTCCAATGAGCGGAGTTTATCCATCGAGTATTTCTATCGGTCTCAATTTTATGTTCTTTGAGTGTAGCAAGAATAAGTCGTGAATAATATTCACGACTATTAGGGATCTAGGCCGATTTTTAAATGTGTTCAAAAGCTTAAAATTCCACTGGCCACGATAATGATTTATACAGCGAGAAATTATGCCAAACCTTTTTGTGTTAAAGAAAATCTCTGAAGGTAGCCCCCTGGCCTACATATTCCTGGCTTTTATTGCCATGGCTGGTCTTTCTTATGTCAACTTCCTGCCGGGTGTGGTTAACGCATTAGCGGGGGGGATAGGTTTCAGTGATGTTGAGGCCGGACAGATTGTCGCATCAAATACATACGGCGGCTTACTGGGTAGCGTTATCGCTATTTTTTTAGTTCGGCGAGTTAACTGGCAAAGAGCGCTGTTTGTTTTTTTTATTGGTTTAATTCTCTTCGATGTAACCACTATGTGGATTAATAGTTACGCTGGCATGCTGGGTTGGCGCTTTTCTGCGGGAATTTTTGGTGGTTTATGTGTCGGTGTTGCTTTTTCTGTACTTGCCAGGTTGAGTAACCCAGACAGAGCCTTTGGTGCTTTACTGTTCATACAATTTTGTATTGGTTCATTGGTCATTTATTTATTGCCCGTTTTCGAAACCACATATAGTGAACATGCTGTGTTCTTGGTAATGGCTGGTTTTTCGCTGTTAAGTGTGATTTTTCTGATATTTCTTCCTCGGCTTCAGCATAAGCCTAAGGCCGCTCTGCCTGGAACTTCATTCTCTACAATGTTTGCTTACGCACTGTTATTGTTATTATCTATTGCTTTTTATCAAGTTGGTGCCAGTGCAATTTGGGCTTATGTTGGGCTTATTGGTCTTGGTGCCGGTATCGCTGATGAAAGTGTCAGTGTGTATATCGCATTGACCGGGTTACTGGGTTTGCTTGGTGCGGCCTTGCCAGTGATTAGCGGTAATCGTTTTGGTCGTTTGCATTGGGTTGTTGCGGGTGTCGTTCTGTCGATGCTTTCGGCAGCGCTTTTGCGTTTTTCAACACAGGCTTCTGTCTATGTTGTTGCTATGGCGCTGCTGTTTTTCTCCTGGCCGGCAGTTCTGTCTTTTTTGTTAGCGGTAACGTCCGAGTTGGACAGTAGCGGGCGGCTTTCAACGATTGCCAATGTGGTGTCTTTTATCGGTTTGGCATCGGGACCTTTGTTGGGGGCCAGTCTGTTGGATAACGGGAATTTTTCCATGATGCTGAATGCGTGCGTTATAACTTTCTTGTTGAGTCTTTTCCTGTTGTTTAAGCCTGTCAGAGTTCAGGAACAAGGCCTCGGGGTGTCTTTGTCATCACAATTTCAATATTGATGTCTGGATTTTTCATTTGAGCGTGAACCTCATTGTGTAAGGTTGGAATAATGATTCGATATATATTCGGTAAAATGCTTCTGAATATGAAGCGGCGTTACGATTACGATGTGCAGTATATGCAGGATATTCTCGAAGCGGATCTGGGAGCATTTTTAAAGTTTATGGGGTTTCAGACCATGTCATCTCACTCGGGTAATTTACCCGTTGAATCGTTATTTGCAGCCAGAATACGGGCGATTATTTGGGACGATTGTGGACCGTGCACGCAGTTAGTGGTGAATATGGCCTTGGAAGCAAAGGTGGATGTAGAAATTGTGCGTGCAATTGTAAATAGAGATTTGAATAAATTGCCGGAAGATGTTGCATTGGTTGTGCGTTTTACCGAGCTTGTGTTGGCACATAACCCCGAAGCAGATGAATTACGTGAAAGAATACGGGCTTTATGGGGAAGCTCGGGGCTTATTACGCTGGGTTATTGTATTAGTTCCGCTCGGGTTTATCCTGCGCTGAAATATACGTTGGGGTATGGTAAGGCATGTAATCGAATCGAGATAAATGATATGTCTTTGATGCCTAACTGATATTTAGGTGTGTTGATAGAGTGCATGGTTAAACCGGCGGGGAGAATCTTTATCTTAAATAGATGAAAATGAATAGAAGAGGTAAACGGCAACGTCCCTGTCGCTATGGTCACAATCGTTATTTAATTTCGATGCGTTTTACGGCTTGTTCTTTGGGCTCTGTTTTAGGAGCGGAAAGTTTCAATACGCCATCATCGAAACTGGCAGTAATATCGCCCTCATGGACTTGGGGGCCCAAGTCAAAACTGCGGAAGAATTTTCCATAACGCCTTTCCTGACGAATAATTTGTCCGTCTTTTTCTTCTTTGTTTTCTGAGCGAGTTTCGGCCTCAATCGATAACACACCATCCTGCAAGGATACGTGGACGTCTTCTTTTTTAATGCCGGGTAATTCGGCGGAGATTTCGTAGCTATCACCAGTATCTTTGATGTCTACGCGAGGAGAGAAAACGCCGTGCTCTGCAGAGTGGGCTCGGAAAGGAATCCATGTGTTATCAAAAAAAGAATCAAGGTCAAAGATGGAATGACGAGGAACTAAGCTCATGACACACCTCCAACTCTCAATTTAGGCTTCCGGCCTGCTGGATTTCAGGGAGTAAAACCACACTCCCCACCAGTTAAATTGTGGTACATATTCAGGTAAAAATCTTGATTTTTATCAACTACTGACTCAAAGAACGACCACCGTCAACGTTAATAATCTGCCCGGTTATATAAGAGGATTCCATTAGTAGAAAACGAATTGAAGAGGTGATGCTTTGTGTGTTGCCTAATTCTTTCAGAGGGATCTGATTCAGTATCTCAGTGTTATCGACGCTGTTCTCCCCATCATTTTCTGGCCACAGTATTGCGCCCGGTGCGATACCATTGACTTTTATTTCTGGAGCCAGTTCTTTGGCCAGGGTTTTGGTCATCATAATGTTGCCCGCTTTGGCCATGCAGTACATGCTGTGTTTTGCCAGAGGGCGTTGCCCGTGAATATCGGCAATGTTAATTATGTGTCCGCGAGTTTTCTTTAATGCTTCTACACAGGCTTGAGCCAAAAAAAACGGTGCTTTGAGATTGCTGGAAAATAAATCCTGCCATTGCTCCGGGGTGCACTCTCCTATAGGAGTGGAATAATAGGTAGAAGCATTATTAATTAGTCCATCGAGTCGTCCCCAATATGCAATGGCTTGTTCGGCTAAAGAAAGGGTTTGATCCAGGTTGCGTAAGTCTGCCTGAATCATTGTTGCTGTGTCAGCCCGTCGATTATTTAATGACTCCATAAGTGAGCGGGCAGATGACTCTGACTGGTTATAGTGAATAATGATTTTGTAGTTATTTGAGTGCAGGTCTTTTGCCAGGGAGGCGCCAATACGTTTAGCTGCACCAGTGATAAGAATGACTTTCTGTTGATTATTCTGTGTGTGCATTCGGTTTGTTCTCAGCTTGCTTCAATATTTTTAACTGCCGTAGTCGCTCTCTTCTGATGGCTTCGCCAAGGTCTTTGCCTGTAATACCTTGTTCCAGCAACGCCTTAACGTTGATATTCGAAGTGACTTGATAAGCGCGATGTAGAAATTCTGCCTGGGGATACGCAGTATTCTCCTTTCCGGTTCTTCCCTGAGCGTCAGCCTGGCAACAAATGAGAAATTCTTCAAATCGATCCGGTTTGCGGTAAGCATCGGTTTGTTCCAGAACTTTAAGTAGCGTACTTGGTTTTAACTCGAAAGCCTTATGGCAGTGAGTGTGAAAACGGGTACAGATTCTGGCTAGATCGCGGTACTCATTTGGCGCGGACAGCCTGTTACACAGATGGTCGACAAGTGCCACCCCTTCTTCTTCGTGACCGTAGTGATGAGGTAGGGTTTCTTCGGGTGTCGTACCTTTACCGAGGTCGTGTATTAATGCTGCAAATCGGATTCTAGTAGAGTCTGATAGAGATGCCGCCCTTTTAAGCGATAGTAAAGCGTGCACCCCGGTATCAATTTCCGGGTGGTGTTGCTCCGGTTGGGGAACTCCGAAAAGCGCATCCAGTTCTGGCATGATTTTTTTCAGCGCATGGCAGGAACGAAGGGTTTCAATAAACTGAGTGGGCGTTGGTTCTGACAGCGCACGGTAGAGTTCCTTCCATATACGTTCTGAGACTAAGTGGTCGACTTCTCCATTTAAAACCATTTGTTCCATTAATAGACGGGTTTCCTCTGCGAGGGTAAAACCTAAATGGGCGTAGCGAGCAGCGAATCGTGCAACACGAAGTATGCGCACTGGATCCTCAGTAAATGCGTGAGAAACATGTCGCAGTATTTTGTTTTGTATGTCTCTTTGGCCGTTGTATGGGTCGACGATGTCTCCCGTCTCTGTTTCGGCAATTGCGTTAATGGTGAGGTCGCGTCTGGCCAGGTCCTCTTCCAGTGTAATGGTTGGGTCAGAATTAAATTGAAATCCGGTATAGCCATTCCCCGTTTTTCGTTCGGTGCGGGCCAGGGCGTATTCATCTTTGGTTTGGGGGTGCAAATATACCGGGAAATCTTTGCCGACTTGGGTGAAGCCTTGTTCAATCATCTCTTGATGGGTTGCGCCCACTACAACCCAATCCTTTTCTGAATAGGGGTAGCCGAGAAGTTTATCTCGAACTGCTCCACCGACTAAAAATATTTGCATAATTCTCTTGACCGATTTTGATCTTTAACGCACACTTTAAACCACTTACCGTTAATTATTAAGAATTATTGTTTACGTTACAAATATATGAATTTCTCAATGTTTGCCAAGCATGTTGTCGTCGCCCGCTGTGCCATTTGGTGGTTCCGCGTCGTCGCTTGCTGTGTGCCAGACTAGAAAATTCATATCAACAACAGAATTTCAAAAGGCCGCAGCGTAAAACCTGCGGCCTTTTTTGTTTTCAAGGGTTTTACAGCGTAATTTTTAAATGGGTAGTATTCGCCACAAGTAAGGGGGTGGAACATGAGAGTGGCATTAGCGTATGCAGGCGTTGTATTAATATGGTCGACAACTCCATTAGCAATTCAATGGAGTAATAGCAGTTTGAGTTTTGTTACCGCAATTAGTGTGAGAATGGTGATTGCACTGGCTGTGTGTTTAGCAATTTTGATTGCTATGCGCAAACCCTTAGTAAAATCTTCAAAAGATTGGCTGGCTTTTTTTGCTGGAGCAATTGGTTTGTTTCCCAATATGCTTATTGTTTATTGGTCCGCTCAGTTTATACCCTCCGGTGTGATGGCTGTGGTGTTGGGTATGTTCCCGTTTACTGTCGGCACATTTTCGTATTTTATCCTCAAGGAAAATGTATTTACCGTTGGTAAGGTGTTGGCGTTGATTATTGCCATAATGGGGCTCACGTTAATTCATATTGAGCAAATGGAGATAGGAGGGCACGCCATATATGGCGTGCTCGGCATGTTAACGTCCGCGATATTGTGGGGGTTCAGTTCGGTGTGCATGAAGGCGGTCGGTGGACAGGTCGATGCATTTCGTTTGTCGACGGGAGTGCTTTTGGTGGCCACGCCGGGTTTTGTCATCAGTTGGTTTTTTATGGATGGCCGAATTCCCGAGTTTGTGGATACGCATTCAATGCTTGGAGTGATTTACCTTGTTATCGCCGGCTCTGTTTTGGGTGGAACCTTGTTTTTCTATGTGTTAAGGCATTGTCCGGTTGACACCGTTTCGTTGATCACCTTGATTACTCCGGTGATTGCTATTGTTATTGGTATGATGGTGCAAGACGAATCGCTTTCGGCTATGTCTATATTGGGCTGTGCAATGATAGTGTCTTCCCTTGCCATATATCAGAATTTACCTGGTTTCCTTCGACGTAGAGTCAGAGTGAAAGCCTAAGCAAAAAAGCCACCGACAGTAGCGGTGGCTTTTTATTGGATGATCTGATCCCCTTTTAGTATTGGTATTTAATGGGAAGAATTATCCTTTGCTTCGTCCTCGACAGGCTCAGGAATAGGGGGGCAGTGAAAACTTTGTTTAATTTTATCGTTTTCAAGTGAATGAATATGCACATCAAATCCCCATAGGCGATGAACATGTTTGAGCACTTCTTCTGTCGATTTGTCTAGTGGTTTTCGGTTAAATCGATAGTGGTGCAAGGTAAGAGATCTGTCGCCGCGGACATCCACATCGTACACTTGAATGTTGGGTTCCCGATTACCGAGGTTGTATTGTGCGGACAATGCTTCACGAATTTCACGATAACCCAGTTCATCATGAATGTGGGTAACTTCAATATTCTTCTTCGTGTCGTCATCAAGAATAAGGAATAGTTTTAACTCGCGCATGAGTTTGGGTGAGAGAAACTGAAGAATAAAGCTTTCGTCCTTAAAATTACGCATGGCGAAATCCAGAGTTTTAATCCAGTCGCTGCCAGCAATATCCGGGAACCAATGCTTGTCTTCGTCGGTTGGGTTCTCACATATGCGTTTGATGTCCTGCATCATATGAAAGCCCAAGGTATAAGGGTTGATACCAGAAAAATACTGACTATTGTATGGAGGCTGATAAATGACGCCGGAATGGGATTGCATAAACTCCATCATAAATCCATCTGTAACATAACCCCGGTCGTACATGGTGTTGAGCAAAAAGTGATGCCAGAAGCATGCCCAGCCTTCATTCATTACTTGGGTTTGCTTTTGAGGATAAAAATATTGCGCAATTTTGCGCACTATACGCACTACTTCTCTTTGCCAGGGTTCTAATAACGGTGCATTTTTCTCAATAAAATAGAGTAGGTTTTCCTGGGGTTCAGATGGAAAACGTAGTTTATTTTTTTCCGATGCCTGCTGTTGCGACTCGGGAATCGTTCGCCATAAGTCGTTGACCTGTTTCTGTAAGTATTCTTCCCGTTCTTTTTGTCTTTCCTGCTCCTCGTGATTGGATATGGGATAGGGGCGTTTGTATCGATCAACACCATGACTCATGAGTGCGTGGCAGGAATCGAGAATGTTTTCAACGGATTCCACACCGTATTTTTCTTCACATTTGGCGATATAGTTTTTAGCGAAGACTAAATAATCGATAATCGATCCGGCGTCTGTCCAGCTGCGGAACAAATAGTTGCCTTTGAAAAATGAATTGTGGCCATAACATGCGTGGGCGATCACCAATGCCTGCATGGTGATGCTGTTTTCTTCCATTAAATAAGCTATGCAAGGGTTGGAGTTAATGACGATTTCGTAAGCTAACCCCATTTGTCCGCGAGTATAAGACTGTTCAACACTGAGAAACTGTTTGCCGTAAGACCAATGGTTGTATCCGAGAGGCATGCCAACAGAGGCATAAGCGTCCATCATCTGTTCAGAATTGATGACTTCTATTTGGTTTGGGTAAGTGTCCAGACCAAATTCTTTGGCGATGCTCCCGATAACGCGATCATATTCTTCAATCAGTTCGAAGGTCCACTCAGACCCTGTTGAAATGGGTTTGTTTGTCATGGTGTTTTCTTCTGAAATAGCTCTCGAAATACCGGGAATATATCTTTTGCATCGACCAGCTGACGCATAGAAAATGCTTCAGGAAAATCATTCTGAATTTGCGCGTAAGCATGCCACAGAGCCTGGTGATCCCGGTTGGTGATTTCCAGATAAGAGAAATACTGTAGTTTGGGTAGAATTTTTTCCGTTAACAGTCGGTAGCAAATAGTGGAGTCATCATTCCAGTTATCACCGTCAGATGCTTGTGCTGCGTAAATATTCCATTCTGAGATCGGATATCGTTCCTGAAGAACTTCATCCATGAGCTTTAATGCACTGGAAACAATGGTGCCGCCTGTTTCTCTGGAATAGAAAAATTCCTGTTCATCCACCTCTTTTGCGCTAGTGTGATGGCGAATAAACACCACTTCTGTTTTTTCATAGTTCCTGTTCAGGAACATGTACAGCAGCAGGAAAAATCGTTTGGCGATATCTTTGGTCGCCTGATCCATCGAACCCGATACATCCATGATGCAAAACATGACGGCTCTGGAGTGGGGGATGGGCTGCTTAACGTGCAAGTTGTACTTAAGGTCAAAATCGTCCAGCCAGGGTATTTTATGGATCTGGGCTTTCAGCTTTTTTATTTTTTGTTCCAGTTCTGCCCGTTTTTCGGTTGGATCTTTTTCATCATCCTCAAGGGCTGATAGCTCTTCCTCAAGTTGACGGATCTGTTTCTTTTTGGGGCCGGTTAACGCTATCCGACGTGATTTGGCAGAACGCATTGAACGAATAACGTTTATTTTTCCCGGCGAGCCCTGATTACTGAAGCCCGCCCGTCGAAATTCAAAATCCTCTGTTCCTGACAACTGCCTTTTTACCAGGTTGGGGAGTTCAAGGTCTTCGAACATGAAATCGAGGAACTCTTCCTGAGTTATTTGAAAGATAAAATCGTCTTCGCCTTCTCCGCTGTCACTGGCATTTTGGCCGGAACCACCACCTTGTCCGCCACCTCCTTGGGGGCGTTGGATTTGATCGCCGGCGATAAACTGATCGTTGCCTGGCAAAACCCGAGTATTGGTTCCGCCATCGCCGTGGTGAAAAATGGGCTCGTTAATGTCTTTGGACGGGATGCTGATTTTCTCGCCTTTCTCCATATCCATTATGGAGCGTTTATCCACGGCTTTGGCGACGGCTTTTTTAATGTGGTTGCGATAGCGCCTCAAAAATCGCTGGCGGTTGACCATGCTTTTCTTTTTGGAGTTGAGGCGCCGATCAATGATGTAGCTCATAGTTAACCTACGTAGACTGCATTGCAATTTATACCTATTGGGATTTCCTTACACGCAGATACCATTCGGACAGTAAGCGAACCTGTTTCTCCGTATAACCCCTGGCCACCATTCGGGCAACAAAGTCTTCGTGTTTTTTCTTGTCATCAGCAGAAGATTTGGTGTTAAAGGAAATAACAGGTAATAGGTCTTCCGTATTGGAGAACATTTTCTTCTCAATTACTGTGCGCAGTTTTTCGTAGCTGTTCCAAACTGGGTTATTGCCATTGTTGTTGGCGCGTGCGCGAAGAACAAAGTTAACAATCTCGTTACGGAAATCTTTGGGGTTACTAATGCCAGCTGGCTTTTCTATTTTTTCCAGCTCTTCATTTAATGATGCCCTATCCAGTATCTCACCAGTTTCAGGGTCGCGGTATTCCTGATCCTGAATCCAGAAGTCGGCATAGATAACGTAGCGGTCAAAAATATTTTGCCCATATTCGGCATAGGATTCCAGATACGCGGTTTGAATTTCCTTGCCGATAAATTCAACATATCTGGGTGCCATATACTCTTTGATAAATCCGAGGTATTTATCGCGAATCTCATCTTGAAATTGTTCTTGCTCAATTTGCTTTTCCAGAACATAAAGAAGGTGGACCGGGTTAGCTGCAATTTCTATCGGGTCGAAATTAAATACCTTGGATAAAATTTTGAACGCAAATCGGGTTGATAAACCATCCATGCCTTCGTCGACACCTGCTGCGTCCTCATATTCCTGATGGGATTTCGCTTTGGGGTCGGTATCTTTTAAGTTTTCACCATCGTAAATACGCATCTTGGAATAGATACTGGAGTTCTCCGGTTCTTTAATACGTGAAAGTACGCTGAATTGTGCCAGCATGCGCAATGTGTCGGGCGCGCATGGGCATTTGGATAGAGAACTGTTTTGGAGGAGTTTTTCGTAAATATGAATTTCTTCTGAAACTCTCAAACAATAAGGCACTTTAACGATATAGACACGATCAATAAATGCCTCATTGTTTTTGTTGTTTTTAAAAGTTTGCCATTCCGCTTCGTTGGAGTGTGCAAGCACAATGCCTTCAAAGGGAATTGCACCCAAACCTTCTGTTGAATTGTAATTACCTTCTTGCGTTGCGGTAAGGAGAGGGTGTAAGACCTTTATGGGCGCCTTAAACATTTCCACAAATTCCATCATGCCCTGATTGGAGCGGCATAGCCCTCCAGAAAAGCTATAGGCATCCGGGTCGTTTTGTGGGAAATCTTCAAGCTTTCGAATATCCACTTTACCAACCAGAGAGGAAATATCCTGATTGTTTTCGTCTCCAGGCTCTGTTTTTGAAACAGCAATTTGATCTAGCACGGAGGGATAAAGTTTGACCACTTTAAATTTACTTATATCACCACCGAATTCGTGCAAACGCTTTACTGCCCAGGGAGACATAATGGTTTTGATGTAACGTCTTGGAATACCGTAGTCTTCTTCCAGAATTTCGGCGTCCTCTTCCGGGTCAAATAACCCTAATGGGGATTCGTATACGGGAGAGTCTTTAATGCAGTATATGGGTTCTTTTTCTATTAAGGATTTTAATCGTTCAGCCAGGGATGATTTACCACCGCCAACCGGGCCGAGTAAGTAAAGTATTTGTTTCTTCTCTTCAAGCCCCTGAGCAGCGTGACGGAAAAAGGAGACTATCTGTTGGATAGCTTCTTCCATGCCATAAAATTCTTCAAAGGCTTTATAACGTTTTATTACTTTATTAGAGAAGATTCGACTGAGTCGAGAGTCTTTTGATGTGTCGACAAGCTCAGGTTCGCCAATCGCTTTCAGCATTCGTTCTGACGCTGTAGCGTATACACTGGGGTCTTTTTTACACAGATCCAAATATTCTTGAATTGTGAGTTCTTCTTGCTGGGTTTTCTCGTAGCGTTTTTGGTAATGACTAAAAATTGTCATGCAGCAGGCCTCCTCGCGTACCCCCTCGCTCACTAGCGGGATAAAACAGTTATCTTTACTTTTGAACCTAACTCCTTCTTTTAAGGATAGAACCTTAGAGTCCTAATAGTGTGAATAATTCTCAAAAAGCGACAAAACGTTGTCGTTGGGTACTTTATGGTTATTTATATTCAAACTTCAGGCCAGCCGACCAATCAATTCGACTCATCGCTTAATCAATCATTTTTGCGCATTATTTTTTAGTTACGTGGGTTTTAAAAAAATAGATTTCAATAAAAAGCTTTTACTATGTGATAATTAACAGCCTGTGCGTAGCTAACGTATTGATATTGAACGCAGTTTAACCAACAAAGGGTTTTAAGTTATGACAGTATTAGTGACAGGAGGAGCAGGTTATATCGGGAGTCATACCTGCATTGAGCTTATTGAATCGGGGTTTGATATTGTTGTTGTGGATAATCTTTACAACAGCAAGCTTGAGTCACTAAAACGTGTTGAAGAAATTGTTGGCAAACAAATCCCTTTTTATCAAGTGGATATCTGTGACAAGCCGGCTATGCGTGAAGTCTTTCAACAATATGATATCGATTCGGTGATTCATTTTGCCGGCTTAAAGGCTGTGGGTGAGTCCAATGACATCCCACTAACTTATTATCACAATAATGTGGGCGGAACGATTGCGCTTTGCCAGGTAATGGATGAGTTTGGTGTAGAGCGATTGTTGTTCAGTTCTTCTGCAACTGTCTACGGCGACCCGGCTTCTGTCCCCATTTTGGAAGATTTCCCTACCAGTGCGACCAACCCTTATGGTCGTAGCAAGTTAATGGTCGAAGAGATTCTGCGTGATGTGTGTAAATCACAATCAAGCAAGCATAAGGTGTGTTTACTGCGTTACTTTAACCCGATTGGGGCACACGAAAGTGGTCGTATTGGTGAAGATCCTCAGGGAATTCCCAACAACTTGTTGCCTTTTGTCGCTCAGGTTGCGGTTGGTAAACTAGAGAAGCTGCGAGTTTTTGGTGATGATTATCCCACTCGGGATGGCACTGGGGTTCGTGACTACATTCATGTGGTGGATTTGGCCAAAGGACATGTAAAGGCCATTCAGAAGCTGCAACAGGCTGATGCCGGTTGCTATACCTATAACTTGGGAACGGGTAACGGTTACAGTGTATTAGAAGTGGTTAAGGCCTTTGAGGAAACCAGTGGTAAGACGGTGGCTTTTGACATCGTTGAACGTCGAGCTGGTGATATTGCCGAGTGCTATGCAGACCCAGGTCTGGCGGCTAGAGAGTTAAGCTGGCGAGCGGAATATGGTATTCAGAGAATGGTCGAAGACGCCT